>NZ_JSBW02000055.1 GCF_000772705.2 Xanthomonas vasicola
TGTACGCATGGGCGAAAACTGCCAGAAACCAGGACGTAGCGTAACGAAAACTGGCAATTCCAGCACACCGATAACGCAGATGAAGCCTTGCAATGGATGTGGTCTGGGGTTTTTCAGGGGCGACTATCTACATCCCGCTATGGGCTGTGCGTAAATAAATCGTTTGGATGCGAGCAGGCCCATAGCGTTCTGAGTGCGCTGTCGCAGATCGCGGAATTGTCGATGCGCCGGGTCAATCATCCGCATGGGCGTGCGAGCTCACGTGAGGTGTGGCGCAGGTCTTGGTTAGGTGATTCCACCGGCTCAACTTCGTGTGCGGCGCGGCCGGTTCGCAGTGCTTCGCTAAAGCGCGTATCTCGGCGCAAGAAAATGTGCCGCGCCCAACTGACGCAATCGCAGTCCATCGAATCTTCCTTACGGAGGATTTCAGATGACGCTGGAATCACAAAATCAGCATGCAGCGACTGCCGCGTTTTTTATTGGCCTGAGCGCATGTCTCGGGTTACCTGGTGAGCTTGCGCAGCGGCTTGGTGAAGGCGAAACCATTCTGGGGCCTGCCGGCATGTTGTGCCGTGTCCACACGCACAGGCAGCAGGGCGAGCTGATGGCGTTTCCCGAAGTCATTCTGCCGCTGGCAGCGTGTGAGCTCGGTGGCGACGAGGTGGTGACCCTGCTGGCGCTGCAGGAGCAGCTGCTGACCGAGTATGGCTGGCGGCTGACGCTCTCGGACCTCGGTCTGCTGTGCGTTTGCCCGCTGTTGCTCGTGCACACGCCCGAAGATGTGGCTGCTGCACTGGAGCGTGGCCAAGTGGTCGCACGCGTTGCGCTGGACGCGCTGGTGGCGCTGGTAGATACCACGGCCGGGGTGGCGTCATGAAACTCTCCGGCGAGATCGGGATGGCTTCCACTAGCCGCGCAACGTCGCCTGCTCACGCACGACCCACCCAGTCCGAAGAGGTCGCTGCGCAACCAGAAGAACATGTACCCACCGGCCCTCTTGCTGGCTTGGGCTCAAGCGCGGGGTTGCGCGGCCGTCGCCCATCCTCGTCACGTCGCGCATCCTTGTCACGTCGCGCGGCGACCGATGCAGGTCAGGAAGGGAAGATACACGGTGGATCCCATCGGTCGGGGTTGTCGCAGTCGTCGGATGCAACGTCTCACACCGGACTGCAAGCGCCTCCTGCTGGGCTCAGCGACGCATCGGAGACGCCTGCCGCCAAAGAGACCTACGCCCAGCGCAGCGCGTCAGCCGCTGCCGAAGTGAAAGCGGACCTGCGTGCCCGCCTGGAAGAACTGCCATTTGCTGCGCCCTCGGAAGAGCAAAATGCACTGCAGGCCAGCTATCTGGAATGGGCAGACGCACGTGTGCAGGAACGCATCGCTGCGTTTGGGCCCGATGCCGGATACCAGGCCGTCGGTGATATGAAGACCGCTGGCACAAAAGCGGCGTGGCCGATCGCCTACGAGTGTCTCAGGGCTTTCATTACCAGCGCGATGCGCAGCCCGGTCGGTCTTGCCACAGGTGCAGCCTACGCTGGCTCGCGCCCGCCTGAAGCGGAGGGGCTGAGTACGGCGGTGCTTGCCGGTACGGCGGCGGCAATGGCGTCCTATACCAGCGAGACATTGCTGATCCCGGCCATGGACCGACGCGCGCGCGTCGCCAACTTGCCACGATTTCAGGCGATAGACCTCAAGATTCTGTTGCCCGATCCACCGCCGGTCATTCTGGAAATAACCGCCGAAGGCAAGCGCTTCACGCGTCCGGGCGAGGGCAATGCGCCCACGCTCGAGGAACTCGAGGCGCAGGCCTACGACGGCCGGCAGGGGATCGCCCACCGACAAACGTTAATGGAAGACAAATCGATCGACACCTTGTTGCTCAAGCCGACCATCAATGCAGGCTTCAATGCCGCTCGGCGGGCCGGCAGTAACCCAGGTCTGCTGACGCCGGCTGGCCAACTGGGGTTGAGCGCGCTCGCCATTGGCGGAGCCGCGATCGTCCAAAAGGCGCTGCTTGAGACGAGCAAAGCGATGTCACTTACCGGTCAGATCAGCGTCCCGGATCTGCTCGGCGGACAGCAACGGTTGAATCTATTTTCGCTGGCCTTGCCTGACAAGACACGTCGCCCGGCGCAGTGGTCTGATGCCTTGCATTTCCCGCCCAGGTATCTCCTGGAGACAGGGAAAGAAGCCTTCGCACTGGCAAAACAGGGCTTCAAAACCACCAGTGCGGTGACCACCACGGTGCGAGACCTGCTTGCCCGCCACGTGCTGAGCAATGTCATGGCCAGCTTCGGCTCGATCGGGGCCGGGCGCATCATCGTGGCACCGTTGCGTGGCGGCAGCCACATCCGTGTTGCCGGCGAAGCAGTCAATTCCACGCCCGTCGTCTTACAGCAGTTCGTGCAAACGGTCTTCAACGACGTGTTCTGGAATGCACTCAAGGCCAGGAACGGGGCCAACACCTCGCAGGCGACACGATTGGATAACGAGCGTGCCGCCATCGCAGCGGGCTATCGGCGAACCATTGCGCAGACGCTCGAGGCCTTGGTCAATCCCATCGACCAGGCGATCGCCGGGTTATCGGCAGCGGCGCCAGGTGAGGTGGCATGCGCCCTGGAGGACGGTATAAGCCCGGCGCCTGTTCCCGGTTCGCGTCGCGATAGCTTGCGTACAGCGTTGGAGACATTGCGCACCGAGATCGGCACGCAGTCTGTCTCGATCGCAACCGTTGACGCCGTACGCACTGAGCTGCATGACGGTTGGAGGGAAGCGTTTAGCGGGTTGCCACGCAACAACGACACCCTGGCACTGGATCGTCAGCTAGCAACACTCAAGCGTGCGTTGCGTGAGAGCGAGGAGCTTCGTCAATGGCAAAGCGGGCGACCATGAGCGCTCGGTCACTGCATTGATCCGCGTGCATATGACACGCCGTCGCCACAGACGCAGCCGCTGTTGTATCCGCGTCTGTGGCTTGCTGGCGGTGTGAGTGCTACGTGCTTGCGGATCTTCTTTGTACGCAGGTGCCTTGAGAGACGAAATGCATGGCATCGGTGATGTGGCTGGGCTGGCGACTGATAACGCAGACCATGGTTGGCTTCGCCTTCGCGCGGACTAGGTGTTTAGTCCCCCAGATGGCGTGCTGCGGCAATGGATCATCGAAGGGTGGGTGCTGGGCGCAGGACGTAGATGGTCGCAGGCATCCTGACTCGCAAGTACAAACCCTACGTATTTCCAGACATTGGTCAGGCTGGCCATGGAGTTTTTGTCGACGAATAGCGTGGCTAGCGAGTTGCTCTTGGTAATCGCTTGGATTGGTGCGGAGCATGCCCTTGCCGCAGTTCTGCTGGCATCCTTGAAGTTCTGGGGACGGCGTTGCCTTGCCTCGACGACGATACGCAGTCGGCCTAGCTCGCATGACGTGTACGGACTAGCCGTTTTAAACGAGCGGCCCCTGTATGGGCCAGTTACGCGGCCGCTTCGTCCCATAGCCATTTCAGTACCGAAACTAGAGCGGGTTACAGAGGCCGCTCGAGGGGCGAAAGTGCCCGTGCCACGACCATGGGTGGTGCATCGGCATGATGCGGATACAAGCCTGAATCACGCACGCAGCCATAGGTAATTGCCCGTGGCGATCCCCTCGAACATCTCGTCGTGCGCAACAAAAATATTATTGTTCCAGTAACGGCCATGCTCGGCGTAATGGGCGAGCAGATCACAGATCCACGCTCCGTCCACATCATCGTCCAGCGGCACTCGCACGATCAGGACAATCACGCCGGCATCATTCAAACCAAGCTGGGCCTGGTCCTGCGCATACACCGACAGATTCGCTTCCAGCAAAAGCCGGAAGACCGTCAATGTCCGCCCTGCAGGTGCCAACCCATATGAAATTCGCAGATAAAGTGCTTCTTCCTGTACGTCGTCTTCGGGTTGGGGCTCCGGCATGTGGAGATAGACTTCGAACCCTTCTACCCAGAGCACACGGCGACTGAGCACAGACTGGACGTCCGGCAAGTCCAGTGCCTCGCACATTTCGTGAACGATTTTCTCGAATCGGATGCTGCTCATCTTTGGTACGACATGCGCAGGGCCCTGTACCGGCCCTGCGGCATGTCAGTGCCAATTACTGGCCAACCAGTGACTTGGCGTTATCGCCGGCCTTACCGATGAATTTGTTAAGCGCCACATTAAAATCCAGATCATTCTTGAGCTGGGTGATCTTGTTGTTCATTCCTTTCTGTGCCTCGTCCGATGCACTAAGGTCGCCGAGAAGCGAACCGATCTGCCCATTCTGCGCAGCCAGACCACTGGCGCCGGAAATTCCGTTAGAAATGCCTCCAGTCAGGCCGTCCATGCCCTGCCCGAAGCGCGAGTTCAATGCACTTGCTTGTGGAAAAAGTTGCATACCAAGACTCCCTAACAGTTGAGGTGTAATGGAGCGCCTGCCGGCGCGTTTTCCCTGGTCGAAGCGACCAAGAGACTGATTTAGGGCATGCCGGCAATGTGCGCCACGATGTGGCGTGCGGCATTGAGGCCCTCGTATAAGGTGTTGAAGTCGTTACGTGCAGTCTGGTCACTTGCCGCAGACCAATGCACACGAATCTGTTGCGCAGTGGCATCAAGCGCCGACTCAAGGTTGCGCAAGCGCTCGCCAGAGGTATCCACCGCTTTGGTTTGCAAGATCTTGCTCATATCTTGGGTAACCGTTTCAGTCATGGCATCGAACATGGTGCGATTCTCATTGCGCCGCTTGCTGCGGCAGGGAGGTGAGATGTTTTGTACCGTCCGGAGTCTCGACGTAATGCAGCCCATCAGCGAGCAGAGCGGCATCGTAATTGGCGGGAGGCTTCAGGGCGGGGTCTTGCTGGGTGATCTCCACATGGAGCGCGCGAATTTCTGGCCCAAGATCGCTGCGCAGATCGGTAATGCGGCTACTTGCACGCTCGGCGTTATCACTACTGCCGGTGACGGAAAAAACGCCCTTTCCATCGTAGCGCACGCTCAAGCTGGGATCGGCGAGAGTGTCGCGCAATGTTGCCAACACTTCGTCGACTACCACCACATTGACGCCGGCGGCCTGATGGTCGCGCTGCAGCTGCGTGCGCAGGCGTGCCGCATCTGCACTGCTGTTGACCAGGCCTTCGATCCGCACGTGCGTACCGACTTGCTCGACACGCGCTTCACCAAAGCCCAGCTGCTTCAATAACGCTCTGGCCTGATTGACCTGATTCCCTACACGCTGCGGTGTGGCGGCATCGGATCGAAACGCCGGTTGCAGTGAGGGGATCAATGCTGCTGCCGCCAGCGCTAGCACGGCGCCCACCACTGCGCGCACGGCTTTGCGCGTGGGCGTGCGTGTGGCCTGCGTCGCGGCTGGGGAGAGCAGCCGCTCCAGCAGCACCACATCATCTGGCCAATCGGCCGCAGCGTCGCCAACACACAGGACCAGGGGGCCAAAACGAACCGGTTGCAGTTCGACAAACGGTGTCGCCGGCAACGTGTCACTGCGATAACGTATTTGACCATCATGATCTACCTCGATGATAAGTGAGGAACCAGGCCAGTCGTCGATCCGTATATCGGTATGGGGGTCGGTACCCAGGGAATATGTTCCTGGCACCAAATCTAATCGTGCGCCAGCATGGGTTCCGATCAGTACGCGAAGCTGTATGGTCATGCGCGAACCTCTTGCGTTGCCCGCTCAGGGTGCTCAATCAGCAGTGTGTTCAAACGCGTGATGGCGGTTGCACGATCAACGCGTCGACGCGGCTTTTCTGCATTTAGCAATATCAGTGGGAGCAGTAGATGGAAGTTGCGCAGTGCTGGCGTCGGTTCCGGATCTGCCGTTACAAGCTCGATCAAGCGCTTGCGTAAAGCCTGTAGGTTCTCGGTAGAAGCGCTCGCGCCGCTGGAGTGCAGATGTGCGCGCATTAACTTCCAGACCATCGTCGTCAACGATGCGGTGGCAGGATGGGCAACGCTGATGGCGCGCAGTTCGACGAGCGCAGCGGCAAGCGCATGTCGCCGCACCGCTGGATCGGTAGAGCATGTTGTCGCGTAGCGATCGATCACGCCGTCGATGCGCGCACGTGCGCTGTCGTCCACTTCCACCGGGGACGCGCCTTGCCAGCGTCCCGCCTGCGGATCGTCGGCATGCGTGTTACCGCCGCCGCCGTGCTGATCACCCTGGTGTTGTTCCTTGCCCTCGGGTCGCGCAATAGCGACGCTCACCCGCCCGCGCAGCGCACACGCACGCGTCGCTTCGGCGTCTTCCTGCTCGGTGGCATCGAAGTCGTCCAGGGTGTCCAACGACCCCATGCTACGTCGCCGCCTGCGGGGCGGGGCCGGACGCAGCCGCGGGCCATGCGTTGCGGTGTCGGTAACCGGCGCCGCGTTGGCGGATGCCGCGTCGGCATGTTTGTGCGTTGTCCGATGCGTACTCGGAACCGACGGCGGCAAACTGCCTGGAAAAATTCGGCGGATCATGGGAATGCCGCCTGCATCAGTGCCTGGCCGAATTGCATGATTGCCGAGGCGCCCCATGGCGCAGTGACTGCGATGGCAGCCACCACCACGACCAGCTTGAGCGCAAACGAAATCGATGCATCCTGCAGTGACATGACCGCCTGGATGAAGGCGATCAGCAGCCCAGCCAACGCGGCCACAGCCACCACTGGCAAGGACACCTTGAGGCAGAGCAACAAGGCTTCGGAGGTGAATCGCACCAGATCGTCATGGTCCATGGCGTCACCGATAGCTCAGAACCAGACCATGGATCAGCATAGACCAGCCGTCCATTGCGACGAACAACAGCAGTTTGAAGGGGATCGCAACATTGGTGGGTGTCACCTGCGAAAGCCCCATGGCCATCAAGGCGTTGGCCACTACCAAATCGATGACGATGAACACCAGGTACAGCAGGAAGCCGATGCGGAACGCTTCGGTCAATTCGCTGAGGGTGAATGCCGGTGCCAACACCAGCAAGTCATCTGACTTGAGTGCATCGGCTTTGTCCTTGGGCCAGATCTGCTGCGCAGAACGCATGAAAAACGCCTTTTCGCGTTCACGGGTGTGCTTGAGGAGGAACTGCCGAAATGGCTCGCGGCACGCATCGAGAAGGACAACAACCCGGTTGTTCTCCGAGCCAGCGCCGTAGTTCTGCGCAGCCTTGAACGCCTCCATGCCCACCGGCGCCATCACAAAGCACGACACTAACAACGCAACGCCATTGAGCACCATGTTCGGCGGTACCTGCTGCACCCCAATGGCATTGCGCAGCAGGCCTAGCACGACCGCGATCTTGGTATAAGAGGTGACCACCATCGCTGCGAAGGGCAGTAGCCCCAGCATCAAGACCACCAGCAGCAGGGAGCCAACATCAGGCATCTGCATGGGGGCTCTCCGACATGCTGAGGATCTGCACGCCAAGATGTTCGCCAACTGCCAATAATCTGCCGGTGCCGATGGTCTGGCCGTAAACAACCAGGCGGATGTCGGCTTGGTCGATCGGCACCGACAATTCCAGGATCTGACCGGGCTGCAAACCCGATAGCACCGAAAGGGGCAGCGCAAGCTGATCCACTTCCAGCTGCACCGGCAGTTCCAGCGCTGCCACATCGGTACTTGGCAGCAAGGCTTCGGGCTCGGTTATATCGTGCTGCATGGTGGGAATGTCCTCCAGAATCATCTGTTGCAGGTTCAGGCGCACCGGAGCGCGCAAGACCTCGCCTCCCGATAGGCCCCACAGCACTTCGCCGTTATGTATCGGAGCCGAGGTGATGCCGTGCAGCAAAACATCGCCCGGCCGCAGCGATTGCAGTAGCGCTGCCGACGCGGTGCGCTTGCCGATACGCAGACGCGTAGTGACCCGCAGTGAGGCCAGCCAGGCTGGCAGCTGCACAGGCGTTGCCAGTCCTGCAATGGCTGCTTGTAGTGCGGCAAGCAGAGAAGGGCTTGCGGTCAGTGGAATTGCGTCGATATCGCCCAGCGTCATGCCGAAGCCGAGAGCATCGCCTGCCTCTGCATCCCGCTGGAAGGCGACGACTTCGGCAACGCCCATTCCGAGGGGAACAAATGCCCCAAGGAAATCGCTTAACAGTGTTCCGGCAATCGAAACGCGCAGAGTGTCGTCGTGCTCATTCAATAGCAGTGCCAAGCCGTCGCGCGCGGCAATACGCAGATGCATGTGGCCACTTTCGAACTGCAGCCGCAGGCACGCAGCATCAGCGGGCAGGATCTCGCGGCTGTGCGTAGAGAAGCCGCAGCGGCGTACGCCACGCAGATCGCCAAGCGATCTGCTCAGCTGCGCGCGCGCGGCGGGAACGTGCGTTAGTGCCTGAGAGAGCGCACGTGCCGGTGGAACTAGGCTTTGCTCGGCTTGCAAGACAACGTCCCTCCGTATGGCCGTTCTGCCGCGCGTGGTGCCTCAGATAACTTCGATGCTGATCTGGAGCGGGCTGCTCAACGCGGCTTTCAATGCAGTATCCAAACGCTCCTTTCCACTAGAAAGTACCTCACAGGCATCTGGCGAGCTGCTGCTGAAGCGAAGCAATAGGTGGTCCGGCGAAAGCCGCAAAAACAAGGTAGTTTGCGCAACGATGTCCTGATTGATGTCCAGCCACGCTTCCCAGGTTCCTGCACCGCGCACCGGGGTAGCGTTGCAAAAATCGGCCACCCGCAGCGCGATGTGGGTGATTGCCATTTGCGCGCGTTGAGTGCGGATCCACTCGGCCGCGATTTGCCGCCCAAGTGCGTCACTGTCGTTGTCCCGGGAAACCGGGAGGTGCTGAGCCGGGTCGAGGCGAACCGTCTGGTCGCTGCGAACCAATGCAGGCTCATGCCCTTCGCTGGACGTATCCTCAGCCTCGGTTTGCGGTCCATCCTCGTCGCACTGCGGTGGCAACAACGTGCTCGGGAACGCGAGCTGCGTGCTGCTCAGGCGCCTGCGCAGTTGCGCAAAGCTATAGCGTTGCACCATCCGAACCGGTGTGACCACGGCTACCGGCCGCAGCGGTGCACCGCTGACTGGCAAGATACGCACATGGCGGACGGGTTGTTTGCGCATCAGACCACCACCCTGCCGATCGGCTGTAATTGCACCTCCGCACCCAATTCCTGAAGCGAGTAGACCTGCAGCCAACCCAGCCGCGCCTCGATCATGCGGCGCACATAGCGGCGCACATCCATCGACGCAACGACCGCCAGTGGATGCCGCACCTGATCGCCCACGATCCGCTCCACCTGTTCGACGAGCTGGCTAGCCTGCTCCGGCGGTAGCGCAAGGAAATTCCCGGCCGGGGTGGCCCGAATCGATTGCCGGATCAGTTGCTCAACAGCATGGTCGAGCATCACCGCAGGCAGTTGCCCCGTGCCTGCGGTCGCGGTATGCGCCAGATAGCGGCTGAGATCGCAGCGCACGTACTCGGTCAACATCAGAAGATCCTTTTCCTTTGGTCCCCAGGTCACCAGGCTCTCCAGAATGCTTTTGATATTGCGCACCGGGATGCGCTCTTCCAGGAGTCGCCGCAACACATCGGCGATGCGCTGGGCCGGCATGGCCTTATTGACCTCTGCAACCAGCCCTGGATAGTCGGCGCCTACCTGTTCCAGCATCCACTGGGTTTCCTGGATGCCGACGAACAGGTGTGCACGTGCATGTAGCGGCGCGATAGCCTGCTGGGCCAGTGCCGTTTGCATATCGGCGGTGTCCTCCAATTCGGCACGTGTCTCGGGCACGTCGTGTATCAACACCTCGTACTGCATGTCCTGCAGCGCCTCGGTCTGCCAGATCGCAATTCCTGGAAATGGCAATCCCAGCAGTTCGACCAATTGGCGGCGCTCGATTTCGATGGCCTGATCCAGCAGCGCAGGATCGAGGCGTGCGGCCAACTGTGGCGACAGCCGCATCGACAAGGGTGATGCGAAATCCGGTGCGCTTTTGCGAATATGGGGTGCTTCGCCTTTGGCACCTTTGCGGCTGGTCGATGGCAGTGTGCGCTGATCGCCGCCACTCATGTCGCGTTGCTTGCGCCAGATCGCATAGCCGCCCGAACCAACTGCCGCTGCCAGCAGCAAGAACAGCACTGCCGGAAATCCCGGCACGAACGCAAAGCACGCCAGCAGTACGCTTGCCGCCATCAATGCGCGGGCGTTGCTGGTGAGCTGGCGGCCGATATCAAGCCCAAGCGAGCTGATCTTGGTCTCGTTCTCGTTGGCAACGCGGGTAATCATGACGCCGGCCGCCACCGAGATCAGCAGCGAGGCAATCTGCGAAACCATGGCATCACCCACGGACAGAATTGCGAAGCGATTCGCTGCTTCGCCAGCACTCATGCCGTGGTAGGTCACGCCCACCACAATGCCCGCCAGGATGTTGACCATGGTAATCACCAAGCCGGCGATCGCATCGCCCTTGACGAATTTCATTGCGCCGTCCATGCCGCCATGCAGTTGACTCTCGATGGCCAGCCGCGCGCGCTTGCGGCGTGCTTCATCGGCAGTCAAATTTCCGCCGCGTAGATCGGCATCAATGCTCATTTGCTTGCCGGGCATTGCATCCAGCGTGAAGCGCGCGCCCACTTCCGCAACGCGCTCGGAGCCCTTCGCGATCACGATGAATTGGACGGTGGTGATGATCAGGAACACCACCAGACCCACCACCAGATTGCCGCCGACCACCAGCTCGCCGAAGCTCTCGATGATGTGGCCCGCCTCGGCATGCAACAGGATCGATTTGGTCGAGGCGATGTTCAACGACAGCCGCAGCAGCGTGGTGAACAGGAGCAACGAAGGAAACGACGACAGCGAGATCGAATCTGGCACATACATCGTGACCATCAGCAACACCACGCTCAGCGTGATGTTGATGCCCAGCAGCGTGTCGATCAGCGGGGTCGGCAGCGGCAGGATCATCAGGCCAATGACCGCCACTACCAAAGCGGCGATCGCCACTTCGCCGCTGTACGCGAAATATCGTGTCGCTCGCATGCGATCTCCTAGCAGGACAGAGGGTTGCCGCTGTCGTCGTGGTCGCGACCGAGGTCATCGACCCAACGCAACACCACCGCAACCGTTTCGAAAAGTGACTCCGGCACTGCATCGCCCAGCTCGACCACGTACAGCGCACGTGCCAGCGGCGGATTGGCAACAATCGGAATGCCCTGGTTGTGCGCAAAGGCGCGTAACTCCAGCGCACCGTCGTCCACCCCCTTGGCAACCACCTGCGGTAAGCCGAAGCCGTCCGGCTCGTAGGCCAATGCGACCGCGTAATGGGTGGGGTTGACCACCATCACCTTGGCCTTGGAGACGCGCTCGCGCGGATCACCGAAGATCAGCTCCTTGGCGAATTCCTTGCGCTTTCCCTTCACTTCTGGGTCGCCTTCACTCTCCTTGTGTTCGCGCTTTTGCTCGTCTTTGCTCATGCGCTTGTCGCGGATGAACAGCCAGTGCTGCACGCTCCAATCCGCCGCGCCAACCAGCACGAAGACCAATACCGCCAAGGCGCACAGCGTGCCCAAGGTGCGCCATGCGATCTGGGCGATGTCGGGTGTTGGCTCGTAGGCCAGCCCGATGATCATCGGCATGAGCGCACGGATACCGAACCACAGCACCACGCCAATCAATATGGCCTTCACGACTAACTTGAGCAGGTTGATGAAACTTCGCAGCGAAAAAAGCTTTTTCACCCCATTCACGGGATTAAGTGAATCGAACTTGGGTGTCACCGGTTTGAGCGAGGCATTCATGCCGGTTTGTAAAAAGACGCCGATCAATCCGCCGAGCAGGCACGCCACCAGGAACGGCAGCATCAGCAGTAGTCCCTCAATGCCAATACGGCCAAGCGCGCGGTTCATGGCCGTTGCATCGCGTGTATTTTCGGTGAAATCCATGCCGATCTGCATCAATGCGCGCATGTGTTCTACAAAGTAGCTGCCAGCCAGTTTCATGACCAACATGGCGCCAAGCAGCACCGCCGCTGCAGTCACATCCGGGCTGATCGGGATGTCGCCGTCCCTGCGCGCATCCTGCAACTTCTTTTCAGTCGGCTTTTCGGTCTTCTCATCCGACATGGCGCTCTCCGGCCGGTCTTGCTGCGTTCCGATTCTGGTAGAGCCGTCGCGAGTCAGCCCGTCTTTCAGGCGAACACCTGCATGGTTTGGCGAAGTCGCAAGGTTTGTTCGCCAACGTATTCCGATGTTCGCTTCTGAAAAGTTCTGGCCAGCGCAGTCGCGTAGCGTTGTGCACGCATGCTGTCTACGGCCAATTACGTAACGAGGTGCAATGTGGAAAAGATCGAGTGCCCGGACGCGATCGTGAGCGGTTTAATCGAGTTGATTACGGTCGGGCTGACACACGAAAAGATTGAGGACGCAGCAGCTGTTCTAGCCGCAGTGCGCCTACTTCGGCCAGAGCTGAAAGCGCTGGATACCTTCGATGCATGGATCTCGATTAAACGCGGCAATTACTTGGACGGCGCTCGCATGTTGCGCGAGCTGGAGGCCGATGCCGGCTCCAAGCCACTGTGCAGGGCACTGTATGCTTGCTGCCTGTTTGCGCTGGGCGACCAGACATGGCATGGCGTTGCTGAAGAGCTGATCGAAGAGGATGCCGATGCCGATGCTGTGGCCTTGGTCAAGGCGCTCTCTGGGCGTAATACCCCACGGACAGCGCCGCAAGAGGCGCCGGTTGATGCTTCCACAGCGTTAGAAGTTCCAAACGCGCAGTACTTGCGCGCCTGAGCAACGCCAGCCCCGACCCTGCCGGAGTATGTCATGACGCTCATTCCTCCTGTCCCGCCAGTTGCCGCCAGTGGCGGCATGTCCACGCAAGCGCTGTCTCCATCGGCGATGCCGAACCAAGCGCTCGTCAATCGTTTTCAAGCACTGATGCAGTCTTCAAGCCCGCTGCCGCCTGCCATGCAGCGTGTCGGTGAGCCGAGCATGATGAGCAGGGTGATCGACGTGCAAAACGACGGCATACGCACCGTGACCGAGGATATCGATGCCTTCAGCCTACAGGCGCCGACCATGGGGTTCCAGGAAATGGCAGCGCAACAGATGAAGTTGATGCATGAGCTGACGATGGTCGGCTTCAACCTCAATGTCAGCGTCGGCGTGGCGCAATCTGGCAAGAACGCCGTGCAGACATTGTTCAAGAACCAATAACATGCGCGCGCTCAGATGTACGGCCGTGCTGTTGCTAGCGCTGCTGCTGTCTGCCTGCAGTCAGCAGTTGTACTCGGGGCTCACCGAAAACGATGCCAACGACATGCTTGCGGTGCTGCTGCGTGCCGGAGTGGATGCGTCCAAGGTGACGCCCGACGACGGCAAGACCTGGGCGGTCAACGCACCGCGTGATCAGGTGGCCTACTCGCTGGACGTGTTGCGCGCCCATGGCATGCCGCATGAGCGACATGCCAATCTCGGCGAGATGTTCAAGAAAGACGGGCTGATCTCAACGCCCACTGAAGAGCGTGTACGTTTCATCTATGGTGTGTCGCAACAGCTATCGCAGACCTTATCGAATATCGATGGCGTGATTGCGGCGGATGTAGAAATTGTGCTGCCGAATAACGACCCACTCTCCACATCAGTCAAACCCTCGAGCGCTGCGGTGTTTATCAAATTCCGTCTCGGCAGCGATCTGACCAGCTTGGTGCCCAACATCAAGACGCTGGTGATGCATAGCGTGGAAGGGCTCACCTACGAAAACGTCAGCGTCACGCTGGTTCCGAGCGGTGCGGAGAGCGATGCGTCGTTCGCGACGTCGGCGCCGCCGAGAGGCTGGCCATGGCCATGGCTGGTCGGGAGCGCGCTGGCAGTGTGCCTGCTGGCTGGCGCGGCGGCGCTGTATTGGTGGCCAAACGCCGATGGGCGCCGTTGGGGCGGTTGGCAGCGTCTGCGTGAGTTGGGCAGGAAAAAAGCCGGGTGAGGTGAGGGATGGAGAGCACGCAGACCGAGAACACGGCGCGGTGGATTCAACGCTGGGCGGCCATGCTGTCTGACTTGGCGCACGGGTTGGATGCCGACCGGGTGGCCTATTGGCTGGGTCCGGTTGCGGCGATGGGCTGGGCGTCGGCGCCCGCGTACCGGCGCTTGCGCGTGATCCAGGCATGGTCGGGGTGGTCGGGCCTGCCGCTATCGGCGCTCGATCCACCGGCGAGCCAACTGGCGGTGCTCACGCCCGCGTTGCTGGCCAAGGTGATGATCAGCCGTGCGCTGTTTTCGCGTGGGTTGGCGGTGCGCCGTTGTATCGAGCGTGATCGCCTGGACTGGTTGGAGCAGTGCGTAGGGCCGGCCGTGCTTGAACAGCTGCGCCAGCACGCGGCCACCGGGTTAGCAGTGCCGCTGTTGCCGCGCGATGCCGATCAAGCGGCGTGGGTTGGCGATGGCTGGCGTCGGCTGGAGGCCGATGGCGTGTGGCCCAATCCGGTGGTGGCCAAGCTGCTCTCGCTGTCCTTGCCGCTGGGCGCTGCGCAGATTGCACCTGTTGCAGCAGACGGTGCGAGCGATGCGTTCCTTTCCGCGCTTCCCACGTTGATGCCGGAGGCCCTATGCGTCTCTGGCTGAGGTCAACGCCCGAAGCAATCGGCCTGGATTGCGATGTCATCCCGCGCGAGGCATTGGCCTCGGTGCTGGCACTGGATGAGGCAACCGCCCAGGTGCATGCGCGTTGCGCGCAGACGCTGGCCGAGGCGCATGCACATGCACAGACGCTGATCGACGATGCGCAGCAGCAGGCCGAGGCGATCCTGAAAGATGCACAAGAAAAAGCCGAGCGCAGCGCACGCCTGGGCTATGCAGCCGGCGTGCGGCGTCAGCTGGACCATTGGAACGAGAACGGCCTGCGCCATGCCTTCGCAACCGACGCGGCCGCAAAGCGCGCACGCGAACGTCTGGTCGAGATCGTCGCGCGGACCTGCGAGCACGTCATCCATGGGCACGATCCTGCAGCCCTGTATGCACGTGCTGCAAAGGAGTTGGAGAGTGCCCTGGACGAAGCGAAAGCACTGCGGGTAAGCGTCCATCCGGATGCGCTGGACGACGCGCAGCGGGCTTTCGATGCCGCTGCGACAGCAGCAGGCTGGACGATGCCGGTAGAGCTGTGTGGTGATGCAGCGCTGGCCTTGGGCACCTGTGTGTGCGAATGGGACACCGGGGTGTTCGAAGCCGATCTGCGCGATCAGCTGCGCAGTCTCCGGCGTGTCATTGGCCGTGTGTTGGCTACGCCACAGGTGCTTGCGGATGCGTGCTGAGATGTCGCTGCTGGAGACGGCGCTCGAAGGCGAACTGGCCACGCTCGCGTTCGGTCGTCGTTATGGCAAGGTGGTCGAAGTCGTTGGCACCATGCTCAAGGTCGCCGGGGTACAGGTCAGCCTGGGCGAAGTCTGCGAGTTGCGCCAACGCGATGGCACCTTGTTGCAGCGCGCAGAGGTGGTGGGCTTCAGCCGCGACCTCGCCCTGCTGGCGCCATTCGGTGAGCTGGTGGGGTTGTCGCGCGAGACACGCGTGATCGGATTGGGGCGCCCGTTAGCCGTACCGGTCGGACCGGCGCTGCTGGGGCGCGTGCTCGATGGCCTGGGCGAGCCGGCGGACGGACTCGGGGCGGTTGAGTGTGAGACCTGGGTGCGGGTCCAGGCGCAGGCGCCCGACCCGATGCGTCGGCGCTTGATCGAACAGCCCATGCCCACCGGGGTGCGGATCGTGGATGGTTTGATGACGTTGGGTGAAGGCCAGCGCATGGGCATTTTCGCCGCCGCAGGCGTCGGCAAGAGCACCTTGATGGGCATGTTTGCGCGCGGCACGCAATGCGATGTCAACGTCATTGTGCTGATCGGTGAACGTGGGCGCGAGGTGCGCGAATTTATCGAGATGATCCTCGGCGAAGACGGGTTGTCCCGCAGCGTCGTGGTGTGTGCCACTTCTGATCGCTCCTCGATCGAGCGCGCAAAGGCCGCCTACGTGGGCACTGCCATCGCTGAATATTTTCGGGATCAAGGCATGCGCGTGCTCCTGATGATGGACTCGCTGACCCGTTTTGCCCGCGCGCAACGCGAGATTGGACTGGCGGCCGGCGAACCGCCGACGCGCAGAGGCTTTCCGCCTTCGGTGTTCGCTGAGTTGCCGCGCCTGCTCGAACGTGCAGGCATGGGCGAGAGCGGTTCCATCACCGCGTTCTACACCGTGCTGGCCGAGGACGACACCGGCAGCGATCCGATCGCCGAAGAAGTGCGCGGTATTCTGGATGGGCATCTGATCCTCTCGCGCGAGATTGCTGCCAAGAACCAGTACCCGGCGATCGACGTGCTGGGCAGCCTGAGCCGGGTGATGAGTCAGATTGTGCCACCAGAGCAAAGCCAGGCCGCTGGCCAGCTGCGACGCCTGTTGGCCAAGTACAACGACGTGGAGACCCTGCTGCAGGTCGGCGAGTACCGCGAGGGCAGCGACGCAACCGCCGACGAGGCGATCGCCAGAATCGATGCGATTCGCGACTTCCTCTGCCAACCAACCGACCAGCTCAGTGGATATGAAAGCACCCTGGAACAGCTCGCCAGCGTGATTGACGATGCGTGACCGTGCCCGTACCTGGACAGCCTTGCAACAGCTGAAGACGCGCCGTTGCGAGCGAATGCAGGACCGCCTGAGCGAATGCAAGCATGCACTGGAGCACTGCGAACGCGAGCTCGCCAGATGCAGTGAGGAAGCCAACGCGTGCAGCACACGCTTGGCTGCGTTCGATACAGCGTTGCTCGAAAAGGCCGGTGTGGGCGGCTCGATCGATATCGACACGATCTTGCAGCACGAACACTTCCGAACAGTGCTATTAGACGCCTGCCGCGCGTCAGAGCAGGCGCAGGTAGCAGCTCGGCAGTCAGTGCAGAGCGCTCGCGATGAGCTCGTGTCCGTGCAGCAGGCGGTGAGCAAACTGCAGGCACAGGCACAGCTGTATGAAGAAAAGGCGATCCGTGCGCGCCGTGCCCGGCAGGCGCAACGTGACGCAGCAGAGGAGGAAGAGGCGATCGAGACGCTGGTTGCGCTGCGATCGCATCGTGCCGCGCCAGGGGGGGCGCGATGAGCGATATCGCCAACGCGCTGGTGGCCCTCTCCTCGCAGGGCTTGTCGCTGCTGACCTTGCTGGCGCTGTGCGGCGTGCGTGTCTTTGTGATGTTCACGGTGCTGCCGGCAACCGCGCAAGACAGCCTTCCCGGCATGGCGCGTAATGGCGTCATTTATGTTCTGAGCTCTTTTATTGCCTACGGGCAACCAGCCGACGCGCTGGAGAAGATCCAGGCCGCCGGCCTGGTCGGTGTGGTGTTCAAAGAGGCCTTCATTGGCATGTTGATCGGTTTTGCGGCATCGACGGTCTTCTGGATCGCCGAAAGCGTTGGCCTGCTGATCGATGACCTGGCCGGTTACAACAATGTGCAGATGACCAACCCGCTCAGCGGTCAGCAAAGCACGCCGGTGTCCACGGTGTTGTTGCAATTGGCGATCGTGTCGTTCTACGCCTTGGGCGGCATGTTGATGTTGCTCGGCGCGTTATTCGAATCGTTCCGCTGGTGGCCGCTGAGCCAGCTTCAGCCCGACATGGGAGCGGTGTCCGAGTCGTTCGTTATCCAGCAGACCGACGGCATGATGGCCGCGGTGGTCAAGCTCTCCGCACCCGTGATGTTGGTGCTAGTGCTGGTGGATCTGGCCATCGGCTTTGTGGCGCGCGCCGCCGACAAGCTCGAACCTTCCAATCTGAGTCAGCCAATCCGTGGGGTGCTGGCGTTGCTGCTATTGGCGCTGCTGACCAGCGTGTTCATCGCGCAATTCAGCGAATCACTCGGTTTCCTGCATTTCCAGCAGCAATTGCACGACGCCGCCCTCATGAGTGGCAAGGGGGGCGCGTCGCATTGATCTTTATTGAGACTTTCGCTGTCGCGTAGTTCATACACTGATGGCATGACGGTGGATTCACTCAACCGGCCGCGCTGCGCGTGCCGGCGACGTCGCACGCAAAGTTGCGGCCGACGCCCAATCCAAGGCGTCGCCGCTATCGACTTCTTTTCACTTGCCTCGCAGAGGGAACGCCATGGCTCATGTATGTACTCCAGTCCACCGCCGACGCGCTCCATTGGCCGCCGTTCTGGCGCTCAGCCTACTGGCGCTGTTGCCGCCGCATGCCGATGCGGCACAGGTGCCCTGGCACTCGCGCACGTTCAAATACGTTGCCGACCACAAGGATCTCAAGGAAGTGCTGCGTGATTTGTCCGCCAGCCAGTCCGTGACCACCTGGATCTCGCCGGAGGTCACCGGCACGCTCAGCGGCAAATTCGAGGCATCCCCGCAAAAATTTCTCGACGACCTTGCCGCCACCTATGGCTTCGTCTGGTACTACGATGGCGCCGTGCTCAGAATCTGGGGCGCAAATGAATCCAAGAACGCAACGTTGAGTCTGGGTACCGCCTCGACCAAGGCGCTGCGCGATGCACTTGCGCGCATGCGTCTGGACGATCCACGTTTTCCAGTGCGCTACGACGAGGCCGCGCACGTTGCGGTGGTGTCCGGGCCCCCTGGTTATGTGGATACCGTTTCGGCGATTGCCAAGCAGGTGGAGCAGGGTGCGCGTCAGCGCGATGCCACCGAAGTACAGGTATTTCAGCTGCACTATGCGCAAGCAGCCGACCACACCACACGTATCGGTGGCCAGGACGTACAGATTCCGGGCATGGCGAGCCTGTTGCGCGGCATATACGGCGCACGTGGCGCGTCCGTCGCGGTGATGCCCGGGCCGGGCGCCAACTTTGGGCGGGTACAGCCGATTGGCGGTGGTTCTTCCAACACCTTCGGCAATGCGGGCCAGGGCCAGGGCGGCGGAGCCAACGGCATCCTCGGGCTGCCTTCGGCATGGTTTGGTGGGACATCGCCGTCAGATCGCGTGCCAGTCAGTCCGCCATTGCCCGGTAGTGGGCCCAGTGCGCCCGCAGGTTCGCCTGCCAGCGTATGGCCGGAGCTCACCAAGGGGCGGCGCGACGAATCCAATCCGATCGACGTCGGCAACGGCGCAGAACTCGCCTCCGATGCTCCGGTGATCGAAGCCGATCCGCGCACCAATGCCATCTTGATCCGCGATCGACCGGAGCGGATGCAGAGCTACAGCACCCTGATCGAACAGCTGGATAACCGCCCCAAGCTCCTGCAGATCGATGCCACCATCATCGAGGTCCGCGATGGCGCCATGCAGGATCTTGGCGTCGACTGGCGCTTCCATAGCCAGCATACGGACGTGCAGACGGGCGACGGCCGTGGCGGCCAGTTGGGTTTCGACGGCGCACTGAGCGGCGCTGCAACACAGGGCACGATGACACCGGTCGGCGGGACGTTGACGGCGGTATTGGGGGACGCCGGACGCTACCTGATGACGCGTGTGTCGGCGTTGGAAACGACCAACAAGGCCAAGATCGTCTCGTCGCCACAGGTCGCGACGCTGGACAACGTAGAGGCGGTGATGGATCACAAACAGCAAGCGTTCGTCAGGGTCAGCGGATATGCGTCGGCGGATCTCTACAATTTATCGGCTGGAGTGTCGTTGCGGGTCTTGCCCAGCGTGGTACCAGGCTCATCGAACGGCCAGATGCGTCTGGATGTGCGCATCGAAGACGGACAGCTGGGATCCAATACCGTGGACGGCATCCCGGTCATCACCTCCAGCGAGATCACCACCCAGGCCTTCGTCAATGAAGGGCAGAGCCTGCTCATTGCCGGCTATGCCTACGATGCGGACGAAACCGATTTGAACGCAGTGCCCGGTCTGTCCAAGATTCCGCTGGTGGGCAATCTGTTCAAGCACCGCCAGAAGAGTGGGTCGCGCATGCAGCGGTTGTTCTTGTTGACGCCACATGTTGTTTCACCCTGAGGGCCTGCTGAAAAACATCGGGTGGCGGCCGGTAGGCGATAATGCCGCAGTTGCTGGTCGTTTCCCGAATGCACCCGGAAACCCGGTTGCTCCTGATATCTCAAACAACCCCGGCAGCGTTTGGGAAAAACGAAACATTTAATGCCAGATGCGTGAGTGTTTGTATTATCCGGAGCGGCTAAGGCCTTCACTAGGGAGGCGCTGAACGGCCGTCACTGGGAATCAGTATGTGCCACTCATGCATTTTGGTTCTTGTGCGATGCTCGCGCCCGCCTGGGCACTAAGTGGCAGCATTACTGGCTGCTCTAGGTTCCCCATGTCGGCTAGATCGGTGCCTGTGGCAGACGGCCAGAGGCAGCGCGGGACACTGGCAGCGATTGCGCAAGAGCGCTTCGCAATGCCTGGCCGTCAGCATCCCCCATGGGCCGGTGAATTGGCACAGATCATCTGGTCGAATGACGATGGCTTGGTGATGTGCGCTTGCACGCAGAACAAGGCTCACGCTAGCAGCAATGTCCGATTCGTGAAGGTGCTCCAGGGAACAAGATCGGGGCATTTGATGAGGCGTTGAAGCCGACACTGCGCCGGTCGCTTGAGACGCGTTCTGTATCACTCGCCCTGCTGTATGCCGGGCAAAAATGCGAACCTGATGTGGGCGGCGAATGTTCATGGATACATCGGTCACGGCATTGCCGATTTCGGTAAGGAACGTTGCCGGTACCCTGCACCATCTCGGTCCCAGATGGGCGCAGCCGCCACCCTGACGAAGCCTGCAGGCTGACGCGTGAAAGCGGCAACCTGCAGGCCGTGGTCGGTAGGGGGCGACCAACAGCTGTTTACTGCATCGATCCGGTGTCGTTCGAGAAGCTCAAGATAGAACCCAGCCCGCCATCGAACCCACCACCGAAGCCACCACCGAAGCCACCACCGAAGCCACCACCGAAGCCACCACCGAAGCCACCACCGTTTTGCGCTTGGAGCATCTCTGAGACGATATACATGAGCGCCTGGGTCGCTGGCGACAGGCCTTTGGACTGCCCACCCTTACCGTTACCCGATCCAGAATCGTCACCCTGCTTCGCACCCTGACCTTCTTTGGCTTTGTTGCCTCCCTGAAGCAGGGCATTGATGATGAATGCCAGGAACTTGTCCAGCTGGGCTTCGCTGATGCCTTGTTGGCCCTGACCTGAACCGGACTGAGTGCCATCGAGCGGGCCGATCTGCAGCGCGCTGGAAAAGTTAGCGGTGTTTGCGTTCAAAGAATTCATCGTTACGACTCCTCTCTGATTAACTGGGGTTTGTCTTTCACTCGGTTGCCGAGTCTGAGTATCGGCATCTAGGGGGCGCATTGCTGCCCCGAACCAACAATAAAGTGGCAAGCGATCGCCGACAGAGTGTTTGCGAAATTGCGCTTGTGCGTGCGAAGGCAGAAACGAAAAAGATGATTTCGGATCGAGAACAAAATCCAGGACCAGTTTTTTAAGAGGTTTTTTCGCTTGCTTGCTAAGTGCTTCGCCGGACCTGAGTAAATTGCGTACAGCTGGCGTTATGGTGCCGCGGTCGAGCGCCGTGGGTCGTGTGTGCCGGCGCTCGACTCACATGGAGACCTATCTTCAATCGAGATCGAGGTAACGAAAAATGATCGATTCAACGATCGCCCACCAGCATGTCGAAAAAGAATTCAGTTTTCAGTTCGAGCCCTGCTCTTCGTCAAAGCAACGTATGCGCGCGCAATGGTCCGGAGGTGATCGTCGGGCAGGCGCCGGGCCGCAGCGCATTTTATTTGCAGCAGTGCTGGCGTGCGCGGCACCTTTCGCGCGCGCGGATTGCTTTGAAGAGGCCGCCGGCTATCAGCACGTCAACCCCTGGGTGTTGCGCGCGATTGCCTGGCAGGAGTCGCATGGTCGTGCCGACGCAATCCATCGCAATAACAACGGTACGATCGACTACGGGAGGATGCAGATCAATTCAATCCATCTGCGGCGCCTGTCCAATTACGGCATCTCCAAAGACGCCTTGATGCACCCGTGCGTCAGTGTGTACGTGGCAGCATGGCGACTACGGGAGATGACGAACAAATACGGAAATACCTGGGCCGCTGTAGGCGCTTATCATTCGGAAACGCCCGGGGAGCGGGATAAATATGCACGTGCCATTCATTCGATTTTGATCAAGCGTGGCGTGGTTGCTGACTAGCATGAGTGTGAGCGTAGTAGTGCGTGTGGTGCTACACAAGACGTGCAGAACGCTGGGGGTATGGCGGGTCGCGGGTCTTTCAAAAGGATTGGCGCGTTGACCAGAGAACGCGTCGGCGCATGGCGGATGTACATGCGGCGTCGCACATGTGTCGCCTGAAGAAGCCAGTACTGCTCCAGCAGTCGTAAAAGAATGTTGGAAGCGCGCCTGAGGCAGCTGGCAACGCTGCTTTGCAGGCGCTTGACAGCAGCAGCTGGTGTGCGGAAACGGCATATCTCGCGGACACTGTGACGCCTCCGCGCCGTGCGCAACGGCCCGGGATGACGACGTAGTGTTAGCCGCTCTTAGACGAATTACCCAACTGCTGGGACACGCACTGCTGGCTAGCCAGCAGTGCGTGTCCCATGGAAAGTTGCGGCTTGGATGCTGGGCTGCTTGATCGCTTGCGCAGCTGAGTGATTGTTACGCTTGTAAAGGTTGCCTGCGAGATGCTTCGGCTTCGCGAACGGCCGCTGCAGCTTGCCAGGTGCCCGCAATTGTCCTGTATTGCATACCGGCGGCCATGCCGGCCAACGTATTGGAGAGCAATGCGCTGCGTGCGGGCGCCAACCCGAGCCAGGTGCCAATCATGTTGATTGCAGTACCAAATGCGACGTTGGAATTGATAGCGGTTGTGCGTGCGACCGAATGGTCCATGACGCGCTCATAGTCTTCGCGCTTGCCCTTAAAGGCTGGTTCCCAGATCTGCTGGGTCCCGGCTTCGTCGGCTTCGTGCTGGGTGACATTGATCCAGTCAAGCGTTTCCAGGCCGACATTTAAGGCTGTCGTTACCGCGGCTTGCCTAAAGTGAGCTCTTGTTGCCTCGCCCATGTTGAAAGGTGACATCAGGCCTGCCCAGCGCTGCCTAGCCGATGCAAAGTCTGGCGCCTCCAGCTCGTTCGATGCCAGGTTGGTCATGACGTTGGCCATGCCGTAAAACCTGCCTGCGCTGGTGACGTGGGGATCGCTGATGCCACCATTGGTCGGTGCCCGCGTTCCCACCATGCGAAATGTCGCCTGGATGGAATCGCGGGCCGCAGCATAAGGGGCGATCTTGAGCTCACTGGCTAGCAGCCTGGCTGCCATCTCAGGTCGGCCAGAGGCCTTGCCCGCAGCACCTATGGCGATATTGCTCAGGATGCCGGCAAGCGCGAGCCGGGTGACCACATCCGAATAATGTTGCTGCTCACGCCTTTTGGAATGACGTTCGTCTTCAGATAGTGCTTCCCACTGTTCGAGATTGAGATTATGAAAGCCTCGCGCAGCCGCGTCTGGGTTGCGGTTCTCGCGGTTGCGTCGCAGCGTATGCAGCGCCAGATGCAGCGTGCCCGACACCGCTTGCAGGGCGACGACCGCTTCGGGTGGAAGCTGGCGAAGCGCAGCAAATAATCCTTCGCCCAGCAATTCACGCGCAAACGTAGTTGGTCCCACGGAGGTGGTCTGGTGCACGAGGTGTCCCAGCGCAGCCCCCAGGTATTGTTTGTCGAAACTTATCGGTAATATCCCGCGCGCTGCAGCTGCGACCGCTGTCGCGGTCGGCCCGAGTACGGTGGTTACTCCACGTGCTGCACCAGCTCGGACTGATGCAGCCAGCGTACCCAGACGGGCCGTGGCTGTCGTTGAGGTGGACGGATGCACCTGGAGATCGGGTTGTGCGGCTTGTTCTTGCGTGAGAGAGGGTGGGGGCGACGACGTGAAGGAATCTTCAGCGTCATAGAAGTGCTCGCCGGTGCTCGCTTCTGCGTGCGCGGCTTGCAGCCGCGGGCTCTCATGGGGTGACTGGCTTGTGTCAGTAGCGGTTTCATACACGCTGTCGCTTCCCGTGCTAAGACGTCGTCCTGATGGTCTACGCGGCAGGGCGGACAATGCAGAATCCCCCGCAGGCGTCGGCGTATCGCCGTGTCGTGGTTCTGATGGTATTTCGATCACACTATCTGGGCCGGTCGCTTGCGGTTGCCGGGAAGCACTAACTGGAGAGATCGTCGTCATGGCAGGTCCTTGCGTTGGTGGGAAGCCGCGTAAGATCGCCAGGGCCTACTGGGCTGGCGATGGATGGCGTCAGACGATGAAGACATCACTCGAGAGATGCGTGGTGGCGACAGCTTCGATTGCAGTGCCGGTATCGCTCATCGCAGATCGAGGCATCGATCGACAAACCAGGCGCGGCATGCGGCACGCTGACCCCGGCATGTGCATAGGCCCGGCTCAGCTTTCCGTGCAACTACGCTGCGAACGTCTTAGCTTGCAATCGAGATGCGCAGGCGCACCTGGTACCGGCGACCACCTTGTGTGGTATATGTCATCGTCATCGGCGGCTCGAAAATTGGCATGACTCCCGAGATTCTGGACACATATATTGCGAAGGGATCATTCCGCATCCGAAAATTCCATTTGTGTGTTCGCAGAAAATGTGCTCCTACTGCGCATGCCTTCGCATAAACGAATGCATTTACGCGTGTGCTGGCGATGCTGTGCTAGGCGTGATTGACCAACGCCAGCACTTGCGCGTGACCCAACAGCGGAGTGACGATGCTATGTTGCGTGAGCGAACGCCCGGGAGGTGTTGTTAACTTCGAAAAGCATGGCTGTATTAGGAGTATCAAGCCGTGGGGCAATAAAGCGCAAAAATGCCAGGGTTTGCGTCAATTGCTTATAGATACGTATCAGTATTTTGCATGTTTGATCCATGCTTTGATTCTTCCCTGTTTTTCATCACTAGGAGCCCGGTGGGCCGGATGCTGCGTAGGGCGCCGCCACGACAAAGGCAAGGTGTGAGCGATGCACCATCTTCAAGCGAACGCTGAGAGCGCTTTCCAATTGCGATGGCATCCATCAAGAGACGGTGGCGAAACGGTTCTGACCGAATAGTTCTGACCGATACTGGAATCCAGGTCACCTCCCCACCATTTCTGGTGATATGCCTTAGCGCATATCGTTACTCGTCTCTGCGAGACGCACTTTATCTAACATCGCTCGGCCCAGGTCATGCATCCTCTGATCGGTGCGCAGGTCGAACGGATGCATCGGGCCATCAAGTGAGAGAGCCAAGGTCAACTGCTTTCAACACGACAACCACAGATGACGGCAACAGTATCTGGCCGATTTGATCGATGTTGACAGCTAAGGTGGTCGGCGCGACGCTTTGAAGGATCTGACACCGTAGGAATTCAGCTGCAAGCAGTGAACAAGCGAGCCCGAGCATTCAAGATGGATTCGATCCATCCCATGCCTGGATTCAACACCCATTGAGTGCTGCGCGGGGGCACCAAGCCCGCAAGCCTATCTGCAGCAGATGCTGCGGAAGAGGCGAAAGCATCCGGGCTCATGTTTCACCGGGCTTATAGAGTGAATGCAGTCGTCCCGCCGCAGTGCCACTGCAGCGGGACGATGTTGCTTCAAGGTCGCGCTATGGATAGCGCTCGGAGTGCCGTTAGCTCATGCACTGCGACACCATCGCTGTATCGGAGGAGCAGCATTCAAGGCTGTCCTGCTCAAGTCAGGATCAACTCACAGCATTTCCGGCGGCGGGGCAGTCGCCTTGGAATGCTGCTTGCCGCGTGCATGTTCGATGGCGGTTCGCAGTTTGCGCGCGGCGCCGGTCACGGCGGAGGCGGTGGTTTCAGCACTGTTGGTGGCCGCAATCGGCGGCAGGCCGGCGACATGCGCCTCAATGCTGCAGGTTCGATCCGCCGCGCCGCCGCGCTGACCGTTCTCATCGCGCAAATGCACTTCCACACGGGTGATGTCGCCGGCGAAATGCGCCAGCTGAGCGGTGCAGGTCTTTTCGACATGCCCCACAACAGATGGGTCGTGCGGCACGTGCTTGTCGGTCTGGATCTGAATCTGCATAGAGTGTCTCCTTCGCGGTCATCCGCTACGTCTGCCGCAGCGGTGGCTTGATTCTGCGTCAGCCGAGTGTTTTCGCAAAGTGACAACCATGCTCGCCCATTCATGCGAGGGTAGGGTGTCGATGGTGTTGTCGCCGACCTCGCCGCCGCCGATGCTGTCGGCGTAGCGAGGTCTGCAGTCGGCCCGGTATAGGCAGGCCTGCCGGGGCTGAATGGCAGTACCGGGCGATCGGCTCGACCGAGGGCGGTGCCTTAAGATGCCGGCACCCGCGGTAGTCCGCGCCTGCTCGATGCCTGCCTGTGTCCGAATTTCGATTTGTCTTGGGTGCCCATCGGGGCGTATTGCCGCGGTTGCTGCTGCTTGCCGCGTTGTGGGTGGTCTGCGTAGGGACGGCCGTGGCGCAGGACGACGACACCCTGCTGGAGACCGCGCAGACCCAGCTGGACAGCATGCAGAAGGTGCTGACCCAGGCCGAAGCGGGGATGGAAAAATCAGACACCGACCAATTGCGTAAGCTGGCTGACGATGTCACCGGCGCGCAGCGCCAGGCCCAGGATCTGGCACGCTCGCTGGAGCCGCCGTTGAAGGAGTTGTCTGTTCGGCTGGCGGGGCTTGGCGAAGAGCAGAAGACCGACCCAAAGGATTTGAAGGACCAACGCACCGTGCTCACGCGCGAGCGTAACGGGCTGGATGCCGAGCTCAAGCGGGCAAACCTGCTGGCACTGGATGCCCAGGATCTTGCCGACCGGCTCGAAGGCGAACGCGCCCAGCGCTTCAGCGAGAAGCTCTCTGCGCGCGTGGCCTCACCGCTGTCGCCGGCGCTGTGGAATGAGATCGCCCAGGAATGGCCCGACGACCGCGCGCGTTTGCAGGCTCTTTCCGACAAGGCTGTGCAAGCGGTGCGCACAGGTACAGCGACCAACGGCATCGGTGGCCTGGTAATCGGGACGCTGGCGGCATTGGTGCTGGCGTTCCCACTGCGCATCTTCTTGCGTCATCTGGGGCGGCGGTATGCGGCCTCGCGTGCGCCCGGTGGGCGCCTGCGACGCTCCGGGCTTGCGCTGTGGTTTCTGCTGGTCGGCACGCTGAGTCTGGGCATGGCCGCATGGGCACTGGCCGAAAGCGTGCGCGCGTTGAGCGAGCTACCTACGGATCTGGAGCAGCTGCTGAGCGCATTTGTGGTGATCAGTTTTGTCGCCGCCTTCGTCGGTTCGCTCAGCGCCAGCTTGTTGATGAAGCACCAGCCGACCTGGCGTCTGTTCCCGCTGGACGATGCCACTGTCGACCGTTTGCGCGTGCACTGTCTGGCCACGGCGGCCGTAAGCTGGTTCAGCGGCATGGCGATCAGGATCAATGATGTCGCGCGCAGCAGTGTCGCGTTGACGACAGCGACCGATGCGGTTGCCGCGCTCTTGTACGCGGGTTTGATCCTGTCGGCGTTGGCTGGCCTGAGCCTGTCATTGCGCGCGCATGCAGCCAACGTGGGTGCGGCCGACGCGGACAGCAGCGCACCGCCACCGGTGGTGTCGCGCGGCGGCGGCTACATCGTGTTGATCCGTCTGCTGGGCCATGTGGCGGTGATCTTCGCGTTGGTGGCGGCGTTGTTCGGCTACATCAATCTGGCGCTGTTCGTCGAGCAGCAGATCATCTGGATCACCCTGGTGTGCAGCGTGCTCGCACTGCTGGTGATGTTTGCCGACGACCTGACGACCTGGGTATTCAAGCCGGAGAGCCGTTTCAGCCGCGCGCTAGCGCATGCATTGAATGTCGGCAGCGGACGGTTGGTGCAGGTGGGGTTGTTGATCTCCGCGGCGGTACGGGTGCTGTTGGTACTGCTGGGCATCGCTGCACTGGTGACGCCATACGGCGCCAACATCGCCGCGGTGACCGGCTGGCTGGAAAACGTCTCGCACGGCATCGCGATCGGTAAGGAGCTGGTCATCACGCCCAGCGACGTGGCCCGGGCGCTATGCGTGTTCCTGCTCGGCATGGGTCTGGTGCATGTGGTACAGAAGTGGCTGCTCAATACGTATCTGCCCAAGACCGAGCTGGACGCCGGGGCGCGTAATTCGATCAGTACGGTGGCGCGTTATCTTGGCTGGTTGATCGTTGCAGTGTGGGGGCTTACCGCGCTGGGTCTGGATTTGAGACGCTTGGCGCTGGTGTTGAGCGCGTTGTCGGTGGGTATCGGTTTCGGCCTGCAGGCGATTACGCAGAACTTCGTGTCGGGGTTGATCCTGCTGGCCGAGCGTCCGGTGAAGATCGGCGACTGGGTGCGTATCGGCGATCAGGAAGGTGATGTGCGCAAGATCAGCGTACGCGCGACCGAAATCCAGGTGGGCGACCGTTCCACGTTGATCGTGCCCAACTCGGAGTTGATCACCAAGAGCGTGCGTAACATGACGCTGTCCAATCCCATGGGCCGTGTGCAGTTGCAGTTCTCGGTGCCGCTGGAAACCGACGTGGCCAAAGTGCGCGACATGCTGCTGGCCTTGTTCGCCGAGCACGAAAAAGTGTTGGCCGAGCCGGCTCCATCGGTGTTCATCGATTCGCTCGCCGGCGGGCATGTCAATTTCAATTCGTTTGCCTATGTAAGCAGTCCGCGCGATTCGTATGGCGTGCGCAGCCAGTTGTTCTTTGCACTGCTGCAGCGCATGGAGGCGGTGGGCATTGCGTTGCAGTCGCCACAGGAGATCCGCTTCAGCCGCGCAGGTGCAGCGGTGTCGCGCGATGCGGCCGATGGTACGTCTGCATCGGAGGACTGAGTTGGCGAGTTGTGCGTGGTCGCGCGGCAGTAGAGGCAGCTTGCAGGACTGGTGCGGCCATCTTTGACTGCAGCGATCGATGCATTCCAATGCTTAGGGCCAAAACTTGCGTAGTCGAGGGCGCGATGCCCTCACCGCTTGCGTGACACGCCGTGAACCCGTCCATTGGGGCCCGATGGCGTCATCCATGTGGCCAACGATCCCGTAAGCGGTAAGGACACCGCGCCAGAATGTCCACGCTCCACGGCAGTGCAGTGGCTCAGATCAGGAGCGGTCCGCCACTGGGATGTCCTTGACCAAGGCCAGATCGTCCACGCTGACGTCTTCGGTGTAATCGAGCCAGGCGCGGATCTCCAGGTCTTCGACCGCATGTTCCAGGCCCACCGGCATGCGGATGCGCCCGGCGGCGTCGGGCACCACCCATTGCTGTGCCAGCACGACGTTACGTTCGGACGACACCGCTTCGACCCAGAACGCGCGCGTGGGTCGGCGCTTGGTGTAGAGCTCGAGCATGTAGCGGCCGGCGTCGGTCTTGCGGGCAGCCTGGGTGAGCATGATCGGCTGGCGCACACGTGGACGTGGACCTTGCTGGGAAGCCTCCAGCGGCGCATCGACGGCGATGCCGCGCGTGAGGTCCGGGTCGCGATACAGCTTCATGTTCTGGTGGCGGTCCACCACCAGTGCGCACCAGTCGCCATCGGCTGAGCCGTCTTCGAATGCAGTACAGCGGTCGACATAGGCCAGCGTGCCTTTGGAATGCGTGCGGTCGAACTGACGCGAGGTGTTTTCCAGGTACACCGTTTTCAGGTTGGTGTCCTTGTCGTATTCCAACAGCACCGGCGGGCGAACCTGTTGTACGCCGACCACCACATCGCCATTGCCGTTGATGCGCAACATGCGCGTGCTGCGTCCGGTCCATAGCGTGCGCGCATAAGCCAGATAGCGTGGATAGTCCTTACCGCTGTCGCGGCTGGCGGCAACGCTGGCGCTGGGCGTGGCATCGCTGGCCAGCAGCGAGCGGCCAAAGCCGAGCGTGCGCATGCCAGGTTCCAGCAACTGCAGCAGCGTCGCGCCCGAATCGAGCGTGCTGCCTGCGCGCGTCACCACTTGTTGTGGTGCGATGTCCTTTCCCAGGAAGAGCAGCAGGTTCTCGCGCTTCTGCTTGGCCAGCACGTCGCTCAGATCGTTGGGCATTGCCAAATGATCTGAGGCGATGACAATGATGGTGTTCTTGCCATAGCGGCTATTGCGGATGCGCGCGACCAATTCGCCGATCAACCGGTCGCTGCATTTGATGGCGTGCAGCAGGCCGATATCGCCGAGTGCGCTGTCGTAGTGCTGGTCCTTGCAGGCCAGCGGCAGGTGGCCGGCCGGATGATGCGTGTCCATCGTGAGTGTCGTCAGCATGAAGGGTTGGCCGGCACGCGAGAGCGTCTGGAAGCTGCTCCATGCGTCCTCCAGCAATACATCGTCGTGCACGCCCCATGCGGAAAAGTGCTTTGGCGCCACGCCCTTGTCCTGGAAGTAGTGCACATCGTGCACCACGTCGAAGCCATGGCTGGACAGGAAACGACCCTTGCCGGCGAAGCTTGCATCGGCGCCGCCTACATAGTGATTGCGGTAGCCCTGATCCTTGAGGTAATCGCCTAAGCAACGCGCTTCGGGCAGGAACATGCCCATGCGGTCCATGCTGTTTTCATCGCCCGGCGCGGTGGTGAGCGGCACGCCGCACATCGAGGCGACCATGCCGGCAATGGTCCAGCCGCTGCCTTCGGTGGAGGTGAGATTGCGCACGTCCACCGCTTCGGTGGCAAGCGCGCGCAAGTTGGGCATCAAGCCCGGAAACACGTTTTCGTCGAAGTAGGTGCGCTCCAGGCTTTCGCCATAGATCCACACGATGTTCTTGCGCTTCTGCAGTGGTTGCTGCGGCACCTGGTATTCCGGCACAACGGTGGCGTAATCGACCGGACGCAACTGGTAGTACAGGCGCTTGCCATCGCGATACAGCGGACTCACTGCGATGCTGATCAGCAACATGCTCGCGAACCCTGCGAACACCGCAGCGCCACCGCGCGGACGTTGAAAGCGTTGCACCCGCACCAGCAGCAGCGGGCTCACCGAGAGCAGCAGCATGCCGACGAACACCGCGATATAACCGGAAAAATCGCTGACGCCGGCACCGTCCATATCGGCGCGCAGGTGATACAACGTGGCCGCGTTGATGCCGTCGCCACTGAGCCGGTCCACCAATCCCCAAGCGCTGAGTAGCAGCAGAAACAGTGACAACAAGCCAGCCTTGAGCCATGCCAGACGCGGCGAGGCGACCAACAACCACAACAAGAGCAACAACGAAACCAACAACATCCAATGCATGCGCAGCGTCCGTGGGGGAATGATGCGAGCGCGTGCCGGACGCCTTGCTCGCCATGTCCTGTGTGTCACCTGCAATGTGACACCCGGATGACGGACTATGCCGCGCCGAAGCTGACTGAAATGTTTGTTACGGCTGAGATCCAGCGCCGCGTCAACGCGGCAGCGTGCAGAGTAATTGCGCATCACCGCGTACCAATCAGCACATCACTGCTGAAACGCGTGCGGCGCCGAATCGCAATCGTACCCATGCATGAGGGGAGTTGTGCTCGCTGCAGCGTTGCTGCAAGCGACAGCGACGCGAGGTGTGTGGGATGAGTCTGTGCCCAGTACGCTTGTAATCGGCTATGCAGAGCGCGGTGCGAAATTCGCAAGATGTTCTAGTGCTTTCCTCGCACAGTTCGTTGCGTGTCCCACGCAGCACTGAATGCAATCTCGCAGGCAGTGAGGGCTGACGAACGATCCGAGGTACTTGACCGCTGCCGACCAAAACACCCGGATGCTGCCACAAAGATCAGCCGCTAACGGTGCCCACGCTCTTCGCGCGCACGCACGCGGCGGTCGAACAGCAGCGCGCTGACCACAATGCCCAGCCCCAGCACGACGCCGAGCAGGAACAGCACCATCGCAATCGCCGGATACCCCCACAGCTTCAAGCCGGTTTCGATGCGCATCATCTGCGCCGAGGCCATGATCAGCGCGGCAGTCACGATGCCGGCCGCAACGCGGTTGGCGATCTTCTGCAGGCTTTCCATCAGGTGCGATTCTTCCAGCCCGGTGACGCGCATCTGCAGGCGGTTTTCCGCAGCCAGCGACAGAATCTCCGACATGCGGCGCGGCCCTTCGCGCACCAGATGCTGCAGTTCCATCGCCTCGCTGGCCAAATTGGCGGCAGACAGCGATTTTTTCAGACGTGCCCGCATCACGTGCTGCAGATGGCGCTCGACGATGCGGCGCGTATCCATATTGGGCGACAGGGCGCGGCACACGCCTTCCAGATTGAGCAGCGTCTTGCCAAGCAGGCTCAACTCCGGCGGCGTGCGCAAACCGGTCGAGGTAGCGATGCGCACAAGATCCAGCACCACGCGGCCTTCGGAAGTGGCGTCGTGCGCGGCATAGCGCGCGATCATCTGCCCGGTTTCGCGCTGGTAGCGCTCTTCGTCGTAATCCTCCAGTCGCGTGCTGAGCGCAATGGTCTCTTCAGCCACTTCTTCGCCGCGCCCATCGACCGCGGCGAACAGCAGCTTGAGCAAGCGCTCCCGCAGGCGCGGCGGCACATGCGCCACCATGCCCAGGTCGAAGATGGCCAGGCGCCCATCCTGCAGCACGCGCAAGTTGCCTGGATGCGGGTCGGCGTGTATTTCGCCATGCACGAACATCTGGTCCAGATAGCCTTTGACCAGCTCTGCCGCCAGGTCGTCCATCGGCTGTTCGGTGCGGCGCAGACCGGAGATCTTGTCCACGCGCACGCCTTCGGCCAGCTGCATGGTCAGCACCTTGCGGCTGCTCAGGTCCCACACCGGTTGCGGCACCCACAGCAACGGGAACGGCTTGAGATGCTTGCCGAAGCGCACCAGGGTTTCGGCTTCGTCTTCATAGTTGAGTTCGGCGCGTAGCGTCTTGCCGAATTCCCCCAGCCAATCGGCAAAGCGCACACGCCGGCCGATGCCGGTGAGGCGGTCGGCGGCAGTGGCGAAGCTCTTGAGCACGTCCAGGTCCGAGCGCACCTGCGCGGCCACTTCGGGCTTCTGTACCTTGATGGCCACCGGCGTGCCATCGCGCAACGCGGCGCGGTGCACTTGCGCTAGCGAGGCGCAGCCCAGCGGGACAGGGTCGAAATGCGAGAACGCCTTGTTGACCGACACCCCGAGTTCTTCTTCGATGATCTGGCGGATGCGCTCCACAGGCACCGAGCTGGTGTTCTCCTGCATGCGCTCCAGCGCGGTGGCGAACTCCGGCGGCACGATGTCCGGCCGGGTGGACAGCATCTGGCCCAGTTTGACGAAGGTGGGGCCAAGCGATTCCAGGTCTGAGACGAACTGGTCCGGGGTGCCTTCCGCGGGCACTTCGTATTCGTTGATGGCCGCCGGGTCCAGATTCATGCCGGCGAACACACCCGAGCCGCGATAGCGCAGCAGCAGGCGCAGGATTTGCGTGCGCCGGCTCATGCCGCCCACCACGGCGTGATCTGCCGGGCCTGTGGCCTTGGCCGGTGCGCGGTGCGGGTCGTTCCGACTCAAGGCCATCTCCGGGGCGTCATGCAGGCGGCGAGTGTGGCCAGCGGCGGGTCGTCGCGTGGTGAATCCGAGTGCGCCTGCACCATGCAGGCACGCCTGCCCAAGGCCGGCGCGACCGACCGCAAGCGCACACGCGGCATGCTGGCATCGCCCCGGCAACGGCACGCATCAACCGCACAATGGCTGCTCATCACCCCACACGGGCGCCGAATCGGCGAGAATTCACGCATACCCAAGAAGGATCTCTGCATGGCCGGTGCCAGCCTGTTCACCCTGCTCGACGACATCGCCACGCTGCTGGACGACGTTTCCATCCTGACCAAGGTTGCGGCCAAGAAGACCGCCGGCGTGCTCGGCGACGATCTGGCGCTCAACGCGCAGCAGGTGACCGGCGTCACTGCCGACCGCGAGTTGCCGGTGGTGTGGGCAGTGGCCAAGGGCTCGTTGGTGAACAAGATGATCCTGGTGCCGGCGGCGCTGGCGATCAGTGCGCTGGAAGCTTGGCTGCGCGGGCGCGGCTACAACGTGCCGCTTGTGATGCCGTTGATGATGATCGGTGGCGCTTATCTGTGCTTCGAGGGCGTGGAAAAGCTGGCGCACAAGTTCCTGCACAACGACGAGGAAGAAGCGCAGCGGCATGCCGAGCGCACCCGCGCGCTGGCCGACGAGAGCGTGGACGTAGTGGCGCTGGAAAAGGACAAGGTGAAGGGCGCGATTCGCACCGATTTCATCCTCTCCGCAGAGATCATCGTGCTCTCGCTTGGCGTGGTCTCCGCCGTGTCGTTCGGGCAGCAGGTGGCGGTGCTGGTGGCAATTGCGTTGGCGATGACCATTGGCGTGTACGGCCTGGTCGCGGCGATCGTGAAGCTGGATGACCTGGGTCTGTACCTGACCAAGAAAGGCGCCGCGCTGGCCGCCTTTGGTCGCGGCATCCTTGTGGCGGCGCCGTGGCTGATGAAGTTCCTGTCGGTGGCCGGCACGCTGGCGATGTTCCTGGTCGGCGGCGGCATTCTGGTGCACAACATCCCGGCGCTGCATCACCTGGTGCTGGATCTGGCCAAATCCGCCGGCGGCATGAGCTGGCTGGTCGAAGCGCTGGGCAACATGCTGGTCGGCGTGGTGGCCGGTGCGATCGTGCTGGGCGCGGTGATGCTGTTTCAGAAGCTGCGCGGCGGCAAGAACGTACAGTGATCTTGTGCCTTAAGCGAAGTGATGTGCATGCTGCCGATCACGCGTCTGCGTTTGCCTGTGGTGCTTGTTAAGCTTGCGACAGATCATGTGTGGTCTGAGCTGATTGCGCTGGCATTGCCCTCTGTCCGACCGGTTTGGCCGGTTCCCAGGACAGACAACCGATGGGGTGCAGCATGCAGGAGAGGGTCAACGGTCGCGGTCATGCAGGCGGATCTGCGCCTGCATCCGCGCAGGCAGACGTGGCGAAGGCAGCCAATGGCGCGCACGCCGAACCGATCCACGCGGGCGCAGTGATCGGTCGCAGGCGCTTTCTGAGTTTGGGGGCAGCGGCAATTGCGGCGAGCACGACCGGTGCCCCGGCGCGGGCAGCTCTCCCTGGGAAACGCCAGATGCGGGCCACCTGGGTGACGAGTGTGCTCAATCTCGATTGGCCAAGCGCGGCGTCCTCGCGGATGGTCGACCCGGTCGCGCGTGTCATGGCCCAGCAGCAGGAATTGCTGACCATTCTCGATCAAGCCCAAGCGCTGCATCTCAATACGCTGGTCTTCCAGGTCAAGCCATGCGCCGATGCGCTCTACCGATCAAGGATCCTGCCGTGGTCGCAGGTGCTGACGGGCGTGCTCGGGAAAGATCCGGGTTTCGATCCATTGGCATTCTTGCTCCGCCACGCACATGCACGTGGCATCCAGGTCCATGCTTGGCTCAATCCTTACCGTGTTTCGACCGACATCAGCCAGGCCACGCTGGAGATGTTGAGCGCTGCGGCAAGCGATTCGCCACCCAGCGTGTATGTGCAGCATCCCGAGTGGGTGGGCGTGGCCGCCGACCGGCTGGTGCTTGATCCGGGCATTCCGGCCGTCCGTTGCTGGATCTGTGCCGTCGTTGCGGAACTGATTGTTCGTTACGACGTGGATGGTGTGCAGTTCGATGATTATTTCTACAGCGAAACCGCCCAGTCGCCACTGGACGATGCTCAGACCTACGCGCGCCACGGAGCAGGTTTCGCCGACAAAGGCGACTGGCGACGCGACAACACCTATCGATTGATGTGCGATGTGGGCAGGACTATTCGGGCGATCCGGCCAAGCGTGGCTTTCGGGGTCAGTCCGGCAGGCGTATGGCGCAATCGGCAGGACGACCCGCGCGGATCGGACACGCAGGCAGGCGCGCCCTCGTTCGATGTGGCCTATGCCGATACCCGACGCTGGGTGCGCGAAGAGCTCATCGATTACATCGTCCCGCAGATCTATTGGCCGTTTGCGCGGCAGATTGTGCGTTACGACGTCATCGCGCGCTGGTGGGCCGACACCGTCGGCACCGGGCGTGTGCAGCTCTACATCGGCATGGCGCTCTACAAGGTGGGTACACCCAATGCATTGGAGCCGGACTGGACTGTCGCAGGCGGTGTGCCCGAGATCGCCCGCCAGTTGGATCTCAATGCTGCCTTGCCGCAGATACGCGGTTGCATGCTGTTCCGCCATGGATTTCTTGCCCAGCCCCAGACCGCACAGGTGGTGGATTACCTGAAGCTGCGTTGGCAGGGCGATTAACCGGCGTTGATCACCCGGTTCTTGCCGGCCGACTTGGCGTCGTACATGGCGCGGTCGGCGCGGCGGATGACCTCGTCCTGGGTCTCGTCGGTATTCCGTAGCGCCACGCCGGCGCTGAAGCTGATGAACACGCGCACGTCGTCATGCAGCAGCGAGCGTTGCGACAACGCGCGCTGCAGGCGGATCACCGCCGCGCTTGCTTCGAAAATGGTCGAGTCCGGCAGCAGCAAGACGAATTCTTCGCCGCCGAAGCGGGCAATGGCGTCGGTGGTGCGCAGCACCGCCTTGGCCACGTCCACGGTGTGACGCAGCGCGGCGTCGCCACCGGCATGGCCGTGGGTCTCGTTGAGGCGACGGAAGTCGTCCAGGTCCAGCATCGCCACGCACAGCGGCTGGCCGCTGCGCTGGGTGCGCACCGCCTCGCGCTGGAACAGTTCTTCGAAGCCACGTCGGTTGAGCGCGCCGGTGAGCTGGTCTTCGCGCACCAGGCCGGCCACATCCTTGAGCTCCTGTTCGAGCGAGGCGATGCGTTGTTCGGAATCTTCCACCTGCCGACGTGCCGAAAGTAGTTCGTCGCGCGCTGCCAGCGCCTGCGCCTGCACACCGGCGGTGTCTTGCAGCAGATCCTGCAGCAGCCGGTTGAGGTCGGGAATGCCGCGCGCGTCGCCGATCGCCTGCGAATAACCGGCAACGCGGTCGTGGTATTCGCCGGTGCTGGTGGCCATGCCATCCAACCGGTCGACGAAGGACACCATCATTTCGCGCATGGCAGTCTTGGATTCTGCGATGCCCTGCTTGAGCAGGCCTTGCTTGTAGATCACCTCACGCAAGGTGCCGCGTGCCTGCTCGATGGAGCTGACGTCCAATGGGCCGGAAATCAGCTGCCGCACGACCGAGATCTGGCCTTGCAGCCAGCTGCGATCATCCAGGAGTTCGCCGACGTTCTCAAGCAACAGGTCGAACAAGCCAAGTAATAAGTTCTGTTGCTCACTGGCATCTTCAGCACGTAGGCCAATCTGATGGCTGAGCTCGCGCAGGCGCTGTTCCAGCGTGATCAGCTCGTGTCCCGGGCGCCAGTGGCGCAGTGCCGATGCCAGCGTCTGCGCTTCTTCGGCCAGCTCCGGGTTGCGTTGCAACAGCGTGGCCAGGGCATTGCCCAGCGCGTGGCGCAGCAGGTCGCACAGCTGCTCGGCCTCGGTGCGGCCTTCGGCCAGCGAATCGCCGATATCGATGGTGCGGATGTATTTGTCGATCAGCTGACGCAAGGCACGGCCATAGCCAGGCCAGTCGCCCGCTGCATACGCCGCGCCCAGGCGCACGCCCATGTCGCCAAGCTCGCCGTGCAGGCTGGCGATGCCTTCGGCGAAGGCCAGCAGCAGTGCCTCCGGATGTGCGGCATGCGAAAACAGCCGCATCAGCAACGCCGTGGCGGCGGCGGGATCGTGTGCGCCGGACTTGGCTTTGGCCGGCACCAGCTGATGCGCGGCCAGGCCTTGCCCGCTGCGCTCGCCGTTGATCACCGTGGGCATCGTGGTTGCGGAAGGGCGCGCGGTGTCCGTGCCGCCCCAGGGCAACAGGCGGCGCAGCCCGCCACGTGGACGGCTTGGGTGATCGGGCTGGTCTGCCATGCGCCACGGTCTCAAAAGGTCTTGTGCTGACGATCGTTATCGGCGCGCAGACGGGGTGCTTGAGCAAGCCGGGCCGCAGCGCGCAATGGCGGCGTGAGGGCGGTAAGCGAAGCCAGGTCGCGATAAGCGATGCAGGGCGCCAATGAACGAGTTACTCATATGACGGCGAACGCGGCTGAAATTTCCCGCATCCAGTGCATATCACTGCCTACGCACCGATACGGGGATGTTATCGCACTGCAATGTGGCACTTATGCCTGCGCACATGCGCAAATGTGCTTAACGGAATGTGGGCTGTCGCAGAAAAGTCAGCACGTGTTCACGCATATTTTATTTGGTCGGGGTGTAGATTCATCAGCAAGGACAACGTGGAGTACGCGCGTTGCCCCCGCTCCTCATTCGTAGCAAGTCGTCTGGCTGAATCGGCAGACGGCGGTTTTCGCTTCACCGTTTTTCCGTCTCCACCCACCTTAACGACGGATGTTTGATGCTTGCCATGATGCCGCTTCACGCTACCACCGCACGTTTAGAGCGCAGCACGATGCTCCCGACTTTGAAGAAGAGCGGGCGACCGCGCGATGCGCGTGGCCGTTTCATTCGTCACCACGAGCGCTTGCCAGTGTCGTTGGCAGACACGCGTGGCGCCTTGTTCGTGGTGTCGGAGATGGCGGACTTCATCAAGGCCGGCGGTCTGGGCGATGTCGCCGCTGCGCTGCCGCGCGCGCTGCGCCATCGCTACGACGTACGTGTGCTGATCCCCGGCTACCGCGCGGTGCTCGAGCGCGCCGGCAAGGTGGAGATTGTTGGCCGCGTGTTGGCGCATGCCGCGCTGCCGGCCTGTGACATCGGCCGCATCGTGCAGTCTGACGGGCTGCCCATCTACATCCTGCTGTCCAAGGAACTGTTCGAACGCGACGGCTCGCCGTATGTGAGCACCAGCGGTTCGGAGTTCGAAGACAACGCGATCCGCTTTGCCACCTTGTCGCATGCTGCCGCGGAAATTGCCGCAGGCCATGCCGGGCTTGGCTGGAAGCCGCGCCTGCTGCATCTAAACGACTGGCCGTGCGCGCTGGCGGCCGGCTACGTACGCTGGTCTGGCGGCACCACGCCGTGCCTGCTGACCATCCATAACCTGGCCTATCAGGGTCTGGTGCCGTATTCGATGGCCGCCGCGCTGGGCATTCCTGCCGAGCGGGTGGCCGAGCTGGAGTTCTACGGGCAGATGTCGTTCCTGCGCGGCGGCATCGTCAACGCCGACCACGTCAACACGGTCAGCGTCAGCTACGCCAAGCAGATCACCGGCCCGGCGCAGGGCTGCGGGCTGGACCGGCTGCTGGCCGGCCGCGCCGCCAAGGGCGCGCTCACCGGCATCGTCAACGGTATCGACGCCAGCTGGGATCCGCGCACCGATGAATACCTGGATTCGCACTTCAGCGTGAACCAGTGGCAGGGCCGGCAGGCCAATGCAGCGCAGGTGCGCAAGGCATTCGGGCTGCGCGAGAGCACCGGCCCGCTGTTTGCGGTGGTGTCGCGGCTGGTGCATCAGAAAGGCCTGGACCTGATTTGCGAGGTGGCCCCGCAGATCGTGGCCGCTGGCGGCCAGATCGCGGTGATCGGCGGCGGCGAGCCGGAGATCGAACGGCAGGTGGCCGAGCTGACCAGGCGCTATCCCGGCCAGGTGGGCGCCTTCATCGGCTTCGAGGAAGGCCTGGCGCGGCGCATGTTCGCCGGTGCCGACTTCCTGCTGATGCCCTCGCGCTTCGAGCCCTGCGGCCTGAGCCAGATGTATGCGCAGCGCTTCGGCTGCCTGCCGATCGCGCATGCGACCGGCGGGCTGATCGACACCGTGGACGATGGCGTGACCGGCTTCCTGTTCCAGCACGCCAGCGTCGAAGCGCTGCGCCGCTGCCTGGAGCGCGCCTTCCGCACCTTCCGCCTGCCCAGCCTGCTGTCTGCGATGCGGCGCGCGGCCATGCTGCGTCCCAGCGGTTGGGATGTGGCAGGTAAGAAATACCTCTCGCTCTACGAACACACCGCCGCAACCGCGCCCGCGCTCGCGACGGTGTCATGAGCGAACGGCAGGGCGGGCAGGAGCAGCGCACGGAAGCAGACGGCATGACCACGGAAGGGAACTCGGAGATGTTGCAGAGCCTGCACGCGCTGGCGGATGGATTGCCGGCCGACGCCTTTGCGGTTCTTGGGCCGCATCCGCTCGCCGATGGCCGCCGTCAGGTGCGTGTGCTGGCGCCGGGCGCCGAGGCGATGGGGTTGATCGACGCGCGCGGCAAATTGCTGGCACGCATGCAGCCCAGCCCGATCGATGGCGTCTTTGAAGGCACGCTGGCGATCGAAGGGCCCTACCGGCTACGGATCGTGTGGCCGGACATGGTGCAGGAGATCGAAGACCCGTACGCGTTCGCGGCCACGCTGGACGAATCGCTGTTGCTGCAGATCGCTGCCGGCGACGGCCAGGCCTTGCGCCGGGCGCTGGGCGCCCAGCATGTGCAGTGCGGCGATGTGCCCGGTGTGCGTTTTGCAGTGTGGGCGCCGCATGCGCAACGCGTGGCCGTGGTTGGCGACTTCAACGGTTGGGACGTCCGCCGGCACCCGATGCGTCAGAGTATCGGCGGCTTCTGGGAACTGTTCCTGCCGCGGGTTGAAGCTGGCGCGCGCTACAAGTACGCCGTCACCGCAGCCGATGGCCGCGTGCTGCTCAAGGCCGACCCGGTGGCGCGGCAGACCGAATTGCCGCCAGCCACCGCGTCGGTGGTGCCGGGCACGGCCACGTTCGCGTGGACCGACGCGGCCTGGATGGCCAAGCGCGATCCCAGCGCCGTGCGGGCGCCGCTGTCGATCTACGAAGTGCACGCCGCTTCTTGGCGCCGCGATGGGCATAACCAGCCGCTGGATTGGCGGACCCTGGCAGAGCAGCTGATTCCTTACGTTCAGCAGCTCGGCTTCACCCATATCGAATTGTTGCCGATCACCGAGCACCCGTTCGGCGGTTCCTGGGGCTATCAGCCGTTGGGCCTGTATGCGCCCACCGCCCGCCATGGCAGCCCGGATGGGTTCGCGCAGTTCGTGGATGCCTGCCACCGCGCCGGCATCGGCGTGATCCTGGACTGGGTCAGCGCGCATTTCCCCGATGACGCACATGGCCTGGCGCAGTTCGACGGCGCCGCCCTGTACGAACATGCCGATCCGCGCGAAGGCATGCATCGCGACTGGAATACGCTGATCTACAACTACGGCCGGCCGGAAGTGACGGCGTACCTGTTGGGCAGCGCGCTGGAGTGGATCGACCATTACCACCTCGACGGCCTGCGCGTGGATGCGGTGGCCTCGATGCTGTATCGCGACTATGGCCGTGCCGAAGGCGAGTGGGTGCCCAACGCGCATGGCGGCCGCGAGAATCTGGAGGCGGTGGCGTTCCTGCGCCAACTCAATCGCGAGATTGCCGCGCAGTCCCCCGGCGTACTGACCATCGCCGAAGAATCCACCGCCTGGCCGGGCGTGACCGCGGCGATCAGCGACGGCGGCTTGGGCTTTACGCACAAATGGAACATGGGCTGGATGCACGACACGCTGAGCTATATGCAGCGCGATCCAGCCGAGCGTGCACAGCACCACAGCCAGCTCACCTTCGGGTTGGTGTATGCCTTCGATGAGCGGTTTGTGTTGCCCATCTCGCACGATGAAGTCGTGCACGGCACCGGTGGTCTGCTCGGGCAGATGCCAGGCGACGACTGGCGCCGCTTCGCCAACGTGCGTGCGTATCTGGCGCTGATGTGGGCGCACCCGGGCGACAAATTGCTGTTCATGGGCGCCGAATTCGGCCAGTGGGCAGATTGGAACCACGACCAGTCGCTGGACTGGCATCTGCTCGATGGCACGCGCCATCGTGGCGTGCAGCAGCTGGTGGGCGATCTTAACGCCGCGCTGCGCCGCACTCCCGCGCTGTATCGCGGGACCCATCGCGCCGAAGGCTTCGACTGGAGCGTGGCCGACGATGCGCGCAATAGCGTCTTGGCCTTCATCCGCCACGATCCTGCTGGCGGTGCCCCATTGCTGGCGGTGAGCAACCTCACCCCGCAACCGCATCACGGCTATCGCGTGGGGGTGCCGCGTGCCGGCATCTGGCGCGAGATCCTCAACACCGACAGTGCCCATTACGGCGGCAGCAACCTCGGCAACAGCGGTCGTCTTATGACCGAACCGATGGGCATGCATGGGCATGCGCAACGCCTGCGCCTGACCCTGCCGCCGCTGGCCACGATCTATCTGCAAGCGGAGAAATAACGATGAACCAGCGCAATGCAATCACACCGGCCTGGGGCGCCTGGCCGGCGGGTGAGGGTCAGGTGCGCTTTGCGCTCTGGGCTCCGGAAGCCAAGAACGTGGACGTGGTCTTCGACAACGGCGCGCGCAGCGCGCTGCAGGCGGGACAGGACGGTTTTTTCAGCACGGTGATCGACTGCGCGCCCGCTGCACGCTATCGCTACAGCGTCGACGGCGGTGAGCCAGTCCCGGACCCGGCATCGCGCTGGCAACCCGAAGGCGTGCACGGCCCCAGCGCGGTACAGCCAACCGATGGCTACGCCTGGCAAGACACCCAGTGGCAGGGGCGGCCGTGGGACGAGGCGGTGATCTACGAAGTGCATGTGGGCACCTGCGGCGGCTATGCCGGCGTGCAGGCACAACTGCCGCAGTTGGCGGCGATGGGTATTACCGCCATCGAGCTGATGCCGTTGAGCGCGTTTCCCGGCGCGCACAACTGGGGCTACGACGGCGTGCTGCCGTATGCACCGGTGGAAGCCTATGGCACCCCGGACGAGTTGAAGGCGCTGATCGATGCCGCGCACGGGCATGGCTTGATGATGTTGCTGGATGTGGTCTACAACCACTTCGGCCCAGACGGCAATTACCTGCACAGCTATGCCGCGCCGTTCTTCAACGAAGACAAGCCCACCCCGTGGGGCGCGGCGATCGATTTCCGCAAGCCGCCGGTGCAGCGATATTTTATCGATAACGCACTGATGTGGCTGCACGAATACGGCTTCGATGGCCTGCGCCTGGATGCGGTGCATGCGATCTCGCCGAATGCATTTCTGGACACCTTGCGCGAAGCCATCGAAGCCAGCTTGCCGGCTGGCCGGCATGTGCATCTGGTGCTGGAAAACGAGGCCAATCAGGCCTCGCAATTGCAACGTGGCTACACCGCGCAATGGGACGACGACTTCCACAACGCCTTGCATGTGCTGCTGACCGGTGAAGAAGAAGGCTATTACGCTGCGTTTGCCGACAAGCCGACCGAGCATCTGGCACGTGTGCTTGGCGAAGGCTTTGCCTACCAGGGTGAGCCCGATCCGCGCGGGCATGTGCGTGGCGAACCCAGTGGCGCGTTGCCGCCGCATAAATTCGTGGTGTTTGCACAGAATCACGACCAGATCGGCAACCGCGCCCGCGGCGAACGGTTGAGTGTGCTGGTGTCGCAGCAACGCTTGCGTGCGGCCTTGGCGTTGACCGCGCTCACGCCGATGATTCCGCTGTTTTTCATGGGCGAACCGTGGGGCGCCAAGCAGCCGTTTCTATTCTTCACCGACTTCGGCCCGCCGTTGGATGAGGCGGTGCGCGAAGGGCGCCGGCGCGAGTTCGCGCACTTCGCTGCGTTCGCCGACGAAGCCCAGCGCGCCACCATTCCCGACCCGAACAGCCATTCCACGTTCGCGGCATCGCGTTCGCCGATCGCCGACGCAGCGCATGGCGACGGCGCGCAGTGGGCAGCCTGGTTCAAGGCATTGCTGGCTGTGCGTCGCCAATGGTTGGTGCCGGGCTTGGCGCAAGCGCGCGCTGTGCGTGCCAGCGTGCTGGCCAATGGCGCAGTGACGGCCACGTGGGAGCTGCCGGATGGTCTGTGGCACATCGCCTTTAACGTGGGCACCCAGGCAGTGCCGATGCCGCCGCTGCGCGGACGCGTGGCGCATGTCGAAAACGGTGCGGCCGACGCGCAGGAACTGCCGGTCGATGGCTTCATCGCCTGGCACGAGGCACAGTCATGAGTGCGCCCGCTTCGGGCAATGAGGATCTCAATACCCTGGCCGCGGCGGCCGGGGTGATGGTGGATTGGGTGGATGCCAGCGACCAGCCGCGGCAGGTGTCCGAGCAATCGGTGCATGCCGTGCTCACCGCGTTGGAATTGCCCGCCGCCACCACCGCGCAACGCGCTGACAGCCTGCGCCGTTGCCAGGCGCAAGCCGCCGAGCCGGCACCGCTGCTGACCGTGCAGGTGGGTGAGCCGCTGCCACTACGCGTGGCGGCCAATGCCAGCGGCCGCTGGACCGACGACAGTGGTGCCAGCGAAGCCGCCCAGGCGGATGCGCAAGGGCAAGTGCGTGCCCCGCAGCGCTTCGGTTACTGGACGCTGCAGATCGGCGCGATGACCCAGCAGGTGGCAGTGGCGCCGCTGCGTTGTTTCAGCGTGGCCGATGCCTGCGGCCAACCATCCCCGCGTGCCTGGGGCATGGCGTTGCAGGTGTATTCGGCACGCAGCCTGGACGACGGTGGCATCGGCGATGCCGCCGGCACCGTGGAATGGTTGCGGCACGCGGCCTTGGCCGGCGCCGACGCCTTGGCACTGAGTCCGGTGCATGCCTCGCGTCCGGTAACGGGTGGCTACAGCCCATACTCGCCCAGTGATCGGCGCTTTCTCGATCCATTGCATGCCGCGCCGGTGCGCATCCTGGGCGAACTGGCGCTGGATGCAATCAACGAGGTGCCCGGACTGCGCGAACGTTTCGATACCTTGCACAACGGCGCATTGATCCATTGGCAGGCCTCGGCGCACGCCAAGTGGGAATTGCTGCGCCACCTGTACACGCGTGTTGCGCCCGATCACGCCGACCTGGTCGCATTCCGCACTGCAGGTGGCGCGGCATTGGAAGGCTTTGCACGCTTCGCCGCGCAGGATTTCGGCGACAACGATCCGCAGCTGCACGTGTTCACACAGTGGCTGGCTGCGCGCAGTTGGTCCGATGCACAACGCGAGGCGCACGAGCGCGGCATGAAGCTCGGGTTGATTGCCGATCTGGCGGTCGGCTTCGACCCCAACGGCGCCGAAGCCGCTGCCGCAGCCGACACCGTGTTGCGCGGCCTGGTGCTGGGCGCGCCGCCGGATGCCTTCAATGCCGATGGTCAGCATTGGGGCATCGGTGCGTATTCGCCCGCCGCATTGCGACGGAGCAGCTACGCGCCGTACATCGCGCTGTTGCGTGCGGTGCTGCGCGACCGCGGCGGTATCCGCATCGATCACATCCTGGGCCTGATGCGGCTGTGGGTGGTGCCCGATGGCGCCAGTTCCAATGAAGGTGCGTATCTGGCGTATCCGCTGCACGATCTGCTCAACTTGCTCGCGCTGGAATCGTGGCGGCATCGCGCGATTGTTATCGGCGAGGATCTGGGCGTGGTGCCGCCAGGCATCCGCGAAGAACTGTCGCGGCGTGGGGTGATGGGCATCGATGTGTTGATGTTCACCCGCGATGAGGACGGCGCGTTCGTCTCGCCGGCGCTATGGCGGCCGGATGCGATCGCCACCACCACCACCCACGATCTGCCCACGCTCACTGGCTGGCGCGAGGGCCGGGATATCGACTGGCGGCGCAAGCTGGAATTGATCCAGCCTGCGCAGGCCAGCGACGATGCTAAGGCGCGCAGCAAGGACGTGGCACGGCTGGAGGCGGCTGTCGAACACGCCGGCCTGAGCAGTGCGCACGACCCACTGCTGGGCGCGCTGCGGTTCACCGCCACCAGCGTTTCGCCACTGGCTTTGTTGCCGGTGGAGGATGCGCTGGCGCTGGACGAACAACCCAATCTGCCGGGCACCGTCGAGGTCCATCCCAACTGGCGTCGACGCCTGCCCGATCCTTTGCCACATGCGCGCCTGAGTTCGGCGCTGCAGGGCTTTGCCGAGGCGCGTCGCGTCGCGGCCGTTTCGGAACCGCATCCATGATCGATCTACGCGCCACCGCCCGCCTGCAGCTGCATGCCGGTTTCACCTTGCACGACGCGCTCGCGCAGGTGCCGTATTACGCCGGGCTGGGCATCAGCCACCTGTATCTGTCGCCGATCGGCACCGCCGTGCCGGGCTCCACGCACGGCTACGACAACATCGATCCCACCGTGGTCAATCCCGAACTCGGCGGCGAAGACGCGTTGGTCGCACTCTCGCAAGCCGCGCGCGAACACGGCATGGGCCTGATCGCCGACATCGTGCCCAACCACATGGCCACGCATGCGCAGAATGCGTGGTGGTGGGACGTGCTGCGCAACGGCCGCAGCGCCAAGCATGCCGACTGGTTCGACATCGATTGGCGCGCGCCGGGACGCGACGGCAAGTTGTGGCTGGCCGTGCTGGACCGCCCGTATGCGACAGCGCTGGCCGAAGGCCTGATCACGCTGGTGATCGAAGACGACGGCAGCGCCGCGTTGGCGCATTACGACCAGCGCTACCCGATTCGTCCGCAAACGATGGAGATCCCCGAAAAAGCCGCACGTGCGCAGTGGCTGCGTGACTACAACGACGGCGCCAAACGCGGCGATGGCCGCCTGCACAAGTTGATCGAGCGCCAGCCATATCGCTTGAACTGGTGGCGCGTGGGCAACGACATGCTCAACTACCGTCGCTTCTTCGACATCACCTCGCTGGTGGCGTTGCGGGTGGAATTGCCGGCGGTGTTCGATGCAGTGCACGCGTTGCCGCTGCGGCTGGTGGCCGAAGGCCATCTGGATGGCTTGCGCATCGACCACGTGGATGGGCTCACCGACCCCACCGGCTATGTGCGCAAGCTGCGTAGCCGGCTGGATGCAGCCGGCCGCACGCGTGGCCTGAAGCCCGGCACGCTGGGCCTGTATTTGGAAAAAATCCTTGCTCCCGGCGAGCACCTGCCGGCCGACTGGCCGTGCGATGGCACCACCGGTTACGACTTCATGGACCAGGTGGGCGGCCTGCTGCATGACGCGGCCGGCTTCAAGCCACTGGCGCGTGCCTGGCAGAAGGTGAGCGGGCGCAGCGGCGACTTCGCGCAGGAAGAACGCAGCGCCCGTGATGAAATCCTGCGCGGCCCGCTGCAGACCGAATTCAATCGCGCCGTTGGTGCATTGTCGGCGTTGGCGCGACTGGATCCGCCCACGCGCGAGTTCAGCCCGCAGATGCTGGCGCGCGGCTTGTGCGTGTTGCTGCGCTGGTTCCCGGTGTACCGCACCTATGCCGGTGCGAAGGGCATCACCGGTAGCGAGGCGGAGCGTTTGCGCGCCACCGCCGTAAAGGCGCGCGAGGGCATGCCGGAATCGATCGTGGCGGCCGTGGACGCGATCGAGCGCTGGTTGCTCGACGATGCCGGTGCCGACCGTGCGCAGATCGCGTTGCGGCGCATCCTGCGCCGTCGTGTGGAACAGCTGTCTGCACCGCTCAATGCCAAATCGGTGGAAGACACCGCGTTCTACCGGCATGGCGTACTGTTGTCGCGGAATGAAGTCGGCAGCCATCCGACGCATTTCGCCAACGAAGCCGCCGAGTTCCACGCGCAGAATAGCGAGCGCGCCAAACACTACCCGCGTGCATTGCTGGCCACGGCCACCCACGACCACAAGCGCGGCGAAGACCTGCGCATGCGGCTGGCGCTGCTGTCCGAGCAGCCGCGCTGGTGGGTGGAGCAGAGCGCGCAATTTGATGCGCTGGCCGAAGCGCTGGAATCACCGGCCCTGGCCGGTGGCGACCAGCAGATGCTGTGGCAGACCTTGGTGGCGGCGTGGCCGCTCGGCCTGGGCGCCGATCAGACCGAGCCGCTTGCCGACTACGCCGAGCGCATCGCGCAATGGCTGCTCAAGGCGGTGCGCGAAGCCAAACTGCACACCAGCTGGACCGATGGCTCGCCGGCCTATGAGCAGGCCGTGCAGGCCACCGTGGAGCAGGTGCTGTGCAGCCGTGCCGGGCTGCCGCTGCGGCGCGCGCTGCTGCGCGCCAGCAACCACATTGCCGCCGCTGGCGCGCGTAACGGACTGGTGCAAACCACCTTGCGCCTGACCGTGCCCGGCGTGCCCGACCTGTATCAGGGCACCGAAGGCTGGGATCTGTCGTTGGTGGACCCGGATAACCGCCGCCCGGTCGATTACGCTCAGCGCCAGCAATGGCTGCAGCAGGCACGCGACTTCACCGGGTTGCTGCGCAGCTGGCGCGATGGCGCGGTCAAGGCGCGTCTCACGGCACTGTTGCTGCAGCTACGTCGCGAACATCCTTCGCTGTTTGCGAAGGGCGACTATCAGCCTTTGAACGTGGCGGTCAGTGGCGGTGCACAGGTGCTGGCATTCCGTCGCCAGTACCGCGGGCAGTCGCTGGTGGTGGCCGTCACGCGGCTGGGCGCTGGCGCTGAGGGCGAGGGCGATCTGCCGTTGCTGGTGGCGCCGGCCACCTGGGGTCAGGCATCGTTGGCATTGGTCGAGGGCACATACCGTAATGTGCTCGACGGCAGCACGCTGCAGCCACAGCGCGGCCGTGTCGAGCTATCCACGCTGTTTGCGCGTGCGCCGGTGGCAGTGTTGCTGTCCCAAGAAAATTGACCCCCCGAGAGAAACGTACGCAATGAATGACATGGAACGGCAGGCGCGGCTTGCCCAGTTGGCGCGGGAGATTTGGGAGGCGGAGGGCCGCCCGGACGGGCACGCAGACCGCCATTGGGCCATGGCCGAGCGGCTGGTGGAGGCCGAGGAGCGCGCCGCCGAACAGGCCGCCGAGTACGCGGCTACGCCGATCGCTGCACGTCAGTAACGCTGCGTCTGGCAACGTGCATGGCTCGGTCTGCGGGCTGGCCCATGTGCTGCGGATCGCTGCGCCAGTGCAAAATCGCGCACCGTTTGCGTTCACCGTTCTAAGGAGTCACCGATGGCCACTCGCAAGTTCACCCAGCGCTCGCGCATCCGCGAAGGCCGTCCCAACGCGCTCGGCGCCACCTGGGACGGGCTAGGCGTCAACTTTGCGCTGTATTCGCGCAACGCCACGAGGGTGGAGCTGTGTCTGTTCGACGAACGTGGCCGCGAACAGGAGCGCATCGCGCTGCCCGAATACACCGACGAGGTCTGGCACGGGTATCTGCCCGACGCACGGCCCGGCCAGTTGTACGGCTATCGCGTGCATGGGCCATACGCGCCCGATGCCGGACATCGCTTCAACCACAATAAATTGCTGCTGGACCCGTACGCCAAGCAGATCGTCGGCGAACTCAAATGGGCACCGCACCTGTTCGGCTATACCATTGGCCATCGCGACAAGGACCTGAGCTTCGACCGCCGCGACAGCGCCGCGTTCATGCCCAAGTCCGCGGTGATCGACCCGGCCTTCACCTGGGGCCAGGACCGCCCGCCGCAGACGCCCTGGAACCGCACGGTGATCTACGAAGCGCACGTGCGCGGCCTGAGCATGCTGCACCCGGCAGTACCGCCGGAAGAGCGCGGCACGTTCTCGGCGCTGAAAACCGACGAATTGATCGACCACATTAGCTCGCTCGGCGTCACTGCAGTGGAATTGCTGCCGGTGCATGCGTTCGTGGACGACCAATATCTGCTGGAAAAAGGCCTGCGCAATTACTGGGGCTACAACACGCTGGGCTTCTTTGCGCCGCAGGCGCGTTACATGTCCACGCGCACCGTGGCCGAGTTCAAGCAGATGGTGGCGCGGCTGCATCACGCCGGCCTGGAAGTGCTGCTGGACGTGGTCTACAACCACACCGCCGAAGGCAATGAGCTCGGCCCCACGCTGTCGTTCAAGGGCATCGACAACGCCAGCTATTACCGCCTGGCCGACGATCGTCGCTTCTACATCAACGACACCGGCACCGGTAACACTTTCGATCTCACCAATGTCGGCGCGTTGCGCATGGTGATGGATTCGCTGCGTTACTGGGTGCAGGAAATGCACGTTGATGGCTTTCGCTTCGATCTGGCCAGCATCCTCGGCCGCGAGCGTTACGGCTTCGATCCCTCCGGCAGTTTTCTGGATGCGGCGCGCCAGGATCCGGTGCTCAGCCAGACCAAGTTGATCGCCGAGCCGTGGGATATCGGCCCCGGTGGCTATCAGGTGGGCAACTTCCCGCCTGGCTGGGTGGAATGGAACGACAAGTTCCGCGACAACGTGCGCGCGTTCTGGCGCGGCGACGGCGGCCAGCTGGCCGAATTAGCCACGCGCCTCACCGGCTCTGCGGATCTGTTCAATCACAGCGGCCGCCGGCCGACCGCGTCGGTCAATTTCGTCACCGCGCATGACGGCTTCACTCTGCGCGATCTGGTCAGCTACGAAGGCAAGCACAACCTCGCCAACGGCGAAGATGGCAGGGACGGCAGCGACCACAACATCTCGTGCAATTACGGCGTGGAAGGCGAAACCAACGACCCGACCATCAAGCAGCTGCGTCGCCAGCAGATGCGCAATCTGCTCGCCACCTTGCTGTTATCGCAAGGCACGCCGATGTTGCTGGCCGGCGACGAATTCGGCCACAGCCAGAACGGTAACAACAACGCGTATTGCCAGGACAACGAGCTCACCTGGATCGACTGGACCGCCGCCACCAGGGCTGCCGCCGCCGACCAGGCTGCCTTCGTGCGCCGACTGATCCGCATCCGCCAGCGCTACCCACTGCTGCATCGCGCGCGTTTTTTCGACGGCAAGTTCGACGAGGCGTTGGGCCTGAAAGATCTCACCTGGTTGGCACCGGACGGCCACGAGATGGACGAAGCCGGCTGGCACGACCCGGAAGCGCGCGCGCTGATGCTGCGCCTGGATGGCCGCTCGCCGACCACCGGTCTGCGCGAGATCGCGGCCAATGTGACGCTGCTGATGTTGATCAATGCCGCCTCCACCAGCGTGTCGTTCACACTGCCGGCGATGCACGATGAACACTGGCGCGTGCTGGTGGACACCGCGCGCCACGGCGGCCGCGTGGTGGCCGGAGGCAGCGAATGGAAGGCACCGGCGCATTCGCTGACGCTGCTGGCAGTGGAGCGCGACCGCATCATCAGCAGTGCGCGGATCGTCTCCGAAGGAGCACGTTGATGGCGAGGATGGCCTGATGGATGTTTTGTTGGCAGGGGCGACCGGCCTGGTCGGCAAACAGGTGCTGCAGCAATTGCTGGCCGATGCGCGATGCACCGGCGTGGTCGCGCTCACGCGGCGTCCGCTGGCACAGATCCACCCCAAGCTGCGCAACCATGTCATCGACTTCGAACGGCTCGAGCACTGGACCGCACCACGCATGGAAGCGGCCATCTGCGCCTTAGGCAGCACCATGAAACAGGCCGGCTCGCGCGAAGCGTTTTATCGCATCGACCATGATTACCCGATGGCCATCGCACGCGCAGCCTGCGCGCAGGGTACATCGGTTTTCGTGCTGAACTCGGCGGCCGGCGCCAATGCGCAATCGCGCATCTTCTACAGCCGCGTCAAAGGCGAGCTGGAACGCGATCTGCGCGAGATCGGCTTCCCCTCGCTCACTTTCGTGCGCCCTGGCCTGATCGGCGGCGAACGACAAGAACGCCGCACCGGCGAGCACGTTGGCAGCATTGTCCTCGGCGCACTGGGCCCGATCCTACCCCGGCGCTTTCGCATCAATCCGGCCGAACGGATTGCCGCAGCGATGGTGACTGCCGCGCTGGCACCGGCGCGTGGTGAGCACAACGTTGAGGCGGCGGATTTGGTTGGGTAGCCCCGAAGCCAAGGAAGCGCTGCTGCGAAGATTGGCGTGCCAGATGAGCGGCGCGATAGGGCTTGAAAGTGGTGGCGCAACCTGGATTTTCGTTGCCGAGATGCAGTAGGTGTCCGGGCCTTGAAGTATCCTCATCCGGTGCAGGTTTGCCAGAAGGAATGGCCATGCAGGGTTTGATCAGACGAACGCTGGCTTTGGTGATCGACGAATGGCGGAGCTGCAGCGTGCCGCTGCTAAATGCGGCTGCAAGTAATGACGATTAAGGTGATTGCCAGGATCGTGTTTGTGGCAAGCGCAGTGGCATTCGCGTCCTTATGGTGTGTTTCCTTGTCGTTCTCGTCGCATTTGTTCTCAAGCGGATAAAGTGTGGAACGGAATTTATCAAGTAATTGCTTGGCTAGTTGCGCTATTGATTTGCTGCAAATTCTTGTGTGAATCAAAGACGCCTTAGGACATTGAATTCTTGCTGAGCATATCTTGGGAGCCGTTAGCTCTTGCAGTTAGAGCGAGTGAGTCAGCATCTCATACGCCCAACGACTGCCCGCCATCCACGGCCAACACTTGCCCGGTGATCCAACTCGCCTGTGGCGATGCGAGAAACAACGCGGCATCGGCAACATGCTGCACTTGTCCGAGGCCACCGAACGGAATGCTGTCGCGGATGCGTGCATACAACTCCGGTTCCTCGCGACGGCGTTTGTCCCACAGGCCGTCGGGAAACTCGATCGATCCAGGCGAGATCGCATTGACGCGGATGCGCTCTCGCGCCAGTTCTGCGGCCAGGGTAGTGGTGTAGTAGTTCAGCGCAGCCTTGGCGGTGGAATAGGCGATCGCACGCGGGGTGGGGCGTTGTGCGTTGATCGAGCTGATGTTGAGGATCACCGCCGCATCGCTGCTGCGTAGATACGGCAGCGCGGCGCGATTGCAGCGCACTGCGGCCATCAGATCGATATCCAGTCCGGCCTGCCAGTTGGCATCGTCGTTGCCATGTCCGAAACCGGAGGCGTTGTTGATGACCACGTCCAGGCCACCTAGCGCCTTTGCTGCGGCGTGCACGTAGGCGTCGATCTGCGTGGCGTCCGCCAGGTCGCAGGGCTGTATGTGCACCGGGGCGCCATGTGCTGCCAGTGCGTCTGCCGCCTGTGCAAGTCCGGCGGCATTGCGTGCGCAGATCGACACCTGCGCGCCGTTGCGCACGAAGCCTTCTGCGATTGCTAGGCCAATGCCACGGCTGCCGCCAGCGATCAGGACACGTTGCGGGCGAACTGCGGAGTGGGACATGGCGGGTGCTCAATCTGGAAACATGCATTATCAGACAGCTGGGCGATGCACGGTCGCTGCGTGCATTGCTGACTCCTGCACGTCTACGAAATCTGTCCGTCTTTGACTTGCACGAATAAGTCGGCCAGGGCACAGACCGGGTGCCGCATTGCGCAGCGCCTAACAAAACAAGCACGCACAGACCCACGCACCACCATCCAATGCAGTCGCGCCTGCTGTCATATCGCTGCCATCTGCAACGGCCGTTGCCTGCGCCGTAAGCCTCATCACTGCCAGCGATCAGCTCATGCGTTTTTGATTGCTCACGGCTAACCAAACGTTTACACACCGGCGGCGCGCTGCGGGCACAACGTGCGAGTCATTCAGCGGGATGTACACATGGAAACCCATATCACCGTCATCGGCGCCGGCTTCTGCGGCACCGCGCTGGTCCGTGCACTGGCGCAGACGGCCGATGCGCAGGTGCGCATCACCCTGGTCGGCGTGGCCGAGACCTTTGGCAGCGGGATCGCCTATGGCGCAGCGCGGCCAGAGCATCTGCTCAACGTGCGAGCCAAGGATCTGGGCATCGACGCACAGGCGCCTGGCGCCTTCGCCGACACCCTGCATCTGGGCGACGGCGGGCGTTTGGAATTCTTGCCGCGGCTGGCCTATGGCGACTACCTGCGCAGCGAACTGGATGCGGCGGTGAGCGGCGCGCAAGCCTCGATCATGCGACTGTCGCAAGAAGCGGTGGCGGTGGAGCGCGTGCGCAAGGGCTTCCGCGTGTTTCTGGCCAATGGCGATGCGTTTCAGAGCGATCGCGTGGTGCTGGCGGTCGGCGCGTTGCAACCGCAGGCGCTGGCGGGTATCGGCCCGCGCTTGAGCGTGCATCCGCGCTATATCGGCTGGCCGTGGCAGGGCGATGCGTTGGCGCGGTTATCACCGGACGACGATGTGCTGATCGTCGGCACCGGGTTGACCATGGTGGACGTGGCACTGACCTTGCACACGCGCGGGCATCGAGGCCGGTTGCTGGCGATTTCCCGGCGTGGGCTGGCACCGCAAGCGCATCTGCGCCAGCCCGGCGCGCCACTGGAATTGCCGCCGCATCTACAGCGTGCGCTCAAAGACGCCGATCTGCGCGGCCTGTTGCGCGGGGTACGTCAGCTCAGTGCGGTGGTCGACGATTGGCGTCGCGTGGTGGATGCGCTGCGCCCGCATCTGCAGCCGCTGTGGCAGCGCCTGGAACTGAGCCAGCGTGCGCGCTTCCTGCGGCACCTGCGCCCCTACTGGGAAGTGGCCCGCCATCGCGTGGCGCCTGGTGCCGCCGAGCAGCTGGCGCAATTGCAAGCGTCGGGCCAGTTGCAAATTGTGTCTGCACGCTTGCTGCGTGCGCGCTGGGTGCCCGATGGCGTGGAAGCGGTGATCCGCCCGCGCGGCTCTGCTGATGCGCAGACCGGTCACTACGATGCAGTCATTCGCGCCACGGGCTTGGATACCGACATCGACCGCACCAGCGACCCTTTGATTGCCGGCATGCGCGAAGCCGGTCTGCTGCGCGCCGATCCGTTAGGCCTGGGCGTGGACACCGATGCGCAACTGCGCGTGCGCGATGGCGCCGGGCAGATCGTGCCGGGGCTGTATTGCGTAGGCCCGCTATTGCGCGGGCGCTATTGGGAAATCACCGCGGTGCCCGAGTTGCGCGTGGCCACGCGCGCATTGGCCGACCGGCTGCTGTTGGGTGCAACGCCTGCGTTACAGCCGACGCCTGAGCAGGTGCCGCGCGAGGTCAATACGCGGTTGTAGGTGCGGCGGCTCGTTAAGTTTTTGCGGTGGCGTAAGTGCTTGCCTGTTTTTCATCTGGACCGAAAGTGTGTGCAAAGCGCGGACGAGGATGCGCTTTGCCTCGCATGGTCTGCGAAGATATTGATCGCGTCTCGAACAGCGTATGCCCGCTCGCTTAGAGCCGATCTTTCGCTATGCGCTGAGTGATACACAGAATGCGGATCTGTGCACGGCGTTCGCCAGGCAGCGCAATCATGCCGCGTAATGCGTAGTGTCGCGCGCTCATGCAGGACGGAGTGGGTCATGTTGGCGGTCTGGGCGCATGCAAGCCCAGGCCGTCGCATCCCGTTATTTGCCGGAGTTCGCCATGCCACGTCTTGTTTCTATCGCAATGCTTACCACGCTATGCGCGTGCGCGCTGCCCGCGCTGGCCAGCGAATCGCTTAAGAGTTACAACGAAGTGACCGCCGCGCTGGACGCCGGTTACGACGTCAGTGTGAGCACCGACCTTGCACGCTGCGCGCCCGAAGAAGGTACGCCGGTCACCCAGACCCGCGGCGGCCGCCATATCGATGCCTACCGCATCACCGCGGACGGCACCGTGGCATTTTCGGATGCGCATTTCACCGTCGCCAACGACGGCAAGCCGATCCAGCAATTCATGCGCTACCAACTGCGCCCGGATGGCAGCCTGCGCTTCACCACCTACATGTATGACCTGCCGGGCCTGCAGCAACGTGGGCCAGTGCTGGCGTATCAATGCAAGCTCAATGAAGGCGTTCGTTTCCACGCCGATTGAGCGCATCGGGTGTCTGCGATGCCATCACATGCATGGCATCGCAGCATTCGAAAAGCGTGTAGGCCCCTGCACAAGCCGCGTGGCCTGGGCTACGGCAGGGCGACTGGCGCAGGACTGCCTGGCCGGGAGCTGCAATGCGGTGGCAGCCGCGGCGCGCGTACCGCGGCGCGGGAGGGCTGGCAGCGCCAGTAGACGCCGGATTCGCCCGTGATGCCGCCTTGGCCTCACAATAGGCGGCCAGTTCTCAACCGATGTCGCCATGCGCAAGACCTACCAGCTCAACCTCGAAGGCAAGAACCGCGATCGTCTGCTGGAATCCAGCAAGAACGATATCCGCAAGTACATCCGCCGCGAGCGCCGCAAGGACCAGCCGGAAGGCGCGGACTACTGGGACTTCGACATGCGCTTCGGGGTGGATGAAGCCAGCGCCGTGGCACTGCCGCCGGCCGAGCTGATCCGTTCGATCAACGTGCTGACTTCCGAAGGTGGCGACCAGTTCTTCGTCGAAATCCTGCGCAAGCCGGGCAAGCGTGTGCCGCGCGCCGAGAGCGACCATGCGTTCGGTGATGGCGAGCTGGATTTCGAGCAGGACTGAGTTTTCGCCGCTCACTTTGCGCGACGTACCGCGGTGGAGCGGCGAGCGCTTGATGCGCTGCTCCCTGCGTGGCGGCGGAAGCGCCGCACAGATCGTCTTCCGGTTGCGCTCGGCGCTGCGTAGCCAATGTGCACGGACCATCGAAGTTGGCAGTGCGCCATCGTGAGCAAGTACTTCCAGGCGATTGAGGGAAGTTGCGCAGTCGCCGGCTCGTCTGCTGGCGCTGGATGGCGTCATCTGCCGCACGGGCGCTGCGGTCAAGCGGGCTAGGCATCTACCTGACGACTTCCGCCTCAGGGTGTTGCCACCCTCAGCCAGGCTTGCCAGTCTTCGCCTGTGCGGCCGCACGCAATTTGTCCTTCTTGCTCGGCCGCTTGCCCTTGATGCCGCCGTTGTTATCCGCTGCACGCACCGCTGCATCGGACATGTCGCCAGCAGGCGCATCTGCCGCCTGCGTCGGCTCGAAGCCTTCGATTACGCTGGTCGGCACGCGCAGGCCCTGGCGTTTTTCGATCAGCCGCCACTGCTGCGCACTGTCGGCGGTGACGAAGCTGATCGCCACCCCGCTGGCACCGGCGCGTGCGGTGCGGCCGATGCGGTGGGTGTAGTCGACGGTGGAGCGGGGTAGGTCGTAATTGAGCACTGCCGGCAGGGCGTCGATGTCGATGCCGCGCCCGGCCAGATCGGTGGCCACCAGCACCTGCACCTCAGCCTGTTTGAAGGCGCGCAGCGCGCGTTCGCGGCGGCCCTGGCTCAATTCGCCATGCAGCGGCAACGCCTCAATCCCGGTCTTGCTCAGTTTTTCGGCAACCTTGTCAGCGGTGTGGCGACTGGCGACGAATACCAGCAGCTGCGGCCAGGCGTGTTCCAGCAGCAGATGACGCAGCAGCTGCGTGCGCTGGCCGGCATCTACTGCAATCGCGCGTTGCGTGATCGCTGGCGCCTGTTCCGGCGTGCCTTCAATGGTGATGCGCAGTGGGTCGCGCAGACGCCACTTGGCCAGCGCTGCGATGGCGGGTGGGAAGGTGGCCGAGACCAGCACGCTTTGCCGCTGCGCCGGCAGCAGGCCGAAGATGCGATCGAGCTCGGCGCCAAAGCCCAGGTCGAGCAGACGATCGGCCTCGTCCAATAGCAGCGTGCTCACCTGCGCCAGGCGCAACGCATTGTGCGCCACCAGGTCCAGCAACCGCCCCGGGGTGGCGATGACGATATCCGCGCCGCCGCGCAAGGCCATCAGTTGCGGATTGATCGCCTCACCGCCGGTAGCGGCGACGATCTTCAGCCGGCGCGGCAATGCAGCGGCCAACGGCAGCAAGGTCTGCGCGACCTGTGCGACCAACTCGCGCGTTGGCACCAGAATCAGTCCGCCCAGCACGCGTGGCGCCTGTTCCGGCGCCTGTACGCGCTGCTGCAGCAGTGGCAAGGCGTACGCCAGGGTCTTGCCCGAACCGGTCTGTGCGGTGGCGATCAGGTCGCGGCCGGCCAGCATCGGCGGAATCATCGCGACCTGGATCGGCGTGAGCGTACGCACACCGGCCCTGGCGAGCGCGGACTCGAAAAAGGGCTGTAGCTGTAGCGACAGCAAATCTTCTTTCAGTGACATCGTGCGATTATCCGCGCATTGTCGACGGCGTGCATGCCGAAACGAAGTGCAGGTGCGCTCGCTGCGCATAGCGCTCCACGGCGCCGCCAAGCGGCAGTGGCAACAACCGGTGTGTCGACCCGAGGTTTGCTGCGTCCAATGCGACCAACCCACGGCCGTGACCAGTGATCGCCGGCGTTGTGGCCCTGTGCAATGCGATCTGCGATGTTCGCAGCCCCGATGGCATTGCTGGATTGGCATGCGATCTGCCAGGGGGTGATCGCGCTCGGTGCTACCGAAGGTTCGCAAGCGTCTACAAAATTGCAGGTGTCGAGCGTGCCGTCGAGAGGGCGAGAGTACATTCAAAGCCGATGTCTTAATCAGCGTTTTTACTCCATAAATAAATAATTTCTCTATAGCTATTTGATGGAAGTCCTCTGTTTTCACGCTTTCCAGTGGAAGCGACCTCTAACAGGCTACTGAAATACTTATTTCGGCCTGCCGACCTGGATAGATGAGTGGCTTCTACGCCAATTCTGAGCCTCCGACAGACCCCGCCAACCTCAGATTTCGCGTAGGAGTTTCCGTGTTAGCCCTTCTTCGAGCAGTCGCTAAGGTCCAACCAGAGTATTTCAGCAGCCTGCTAAGTTCTAGCTGAGAGGTTAAGTAGATACACGATGTCTTTTGCGTAGCTCTGGTTGTGTCAGCGCAAAAATCGCGCTGCTTGGGCCGCCCAGTTTCAACGTCGTGTTTAAACCGTCGTCAAAACGAAGAGGTGTCTTAATGAAACCGAGTCTAGTCCCCAGCGCACTTCGTAAATATTCCGCCACCTCCGACACGGAGGTGGCCGGCACCAGCAGCCGGCAGCCGCAATCGTCCGGATCATCTGCACAAGAACAAATGAACCCCATGCTGCAGGGCCTGGCCCCTGCATCGCATAGCCGTCCCAACCGTAGTCGTGCCCAAAAAGGGGTCAGGCTCGACCCTTGGGTTCGTGTGGAAGACGAGCACGACCCCGGTGTCCTGGACACAAGGAGTCGGCGTGAGAGATATCTGGAGGACCATAAGCCGGAAGAAGTTAATCCCGAAGACGTTAAGCTGAAGGACTACAAATACCGTTCTTCCGTTGAAAATCGGGAGCTGCGGATAGAGACGAACGCGCGCGAGGTTGCGGCGGCATTGTACGGAAATCGGCATACCACGCCAATGACTAAGGAGATAAAGAGACTTCTAAAGAAAGGATCTAGGACTTATACGAAAATCCGTGGTGATGAGAAGGACATGAAAAAGGAGGGGGCGCTTGCAGTGAAACAGTATGAAACCTTTGAGCGTGATGCCCGTGCCACCAAAGTGAATTACGACCACAAGCCACTACGGGCCTCAGAGACCGTCAGGAGGCAGCGTCTTCGTGAGCTGGAAGCTGCTGCTGCGGAGAAAGATCAAGGCGGTGCTTCCAGTAGTGGCGGTTGAGTTGGCCAAGGTGCTCGCGCTCGCTGCAGCCAAGCTTGGCCACTGACGCTGCGGAAGATCAGAGCGTCAGGTCGTTAGCACACTGAATGTCGCATGGTTGCCGGCACCGTTGATAACTGGATCAGCAACTGCGTCGCTGCTTAGCCGCTCCGTGAATGCGTCCGTCTAAGCTAACATTGACCGGTTGCGATAGAGCGTCCTGGTCCAGCCTGCGCGGCGAGCTGGCAAAGCCCGCCGCGCGAGTGCTCAGTTGGCCAATGCAAGATCGTCCAGCAAGGCGCGCAGGAAGCGCGCCGCCTCACCGCCGGTGGCGGCGCGGTGATCGAAGGTCAGCGACAACGGGATCACTTTGTGGGTTTCCACGCCGCCCATCACCGGGGTGAGCTGGTAGCGCGCACGGCCGGCAGCCACGATCGCCACGCAGGGCGGCACTACCACAGGTGTGGCATAGCGGCCGGCGAACATGCCGAAGTTGGACAGCGAGATGGTGTAGCCGCTCAATTCCGATGCGGCAATGCTGCGGTTTTCCACCTGCTGGCGCAGCCGGTTGACGCTTTCGCGGATGCCGTGCGCGTCCAGCATGTCGGCGTTGCGCAACGCCGGCACGAACAGGCCTTCTTCGGTATCCACGGCAATGCCGATATCGATCTGGTTGTGCAGGGTGCGGCTGAGTGCGTCGCCGTCGAACCAGGCATTGAGTGCGGGCACCGCCTGGCAGGCGCGCACGATGCCGCGCACCAGACGCACGGTGACATCGTTGCCCGGTTGCCAGGCGTGCAGATCGGCATCGTCGTTGAGTGTGGTCGGCACCACCTTGGTATGCGCGTCGGCCATGACGCGCGCCATGTTGCGGCGCACGCCCTTGAGTTGCTCGGGTTGGCCCTTGACGACCGTGCCGGGCGATTGCGTGCGCATCGGCTTGCCGCTGGCCGAGAGCGTGGAGCGCGGTTGTTCGGTGGTGCGGGCCGCGGCGCTTGCCGGTGCGGGCGATGCCGACGTGCCACGCGCAGCTACGCTTTGCCCATGGTCGCCTGCAAGCCCGGCCGCTGTAGCGCCGCTGGCCGGCGCCATCACTGCGCTGCGGACAGCCTGCGCGGTGCCTGCCGCGGCTGCCTGCTTCACGTCTGCCAATGTCACTGTGCCCTCCGGGCCGGTGGCACGCACCTGCGCCAGGTCCACGCGCAGCTTGCGTGCTAGCGCGCGCACCACCGGCATGGCGCGCACGCCGCCGACGGCGATGGCCTGTTCGCTCTGCACGGCGTTGGAGCTCTGCATTGCGCCGACCACGGTGCCGGCATCATCGCGATCGCTGCTGCTATTGCCATTGCTATCTGCAGCATCGGCATCGGCAATCTCTCCGCCGTTGTCCGAAGCCACCACGCGCGTGGTGTGCCCTGCGGCGCTGTCGCCGGTACTCGGCGTGGGTGAGTGCGTCGGCGCCGGGCCGTGCGAATGGCCGGTGTCTTGCCCGTCGGCACGCTGCGGCTGCGAGGCGTCCAGCGCGAACTGCGCCAGCATGGAGCCGGTCACGATCACATCGCCAGCGGCGCCGGCGAGCTTGACCACGGTGCCCGAAAACGGCGAGGGCACCTCGACCACCGCCTTGGCGGTTTCCATCGACACCAGCGGGTCGTCCAGGCGCACGGTGTCGCCCTCTTTGACGAACCATTCAACGATGGTGGCATCGGGCAGGCCTTCGCCCAAGTCAGGCAGGTGGAAATTCTTGTTGTCGCTCATGGCAAATTCTCTTGCGCGGCAGGCAGCTGCGGCGTGGTGTCGTCGAGGAGTTCAAGGTCGGCAGCCGGTAGCCAGCCCTGTGTGCCATCGGCACGCTCGGACCACCACCAACCACCGTGTTCGTGATGCAGCAACACGTCCTCGCCTGCCTGGGCATCGAGTTCGCGTGCGTCGTAATCGCGCAGGGTTTCGGCCCGGCCGTCGCCCAGTGGGCGCAGCCAGGCCAGCGGCGCCCAGCCGGCACGGCCACCATCGCTGGTGACCCAGGCAAACGCCGGCCATTCTTCGTCGCGCACGCCCAGGCTGACCTGCTGGCCTGCCTGGAAGCGGACCGGGTTGGCGTAGGCAGCGCGATGTTCGCAAAGCAGGCGGGCGCGCATGTCAGCCGGCTGCCACCGCGCGACGTGCCGCGGTCACGATCCGCTCCACGCTGGGCAAGTACTTCATTTCCAGCCGGAACAGCGGGATATGCGTGTCGTAACCGGTGACGCGTTCGACCGGCGCCACCAAGTCGTACATCGAATTTTCGGCCAGGCGCGCCGCAATTTCTGCACCGAAACCGGCAGTGCGCGGGGCTTCCTGCACGATCACGCAGCGGCCGGTTTTCGCAACCGATTCGGCAATGGTGTCGAAGTCCAGCGGGCGCAGCGTGGCCACGTCGATGACTTCGGCACTGATGCCTTCGCCGGCAAGTTTGTCGGCCGCTTCCAGCGCTTCTTTGACCTGCGCGCCCCAGGTGACCAGGGTGACGTCGGTACCGTCGCGCAGCACGAAGCACACATCCAGCGGCAGCGCTTCGCCGTCGTTGGCCACCACTTCCTTGTACTGGCGATAGATGCGCTTGGGCTCCATGTAAATCACCGGATCCGGGTCGCGGATCGCCGCCAGCAACAGACCGTACGCGCGCTGCGGCGAGGATGGCAGCACCACGCGCAGGCCCGGTACGTTCGTGAAGATGGCTTCGTTGGCTTCGCTGTGATGTTCCGGCGCGCGGATACCGCCGCCCCAGGGCACGCGTAGCACCATCGGGCAATGCAGGCGGCCACGGGTGCGGTGACGCAGGCGCGCGGCGTGGCAGATCAGATGATCGACCATGGGATACACGAAGCCGTCGAACTGCGCCTCGGCCACCGGCTTCATGCCTTGCGCGGCTAGGCCAACGCTCAGGCCTGCGATAGTGGTTTCGTCCAGTGGCGTGTCCAGCACGCGTTCACTGCCGAAGCGTTGCTGCAGGCCGGCGGTGGCGCGAAATACGCCGCCGTTGACGCCGACATCCTCGCCCAGCAGCAGCACCGCGGGGTCGTGTTCCAGCTCCCAGGCCAGCGCCTGGGTGATGGCTTCGATCAGGGTGATGGGCGAACTCATGGCGATCTCTCCGCGCGTTGCCGCGGCGTTGTAAGGGGCACCGGCGTGCTGCTGCGACGTGTCTGCGGGCACATGCTTGAGCTCATCCATGATGCGACTCCAGCGCCATCACTTCGGCGCGCTGTGCCAGCAACTCGGCCGGCGGGTCGCCGTAGAGGTAATCGAACATCGCTTCGACCGGCTGTACCGGCGTGTTGAGATAGGCGTTGACCTCTTCGTCCACGCGCGCGCTGCATTCGGCTTTCCAGGCGTCTTCCTGCGCCTGGTCCCACAGACCTTGCGCAGTGAGATAACGGCGTAGGCGCAGCAACGGTTCGCGTGCCCAACCCTGTTTGACCTCTTCTTCGCCGCGATAACGCCGCGCATCGTCGGCGGTGGTGTGGTCGGACAGGCGATAGGTCAGGAATTCGATCACCGTGCCGCCATCGCCGGCCAGCGCACGCACGCGCGCCTGACGCATCGCTTCGAGCACGGCCACCAGGTCGTTGCCGTCCACCTGCAGGCAGTGCAGGCCGCCGGCCAGGCCCTTCTGCGCGAGCGTCTGCGCGCCGGTCTGCGCCGAGCGCGGCACCGAGATCGCCCAGCCGTTATTGATCACGCACAGGATCAGCGGCAGCTTGTAGGCGCCGGCCGAATTGAGCGCCGCATAAAAGTCGGTCTTGGAGCTGCCACCGTCGCCACAGCAGGCCACCGCAACCTGCGGTTTGCGCTGCAGCTTGAACGACAGCGCCGCGCCGGCGGCATGCAGGCATTGGGTGGAAATCGGCACACAGATCGGGAAGTCGATCGCCGCATCGGCATCGCGCGGATAGTCGCTGCCGCGCTCGTCGCCGCCCCAGTACAGCAGCACATCGCGCGGGCGCACACCGCGTTCGAACATGGTGCCGTACTCGCGATAGCTGGGCGCGAACACATCGCCGCTGCGCATCGAGGCGCCGATCCCCACATGCGTGGCCTCGTGGCCGATGCAGGCCGCGTAGGTGCCCAGCTTGCCGGTGCGCTGCAGGGCCACCGATTTGGTGTCGAAGGTGCGCACGAACAACATGCGCTTGAACAGGGCGAGCAGCTGTTGCGGATTGGCGGCGTCGGCCGGAAGGTCGTCGCGGACCCATTGGCCGTCCGCGTCCATGTAGTGCAGATAGTCGATCTGGAACTGCGCGGCTACGCTCATTGCGACGACACCTTCATCAAGAAGTTTCAAATGATATGAGTTGCCATGTTAAGGACGGCGAAGCAAAACGCTTTCCTGCACCGCAGCAGACCAGCATGCTGGCTTGCACAAAAAAAGGGCGCGGACCAGGCCGCACCCTTTGGCGCAGTTGAGAACTGCAACGTGTTGCACTGCGATTAGCGGCGCCCGTCACCTCCGCCGATCGGGGTGACGATCAGCGCAGTGTTGTCGGCCGGATTGGCATCTTGCGAACTGGCGGTGGCAGTGGCCTGCACCCGCACCGCGCCTTCGGCCGGGATGGGCTTGGCCGTCACGGTCAGCTGGAAGGCTGCCTGCGCGCCGGGCAGCAGCACCGCCGCCGCGCTGCACACGAAGCGGGCACTGCGCAGCGACTGTGCCTGCTTGTCGCAGATCCACCCTTGCGGCGGTACCAGCTGCGACAACGCCGACACCGTGTTGCCTTCGATCACCAGGCTGGGACGCTGCGCCGGCGCCGCGCCGACATTGCTCAACAACACGCGGTAGGTGGCATTGAAAGCGGTGGTCGGCAAGCTGCTTGGGCCGTCGAAACGCACGGCTAGGTCGCTGCGGGGTTGCGGACGTGCCTGTACCACGACTGTGGCGGTGTCGGCGTTGTTGCCAGGTTGCGGATCGGGCGATTGCGAGGCGACCGACCCGGCCAGCATCAGGGTGCGTCCTGCCAGTTCCGGGCTGGCATCGAGGTGCACCGCAAAGCTCTGCATGGCGCCGGGGTTCATCGCGGGCAGATTGCAGGTAAATGTAGTTTGCGTGGCATTGGTCTGGTTCTGGCAGATCCAACCCGTCGGCGCTGTGATACGCGCCTGCACCGGTAGGTCGAACACCAGCGCCAGCGCTGTGAACGGTGCCCGATCCGGCCCACGGTTCTCCACATCCACGGTGTAGTCGATGCGCTCGCCTTCGGTGACTTGCGCACGTGCAGCAGTCACCGCCACACCCAGGTCCGCGTTGACCTGCTTGCTCATGCGCAACAGCACCACGGTGGGATCGTGATCGGACAACCGCGTCGGCGTATTGGCATCGTTGCGCGCGGTGCCCGGGAAGTCGGCATTGATGCGTGCGTGGCCGACCGACAACGAGGCGATCTGCGGCGAGCGCATCAGCGCCTCGTTGGCCAGGATGTGATCCAGCGACTGCACGTTGCCGTCGAACGCGTACGAGTAGCTCTGGTCGGGCGTGTTGAACCAGGTCAGGTCGGTGTAATCCGGGTTGACCAGATCGGCACCATCGCCGCCCACCACGGTCTGCGCATCCGGCGCCGGTTTGCCGGTGACCGTGCCCATCGCATCCACATAGCCATCGTTGAACTCGAAGGCGTTGAAGTCGCCCATCACCAGCACTTTTTCGTCAGGGTTCAATTGCTGACGCGTCTGCAGCAGGCGCGCAAGATACTCGGCCTGCGCCTGACGTTTGGCGCGGATGCGGGTGCCGGCGGCATCGTCGGTCTCGGCGCCATTGAGCGAACGCTGATGCACCACGATGGCGGTCAACGGCAGCGTGCGGCCATCGACCTGATGCACGTTGGCGGTGAGCACCAGCGGCGGGCGGTCGTTAAGCAGGCTCACACCGCCTGCCGGCTCGGTCCAGGTCGTGGTCTTGCCTTCCTGGGCGATCGAGAGCACGTCCACCCGCGGCACGCCGCCGGCGGTGTCTGCGGTCTTGACCAGGAAACCGACGTCGATGCCGCCCACGTCATTGCCTTCCTGCAGGTACGCCACGTACTTGGGATCCTGCTGGCCGGCGGACACCGCATCGGCGTTGACGCGTGCGGCCAGGGTCTGCAGCACGCTGAGGTTTTCCACTTCCACCGTGCCCAAGATATCGGGCATGTGCAGGTAATTGCGGATCGCCAGCGAGGCCTTGTTGAGGCGGGCCTGGAAGGCGGCCGGCGTGAGCACCGGTTCGCCGATGGCCGGGTCGTTCTGGTCGTCGAAGAAGCGCTCCATGTTGTAGGTCGCCACGGCCACATCGTCTGCCTGCGGCATCGGTGCGGGGCGTGGTTGGTCGGCACCGTTGCAGCTCACCTGCGGGGTACGTTCCGGATACAGCGTGTAGCGGCGGAAGCTGTAATCCAGCGGGCCGACCACGTTGAGCACCATGCAGCCGGAGGCCAGATCCAGCCGCTCAGCGCCGACGCCGGCACTGCCGACCGCGATCACTTCGGGGTTGGTATTCCAGCGCGGCACTCCGGCAGGTGAGCCGGCCGGCAGCGGGTCGGGCAACTGCACGCCCGGCTCGCGGTAGGCGCGCGGCACGCCGGTGACCACGGCATGGAACACCCCATTGCTGGTCGCCGTGGCATTGGTCTCGTTGACGCTGCCACCGGTGGGTGCATTGACGGTGAGGCTGGCGGCGGCCACGCGCATGCCTTCCAGCGCTTCGAGCTGATCGAAGGCGCCGTTAGGGTTGGGGAAGTTCGCGCTCAACGCCACCGGCATCGGCAAGGGGTTGCCGGTGGAATCCAGCAGCACGGTGACGCTGCCGCCGATCTCGGTCAGCGGCGGCTGGGCCGGGTCGGCGGTGGGCACGTATTCGATCACCGTGCCCTGCACGCGCACCCGATTGCCGATGGCGGCCGCGTCCGGCGGTGCGTTGCCGGTGTAGACGTACACGCCTTCGGAGGTGGACGGGTCGGCATCTGCTTCGGTATCCGGCGCCTGCAGGAAGAACCCGGCGCTGCGGCGTGCCGTCACGATGCCGGAGGTGGCCACTGCCTGGCCTTCCAGCGGCGAACGTGCGCCCTTGCCCTGGATGGCGTGGATCGGCAACAGGCTGAAGTCGTCGTTGAGGAGGGTGCCGGTAGCACTCAGCGTGGCCGGCAACGCGCCGGTCACGCCGCTGATCTGCAGGCGGAAGCTTTCATCCGGCTCAGGCGTGGTGTCGCCCAGGACATCGACGGAAATGGTGGCGCTGCGTTCGCCAGCGGCGATGCGCAGGGTGGTGGCTGGCAGGGCAATGTAGTCGCTGCCGGCGGTGGCGGTGCCATCGCCGGTGGCGGCGGTGAAGCTCACCCCGCCCGCACCGGCCGGCTGGCTCAGGATGAGCGTGAACACGTAGCTGCGGCTGCCGGTATCGCCTTCGGCCTGGCTGACATCGGCCAACGTGGCAATCGGCTGGCCGCCGCCGCTGCACAGGCGCGCGGCACTGGCGGCATTGCGTGGGGCCGGCGCGCCGGTCGCAAAATCGGCTGCGTTATTGTCTGTATCGGTGCACCCTTCGTTGCCGCGCAGCACCGCCAGCGTGTTGCTGGGGGCGGGCGTGGGCGCGTTGCCCTCGGCGCAGCTGGCCGTGCTGCCGTAGCCGACCAGGTCGGCATTGCCGGTGGGGCAGGTGCCGCTCAGCGCGCCCGCCGTGGTGCTCAGCGCCACCTTGCCGGCGGTGCCACTCATGGCCAGCGTGCCGATGGCATCGGGCGTGGGCAGCGCAACGCTGCCGCCGCTGCCATCGGCCTGCTTGATCAAGTAATAACCGCCGGCCGGAACAGTGCCCGCCAACGGGGTGACCTGCCAGCTGCTGCCGGCGGCCGAGGCGTACTGCACCGACCAGCCGTCCAGGCCGACCGAGGTGCTGCCGATGTTGTGCAGCTCGATGAAATCGCTGCGGAAGGTGGCGCCGCTATTGCCGCCACCGCCGTAGACCTGGCTGATGACGACTTGGGCATTGGCGTGGCCGGCCACGGCCAGCGCACACAAAAATACGGCTGCACGACGCTGCAACACATGCATGAGATAAGAGTCCCCCGGATCCCTGAGACGTGAAACGCTCCCCTGGTCCGGCCACGTCCCTGGCCGGCAGCGCCGTTCGATTCTGCATGAATTTGCAGACCGTGGTTGACGATACGGTGACAGCGGTGCAGCAGCTGCGACTAGGCCGGGCGCGTGCAAGTTGGTTCAAAGGTGAAAAGAAGCGGGCTCGAGGCCGAGGCATGGAGGTGCGACTGGTGTGGATGGGCGTTCTGCAAGGCACTGCGCAAGGATCGCTGGCCCAATCCCTCAGGAACGCCTCCGGGACTGCAAGCAGCCAGCCAACCCGGGCCATGGCCGAATGCCATCCGCCATCCGCCATCCGCCATCCGCCATCCGCCATCCGCCATCCGCCATCCGCTAATCCCGAATCCCGAATCCCGAATCCCGAATCCCGAATCCCGAATCCCGAATCCCGATTCCCGATTCCCGATTCCCGATTCCCAATTCCCAATTCCCGATTCCCGATTCCCGATTCCCAATTCCCGATTCCCAATTCCCAATTCCCAATTCCCAATTCCCAATTCCCAATTCCCAATTCCCAATTCCCAATTCCCAATTCCCAATTCCCAATTCCCAATTCCGCAGCGGCTGCCAAGCCGCCGCCAGCGCGCTACCCTGCGTGCCCGATCTTCAGCGCTCCGCCATGCCCGTCGACAAGAATCTGCGTGACCTGGAACCTGGCATCCACACCGACCTGGAGGGGCGGCTGACCTACGGCGGCTATCTGCGGCTGGACCAGTTGCTGTCTGCGCAGCAGCCGCTGTCCGAGCCGGCCCATCACGACGAAATGCTGTTCATCATCCAGCACCAGACCTCGGAGCTGTGGCTGAAGCTGCTGGCGCACGAGCTGCGCGCGGCGATGGTGCATTTGCAAAACGATCAGGTCTGGCAATGCCGCAAGGTGTTGGCGCGCAGCAAACAGGTGCTGCGCCAGCTCACCGAACAGTGGTCGGTGCTGGAGACGCTCACCCCCAGCGAGTACATGGGCTTTCGCGATGTGCTGGGGCCTTCGTCGGGCTTTCAATCGCTGCAATACCGCTACATCGAGTTTCTGCTCGGCAACAAGAACCCGCAGGTGCTGCAGGTGTTCGCGTACGACCCGCCGGGCCAGGCGCGGCTGCGCGAAGTGCTTGAAGCACCCAGTCTGTATGAAGAATTCCTGCGCTATCTGGCGCGCTTCGGGCACGCAATTCCCCAGCAATATCATGCCCGTGACTGGACCGCCGCCCATGTGGCCGACGACAGCCTGCGGCCGGTGTTCGAGCGCATCTACGAAAACACCGACCGCTACTGGCGCGAGTACGTGCTGTGCGAGGATCTGGTGGATGTGGAAACCCAGTTCCAGCTGTGGCGGTTCCGCCACATGCGCACGGTGATGCGGGTGATCGGCTTCAAGCGCGGCACCGGCGGCTCCAGCGGCGTCGGCTTTCTGCAGCAGGCGTTGGCGCTGACATTCTTCCCGGAACTGTTCGACGTGCGCACCTCGGTGGGCGTGGACAGCCGCCCAGTGCAGGGCGGGGCGTACGCCGGGAACGGCTGAGTAAGGCCAGACGTCAAGCGGGCGACAAGCTGAGCACGGGGATAAGCAGAGCAGGGCGACAACCCGCGCAGGGAAAAAGCTGAGCAATGCAAACGCTGAGCAATCAGCAGCCGCAGCGCACTCAAGCGCCTTCCCCTCAGGGCGAGAAAGCGCGGCCTGCGCGCTACTGGCGCGCGTGCCTAGGAGCGCCCGCGCCGCGAGCGCGGGCCGGGGCGGAGCAGGGATCGATGCATGGCAGCAGCATTGATCGTTTCACTTTGCCGGCGCGTGGCGACGCGTTTGTGATCGCTGGCGCTGCCAGCTTTCCGACGCGCCCCTCATCCGCCCTTCGGGCACCTTCTCCCCCATGAAGGAGGACAATGTCCCAATGGGAGAAGGCAAGGCGCGGCGGCGGTAGGGGTTAAGGGCGATTGCCAGTGCTGACGCAGGCGCCTCGGGACCATCCTAGGCCCTGGAAACGATCTCGCACACGCCGGTGGGGATACCCAACACACCCACCAAACCCGCCCATTCCACCCTCCGCCATCAGGTCGCCGACTCCGGCGAATTTGACGCGTACATGACGTCTAAGTGATCCTCGCGCGTTGCCCGGGCTCGCTCCGGTGCACCCAGCCATCACTGAATACGCAAGGGACTTCTATGAGCGTTGACGCGACTGCGCCGACATCCGCCTCCAATCCGCCGCCGCCCGAGTTCCCCACGTTGCTCGGCCATCCCCGGCCGCTGTGGTTGCTGTTCATGACCGAATTCTGGGAACGCTTTGCGTTCTACGGCATTCGCTGGGCGCTGGTGTTGTACATCGTTGCGCAGTTCTTCAACGGCGATGCCACCGGCCAGGCGCCGGCGGGGCGGACCTACGGCGCCTACCTGGCGCTGGTGTATGCGGCGGCGATCTTCGGCGGCTACGTGGCCGACCGTGTGCTCGGTTACCAGCGCTCGATCCTGGTCGGCGCGGCCGTCATGGCGACCGGTCTGTTTCTGATCGCCATTCCCGACCACACCATGTTCGAGATCGGCCTGGCCACCGTGGTGGTCGGCAACGGGCTGTTCAAGCCGAACATCTCCACCATGGTCGGCAAGCTGTATTCGGTGGCCGATCCACGCCGCGACAGCGGGTTCACCATCTTCTACATGGGTATCAACCTGGGCGCGATGATCTCGCCGGTGCTGACCCAGCTGCTGGCCGAAAAGGTGTTCGGCACCGAAGCCATGCCGTCCTACAAAATGGTGTTCATGGCCTCCGGCGTGGGCATGCTGATCAGCCTGGTGTGGTTCTGGTTCGGCCGCGTCCAGCTCAAGGGCATCGGCGCCCCGGCGCCGGACGCGCAGGGCGTGGGCCGTGTGCTGATGGTGCTAGTGGGCTGCCTGCTGGCGATTCCGGGCGTGTACTTCCTGCTCGCGGTCGGTGCGGACGTGTTGCAGATCGTGCTGACGGTGCTGTTCATCGGCCTGTCGGTGATGCTGCTGGTGGAAGGCATCCGCGAAGGCAAGGTACAGCGCGACAAGGTGATTGCGATGCTGATCATCTTCGCATTCAACGTGCTGTTCTGGATGTTCTTCGAACAGGCCGGCAGCTCGTTCACCTTCCTGGCCGACAACATCGTCAACCGCAACTTCGGCAGCTGGACCTTCCCCACCGCGTGGTTCCAGTCGGTGAACTCCATCGCCATCATTGCGCTGGCCCCGGTCATCGCCTGGATCTGGGTCAGGTCCGGCCGCTTCAATCCGTCGATCCCGCGCAAGTTCGGCCTGGGCCTGCTGTTCAACGGCCTGGCGTTCCTGCTGCTGATGTTTGCGTTGTCCAGCCTGGTCAACGACGCCGGCAAGATCCCGTTCTGGACCTTGTTCATGGTCTACGTCATCCAGTCGATCGGCGAGCTGTGCCTGTCGCCGATCGGCCTGTCGATGGTGACCAAGCTGGCCCCGGTACGCCTGGTCGGTTTCGGCATGGGTGGCTGGTTCCTGTCCACCGGCATCGGCAACAACCTGTCGGGCATTTTCGCAGGTCATGTCAGCGGGAACGAAGGCATGAGTGTGTCCTCGGCGCTGGGCGGATATACCTTCGGGTTCTGGGCGCTGATGGGCGCCGGCGCGTTGCTGTTCCTGATCGCGCCGCTGATCAATAAATTGATGCATGGTGTGAAGTGAGGAGAACAGCGATGCCGATCAAACCCCTTGTCTGTGGCTTATTGCTGACGGGTCTGTTGAGCGCCTGCGGGCAGACCAGCAGCCCGCAGGAAGCGCCAAAGCCGTTGGATACGTCGATGCAGAAGCCGCCCAGCGCCGATCCCAGCCAACCGGTGTCCTCGGGCAATACGCCGACCGCTGCAGATATCGCCGCAGCCGCCGCGCTCAATGCGCAATACGACCCCTCGCGCGATCCGGCCGCCGATCTGGAGACGGCCAAGGTCGAAGCCAAGCGTGGCGGCAAGCGCATCGTGCTCAATGTCGGCAATGCGGCTTGCGAGCCCTGCAAGGCGCTGGATGAGCTGATGGGCGGCGACGCCGAACTACGCAGCTTCCGCGACGCGCACTTCGTGGTGGTCAAGGTCAACCGCGATGCGGCCAACGAAAACGCTGCGTTCCTGTCGGCGTTCTCACAGCTCAACGACTCTCCCTCGCTGCTGGTGCTGGATAACGACGGCAAGCTGCTGACCACCCAGTCTGGCCCGGAGCTGCGCAAGGGCGAGGGCTTCGACCGCAAGAAGCTGTTCGACTTCCTCAAGCAGTGGGCGCCGCCGCAGGCCTGAGGTCTTGGATGCGTCAAACACAAAACCCCCGCAGCAGTGCGGGGGTTTTGTGTTTGCATCGTGCCGATGTGGATCGGCTGGCGTGCGCACGGTGAGTCTGCGTCGCGCTGCGTGCTGCACCACCTGATGATGCAGCGTCGGCGACAGCAGCACGCCACTGCATGGGAGGTACTGTGGCCATGCGCGGCGTGCCAACAGCGAAGAGCAGCGATCCAACCTCCGGTCGCAATCTGTAGGAGCCGCCATACACAGTTCTGCGCGCGTCCAGCAGCGATGCGAGTACTGCACCAGCGTTGCCCGCTAGCACGGAACTGCAACTAAACCAGGTCCTGCGCAGCGCCACTTACTCCTTGCTGGCCATGCGCGGCAGCCCATCCTTGGCCAGCCGGTCGATCAGCTTTTCCAGGATTTGCTGTTCTTCCGCGCTGAACACCGACATCAGCCGTTGTTCCATCTCGTTGACCAGCGGCGCGACGGTCTCGTAGACCTGGCGCCCGGCCGGCGACAGCGCCAGCATCGAGCGGCGGCGATCATCGCCGTGGGTTTCGCGGCGGATGAAGCCGCGCTCCAGCAGGCGTGCCACGGCGCGGCTGACTGCCACCTTGTCCATCGCCGTGCGGTCGGAGACCTCACTGGCCGAAGATCCCGGGTATAGCGCCAGAATCGTGATCACCCGCCACTCGGGAATCGCCATGCCGTAACGATCGCCGTATACCTTGGCAATATTGCTGCTGATACGGTTGGACAGCACGCTCAGGCGATACGGCAGGAACTGCTCAAGGTTGAGCAGTACAGGATGTTGCGGCGGATGAGGGGCGTCGAGATCGCTCATGTTGCACTGTGTCTTGATTTTGGTTTCATTTGCAACTACAAACGGAGGGTGGCCTGCGCATTCTCGCGGGTCTTCTGCTAGTCCGCATAGCCCTGCGGCCCCCAAAGCGTGGAGAAACGACGATGAGCGCACAACGGAACACCACTGCAACCCGCCCGGATCCGGGCATGCAGGTCACCACCTTCGAGAATCCGATGGGCATCGACGGCTTCGAATTCGTCGAATTCGCCGCACCGGCCGGCCAGGCGGAGCAACTGCACGACTATTTCCGCAAGATGGGCTTCAGCGCGGTGCTGCGTCACCGCAGCCGCCCCATTACCGTCTATCGCCAGGGCGGGGTCAACTTCCTGCTCAACGAAGACCCCGATTCGTTCGCTGCCGACTTCGCCGCTGCGCATGGTCCTTGCGCCTGTGGCTTTGCGATCCGCTTCCGCACCCCGGCAGAGACCGTGCTGCAGACCGTGCTGGGCAACGGCGGCGAAGCGGTGCAGGACAAGGCCGATACGCGCGCCGTGCCGGCACCGGTGGTCAAGGGCATCGGCGACTGCATGCTGTATCTGGTGGACCGTTACGGCGACGCCGGCAGCATCTACGACGGCGATTTCGAGCCGATCGAAGGTGCCGACCAGCATCCGACCGGCTTCGGGCTGACCTTCATCGACCACCTCACCCACAACCTGTATTTCGGCAACATGCAACGCTGGTCGGATTACTACGAGCGCCTGTTCAACTTCCGCGAGATCCGCTACTTCGACATCAAGGGCGCCAAAACCGGCCTGGTGTCCAAGGCGATGACGGCGCCGGATGGCATCGTGCGGATTCCGCTCAACGAATCGTCCGACCCCAAGAGCCAGATCAACGAGTATCTGGACGCGTACCAGGGCGAAGGCATCCAGCACATCGCCTGCTTCACCGACGACATCTACACCAGCGTGGAAAAAATGCGCGCCGCCGGCGTGAGCTTTCTGGACACGCCGGACACGTATTTCGACGTGGTGGATCTGCGCATCCCCGACCACGGCGAAGATGTCCAACGCCTGCGCCGCAACAAAATCCTGATCGACGCCGACCCGGATACCAAACAGCGCAAGCTGCTGCAGATCTTCACCACCAACTGCATCGGCCCGATCTTCTTCGAGATCATCCAGCGCAAGGGCAATGAAGGTTTTGGCGAAGGTAATTTCCAGGCGTTGTTTGAAAGCATCGAGCGCGATCAGATGAAGCGTGGGGTGCTTTGACGGCTGGGATAGGTGATTCGGGATTTGTGGCTGCTGCCACTAACTGCGCCGGTGCGGGTTTGGAGTGGTGCTCGTTGTGATGCCCAACGCCGCAGCTTGTTAAGTCAGGCGGAGCTTTGGTATGTATCAGGCCAATTACGCAGACAAGTCGCACGTATCAGGCAATCGCGCGCGTCTCAAGCACGCATGTGTCTGACAACACAGAGTGATGAAAACGCACGTTGCTGAAGCCCCTCTCCCGTCGGGAGAGGGGCTTCAGCACTGGTCGTCCTGTGCGATGGCAGGACCACAATTGAAGAGCCTATGTCCATGCATGACCAATCTAACTACATGACCGGCTTCGGTAACGAGTTTGCGACCGAGGCCGTGGCCGGTGCTCTACCGGTCGGGCAGAACTCGCCGCAGCGCGTGGCGCATGGGCTCTATGCAGAGCAGTTGTCCGGCACCGCGTTCACTGCGCCGCGTGGCGAGAATCGGCGTAGCTGGCTGTATCGCATCCGTCCGGCGGCCGTGCATGGCAGCTTCTCCCTGATCGAGCAGTCGCACTTCCACAACGACTTCGGTACCGGCCCGGTGCCGCCGGATCAGCTGCGCTGGAGCCCGCTGCCATTGCCGTCCGCGCCCACCGATTTCGTCGATGGTCTCTACACCATGGCCGGCAATGGTGGGCCGGAGGCGATGTCCGGCGTTGGCGTGCATCTGTATGCGGCCAACGCCTCCATGCAGGATCGCTTCTTCTATGACGCCGATGGCGAGCTGTTGCTGGTGCCGCAGCAGGGCCGGTTGCGTGTGCATACCGAACTTGGCGTGCTGGCGTTGGAGCCGCAGCAGATCGGTGTGATTCCGCGCGGGGTGCGCTTTCGCGTCGAGTTGCTGGATGGCACCGCGCGCGGTTACGTGTGCGAAAACTTCGGTGGCCTGCTGCGCCTGCCCGATCTAGGGCCGATCGGCTCGAATGGGTTGGCTAATCCGCGCGATTTCCAAACGCCGCATGCTGCGTTCGAGCAACGCGAAGACGCGTTCGAATTGGTCGCAAAGTTCCAAGGCCACCTCTGGCGTGCCGACATCGGCCATTCGCCATTGGATGTGGTCGCCTGGCACGGCAATTACGCACCCTATCGCTATGACCTGCGTCGCTTCAACACCATCGGCTCGATCAGTTTCGATCATCCCGATCCCAGCATCTTCACTGTGCTGACCTCACCCAGCGACACGCATGGCACTGCGAACATGGATTTTGCGATCTTCCCACCGCGTTGGCTGGTGGCGCAGCACACCTTCCGTCCGCCGTGGTTTCATCGCAACGTCGCCAGCGAATTCATGGGCCTGGTGCATGGCGTCTACGATGCCAAGGCCGAAGGCTTCGCGCCCGGTGGCGCCTCGTTGCATAACTGCATGAGCGGGCACGGCCCGGATGCGGCCACCTTCGACAAAGCCTCGCAGGCAGATCTCACGCGCTCGGAAGTGATCACTGAAACCATGGCTTTCATGTTCGAAACCCGCGCGGTATTACGCCCTGCGCAGCAGGCATTGAACGCCGCGCATCGGCAAGCCGATTACCAGCAGTGTTGGTCCAGATTGCGCGCGGCGTTTCAGCATCCACCAGCGGAAAACGCGACGTCGGTTTCACGGTAAACGGAGCGTAATACGCCCAGGCTTTCCCTAGGGAAACTCTGAACAACTCCCCTTGATCCTGCGACAATCACACAGACGCAACGGACAACGACGATGCAACTGACCTTCGGCGATGCGGAGTACAACGGCAAGCGCAAGCGGACGCGGCGTGAGG
>NZ_JSBW02000056.1 GCF_000772705.2 Xanthomonas vasicola
AACACCTCACGCCGCGTCCGCTTGCGCTTGCCGTTGTACTCCGCATCGCCGAAGGTCAGTTGCATCGTCGTTGTCCGTTGCGTCTGTGTGATTGTCGCAGGATCAAGGGGAGTTGTTCAGAGTTTCCTTAGGGTCGTCTGCGGCCTTGGCGGCGATGATTTGGGCACCAAGATCGTCGGCCTTCAACGCGGTCAAGGCCTGCAGCAAGACGGCGTGGCACGCCGCCACGCGACCGATGTTGTCTTGTTTCTGCATCAATGGCAGCGCCTCACGCGCCATCGTCACTGCAGAGGCGGCATCGCCGGTTTCGATCAGGGCCTCGCTGGCGCTGGTCAGCGCTGCAGCCACGCCGGCCTGGTCGCGCAGCTCGCGGCTGAGTGCCAACGCGCGCCTGAAAATGCAGCAACGCCGCTTCGGGTTGGCGTGCCGCCAGCACAGTGCCGAACTCGTATTCGATCAGGCTGCGCTGGAAGCGTGCCGGCTGATCATGCAGGCGCGAGAGCGCGTGTTGCAGGTAGTCCTCGGTTTCATTGTCTTCGGCGGCGCGGCCACCGACGCGGCTGGCCAATGACCCGAGTTGCGTCAACGCATCGAGCTCCAGCACCAGGATCTTCTCGCGCGCCGCACATTGATAACTGGCCTGCGCCGCGCTCCAGGATTCATCGCTGCTGCCTGAAGCAAGCATGCTCCACATGTCGATCGCCTCCACTTCGCACAGCAGGTCGTTGCGGCCCAGCGCGCGCGTGCGTTGGCGTAGTGCTTCCAAGCGCGCCACCATGATGCGATTGGGATTTTCGCGCACATCGCTGAGCGCCTGCACGATGTCCAACCACAGCTGCGCTTGCGTGGCGTTGCCGTGCAACTGGTCGAGCTTCCCGCGCGCTTGCACAAGCACGACCTGGCGGCGTTCGCTGTCTTCCAACGAAATGAGCACGCGTGCCTGCGCCAGCAAAGCCCAGAATTCGGCATCCACTTCATGATCGCGACTAGCCCGCTGCAGTGCGCCTTGCGCGATCTGCAATGCGGCCACAGGGTCGTCGATGGCTGCCGCCTCGATCGTCTTCCACGGCTGCGGCTGCGGCTGCGCCAACGCCACGGCGCTGCCTAGCAGCAACACAAACGCAGGGAGCACGCGCCACCGGGCGACAAGCAGGCTCATCGCGCCATCACGTCGATGACGGGCCGCAGCGCGCGCACGCCGAGGTCGTTCCACCTCCACGCGCGTGGCGGCTTGCTGGTTGCTGCGGCATTTCAAGCACTCCCACGTTTGGACAGCGATGAAATCCAGCCGAATCTGCGGCGAAATCGCAATATTCCCAATGTCATACAACTGCAATGATGACCGACGCACGCGACAGATCCCGTGATCGACGCGGAAGCGGACGCGTTCGTTGTCGGCCCGAGTGGGCCAGTCTTGAGTCTCGATGACGAAATGAGTCAGATGGTGCTTGCATCGGCGTAGACCCGCTGGGGACGGCGTTGGGGCGGGAATTGCTGGGCGCTTTCAGGGCTGCCGTACAGGCACTCGCTGCCTAGGTCTGCAGCCGAGCATTGAGTGCTATCAATGAATGCCGTCGGTCTCCCGACATCTCGCCGGACATGCTTGGTTGGATAACGCAGCACACCGCAATGCTTGAAACGGCATCCAGAACGACTCAATCGCCTGACTTCGCGATGCAACTGAAGCAATGCACCTGAAGCAATGCAACTAGCACTCCAATATATCTTTTCCCAATCCTGCTGCCGTTGGTATGCAAGGGCAATGCAGCCTCACGCATAAGCAAGATGAAGGCTCCCGCAGGCGCGCCGCGTAAACTGGCGTACGGCAGCTGCCGCCCCTCGATCTTCCGGAGACGCCGTGACCTTGCCCCTGCCCCGCCTGCTCACGCTGCTCGTCATCGCCTTGCTATCGGCCTGCGCTACCCAGGCGCCGCGCGCACCGCAACGTTCGCCGGATGCGGTCAAGGCCGATATCGCGCGGCGCCTACCGGCAACCTTGCCCGACCGCGCCGGCTGGGCCAGCGATGTGTATGTGGCGCTGTCTTCGCAGGCGTTGGACACCAGCGCCGAGCACATTTGCGCAGTGCTGGCAGTGACCGAGCAGGAGTCGACCTACCAGGCCAATCCGGTGGTGCCCAACCTGGGCAAGATCGCGCGTGCGGAGATCGACCGCCGCGCCAGTGCGCACCACATCCCAGCTTTCATGGTCGATGCCGCCTTGCGTCTGAATTCGCCGGATGGCCGCAGCTATGCCACGCGCATCGCTGCCGCACGCACCGAGCAGGCATTGAGCCGCATCTTCGAAGACTTCACCGGCAGCGTGCCGTTGGGCGCGCGGTTGTTCGACGGGTTCAACCCGGTGCATACCGCCGGGCCGATGCAGGTGAGCATCGCGTTCGCAGAACAGCACGCGCAGCGCTATCCCTACCCGCCCGGTGATTCGATCCGCCATGAAGTCTTCAGCCGCCGTGGCGGGCTGTGGTTCGGCACGCTGCATCTGCTGGGGTACCCAGCCAACTACGACGCGCTACTGTATCGCTTCGCCGATTTCAATGCCGGTTGGTACGCCAGCCGCAACGCCGCCTTCCAGGCCGCGCTAAGCAAGGCCAGCGGGATTGCACTGGCTCTGGACGGCGATCTGCTCACGCCGGGCGCCAGCCTGGATGCACCAGGCAGTACCGAGCGCGCCGCACGCAGCCTGGGCAGCCAGCTGGCGATGAGCGACCGCGAGATCCGCCGCGCACTGGAGGCAGGCAACACCGCTGATTTCGCAGACACCGCGCTGTATCGCCAGGTGTTCGCGCTGGCCGAGCGCAGCGCCGGTATGTCGCTACCGCGCGCGGTGCTGCCAGGCATCACCCTGGAAAGCCCCAAGATCACCCGCACGCTCACCACCGCCTGGTTTGCGCAGCGGGTGAACGAGCGTTGGAAGCGCTGCATGAGCAAGTAAGCGACTGGCTTGCCGCGCTGCGAGCACTGCCTGCGCTGCGCACCGGCATCTCATGCCCCGCTCAGGCGACTGGTCAGCACATCGCCGACAACAGGACCATGGTCCACCTTGCCATCGCCACCGCGTTGGTATTTGATGGCGACCCGACACGCGGCAGAGTGCATCTCCCAGACCCAGCCATACAGGTCACGCCCCGTGTTTGGCGGCGAGCGCAGCGGCATGTTCATGCGCAGCCCATCGTCCTCGCCTCGGTCCAATGTACACATGACGGCGCCGGCACGGTTGTCTTCAACGTCGGGGGCGATGTCGTCCACATGGGTGATGGTGGCGATGATCGCTTCGGCATTCACCCGTTGCTGTAACGCACGTGGAAGATCGGCAAGCGGCGGCGCGGCGCGTCCACCGGATGGTTCCTCGACAAATGCATCGCTCAACGTCACTTTGCGAAAGTAGTACTCGCTGCGGCCCAACGTTTTCGAGCCATCCATGGCCGTTGCCATGTCTGCCAGTTCGTCGGCGCGCAGCAGAAACATGTCGGTCCCCGAGCGCATAACCACCAGTTGCGTATCGTTGGCATCGCTACCACTGGAATCGCTGCGCAACCGAATATCCAGCGTCACCTGTCGGTCGCCCATCTCGGTGTACGTCAGCTCATAGCTGCCCGCATACGCGCGCACATTGGTGCGTGCACGACTGCGATGATCGATTTTCCAGAACAGCAGGCGATACTGGCCGTCTGGCTCGAGCGCCACCATGCGATGCCAATCGATATACGACGACAAGTACACGCCGTGCAGGTCGTTGCTGGACTGTGGCTCGTTGAAGAGGCTCTCGAACATTGCGCGCTGCTCTGCGGGCACTGCATTACCATTGGTCGTGGGTGCAGTGGCAACGGTTGCAGACCCGTCGACCGCATCGCGAAGCCGGCTGTGCAGCGCCAACGCATCGACCTTGCTGACCCGCAGCATCTGCATCGATAACACCATCTGATCGATCTCGTAGACCTCGCAGGCAGCACCGGCGCATATGCGGCAATCAGATCCGCCGGGGCAGGCTGCGTCTTGTGCGGCGGCTGCGCCTTGATAAAGGGGGACAGTGCCAAGCGGCGGAACCGGGACATCAGACGGCCTCCAGTCAATGTGCGTGCGTTCAGTAAACCCAAGATCGGGCCAACATGGTCATCCATGGACGCAAAGAAGCGTAGTTCATGGCGGCGACGCTCTCGTAATTAGCCGCTGACCGGTCACCAGCCCACGTGCAGTCCACGGGTGTCTCTCCCTCGATGGGCATCGAGCTCGACGCACCTCAGGGTCATGCTGTAACAGTGCCAGACCAAGCGATCCGCACGGCAACCGGTGGATCGCATGTCACCCCCGCTTCGGCCACGCCCACTCGGTCGCCGAAACGCATGCGGCCCGCCACAGTCGCCAACCGCGCAAGCACGACTTCTGGCAGAGGCAGCCAGCCCTCACTGCGGGTAGCATCGGACGGTCGCGCCGACCGCAGTGCGCGCTCCTTTCGTCCCGGAGAGTCTTTCATGCCCACCCCGTTGCCGTTGCGGCACCTGTTCGTCGCCATCGCCCTGGCCACCCTACCGGCACTCGCCAGCGCCCAGACCCCTGCCGTTACCGAGGCCGACTACGCGCGCGCCGAGCGGCTGATCAACTACGCTGCACAGCCGCTGGTGGACCACGCCGCCAGCCGCATCGACTGGCTGGACGCCACGCATGTGGCTTATGTCGATCACGATGCCAAGGGCAACCGGCTGCTGCAGCTGGATACCAGCACCGGCAAGACCGCACCGCTCTTCAAACAGTCTGCGCTGGTCGCTTCGCTCAACACGCTGCTGAAGACCGGCGACAGACCGCTCAAGGCCGACACCTTCGCGCCGGTGGTCAAGGTCACCGCCGATGGTCGCTACCGCCTCAATGTGCGCGATACCGCGGTGGTCTGCGATGCGCGTGCGCGTTGCAGCAAGCTGTACGCCAAGGACCAACCGGAACCGGGCGTGTTGTCGCCGGACAAGCGCAGCGAGGCCTTCATTCGCGACTGGAACCTGTGGGTGCGCGATCTCGCCAGCGGGCAGGAAACCCAGCTCACCCGCGATGGTGTGGAAAACTTCGGCTATGCCACCGACAACGCCGGCTGGCAGCACACCGACAATGCCATCGTGGCGTGGTCGCCGGACTCCAGCAAGATCGCCACCTTCCAGCAGGACCAGCGCAAGACCGGGGACATGTATCTGGTCAGCACCAAGCTGGGGCACCCGGAACTGCAGTCGTGGAAATATCCGCTGGCCGGCGACAAGGACGTGACATTGATCGAGCGCGTCATCATCGACGTGCCCACCCGCAGCGTGCTGCGCCTGAAAACACCGCCGGATCAACACCGTTCCACGTTGTGCGACGACGTGAGCTGCTCGCCGGGCCTGTGGGACGATGTGAAGTGGGCACCGGACAGCAAGACCCTGGCGTTCGCCTCCACCTCGCACTTCCACAAGCAAACCTGGTTGCGCATCGCCGATGCCAGCACGGGCGCGGTGCGTACCGCCTTCAACGAAACCGTCAAAACCTATTACGAAAGCGGCCAGGTCGCCGCCAACTGGGCGTATCTGCCGGCCAGCAATGAGGCGGTGTGGTTCTCCGAACGCAGCGATTGGGGCCAGCTGTATCTCTACGATCTGGCCACCGGCAAACCCAAGCGCGCCATCACCACCGGCGAAGGCAACGTCACCGAGCTGCTACGCGTGGACCCGGCCACGCGCACCGCATGGTTTGTCGGCGTTGGCCGCAGCGCGGGCGTGGACCCGTACTACCAACAGCTGTGGAAAGTGAGCCTGGATGGCGGCGAGCCGGTCTTGCTCACGCCCGAACCCGCCAACCACAGCATCGCGCTGTCGCCCGATGGCGCACGTTTTGTCGACACCTATTCCACCTCGGTGACGCCGCCGGTCACGCTGCTGCGCGAGGCCGGCGACGGCCGCACCGTCAGCACCATTGTCACGGCTGATATCACCCGCCTCAAGGCTGCCGGCTGGGTGCCGCCGGAGCCCATTACGGTGAAGGCACGCGATGGCAAGACCACGTTGTATGGGTTGATGTTCAAGCCCACCCACTTCGACCCGACGCGCAAGTATCCGGTCATCGATTACGTCTACCCGGGCCCGCAGACCGGCTCGGTGCGTGGGCGTAGTTTCCTCGCCGGCCATGGCGACAACCAGTCGCTGGCAGAACTGGGCTTTATCGTGGTGGCCATCGATGGCATGGGCACGCCGTGGCGCTCCAAGAGTTTCCACGACACCTGGTACGCCAACATGGGCGATAACACCTTGCCCGACCAGGTCGCCGGCTTGAAGGAGCTTGGTCAGCGTTATCCCTGGATCGACCTGGATCGCGTCGGCATCTGGGGCCATTCCGGCGGCGGCAATGCTTCAACCGGTGCGATGCTGCGCTATCCGGATTTCTTCAAGGTGGCCTGGTCGGAAAGCGGCAATCACGACAACCGCGGCTACGAAGACGACTGGGCCGAGAAGTATCACGGCGAGCACATTGTCAACAAAGATGGCACGTCCAATTACGACGACCAGGCCAACGCCAACCACGCCAGCAAGCTCAAAGGCCGGTTGATGTTGGTGCATGGCACCCTGGACGACAACGTGCCGCCGTACCTCACCTTGCTGGTGGCCGATGCCTTGATCAAGGCCAACAAGAACTTCGACATGCTGATGCTGCCCAACGCCAAGCACGGCTATGGCGATCTCACCCCGTACGTCACCCGCCGCCGCTGGGACTATTTCGTGCAGTACCTGCTTGGCGCCACCCCGCCGGCGCAGTACCAGATGAAGCCGATGCCGGCGAATTGAGCGGCGTGGAGGCTGTGCGGTGGCCGATGCTGCGCTAGGTGCACGGCTAAGAGTGAGCAACCTCACGTCGCTAAGCCACACGTATCATGCGGGCAAACCCCGATGACACGTGTGGCCACTGAGAAGGGCTAACGCAACGTAGCGAGCGGTCGTCAGGTGGGCGCGGACGAACCGGCGTGCAAGAGTGACACATGCCGATTCCGAGCACCGACTGCACTCGCCTGGCGGCTGCGCAGTCGTTATCAGCCGCTCTTATTTCGCCGTGCTGCCACCGAGCTGCTTGCTCAAAAACGCCAGCAAGCGCGTGTAGTACTCGCGACGATGTGGCTCGGTGTAGAACCCGTGGCCCTCGTTAGGGAAGTACAGCGACTCCACCGGTACACCAGCTCCCTTGAGTGCACGCTCCACACGTTTGGTGTGTTCAATCGGCGCACGCTCTTCCTTGCCGCCGGCGGCAAGAAACACCGGCACCTTGATCTGATTGGCTAGATTGACCGGCGAACGTGCGGCCAGGGTGTCGCGCGCGCCGAGCCAGTCGCCGGTCCAGTTCTTTGCCCAACGCGCGTAGCGCCCGGTATCGCGCGCCATCATGTCCAGATCGTAGACGCCCACATAGCCAGCGCCGCAGCGGTGCAGGGTTGGCTCCTTGGCCACACCCATCAACGCGGCATAGCCGCCGTAACTTGCGCCGTACAGGCATGCGTTCGGCCCTGAGGCATCGCTTCCGGCAATGCTTGTTTGCCTCGCCGTGGGTTTGGCGGTTGTCTGGCTGGCATGGCGCCAGGGTCAGTTCGCCGAGCAATGATTCTGCAAGATCGCATTGCAGGATGTTGATCAACACCCCAAAGCGAAGGCCTCCGCTGCGATCAGGCACACGCGGCAGAGCTGTGCACCCATGCCACAGGAGCAACAATGCCGCCAGATAGTCTGGCGGCGCATTGCATCCGGCAAACCATCGGCATGCGGGCGCAACCGATGCGCGGCGTGCACAAGGTCTTGCCAACTCCCACACATGTCACGCCCTAGTCTGCGCAGAGTGATAACCACGTGCCACACGCAGCGCATTCCGGCTGCGATGATCGCGCACATGCAGAGGTGCACATGGCTTTGATCCACTCCATTTTGATGGGCGCTGTTGCCGGCATGCGCTCGATGACGCCGCTGGCCGCCGTCGCCAATGCTGCACGCACCGGCAAGCTGCCTGCCGACAATGGCGCGCCCGCATTGCTCGCCAATCCCCTGGCATCGGCCGGCATGCTGGCACTGGCTGGCGGCGAATTGGCCGGCGACAAGATGAAGACCGCGCCAGACCGCATCGTGCTCCCGGGAATGATCGCCCGCATCGCCACAGGCGTCATCGTGGGCACCGCCTTGGCACCGCGCGAGCAACGCGGCATTGCCGCGCTGCTCGGTGCAACGACCGCAGTTGCAGCTGCCTATCTCACCTTCAACGCACGGATGCGTGCGATCGAGCGCTACGGCCAGACCAGCACCGGCGTTGTCGAAGATGCGATTTCGTTAGGTGCGGCGACGCTGATCATGCGTGATGCGGCGAAGCGATAACCTACCGCTACTTACTTCGGGCTGGTGATGGAAGACCTGCCGGTGGACGTGCAGGCCACGGTAGTGCCGGCGCTTGTTCTGCAGTCACGCCACCAGGCCTGAGCTGCAAGCCAACCGTTGCACCGTTGCCAGGGCGTGCTGGTGCATCGTCAATCGGCTCGCTCACACAAAAGGTGCTGCCCGCATGCCGATAGAACAGGCGTGTATGCCCCGAGGCCGCCTGATTGACGAACGGCGCAGGTGCCCCGAAGACGCCCTCTAACACCGCGTCGTAAAACGCACGCGTACGCGCGATCGTTCGAGCCCACCATCACATGATTGAGCATGACGTCATCCTGCGAATCGTATGGGTGCGCAGCGAACACGCCATGTCGAACATGCAAGTCAGCCACCACGCCCATGGGGCGCATCCAGATCCAGCAGTGGCCCCATCGGCACGATACCGGTCGGGTTGATGGTCTCGTGACTCTGGTAGTAATGACCCTTGATGTGCTGGAAGTTCACCGTCTCGGCAATCCCCGGCATCTGATAAAGCTCGCGCAGGAATCCCGACAAGTGCGGGTAATCGGCGATGCGCCGCAGATTGCACTTGAAGTGCCCCACGTACACCGCATCGAAGCGCACCAGCGTGGTGAACAGGCGCCAGTCCGCTTCGGTGAGGCGATCGCCGCAAAGATAGCGCTGCGCGCTCAGGCGTGCTTCCAACCAATCCAGGCTTTCGAACAGCGGCACCACCGCTTCTTCATAGGCTGCCTGGGTAGTCGCAAAGCCTGCCTTGTACACGCCATTGTTGACGGTGTCATAGACACGTGCGTTGACCGCATCGATCTGCTCACGCAGCGGCTGCGGATAAAAATCGCCTTCCGTCGCCCCAACCTCATCGAAGGCGCTATTGAACATGCGGATGATATCGGCCGACTCGTTGCTCACCACTGTCTTGCGCTCGCGGTCCCACAACACCGGCACGGTCACCCGCCCGGAATAATGCGGGTCGGCCTTGAGGTACACCTCGTACAGATACTGCGCATGATGCTCGATGCCGCCAATCACACCCGGCCCGTCGGCGAAAGTCCAACCATTTTTTCCCATCAACCAATGCACGACAGATACATCGATCATCGACTCCAGGCCTTTCAAACGACGAAAGAGCAGCGTGCGATGCGCCCACGGGCAGGCAAGCGACACATACAGGTGGTAACGCCCTGAAGCGGCCTGAAAGCCACCCTCGCCGTGCGGACCGGCACTGCCATCGCACGTGACCCAGTTACGAAACTTGGACTGCGAGCGCTCGAACCGCCCCTCACTCTTGCTGGTGTCATACCAACTGTCTTGCCACTTGCCATCGACCAACAAACCCATCGCGCTTTCTCCCGCCATTCCAATCAACGACGACCGTAGCCCACCGACGTTGCAGGCTGCGTGAGCAGCTCGCCTGGATTGCGCGCGTGTGAGAGGCCATCATCAGTGATGGGGCGCAGGCATACGCAGCACCTCAGTGCACGTGCCTGACAGCAGGCAAGCAACGCGAACCTTCCACATGTAGTTTGGTACCGCTGGCACAATGGCGCGGCAGCGCCCTGGCTGACCCGCTCAGACACCCGCATTGGCGCCAACCACCCACAATCGGCGAAAATGCCAGCCTGCCGACGTCGGCCAGCGGCAACACGCAGTGGCGCGCTCCCCGCCCGCGCAGCCGTCATCGTTTTCCCCCGCTGGCCACCGGCCATCATTGCCTCCGCCGCCAGCCGCTCATTCCGGATCGACCTTGAACACCAACGCCCCGCCCTTGCCCGACGACGACCTGCCCCTGACCGACCGCCTGCGCGCGGCGCTGGATCTGCTGGAGGCCATCGAAGCCGACCGCAGCGTGCTGGACACACTGCCCGAAGCCGACCGCGTGCGGCTGCACCAGGTGGTCGCAAAGGTCTATCACCCCGAGCCGAAAGCACGGCGGCAGTTGCTCAAGCAGCGCGAGCGCGAGCGCCACCAGGAAAAGGTGCGCAAGGCCGAAGCACTGCTGGAACAACGCGGCATCCGCGCACTGCGACGCAAGCCGGTATTCAGCACGCCGAACTATTTCCCGCCGCATACTGCCGGCCTGCACGACACGCATAACCGCGAGAATGCCGCTGCCGCGCCCGAGCCCACGCATTCGCCCGAGTTGCGTCATTGCTATGTGTGCAAGCAGAAGTTCACCGAGCTGCATCATTTCTACGACCAGATGTGCCCGGCCTGTGCGGAGCTGAATTTCTTTAAGCGCACCGAGACCGCCGACCTGCGCGGGCGCATTGCCTTGCTGACCGGCGGGCGCGTCAAGATCGGGTACCAAGCGGGCTTGAAGTTGCTGCGTGCCGGCGCAGAGTTGATTGTCACCACGCGCTTCCCGCGCGATTCGGCTGCGCGCTATGCGCAGGAACCGGACTTCGCGCAATGGGGCCATCGTTTGCAGGTGTTCGGCCTGGACCTGCGCCACACCCCCAGCGTGGAAGCCTTCTGCAATGAACTGCTGGCCACGCGCGAGCGCCTGGATTTCATCATCAACAACGCCTGCCAGACCGTGCGCCGCCCGCCGCAGTTCTACACGCACATGATGGCCGGCGAAACCGCCGCATTGCACGAATTGCCGGAGACCGTGCGGAACCTTGTCGGTCATTACGAAGGCCTGCGCACTCCGGAGTTGCTCCGCGATGCTTCGGCCACTGCGTTGCCGGCAGTGCACGGACGTGGCATGGACAGTGCCGACGGCCTCACCCGCGCCGCGGAGCTGTCGCAGATCGCGATGCTGGATGACGAACTGGTGGGCCAGCAGCATCTGTTCCCCGACGGCCGCCTGGATCAGGACCTGCAACAGGTCGATTTGCGCGGTCGTAATTCCTGGCGCCTGTTGATGGCAGAAGTGCCGTCGGTGGAGCTGTTGGAAACGCAGTTGATCAACGCCATCGCACCCTTCATCATCAACGCGCGGCTCAAGCCGCTGATGCTGCGTACGCCCGAGCGCGACAAGCACATCGTCAATGTCTCCGCGATGGAAGGCCAGTTCTATCGCAATTTCAAGACCACGCGTCACCCGCACACCAACATGGCCAAGGCTGCGTTGAACATGATGACGCGCACCTCGGCGGCCGATTACCAGAACGACGGCATCCATATGAACAGCGTGGACACCGGTTGGGTCACCGACGAAGATCCGGCAGAGATTGCCGCACTGAAGGTGCAGCAGGAACGCTTCCACCCACCGCTGGATATCGTCGACGGCGCGGCGCGCATCGTCGACCCGATCATCCACGGTTTCAACACCGGCGAGCATGTGTGGGGGCAGTTCTTGAAGGATTACGCGCCGACCGATTGGTGAGGCGCGAAGGCGGGTGCCTGGCGATCCTTACCGGCACGCGTATTCCTCACCACCAGCAAAAACAGTGTTCGGTTGACGCTGTCGGGCATCCGGCGCTGTTGGCGCGATGCGCAGTGACACAGACTGCACGTGCGTGCACGAAACGCGTCGACCACATCGTCAACACATCCAGTGCAGAGGTGGGAAACGGCATCAACGACTCGTCGTGCATGTAGTGCCACGCCTGTCGGCAGGGATGCCATGCTTGCTTTTTCCCCGCGTGCTGCAACCGTGCAGGCCAACGTCTAGTCGTTGGCCCGCACATCGTTCGCTAGCCACATCCTGAGCGGATGCAACCCTGCAAACTATTTGCAGTCTTTGGAGACGGGCGCAACATCGACAGGCGTCACCTGCCCATCAGCGGCAACCCGCTTGACCGCAAAGGTGCAGACCGAGTTGCGAAAGTCCAGGTCCAACGCAACCTCGTAATCGGCACCAGCCTCCGGAACAAAGGTGGACGCCAGCAACGGCCCGCATGTCCAACCGCTTTTGAAGCCCGGCGTGCTGGTCCAATGCGCCGGCGAACTGGCACCGGCTTCCACCACCACCGGCTTGCCAGCTTCGATCGCATATTCCTTGTAGAACGGCTTGGAACCGATCATCTTGCGCTCGTGCAGGTTGCGCGTGTTCTGGGTCTCCGGAATGCCGATCGCCTGGTTCTTCACCGACCCCATCAGCGAGCCGAACGCACTCCCCAACGAACCGGACGCACGCACCTTCTCGCCATACATGGCGGTACACACAGCGTCCTTGTACAACACGATTCCCACGCCGTTCTGACCAAACATGCGGATGCGCGCACCCGTGCCATCGATCTGCGCAGGCGCTTGTTCGGCAGCCAGTACGGGGGCGACACACGCAGCCGCCAAGGACACAACGAGCAATCGAATCATCACGTTCAACACAGCCTCCACAGTTCCATCGAACCTCTTGGTTGGCGTGTACTAGCGGCAGGTTGCGTGAATTCTTGAACTCCGGTGCAAGTGCCACGCCCAAGTGAGGCACATATCACCGAAGGCATCACATCTGCCTGGCCGAGCGATACGCTTTTGCCCGCGATGTGGCCGCAACGCTCTGCATACTTCGACACATAGACCGGCCATGTTCGCACCGTCTCCAGACAGCCCTCGATGTTGAGCGGCATCTGACGATGTAAAGCGTGGATAGATGTGTTCCAAACAGCCGGGCGCGCCTGCAGTCGCATCTACGCAAGATGGAAGAAAGCTTCCTTCCAGCGGCATAGCAGATGACCCGCGCCTTGTGCAGTTTTTGCCGCACGGTGCATGGCCGACTCACGCTGCAATCATCCCGGCAGGCGTCGCAGGCTCTGCGCTATCGCCGATCCGCATCCTTGATGGCTTGCGCGCGCGCAAGCGTGTTGGTCAAGGCCAAAACCTCCGGCAATTCGTGCCGAAAGGCATCTAGCTGCCCGGCTGGCACCACACCTTCGACGTTTGACTGGTCGAAGATCGGGCGGCCTTCCATGTAAAAGCCATCGCGGCCCTGCACGACGAAGTGGAAGCACGATTGCCACCGCGGATCGGGGCGACCGGACAGCTCCACAACGACCTTGCTGCTCGCTCGCCCGGTTTCGCCCGAAGTGACGGTCACGGTGCGTGCCGTAATCTGATTCCCGATATTCATGTTGGCAATAATCGTGGGTAGGCCGTCGCCGCACTGTGATCCGGGAGGCTATTGATACGTTTCAAAAAGCAATCAACCAAGATCTTCATCGATTCGCGATTGAAGTCATCGTTGATGTTGAAGGTGCGGAAGCGACGCCCAGACCATAGAGCATCGGACATGAAGTCCGCCGGCCAAGTGTGGTTCGCCGCTTGTGGGATCTCCAGCGTCGCGCGGACGCGATCAGGCAGCCAGCGCTTGCCGCGACGTGGAAGCTTGAGCTTGAGCGTGGTGTAGACCCGCCAGGCGCGGGGCCAGCCCCAGCCCCTCGGCCGCAATGCCCACTCCATCAGCAGGCCAACACCGTGTTCGGGGTTGTTCTCCAGGTGCGCCTGGATTGCGGCGATGAGCGGGCCATCGTCGCGCTGGCGCGGACGGTAATGCCGTGCAGATCGGGATAGCTGCAACACCCGATCAGCTCGACGGGCACTGAGGCCGTGAGCGGTTTGCATGACCAGACTCAATTGCAGTCGACGAGCCTGGCTCAACCTTTTCGCGACAGCACGTCCTTGAGCGCGTGGTGATCCAGTGCCAGCTCGGCATACATGCGCTTGATCCGGGCCAACTCGGCTTCCACGTCCTTCAGACGCGGCAACTGCGACACCTCCATGCCGGCATATTTGGACTTCCAGACGTAATAGGTCGGCTCGCTGATCCCGTGCTTGCGACAGGTCTCGCCGACCTTTGCACCGGCCTCGACCTCTTTAAGGATCCGGACCAGCTGTTCTTCGGTGAACTTCGACTTCTCCATGCAGAGCTCCTTGGGGTGGAACTCTACTTCCAGGTGGATGGAATTAACGAGGACGCTTCAAAACTACGTCGCATTGTTCAATGGCCGCCACGGGCGCACGGGTACGCTATGGGAAGGACGGTACAAAGCATGTCTTGTGGACAGTGCGGACGACGTCCTTCGCTGCTATCGCTACATTGAGCTCAATCCGGTGCGTGCTCGCCTGGCCGACAACCCGGCGGCGTATCGCTGGCCCAGTTGCCCAGCCAACCTAGGCCAGCGCAAGCACTCCGCGCTGGCACCGCATCCCTGTTGGTTTGCGCTTGGCAGCGACCTGATCGAGCGATCCAACGCCTACCGTGCCCTGCTCGATGAAGCCCTCTCCGACGAACTGCTCGCCAACATTCGTCTTCATCTACAGCAGCAGCGAGCCCTGGGCCACGACGCCTTCCGCGCAATGATCCAAGCCAAGACCCACCGCTTTGCAGGCGTCAGGCCCGCTCATCGGCCACGCAAACCTGACATCGCCGACTAATAAGTTAACCTGACCCTGAGATTTCCCCACATTTCTTCCTTCGAGATCAAGCACTTGGTGGGCCAGGCGGTGGAAGAAGGTGCGCGCATGGGGCGCGCTTCAAGGTGACTAAGAGCGGCTAACAAAACGTAGCGAGCAGCCGTCAGGTGGGCGCGGACGGCGCGCAGGAACCGCAGTGTACGAGTGGTACATGAGGATTCCGAGCACAGGCCGCGCCCGCCTGGCGGTTGCGCAGTAGTTTTGTTAGCTGCTCTAAGCCAGAGAAGAGTGCCGACCATGCGCGCCAGCGAAGTATTGCAGAAGTGCCTGTCTAACTCACTCTCCGGCATGCATGCGTTACGCCAACGCGCCTTGCTGCGCGCGGTTGAAGGGCTGTTGCACGGAGGTCGGCTGACCCTGATCGACATTGCACGCGCGTGGCCTGGCGCGACGCGGGTACAAGGCATGCGACCGCCTGCTGTGCAATCGCAGGTTGCAGGCCGAGCGATCCATGATCGAGCGGGACATGGCGCATTGGCTACTGCGCGGCGACCAGCCGGTGATCGTCATCGACTGAAGCGATTTGAAGCCGGACAAGTCATGGTGCCTGCTGCGCGCCGCCGTGCCGATCGGTGGACGCACACTCACCTTGCTGGACATGGTGGTTGCCGGGAAACAGCAGGGATCGCCCGGCGCAGAAAAACGCTTCTTGCAGCAGCTCAGGGCACTGATTCCAGACGATGTGCGTCCGATCCTGGTCACTGACGCCGGATTCCGCACGCCATGGTTTCGCGCGGTGTCGGCGATGGGCTGGGACTGGGTCGGGCGTCTGCGCGGGCGCACGCAGGTCAAACCGCACGACGTGCCCGATGATGCAGCGCAATGGATCGATAGCCGTCGTCTGCATGCATTGGCGTCCAACCGTGCACGCGAATTGCCACCGATGCAGGCCAATCGCAGCGATCCACTCGATTGCCGCCTGGGTAATCCCCCCGCAGGTTAGCTGACGCCAGAAGTGGAATTTTCTCGTACCCTTTTCCGAGGAGGTTCCATGAAGACATCCCGCTTCACCGACAGCCAGATCATCGCCGTGCTCAAACAGGCCGAAG
>NZ_JSBW02000057.1 GCF_000772705.2 Xanthomonas vasicola
CCTCGGCCTGTTTGAGCACGGCGATGATCTGGCTGTCGGTGAAGCGGGATGTCTTCATGGAACCTCCTCGGAAAAGGGTACGAGAAAATTCCACTTCTGGCGTCAGCTAACCTGCGGGGGGATTACCAAGGTACCTTGATGCGCGGTGTGGAAATGGTGCTGCGCATGTTCAGCATCAACCGCCGCATGCACAACAAGGCCTGGATTGCCGATGGCCGCATCGCGGTGGTGGGTGGGCGCAATGTGGGCGACGAATATTTCGATGCGGCGCGCGACACCAATTTCATGGACATGGATGCCGCGCTGATGGGGCCGGCGGTGGGCCAGGCCGAGCAGGTGTTCGATGCGTACTGGAATAGCCCCAATGCCTTGCCGCTGTCTGCGCTGGTCACCGCAAAGCCGCAGGCACTGGAGGCCTTGCGTGGCAGCCTGGACGCCGGCATGGCATCGTCGCGCGCACATCCGTATGTGGAGCGCTTGCAGCGTTCGCCTAGCGTGCGCGAACTGATGCAAGGCGACCGCCCGGTGCATTGGGTGTCGCAGGCGCGCATCGTCTCCGACCCGCCGGAAAAAGCGGCGGGCGCGCCGCCGCAGGCCGACTGGATGACGCCGGTGCTGATTGGCGAAATGGCGCATGCGCAGCACGAACTCAAGGTGATTTCGCCGTATTTCGTGCCGGGCGACGAAGGCATGCGCTGGATCGGCAACCTGCGCCAGCGCGGTGTGCGGGTGAGCATCCTGACCAACTCGCTGGCGGCCAACGACGTGGTGGCGGTGCATAGCGGCTATGCCGGCTATCGCGTGCCGCTGCTGCAGCAGGGCGTGCGCCTGCACGAACTCAAGCCGATGGGCAAACCGGACGGCAGCCTGTTCGGCTCCAGCGGCGCCAGCCTGCATACCAAAGCCTTCGTGGTGGACGACAGCAGTGGTTTCATCGGCTCGTTCAACCTGGACCCGCGTTCGATGAACCTCAATACCGAGATGGGCCTGCTGTTCAACGGCCGCGTGGTCACTGCGGAACTCGAGCGCTTGTACAACCACAAGGTCAGTGCGCCGGTGAGTTACCGCGTGACCCTGGACCAGGGCAAGCTGCGATGGCACGACGATGCTGCGCAACCGCCCGAGGTGTGGTCGCGCGAGCCGGCCGCAAGCGTGTGGCGGCGTGGCGCAGCGACGGTGATGGGCTGGTTGCCGCTGGAGTCGCAGCTGTAGCGATTTGATAAGCGTGTTGCTTTCGCCGCCCTTTGGGCACCTTTTCCCACAGACGGAAGAAGAAAGTCTGCTGGCCCTTCCATTGATGGGTGAAACGCGCCTTGGCTTTTCGCAGACGCAGTCGTCCTGTCAGATACGTTTAGCGGGTGACGCGCACATCCGTCGCGTTACTGCAGCTGCGTCACGATCTCGCGCGCCATTGCGCCCAGCGGCAGGATGCGGTCTGCGCCGCCGCGCTTGATCGCTTCCTTGGGCATACCAAACACGATGCTGGTTTGCTCGTCCTGCGCCACCGTGCGTGCGCCGGCTTGCCGCATCTCCAGCAAGCCGGCGGCGCCATCGTCGCCCATGCCGGTCATGATGATGCCCAGCGCATTGCTGCCAGCCGCACGCGCGGCCGAGCGAAACAGCACATCCACCGACGGGCGATGCCGGTTGACCGGCGGGCCTTCGAGTACTTCGACGAAGTATTGCGCGCCGCTACGACGCAGCAGCAGATGTTTGCCGCCGGGCGCGATCAATGCACGGCCTGGCATCACGCGGTCGTTGTTGGCAGCTTCCTTCACTGCGATCTGGCACAGGCCGTTGAGACGCGCAGCGAAGGCAGCGGTGAACTTCTCCGGCATGTGCTGCACGATCACGATGCCGGGGCAGACGCGCGGCAATGCAGTGAGCACTTCTTCCAGCGCCTGGGTACCGCCGGTGGAGGTGCCGATGGCGACAATGCGTTCGGTGGTCTGCGCAAGCGCGCGCCCGCTCTGCGCCGGCAGGATCACATCGGCGGTGTGTTTGACCTCGGTTTCCAGCGGCGCGGCAGTTACGCGTGCGGCCAGCCGTTTGACGTTGGCGCGGGCAGCGCTGCGCACGGTGGCCACCAGTTCGTCGGCAGAGTCGGTGAGAAATTGCTTGAGCCCCAGCCGCGGTTTGGTCACCACCGCCACCGCGCCAGCGGCCAGCGCATCCATGGTGACGCGCGCGCCTTTTTCGGTGAGCGTGGAGCAGATCACCACAGGTGTGGGTCGCTCACTCATGATCTTGCGCAGGAAGGTGATGCCGTCCATGCGCGGCATTTCTACGTCCAGCACGATCACGTCCGGCCACTGCTTGCGCATTTTTTCGATCGCAAGCAACGGGTCGGCGGCGGTGGCGATCACCTCGATGTCGGCCGCGTCGTTGAGCACGTTCACCAACACCTGGCGCACCACCGCCGAATCGTCGACCACCAGAGCCTTGATGGTCTTGGGGCTGGCGGTCGGGCTGGCAGTGGGGCGGTTGAACGCTGTCGACACGGTGAATCCTTGGGTCATGCCTTGCGGAAAATCGAGGGCGCCACCTGGACCAGATCGATGTCGAGTTCGCTCAGGCTTTCCGAATGGCCAATACAGAAATGCCCACCCGATTTGAGGTTGGACAGCACGCGCAGGATCACTTCGCGTTTGGTCTGGCCATTGAAATAGATCATCACATTGCGCAGGAAAATTGCATCGAAGCTGCCCAGTGCCGGCAACGCGGTATTGAGATTGGCGTGCACGAACTGCACGCGGTCGCGCAGGCGTCGTTCCACCAGCAAGGTGCCGTCGTAGTCGCCCTGGCCGCGCAGGCAATAGCGTTTGAGATACGCCTGCGGAATGCCGTCAATGCGTTGCAGTGCGTAGTGGCCGGTACGCGCCTTGGCAAGCACGCGGGTGCTGATGTCGCTGCCCACCACTTCGAACGGGCGGCCCTGCAAGGTATCGTCCAGCACCATCGCCATGCTGTAAGCCTCTTCGCCGCTGGAACTGGCGGCGCTCCAGCAGCGAAACGGCAACGCGCCACGGTGTTCGCCGGCCAGCTTGCGTAGTAGCTCGAAATGCTTGGGCTCGCGGAAGAAGTAGGTTTCGTTGGTGGTGAGCAGGTCGATCGCGGTCTGAATCTCGCTGCGGTCCTGGCGGCTTTCCAGCAACTGCAAATACTGCGTATAGGTGCTGAATTGATGCTCGCGCAGGCGCTTGCCCAGGCGGCCGCACAGCATGGCTTTCTTGCCGGAGGAAATGCTGATGCCGGCGGCTTCGAAGATGAAGCGCTGGAAGCGGCCGAACTCCTGTTCGGTGATGGCGGTGGCGGTACTCATCGGCTCAGGCCACGTCCGCGTCGCTGGGCAATGGGCTATCACTCAGGCGCGCGATGCGCACGGCGTGTTCGCGCCACCACTCCGACAGCATCGGCCCGGGCATTGGCGACGCCATCAGATAGCCTTGCGCCAGGTCGCAGCCGAGTTCGCGCAGTAACCGCCAGTCGTCGGGCGTTTCCACGCCTTCGGCCACCGCAGTGAGTTCCAGCCGATGCGCCAGCTCCAGCGTGGATTCGAGCACGGTGCGTTGACTGCGGCTGCGATGCGCGGCATGCACGAAGCTGCGATCCAGCTTGAGTTCGGTGAAGGGAATGCTGGCCAGGCGCTGCAGCGAGGAAAAGCCGGTGCCGTAGTCGTCGATGGATAGGCCGAAACCGTGCAGGCGCAACCGCGCCAGCATGCTCAGGGCGTTGGCCGGCTCCACGATGGCGCTTTCGGTGAGTTCCAGCACCAGATCGGCCGGGCTCAAGCCGTTGTCGCTCAGCTTGGCGCACAGTTCCTCGAGAAAATGGTCTTCGCCCAACAGCCTGGGCGAGAGGTTCAATGCCAGGCTCAGATCGAAGCCTTCGGCGTGCCAATCCACCAATTGCGCGATGGCCTTGTCGATCACCTGCTGGGTCAACGCGTGGATCAAGCCTTCGCGTTCGGCCAGCGGAATGAAGCGGTCCGGCCCGATCATGTCGCCTTGCGGGCGGCGCCAGCGTGCGAGCGCTTCCACACCGCGCAGGCGGCCGTCTTTCAAATCGAGTTTGGGTTGGTAGGCCACACGGATTTCGCCGCGGCGCATGGCACGATCCAGCCGCGAGGCCGCCGCGCCACCGCTGGACATCAGCGGCGAGATCGCCACCGGCGCAAACACCGGTGCGTCGGCGGCAGGCTCCGGTTCGCAATCCAGCACGGTGGCCAGATCCTGCAGGTTCATCGGTTTTTCGATGCCGCCGAGCACGCGCACGCCGGCGCTGCGGCTGAGTTGCATCACTGCATCGATCAAGGCGCCGCCACGTTGCGACACCACCACCACTGGCACCCTGTATTTGCCGCGCGCCAGCGCGTCGAGCAGCTGCACGCCATCCATGCCCGGCATTTCCAGGTCCACCAGCAACAACGATGGCGCATCGGCATGCGTCAGCCACTCCAACGCCGCGTGTCCGTCGACGGCGCCGTCGACCGAGCTGGCGCCGAGTTGGCGACACAGCGCCATGGCGTGTTCGCGCTGGACCACGCTGTCGTCCACGACCAAAACCGGGCCGGCCAGCGTGCAGTTGCAGGAGAGAAGGGCAGGGCGCATGAGAGTCCTTATGTGCATGCGTGAGTCAGGCCGCCAGCTCGGCGGCTGGGAGCTGGGCAAGCGCATCGTTGCCCAGTACGGCATCGGCATCGAGCAGGATCACGAAGCGCTGGCCGATCTTGCCCATGGCATGGATCAAGTCGCGCGCAATGCCGGTGCCGAAGCTGGGTGTGTCGACGATGTCGGCCGGGGCAATCTCCAGCACTTCGCTCACCGCATCCACCAATAGCCCGAGCACCTGATGCACCTCGCCGTGCGCGATCTCCACGATCACGATGCAGCTGCGCTTGGTGATCGCGCTGGCGTTGCGGCCGAAGCGGTGCTGCAGGTCCACCACCGGCACCACCGCACCGCGCAGGTTGATCACCCCGCGCAGCACCGGCGGCATCATCGGCACATCGGTGGGGACGCGGTATTCGATGATTTCCTTGATGCCCAGGATGCCCAGGCCGAACATTTCCCCACCCAGCAAAAACGTGAGGTATTGCTGCGGTGCCGTCGATGCCAGCAGGTCGTGATTGGCTGCAGTGTGCGCGTGCATCGTCGGCTCCTCAAAAGCTGGCGAATTGCGATTCGTCGATCGCGTCGGCGGTCGTGGCCACCGCGCTGATCTGGCGCACGTTGGTGCGTCGTGGCGGCGCGCTGTTCACAGCAGCCGGCGCATGCGCTGCAATCCGACGCGGCCCCTGCTTGCTGCCCGAACTTGCACCACGTCCGCCATTGCCCAGCCGGAAGAAGCCCATCAGCTGCTGCAACTGTTCGGCCTGTGCGCTCATTTCTTCGGAGGTGGCAGCCAGTTCTTCGGCATTGGCGGCGGCCGATTGGGTGGTCTGGTTCAACTGACCCACGGCGGTATTGATCTGGCTGACGCCGGCGGTCTGTTCTTCGGAAGCGGCGGCGATTTCCTGCACCAGGTCGGAGGTGCGGCGGATCGAAGGCACCATCTCGCCGAGCACGCGGCCGGCGCTTTCGGCCAGTTCCACGCTGGATTCGGCCACTTCGCCGATTTCCTGCGCAGCGATCTGGCTGCGCTCGGCCAGCTTGCGCACTTCGGCGGCGACCACCGCAAAGCCCTTGCCGTGTTCGCCGGCGCGCGCGGCTTCGATGGCAGCATTGAGCGCCAGCAGGTTGGTCTGATACGCGATGTCGTCGATGATGCCGATCTTCTTGGCGATGTCCTTCATCGCCACCACGGTGGCGCGCACGGTGTCGCCACCGTCGGCCGCTTCGCTGGCCGCCTTGGCCGCCATGCTGTCGGTGACGCGCGCGTTTTCGGTGTTCTGTGCGATGGAGGCGGTCATCTGCTCCAGCGAGGCGCTGGTTTCTTCCACGCCGGCCGCCTGTTCGCTGGCGGCCTGGGCCAGCGCCTGCGCGGTGGCGCTGACCTCTTCCGACGCACTGGCCAGGTTTTCGGCGTTGCGGTTGACCTCATCGACGATCTCGGTGAGGCGGCTCATGGTGGTGTTGACGTAGCGCTGCATGTCGGCGAAGGCGCCTTCGTAGCGGCCTTCCACGGTGTGGGTGAGGTCGCCTTCGGCCATCGCGCCCATGACCTGGATCACTTCGGAAATGCTGCGCAGGTTGCCGCGCGCGCGCTCCACGGTGTCGTTGATGAAGGCCTTCTTGCCCGGCAGCTGCGCCAGCGGTGCATCGAAGTTGCCGCGTCCGAATTCGGCCACCACGCCCATTGCCAGTTTCTTGACCGCGATATGCGCGCCCACCATCTGGTTGATGCCCAGCGCCATGCTGCGGAAATCGCCATCGAACCGGGTGCTGTCGATGACCACGTCGATATCGCCGGCCTCGTGTTCGGCCGACATGTGGTTGATCTCGGCGATCAGGCCGGTGAGGTTGCCACGCACCTGCTCGATGGTGTCGTTGATGAAGCGTTTCTTGCCCGGCAGCAATGGCAGTTGCGCGGTGAAGTTGCCGCGGCCGAATTCGCTGACGCAGGCAATGGCCTGCTTCTTGACCGCGATATGGCTGGCCACCATCGCATTGATGCCTTCGGCCATGCGGCGGAAATCGCCGGTGAAGCGCTGGGTGTCGATGACCACATCGATATCGCCGGCGTCATGCTCGGCCGCCATGCGGTTGACCTCGGCGACCATGCCGGTAAGGTTGCCGCGAATCTGATCGACCACCTCGTTGATGAAAGCCTTTTTGCCCGGCAAATGCTCGAGTTCCGCAGAAAAATTGCCGCGGCCGAACTCGGCCACACAGGTCATCGCCTGCTTGTTCACCGCGATGTGGCTGGCCACCATGCGGTTGATGCCATCGCCCATGGTGCGGAAATCGCCATCGAAGCGTGCCACGTCGATGCGCGCGTCGATCTCGCCGGCATCGTGTTCGCGCCAAACGCGGTTGATTTCCTCGTTGACGTGGCGGATGCCGCTCTGCACCTTGCGCAGCCCGCGCAGCACATCGCCGGCCTGCTCATCGCGCACTTGCGGCAGGGCGACATCGAAGTTGCCCCGCGAGAACGCGTCGAGCGTGCTGGTGGCTAGCTCCAGCGACGCGCTGGCGATACGGATTGCCCAGACCAGCAAGGCGCCGCTGATCAATGCGGCAACGATGCTGGTGCCCAACAAGCCCGCGTGCGACAGCGTCAGCGCAGAGCCGGCGACGACCACGACAACGGGCAGGGCGACGGCAACCGCGGCGGTGAACCACAACTGCGTAGCGATCGGGAGACGGTGTGACATGACGGTAGCTTCCTGGGGTCAGGTAACGACAAACGACGGTTCGGACCGGAGCGATGGCGCGGGCGTTCAGGCCGCCAGCGCGTCCTGGTTGGGATGCAACTGCTGAAGCAGGCTGGGCACATCCAGAATCAGTGCGACATCGCCGCTTCCCAGAATGCTCGAGCCACTGATGCCTTTGACCTGCGCGAACACCTTGGACAGCGGCTTGATCACCGTCTGCCATTCGCCGAGCAGGGTGTCCACCACCAGGCCGAAGCGCTGCGCGCCCTGTCGGATCACCACGATGCTTTCGCGCGAGGGCGTCTTGCCGCCCAGCGCGAACAGTTCGCGCAGGCGCACGTATGGCAACACGCTGCCGCGCAGGTCGATGTAGTCGCTGGCGTAGTCGGGGGTGAACTCCACGCACTCTTCCACCACATCCAGCGGCACCACGAAGACCGATTTGCCCACACCAACCTGGAAGCCGTTGATGATGGCCAGCGTCAGCGGCAGGCGCACCGAAATGGTAGTGCCCAATCCGGCAGCGCTATCGATCTCGACCGTGCCGCGCAGTGCGGTGATGTTGCGCTTGACCACGTCCATGCCGACGCCGCGCCCGGACAAGTTGGTGACCTTTTCTGCAGTGGAAAAACCCGGTTCGAAGATCATCGCGAACACTTCGCGGTCGCTGAGTTGGCGGCCGGGTTCGATCAGGCCACGTTCGAGCGCTTTGGCCAGGATGCGGTCGCGGTTCAAGCCGCCGCCGTCGTCGGTGATCTGGATGACGATGCTCCCGGAGTCGTGATATGCGTTGAGCCCGACAGTGCCGCGCGCAGGCTTGCCGCGCGCCACGCGCACGTCTGCCGGCTCGATGCCGTGGTCCATCGCATTGCGCACCAGATGGGTGAGCGGGTCGCCGATCTTTTCCACCACCGACTTGTCCAACTCGGTGTCTTCGCCGGCCACCACCAGCGCGATGTCCTTGCCGAGTTCGCGGGCCACGTCGTGCACCACGCGCTGGAAGCGGCTGAAGGTGCCGCCGATCTTGACCATGCGCAGCTGCAACGCGCTTTCGCGCACGTCTTCGACCAGGCCAGCCAGGATCGAGGCCGATTCCAGCAATTGCGCATCGCCGGTGCGTTGCGCATTGGCGTTGGTGCTGGAGACGGCAATGATGAGTTCGCCGACCAGATCGATCATGCGATCGAGCTTGTCGGCGTCCACACGGATGGAACGCGCATCGGCGTTGCGCGCTGCAGCGTCCGGCGCGGCGCGACCAGGCACCGAAGTGGCGCTGGGTACTGCAGCAAGCGGCTTGTTCGGCGCAGGGCTGGCTGCCGCCTCGGCGGTGCGCAGGTCAGCGGCCTCGGATGGCGCCGGAGCCGACACGATCTCCAGATCGCAATCTTCGCGCACGAATTCGAATACGTCTTCAATCGCAGCGCGGTCGGCATCGCTGCGTAGCAGGATCTGGAAACCTAGATAGTTCGCTTCCGGATCGAGGTCGTCGAATGCCGGCAACTGGCTGGTATCGGTGTTGATGGATTCGACCGAGCCCAGGCTGCGCAGGTTGCGGATCAGCTTGAGCGGTGAGTTACCGAAGCGCAGTGCGTCGGCAAACAGTTTGAGCGTGATGCGCCAATGGCCGCTTTGTTTTTCCGGTGTGCTGTGCTGGATGGCGGCTGCAGTGACGCCGCATGCGCTGCTCTGCAGATAGGTCTGCAATTGCGCCAGCAGCGGTTCGGCTTCGGCAGCCAACGCGGCCGGGTCGGCATGGCTCGGGTCTGCGGCGGTTTCCACCAAGGCATGAATATGGTCGCAGCACACCAGCAGCAGCCCGACCAGTTCCGAGCTCAGCGTGAGTGATTCGTCGCGCACCAGATCCAGTACGCTTTCCACCACATGGGTGAAGCCAACTAGCTGCGGCAGATCGAACAGACCACCGGAGCCCTTGATGGTATGCGCGGCGCGGAAGATGGCATTGACCGCATCCGGCGAGGATTCGCCACGCTCGGCTTCGAGCAGATGGCGTTCCATGTCTTCGAGCAGATCCCGGCTTTCGGCCAGGAAAGTCTGCATCAGCTGGTTCATGTCCATGTGCGCGTCACCAATCCGTTAGTGAATTCGTTCGCCCAGGCCTGCAATCGCGTGCGGGTACAGGGCTTCGAGCAGGCCGAGCAGTTCGATCACATCAACCACTGCGCGGCTGGAATCGGTCAGCGAAAACGGCCGGCCGTCGGCCTGGATCGCCTGCTTGGTGGCCAGCAACAATTGCAGGCCGGTGGTATCGATCTCGCTGACGGCGGCCAGGTCCAGATGCAATCCACCCGGATGCAGCAAGGCCGGCTGCAGCAACGGCTTGAGCTCGGCCGCGCGACGAATGGTCATCTCGCCCTCCAGGGCAAGTGTCAGCGGCGCGGGTAGATCGGACAGTGGCGTGTTCATGGATGCCTCGAGCGATGCGATGGCGCACGGATGCGTGCCATGACCCGGGACGGGTCGCTGCGGCGTGGCCTGCGGGGGCAACTCTGCACACGGGGACACGCCGGTCTATGCAGGTATCGGCGTCCAATCGAAATATTTAGGAAAAATTCAGCGGAATGACGGATTTGCGAAGCACGTCACCGCCTGGGTATTAACTGCTCAGCTTTGTTGCAAGCAGGCTCAGGAAGCGAATGTCCTGGACAGTCCCGCAGACAGGTTCCTGCAGCGCCGATCATTTCTTGCGTAGCGATTCGTCATCTCACGCATGGTTTTGCGCTGACTACAGCGCTTTTTGGAATGTGCCTTGATGCGCGTGGCGATACGCGTTGCGCGTTTTCACGACGGGTCACAGCGAACACAAGCAGGTGATTGCTCGCCTGCTTGCCCGTTATTCAAGGCGTGATGGTTGTGCTCGGTGCAATCACCGAGTGCGGCCGTTGCGACCGCGCTTCAGCCTGGTGCCAAGGCTGCCAACAAGCCGCGTGCTGCATTGAAACGGTCGGCGCCTTCGGGCATCGGCAATTTGATGCGCAGCTTGTCCGGGCCATCCATCGTGTAGATCTTCGGACTGAGCGCCGCTCGCGTGCCCAACAACAATCGCCGGAGGCTTTCCACTGCCGGCCGGGACGTCCTGACCTCCTAACCTCCGAGACCACGGCACGCTGCCCAAGCGATACGTCCTTGGTTATCAGCGCGGCTAGCCCTGGCCACTGATCCCCCCGACGCATGCATCGTTCCCGTGATAACCTGCCCGCCGCCGTTCTGGCGGAGACGGAAAATCAGGTGACGCAGCCGACACCATGGCAAGGTGGCCTGGGATGTCTTGCTGAGCCGTACTAATCGCAATCGCCCACCGACAAGCATGTCACTTCAATTATTACCAGGGAGGTATTCATCATGACGCTACGCAGCATGGCCACCACATTCGCATTGGCTGTGGCTTTAGGCCTTGGCCTGAGTTTCCCGGTTCGCGCCCAGACGGCGGATCCTTGTTCGGTCTTTATTTGCATGGCCGGCACGATCGGCGCTGGCGTTTCGGGTCCGGACTGTACAACCCCTATCGCTACCTTTCATGCCATCCAGGTATGGAGCCCTGCTTTCAACCCGCCAGCCACGGCAAATGCACGCCGGCAATTTCTCATGACGTGTCAGGGCGTCGTCACCGAACCAGTGAATCAAACCACCTTGGAGCTGATCATCGCGAAGTTGGGCTATACGCCTTGACGGGCCCGTCCACTGACCCGAGTCGGCCAGCGATCATGAATTGCCCCAAAGGATGTTTTGATCAATCAATGCATTGCGCTGAATTTTGCGGCGCCACGCTGGCCTTAGGCTGCAATCGGCTTAATTTTAGGGTTTTTCCAGGTGCCGGGCGGGCACCTGGGGACGGGTTTATCCCATGCGCCCGTGGCAACTGCTTGATCACGCGCGCTATCTTGGTTCTTGGTCGAACTGGACACAGCAATGACGGGGCGTCCACGATTGTGCCCGGCCGTGGGCTTTACCCCCTTGCTTGCCAGACACGCGTCGACGGCTTGGAACATCCGCCCCGTCTTCATGTGCGTGCCGAGGGGTGGGGTTACTCCACAATCGGATGTCAGATTTTTCCTACCCAGGCAACTCTGCCCCTGGAGTGGCGGTCGCTGGACGCTGGGGTAAAGGTTTGAAGGGCTGGTAAGCAATGGCAATCTGCCTTGACGTATGCCAGAGTTCGACCCAACCTGCCTCAATAGCACATAAGGATAATGGCCCTAGCAGGCGCTCATCTCCGCACCCCCGGCGGCGCCTTTTTCGTCGCTGTGCCTGTGTATGAACAAAATTCTCTCGCTTCATGATTGCGTTACGCGCTCGACTCCTCACCACCTGCCTGGGCTGCCTATCGCCTTCCGGGCTGTGCCCTCTATATCCCTCGCTTTGCTATCCCCGCCATCATCTGCACCCAACAAGACCGACGAGTCCCGCCATGAATGACCGCTCACGCCTTTCATTTTCACGTCTCGCCACAGGCTTGTTGCTTGCGGCCGGTCTTAGTGTTGGGCCCGCGAATGCAGTGGGAGTGATTGTCAATGACCCAACGTCGATGGCGAAGGCCTTACAGGAGTACGCAGAGCAGGCTAAGCGATGGACCGAGACTCTCAAGCAGTATCAGCAGCAGCTGGATCACTATCAGCAGCAGCTCATCAAGCTTCAGCGGTTGAACCTAGGGGCGTCCACCATGGCTGACAACTTTGCCGAACGTCCAGAAGACTATGGCCTGGAAGACGACTGTCCTGGTGCCCCAACGACTGGCCTCGCAGGGGTGCTCCAGCAATTCAAGTCTCTCGCCCCCAACATGAAAGGAAATATGGTGGAGGAGCAAATGAAGGTCTGCACACGCATGGTGCTGGCAAAAAATGCCAAGTACAACGAGTCGGTACGCATGCTCAAGCGCCTTATAGAACGCAATAACCAGTTTAAAGCGATTGAGGCGCAGCGCGACCGAGGTGGCACCAGCCAAGGGGCGCTTGCTGCCAACGATAACGAAGTTCATCGTTTCGTCGCACAAAACGCCATGGACCTGGACTACTGGCAGGCCCAGATGACGGCGTATGACAGCTACATCGTCGGGCTCAAGGAAGATCAGTCGCGAATGGCCAGAAAAGCTCTGGATGGCGACCAAAACAGCTGGCTCAAACCGCTGGGACAGCTCGTGCAGGCCGCAACGCTGAAAGCCGCGTTATCCAATTGATTGCTACACCACGACAGACAGGCAGAAGGTAATGGACGCAATTCTCCACGGAGCGATGAACTGGTTGCAGCCTTTGGCGGATATCGGCCTCGGTGAGTTCGTTTTCTTCAAACTGGTCAACGACTACTTCAGCAACGAGATTCAAGAGTTCGGCTTGGAGTTGATGAGCCGCGCTATGAGGTGGGTCAGCACGATCGCTTTGACAGTGACCACTCTGTGGGTACTGATTCTGGGCTATCGCATTGCAACCGGGCAGTCGCGTGAAAGTGCAATGGCGACCATGATCAAGGCCGGCAAGGTCGCGATCATCATCAGCCTTGCTTCAGCTGTCGGGGTTAACGGGGCAATGCTGCACCAGACCATGACCCAAAACCTGGACAAAGAGATCCATGGTCTTTTTACGGGTGATGAAGACAGCACCGCCTCCGATGCTATTGACCAAAATCTTGCCTACACGCAGGTGGCGCTGACCGCGCTGGATGCGGTGCGCGTCGACCCAACCGATCCGGAGGCAATAGAGAAGAAAGGCCGCGCTGTATTGATGGCGGGCTTCGGCACCGCCAGTCCGCCGATGGCAGCTGGAGCGATGCTGCTGTTGTTCAAGTTCACTATGGCGTTCCTGATCGGGATCGGGCCAATCTTCATCTTGGCACTGATCTTCGACCAGACCAAAGACCTGTTCAAGAAGTGGTTGTTCTACGTGATCGGCACGCTGTTCTCGATGGCAATGCTATCGGTAGTCACGGCGATGGTGCTGAAATTCACAGCAAAAGTGGCCGCAGCTTACTGGGCTGCGCAACTCATCACATTGGGCAATGCGGAAGGACTGTCTAGCCAAGCCCTGCAGCAGGGCGGCATCGGACTGGTCATGACCTTGTTGATCATAAGCGTTCCAACGTTGGCGGCTGCAATTTGGCAGGGTAATATGGGAACGTTTATGGCCTACTCGGCATTTGATCGCGGTGGCGGAGCGAGTCCGGGGCCACAGGGGCAACCTGCGGGGTTTATCCCTCAGCAGAATACGAGAAATAGCGTTACTCCTTCCAATGATGTGGTCAGTGGAAGCAACGCAAACCTAGCGCGTATGCCTGATCAAGGCTCAGTTTCACAGCCTTCTGGATACCGTGGGGTGGCTGGGTCCAAAGATAGTAATTTTAGTTAAGTAGAAAGGTTATCCATTATGAGAGCTTTGGTTTGCCTAGGGATTGTTTCACTAGTTTTTTCTGTGAGTGCCAAGGCGGAGCAAGGCTGTCCTCCGGGTCAATTCCCTATCGGCGGTCAGGGTGTTGCAGCATGCGCGCCGATACCGCAAGGGAGCGCTGAGCAGCCAGTGGCTCGCCCCCTTGGAAAATGGATTAATACTTGGGGCGCAGTCGCAATAGGGTCGCTTGGACTTGAACGTAACTATGGTGTCACGACAGGTAAGTTATCAAAGAAAGAAGCTGAAAGTGATGCACTAGCTCGCTGTTCAAAGCATGGCGAGAAAAATTGCCAGATTGGCCTCTCATATTATAATCAGTGCATTGCCGTAGGAGAGCCCCAGATTAGCGGAAAACCTAACTTGGAAGGTAGGGTTCAATTTTTTGGAAATGCATCGCCTGAAAAAGCTGCAAGTGCCGCTCAGTCAGCCTGCGAGGCTAAAAACCCTGGAGATCAGTGCAAAGTTGTTTATAAAGCATGCACTGAGCAAATATTCAAATATTTTTGATTTCCGTAAATCGCATGCCTTGATTGATTGGAAAATAGCTGGATACCTGAGTTGCACAAAAGCGGCTTTCAATTGATGAGAATGTCATGGACAAACGTGGATTGTTTGCTACTCTCCTAGCGTATGCCGTCGATCTACATTCTCCCGGCCCAGACTTCTGGTTACTATGGGTTGATACCCTATTACAACAACGATCCGTTTACTTTCTGCAAGCTCGTCCCCCTACCTACTGTTGGTTGCCAGTAGCCTTTGCGACGGGGCTTACGTAGTGACCTCACAAAATTGTTTTAACCCAGTCTCGGCCCAGAGGTTTGCACTCATCTGCCCCATTGCTTACCGCCATGGCATGCCGCAGAGCCCGTCAGTCGGCAACTCGCAGTCGTTGAATCCAAAGCCGCAGGAACAATGTGATGAATAAGGTGCTGCCCTCTTTAGGGAAACTCTGAACAACTCCCCTTGATCCTGCGACAATCACACAGACGCAACGGACAACGACGATGCAACTGACCTTCGGCGATGCGGAGTACAACGGCAAGCGCAAGCGGACGCGGCGTGAGGT
>NZ_JSBW02000058.1 GCF_000772705.2 Xanthomonas vasicola
CCTCGGCCTGTTTGAGCACGGCGATGATCTGGCTGTCGGTGAAGCGGGATGTCTTCATGGAACCTCCTCGGAAAAGGGTACGAGAAAATTCCACTTCTGGCGTCAGCTAACCTGCGGGGGGATTACCGGCGCGGGTGGGCGCTGCCCGGGCGGCACTCTTGGGAATGCCCTGCGTCCGCGATGGCAGGCTGTTCATGGGTGCGGCTGGCCTCGACGATCGAGGTCGCAAGCAGCGAAGCCGGACCTTGGTGCAGTCAGGCGTGCGGCGGGCGTGCGGCTACAACGCAAGCTCGGCAGTGACCGCACTCGGGCGCGTGCTCAGCCGCACGCTCAGACTGGGGACGTTGAGCGGTCTTGCGTTCTGGGGACTGCCGCCTGAGACGGCGACACCGTTGCCCGGCCTGGATCCTGCGCGCTCGAACCTGGGCATCCGGTTGCCACCCAGCGAGTGCACGGACCGAGAGGCCGGTGCCATGACGTCTCGAGTGACGCCGTGGCTCGCCAGGTCCCGCGCCGCTAGGCCCCATCACGCGCATGCCGGCTGTTCTGGCATAATGCGCGGCCAGGCGCTCGTAGCTCAGCCGGATAGAGTAGTGGCTTCCGAAGCCATTGGTCGGGGGTTCGAATCCCTCCGGGCGCACCAATTTCAGTTCCAGGCGTGTCCTTGGACGAACAAAAGCCCTCGAGAGATCGAGGGTTTTTTGTTGTCTGTACATCAAAAGGTTTATCCGGATCCATTGGCACCCGGACTGATCGTGGCATAGATGGGCGCACCAGCCCTCAACGCAGAAGTGCAGAAGATGGCTGCCCCATGCAGTCACGCGGCTTCATGGAACGCTTCAACGACTGCGAACAACGCGGCGTTGGGGATATGCACGGGTTCCGCAGCGTCAGTGAAGCGAGCAAACCGACCGGCCGCCGCTTGGCTGGTTGCCGGCATCCAATACAGACTGCATGGACTCGGCGGGCAAACACCCGCCGAGTTCTGCGATCAACATCATCAGCATGCCTGCCGTTGAAATTGCCGGGTGCGACGTCGCCGGTTCCCAGGGTCTAACGGATGTGCCATTCCTTGATCAGTTTACGCGCCCGCTCTTCGATGAAGCGGTTCGCGTTGGCCTGCGCCTGTTCGGACTCCTGCTTTGCCTCTGCGTCCCCGATGCCACCCTCTTGCGCTTCCTCGAACTGCGCCGTCGCCCACGTGGTCGCCGCATCCTGCGCCGCTTCTCCCTGCTCATCGTGCATGGAGATGTAGGCCTTCAATGGCGGCCACATTTCCGAACGCCCGGTGAGTGCATTCCTGCTGCGCAGCAGCCTCTCCCTGGACAGCTCCAACGCGGGATTTTGCAGGGCTTCCTGCAGCAGGCCCAGTGCGGTCTCGTGGTTCTGCGTGTGCATGATCTTGTGCTTGAGCATCTCAGCAAACGCGGTTGTGACGTCTCCTAGCACGGCGCGACCGAAACCGCCCACTTGCGTCATGCCATCCAGGTTGAGCCTCTTGACGGTGTGGTCGCTCAAAAATTGGTCGAAGCTTGTGCGGAATTCGGGTGAACGAATGGCCTCGGCCACCACTTGGTCGAGCAGTGTCATGTCGGCGGGCCTGATGTGTGCGGCGAAGAGCCCGGCATCTTGCTCCAGCCCCCGCGTCCACTTTTCAAAACGCTTGCCCAGCTCGGCATCGACACCGCGCAACACGCCCGTGAACTCGCGGAAGCGGTTCCAGGACGCCCCGGCCTGTTGCGCCGCCGGCACGGGCGCGTGCCGCGGTCTGTCGGCCATCCGCTGTGCCGCGCGCTGTGCCCGGCGCTGTGCCGCGCGCTGCTCGTGCTCTGGGTCGCGGATCCGCAGCAATTGGCCTGCCAGATGATCCGGCACCTTGATATCGCAGCCAGCGGGCAGTCGTGCCAGCCACGGTGGAAGGGTCTGCAGGCCGGTGCCGCGCAGGTCCAGCAGTTGCAGCTGGGCAAGATCCCCCACGCTGTCTGGCAACCGCTGGAGCGCGGCGCAATTTTTCAGCGACAGTTCCTTCAAGCCGCTCAGTCGACCGATGTCCTCGGGCAAGTGCGCCAGCCGGTGGTTGGAGGAGAGGTTGAGTTTTTTCAGCCGCTGCAGCCGGGTGAGACTGCCTGGAAGTTGCTCCAGCTTGGAGTTTGATGTTACCGCCAGCGACCTGAGCCCCTGCATGAGGCCGATGTTTTCAGGCAGCTCGCGCAAATGCGACGAGTACTTCATGCGCAATTCGGTCAATCGGCCCAGTTCAACGATGCTGGCCGGCAGGCGCTCACAGTGCACGCCGCCTAGCGCGAGGTGGCGCAGACCTTGCATACGCCCCAGGTCCGCGGGCAGCTCGTCCAACGGGGCATTCATCAATTCGAGGGTTTTTAGATTGGACAGGTGCGTCAACGAAGGTGGCAGCTTTTTCAGGCCCGTAGCGCCAAAAACTTGCAGCTGGCGGAGCTGCTGCAGCTGTCCCAGGCTGTCCGGCAGCGACACAAGCCCGGTATGGGCCAGCGTCAATGTCTGTAACGCGTCAAGCCGGCCGACCGCATCAGGCAGCGTCCTGGCAGGAAGGCCGTAGTTGATGACGAGCTCGGTGCTTCGGTTGGTCGCTGCACGGCGGATTGCGTTTGCCACGTCCTGCAGCACCACCCGCGACGTATCGCTTACCCCGTCATGGAGGTTGAGGCCGATTCGGACCTGCTCTGCCATCGGCAGGCTTCGCGCAAGCCAATCGTCGATGTCCTGTTCGATGCTGGGCGGTGGCGCTGAAGACGCTCCAGCTAGCGCAACCGGTTGGCTCGACGCACGCAGAGGTGACCGGGTAAGGCGCCGTTGTGCCGGGTTTCTGGGTGCCAAGGGATCTGCGGCCGACGTGCTTTCGCGCCGCCGCGGCCGCGCGAGTAGAGGGCTCAGCAAGCCCTCCGCGCTCGAAGGTTGCCGTGAAGGACGGTCTTCAGCGGGTGCTTGGTCGGCGGTATCCGTTCGCGGACGAGCGCGCAGTAAGCGATTTAAATTTATATTTAACATGGACGAATCTCCTGCGTAGTCGGCTGGCTGCAGCGTTCCCCAACGTAGGCTACTGCGACGCGACTGCCATCGCAGCACTGAAGCGAAGCGGTTGCATCGCCTGGCGAATCACGCGCTTGTGTCCAAAGGCGCAGCTTTGCTGCGTATCTCCTCACCGAAAGCGGTGAATGGTTCGAGGTTCGATTTAACCGGTTTTCAGCGTGAGACACATGATGGCGACGGGCGACCGATCAGGTAATGCGTCGCATCGTTCGCGACCCAGTTCTGCGCGTGGCGACCGTGTTCATTGCAACGACGTTGACGCTGCCGGGACAACCTCTAGCATTCCGTCGCTTGGTCGCCCGGAGACACGTTACGGCTGTAGCGGCACCGGAACGTGCCTCCAGGCACCTAGAGGCACGTCCATACGAAGGCCGCCAATCGATAATGCAACGCATCAGCGCAGCGCGATCCCGCAGCGCGGCGTGGCTGATCGACCGTCGTTGCCGCAACGCCCAAGGTCCCGAGCACCGACGCCAGCTGCAGGATGTCTAACGCAACTGTCGCTGTGGCATGTGCGTTATCTATGACGCACTCTGACATTCCTCAGATTCTGCCGCACGTCTCCCTCGAAGTTGTCGGCGATACCTTTGGGAATAATCTGCTTACCCACCGGGACGCCGCCGGCGTTTTCCAGCTTCTGGTGGATCTCACCGTCTTTCTGCTTGTCCAGTTTATATTCTTCGTAATGCAAGCCTCCCAAGATCGGCATCTTGAGAATTTCAACCGATTTACTGATTGTGGTACCCGCGACATAACCCTTGGCGAACTCAGCAGCATTCGGCCGCGGCTTGGCCGGCCCTCTAGGCGCTTTCTTGAAGCGGTTGTTGGCTGCCTTCCTAGCAGCAGACCGCTCTGCTTCTTTCGCCGAGCCATTGGCCGCTCCTTTTGCCCCGTCGCCGACTGCCTCCTTGGCAGCAGATCCAGCGGTGCTCTTGGCCCCGTCCTGGAATGCCTGCCTGGCAACGGAGCCACTGGTCTCTTTAGCCGTGGCCCCTGCTGCTCCCTTGGCCACACCGCTGGCTGTGACCGCTGCTGCTCCCTTGGCCACGCCGCTGGCTGTGACCGCTGCTGCTCCCTTGGCCGCGCCGCTGGCTGTGCCCGCTGCTGCTCCCTTGGCCGCAGCCTCGGCAGCCTGCCTTGCCCCGGTCTCGGCCGCTTCCTTAGCCGCGCCCTCGGCGACCCCTTTGGTTGCAGCCTCGGCGACCCCCTTGGCGGCCCCCTTGGCTGCGATTCTGGCGGTGGGCCCACCGATTGCACCGATCGCCGCCCCGGCCATATTGATGCCGGCCAGCTTCAACGCAAGCGACATGTCCCCACCTTGAATCGCGGTGTCGGCCACCTGCGCCGCCTGCGCCTCGCTCTCCAATGCAATCGATGCCGCATCGGCAATTTCGCCGATGATGGGAATCCCATTCAATGCGCTGAGCCCGACCGACATCCAGTCCAGGATCTGGCTGTCCCACTTGAGGAACTCGTGCAAGCCATGCTGGAACGTACCGACGTCCTTTTTGGGCTTCTTGATCGCGGGCGGATCGTCCTTGCCCACCAGCATGTCTGCGACAGCCTTTTGCTGATCTGGCGAGCTCGCCTCGTGCGTGACCGGCGTGTCCACGGTCTTGTTGGCTGCGCTCATGTGGTCATAGAACTGCCGGAAATCGTTCTGACTGATCTTGCCCGAGTCCACGACATGGCCGCCGCCGAAGAAGTGATGGGGCTTCTTGTAGCCGGTGATGGAATTGTTCAACAAGCCGAACAGCAGCGGGTCGGCCAACAACTGCGTCGCGGCCTGCTTGACGGCCGGGTCGGCCTTGTCGTCCTTGGAGATCGCGTCGAGCTTGTCGCGCGTGATTTCCTTGCCGTCGCCGTAGAACGCGTCCTGATGACTGTTGATGGTGTCCAGCGTCTTCTGCTCGTCCGCGGTCAGGTGCATTTCGGAGGTGGATTTCTGCAGGAAATCCGGCGTGCTCATCGACCCCGAATCCCCTGCAAATTCCTTCCACTCGTCCGGATGATCGCGAAAGTATTGAGCAGCCGCGATCACCTGCGGCGGGCATTTGCCGGTCTTGCTGTCGCCATCGACGATCTTGGCGAATTCGTCCTCGCTCAGGTTGCCGGGCAGATAGTCGGAATAGCGATACAGCTCGCGCAGGGCATCGCTTTTGGTCATGACCGACGCCTTGGTTTTGTCGGGGCTATCGGATGCGATGTAGTTTTGGGTGTAGCCCTTCGCCTTTTTGTCGTTGTACTCAGCAATTTGCGGATGGTAATAAGAGAAATCCGTCAAGTTATTTCCGTTGATCCTGCCGCCGCACTTGCCGTCCTTCTGCGAGCCGATAGCAAAGAACAAACGGGGATCCTTCTGCAGTCCGATCAACGCCTGCTTCAAGTCGGGTTGGGTCGATGGATCATTGATCTTTGCGTCCAGCTGATCGAAGGGCAAGGACCCGATTTGGTCCTTGTGCCGATCCAGGACCGAAACAATCTCCAGTTCAGATTGATTGAGCTGGCCGTCGTTCCAGGTGACCGTCGAGCCCTCCGCTGCCGGTGGCGGGTTGGAGCCCTTGATGTTCTTCGGGTTGAACTCGTCGTTCTTCCCACCCAATGCCTTGACTTGTGGATGAGAATCCGAAAAGTCCCAAAGATTCTGCCCATTGATCTTGCCGCCGCACTTGCCGTCCCCCTGAGAGCCGATGGCAAAGAAGAGTCGCGGATCTTGTTTCAGGCCTTGCAACGCGGCTTTCAGGTCGGGGGGCGTTGAAGGATCGTTGATCTTGTCGTCGAGATGCTTGTACTCGAGCGGCATCTGATCCTTGTGTGCATTCAGCGTCGAAACGATCTGAAGCTCCGACTTGGTCAGCGTGCCATCGTTCCAGGTGACCGTCGAACCCTCCAACGCCGGCGGCGCATCCTTCCCCTTGATGTGCTTGGCATTGAAGTCGTAGCCCAGGGATGGCCAGGAGGTGCGCTGCTCGATCGGCTGGGTGGCTTGCCAGTCCGATGCCGACAGCTGGCTGCTGCCATCACCGTCTGGCGCAGCTGACGGCGTATTGCCTGGTGCATGTGTTGGCGTGTTGGCCTGCAGGGCCGCCAGCAGCAGATAAATTTGCTGAAAAATATTGTCCATCGCCGTGGGCAGATCGGACCCATCCTTGGACGAATCCGGTCCCAACAAACTCGACGAAGACGACTCATCCAACGATGTACCCAGGAATTGACTGGGGTTGCTACCGGTAGAAAGCGTATTGAGCGACATAGGCGGCCTCGCAATGACAGAAGTGACAGAGCACCTTCGTATGAGTGGCACCTCATACGGTCGCACGGACGAGCCCATGCGGCGTAGGACATAGTCTGCCGATCTGCGTGATGTGCACCCTGGCCGACGAACTATTTTGGCGAAAAAAGCGCAAAAATCGATGTGCCGATGTCTTTCCACGCCTGTTCGTTGCGATGCAGGTGCGTGCGCGTCACTTGTTCCGGCCAAAGCTCGGCGGGGACGCATGAATGCCGAGACAATACCACGTTATTAACAGCTGCTGATAATGTCGCCTTGCGTAGAGCGACACGCATGGTGACCGCAGGTCGCCCGCCACATTGTTGAGATTCGTGGCTTACCAGCCCTCTGTTTGATTGCGTAAAGGATCATCCAAGCGCCCGCTGCACGCGCACGCAACGTTGCCAATGTATCTGCGAGAGTCCGAACCAAGTGCTGAGCCCAGATATATAAGGTGTGGGGATATCTAGTCGCCCCTGAAAAACCCCTCTCAAACCTCCAGTGCCATGTTTGCGGACCACATGGTGCGTGAGGGCGTTGAGGAACGCGCCCGCACCACCTGCAACCAAGCACGCAAAAATGCGATCCAGCGCA
>NZ_JSBW02000059.1 GCF_000772705.2 Xanthomonas vasicola
TTACGTCAAGGTGCGCTATCGCGGTTTGGCGAAGAACACCGCACAGGTGCTGACGCTGTTTGCACTGTCGAATCTGTGGCTGACGCGCAAAGCGTTAATGCCTGCTGCGGGGAAGCTGTGCCTGTAACCCAGGCAACACCCCGCAAACGGCCGAAACCGGCAAAAAATCGGCGATTTGAGCGCCCTCAGCGCGGCGGATGCGGTTGCTTCGTTTTCCGGTCGCGTTGATCAGACCATCCTTTCACCTGCACGGCATCCTCACCCTCACACCCTGCAGGTAGACGCGGCACCAACACGTGCACACCGCGTTCCTCGCCGCGCACCTCCAGCCATGGCGTGGCCTCATCGCAGGCGATGGGTTCTTCCCAAAACAGCACGTTGGCGTCGCGCGCAAAGCGCGACATCAGGTGTTGCGGGCGTTGATAGACAAAACTCCAGCGCAGATGCGACAGACACAACAGCGTGGGCCGTGCCGGATCGAACTGTGGCGTGCTGTCGGATGGAACGGCGCGGCGGGTCTTGCCGATCGCGTATTGGAACTCACCAGCCCAACTCATGGAATATCCTTGCAATAAAAGACGGGCCGCGCATCACGCGCGGGAGAGACTGTCGGCAACCACGAGCGTGCGTGCCGGTTCGCTGCGACGGCGTGTATCCGGGCTCGGCAACAGCCGGCGCGCCGGTGCGAGCAGTTCGCGCGCAATCTCGCGCTCGGGTGCGGCTGCCGGGGTGCGCTGGCGTGGCAAACGCGAGTCGGCATAGCCTTCCGGATGCATCGACTGCCAGCGCCAGGTATCGCGGCACATGCGGTCCAGGTCGTATTCGGCCTTCCAGCCCAGCACCCGGTTGGCCAGCGCGGTGCTGGCGAAATACACCGCCACATCGCCATCGCGGCGCGGCGCGATGCTCAGTGGGATGCGTCGGCCGCTGGCGCGTGCAAATGCGGCCGCCACCTCGCGCACGCTGTAGCCGCGCCCGGTGCCCAGATTGACCACCAAGCCCTTGCGTTCGCGCTGCAGGTAATCGATGGCGTCCACATGCGCACGCGCCAGATCCATCACATGCAGATAGTCGCGCACCCCGGTACCGTCGTCGGTGGGGTAGTCGTCGCCGAAGACTTGCAGCGCATCGCGGCGCCCCACTGCAACCTGTGCAATGTACGGCATCAGGTTGTTCGGCACGCCACGCGGATCTTCGCCCAGATACCCACTGGGGTGCGCGCCCACCGGGTTGAAGTAGCGCAGCAATGCGGCGTTGAATTCTGGCCATGCGGCGCTGAGGTCGCCGATCATTTCTTCCATCATCAACTTGGTGCGCCCGTACGGATTAATCGCCTTCAACGGCGCGTTCTCTTCGATCGGGCTGCGGTTGGCGTCGCCATACACAGTGGCCGACGAACTGAACACCAGCTTGCAGACTTTGGCGGTACGCATCGCGCGCAGCAACGCCAGCGTGCCGGTGACATTGTTGTTGAAGTACAGCAGCGGCTCGCGGACCGATTCGCCCACTGCTTTGAGCGCGGCAAAATGCAGTACTGCGTCGATACGCTTGGTGATCATTAAGTCGGCAAGCTCAGGCGCACGGACATCCATGCAATGAAACTCCGGGCGGTACCCCATCAGGTGCTGCAGATGGTCGAGCACGCGCTCGGACGAATTGCTCAAATTATCGACAATGCACATCTCATGCCCACGCCGCGCCAGTTCCACGCAGGTGTGTGAGCCGATATAGCCGGTACCGCCGGTGACCAAAATTCTCATGGTTTTTCTGTCTTATAGAGGCGCTGCTGCGCTGGCCTGCCAATGGCGCGGATGCACCACTTCGCATGCGTCGATGCGTGTCGGGTGATGTCGTCGTGCCAGCAGTGCGTTCGCAGCCGCGCCACGGATGCGTGGTGAGCAGCACTGTTGCGAAGAGGGTCGTGCATCACGCTCCAACGCCACCTACGGTAGGTGGCGGACCGTGAGAGCAACCGCAGGAGTAGGTGTGTGCCACGCGAGCACAACGTTGACCGGAAACTCACCTGCGCTATGCGTTTTTGCGCCGCGTTTCAGCGCGCCCGCGTCGCCGCACAGACAAGCGAACGCGGCGCGCGTTGCGCTTGTGATCGCGGAGATCGCGCAGATGCGCAAAGAGATTGACGCAATAAAAAAGCCCGCGTCGCTCAACAAGCGACGCGGGCCTGGGTGACAGCGCGAGGGCGTTACAGCGTGACCGCACCACCAGAGATCGTCAGCAAGGTGCCCGAGGTGTAACTGGCCGTATCAGCCGCCAGCATGACGTAAGCCGATGCCAGCTCGACCGGCTGACCGGGCCGCCCCATCGGCGTCTGCGCACCGAAGTTTTCCACCGATTCTTCGTCCATGCCAGAGGGAATAAATGGTGTCCAGATCGGCCCCGGTAGCACGGCATTGACGCGGATGTTCTTCTCTGCCAACACACCAGCCAGTCCGATGGTGAGGTTGGCCAGTGCGCCCTTGGTCGCTGCATAGGGCAGGATGTTCGGCGTGGGTTTCTTCGACTGTACCGAGGCGGTGTTGATGATGGCGCCGCCGTCGGTCATCAACGGCACCGACAGGCGCACCAGGTTGAAGACCGCATGCACGTTGGTGTCGAAGGTCTTGCGCCACTCGTCCAGGGTTATGTCGTCGAAGCTTTCGAAGTATTTCTGGTAGCCGGCGTTATTGACCAAAATATCCAGCCCGCCCAAAGTGCTGTTGACCTTGTCGATCAACGCCGCTGCCTGGCTGGGGTCGCTGATGTCGCACCCAACCAGCAGCGCCTTGACGCCGGCCTTTTCGATCAATGCGCCAATGCGTGCCGCGTCTTCCTGCTCGTCGGGAAGAAAGGCAATCGCGACATCGGCGCCTTCGCGTGCATAGGCAATGGCTACCGCAGCGCCAATGCCGCTGTCGCCGCCGGTGATCAACGCGCGCTTGCCTTTCAGTTGGCCGTGGCCCACGTAGCTGTCTTCGCCATGGTCCGGGCGCGGATCCATCTTTTCGGTGCGGCCGGGAAAGCTCTGCTGCTGCTGCTTGAACGGCGGGCGCGGATAATTGGGTACAGGCATGGTCGTCTCCTGACGGTAGGGATCGTTGGTTGACTGCAAGTCTGGTCACTCAGGCGTAAACATCCGGGCTAAGTGATGTCGGCGTTGTGTGTGTTGCCTAGCGCGCCATACCCACTGCATTCACCTCATCGACGATGTCGTCGCACATAGAACAGGTCGGCTACACGCAAACTTCATGCGCTTTTGCCGAGGACGCTCGATACTGCGCGCTTGGTCAGGAGGTCATCCATGTTCTTGCGTCGTAATGGGCTGTCGTTGTGTCTGCTTGCGTTGACCGTGTTGTTTATTGGGTGTCAGATTTATGCCGGATTGCACGCGTACAACGACGAGTTGCGCGAGCAGGGGCAACCGACGCTGCTGCTGTCTGCGTATCTGCACAGCCCGCATTTCATCTCTGCCCTGTTCGAGAATTGGGAGAGCGAATTCCTGCAGATGGGCATGTACGTGTTGCTCACCGTGAAGTTGCGTCAGGTGGGCTCAGCCGAATCGCGTCCGCTTGATCCCGCTGAAGAGACGACTGAGATCAAGCCGGGAATCACCCCTTGGCCGGTGCGCGCGGGTGGAATATGGCGGCGTCTGTACGACCACTCGCTGGCGATCGCGTTCGGGGCGTTGTTCCTGATGAGCTTCGTGCTGCACCTGGTTGGGAGCTGGCGGCTGGAACTGCTGGAACGTGCGCAGAAAGGTTTGCCACCTATCACGATTTTCGAGCATTTTACCAGCGCATCGTTCTGGTTCGAATCGATGCAAAACTGGCAGAGCGAATTCCTGGCGGTGTTCTCGTTGGTGGTGTTGACCATCTGGTTGCGGCAAAAGGATTCGCCGCAGTCCAAGCCGGTAGAAGCGCCGCATTCGCAAACGGGCGGGTAGAGGGGCGATCAAGCCAACTGCGCAGCCGCGAAGCGGATGCGGCCGGGCATCCGCTCTTCAACGTAGGCCGACCATCAACACCTATGTTCACGCCATCACCCGGCTTCGTTCACCATGTTGCAATGCAGGCCTGACTAGCGTTGTGTCACCACGAATATGCAGGAGACGAGCATGGGCAACGAACCGAAAAAGCCCTGGGGCCCTGAAGACGACCAGAAGAAGCCGTTTACCCCGCAGGAGCGTCGCAATGAGGATGTCGAATGGAAGGTGCACGACATGCCTGACGAAGACCGTGACGTGAACAAGGCCGATCCCGAGCACGATTATGAGCGGCCGGATGGCTCGGAAAAACGCTGAAGCCCATGAGCAGCATTACTAGAGCGCCCGCAGATGCGGGCGCTGTCCGTTTGCATCACTGTATCTACAGGCGCATCGTATCGCGCACGCGTTTTGATATGGGCACCATCGCTTAGTGGTGATGGTGATAACCGACGTCGGCCGCGATCTTGCCGCGGAACACACGGTACGACCACACCGTATAGCCGAGCACCAGCGGCAGCAGCACCACCAGACCGACCATCGGGAAGATTTGCGACGACGGCGGCGATGCGGCCTGCCAGATGGTGTAGCTCGGCGGCACCAAATATGGCCACATGCCCAGCACCAAGCCGATAAAGCCCAGCACGAAGATCGCCAGGGTCAGCAGGAACGGCGAGGCGTCGCTGCGCGAGCTGTCGCTGCTACGCCACAGCGCGAGCGCGACGACCGCGGTGATCAGCGGAATCGGCGACAGCCACCAGAAATTGCCGTGCTCGAACCAGCGCGCCATTACATGCGAACTCAAGAACGGCAGCCACGCGCTTACCAGCACCACGAAGGTCACCACCACACCCACCAGCGGCTTGGTCAGTTGCCGCGCCAACGTGTGGGTGCGGCCTTCGGTTTTGAGAATGAGCCAGGTGCTGCCGAGCAACGCATAGCCGAACACCAGCGCAGCACCGGTAAGCATGGTGAACGGACTGAACCAGCCGAACACACCGCCGATGTAGCGCCCGTTTTCCAGTGGCATGCCTTCCACCAGCGCGCCCAGGATGATGCCTTGTGCGAAAGCGGTCAGGATGGAGCCGGCAATAAACGACAATGTCCATAGCCGACGCGAGCGCTGCGCCTTGAAGCGGAATTCGAAGGCCACGCCGCGGAACACCAGCGCCATCACCATCAACAGCACCGGTAGATACAGGCCAGACAGAATCACCGCATATGCCGTCGGAAAGGCAGCGAACAGACCAGCGCCGCCAAGCACCAGCCAGGTCTCGTTGCCGTCCCAGATGGGCGCAGCGGTATTCATCATCAAATCCACCTCCTGCTCGTCGCGCGCAAACGGTGCCAGCATGCCCAGCCCGAGCACGAAGCCGTCCAGCACCACGTACATCAGTACGCCGAAGCCGATCACGCCGAACCACACCACCGGCAACCAGTAACTCAGTTCCATGGCGTGTTCTCCTGTTCCAGTGATGTATCTGCCGCAGACAGGGGACGTGCCGGCGTGTGTTCGCCACCTGCCACATCCGGACCATCGCGGCTGGCTTGCGGCCCGGCGCGTACCAGCTTGGTCAGATAAAAGATGCCGAAGCCGAACACGAAGGCATAGCCCAAGACGTACATCAGCAGCGACACCGCCACCGTCACCGGCGACTGCGGGCCAACCGCATCGGCGGTGCGCAGCAGCCCGTACACCACCCATGGCTGGCGCCCGATCTCGGTGACGAACCAACCGGCCACCAATGCGATGAATCCGGCGGGCAGCATGACGTTCCAGGCCAGGATCAGCGGTTTGGCGTGCAGGCGCCCACGCCACCAGGCAATGGCCGAGATCCAGGCCAGTAACAGCATCGCCATGCCCAGGCCCACCATGATGCGGAAGGCGAAGAACACCGGCGCCACCGGCGGCCGTTGATCGCGCGGTACCGAGGTCAGCGGTGTGATGTCGCCATCGGCGCTATGGGTCAGGATCAGGCTGCCCAGGCGCGGGATGGCCACCTCGTAGTCGTTGCGCTCGGCCTCGGCGTTGGGCAATGCAAACACCACCAACGGCACGCCGGCGCCCTTGCTCTCGCTATGCCAGTGCGCCTCCATCGCAGCGACCTTGAGCGGCTGATGTTCCAGCGTGTTAAGCCCGTGCTGGTCGCCCACCAATATCTGGATCGGCAGCACGATGGCGGCAAATGCCACCGACAAGCGCAACATGCGTGCGCCGGCATCCCGGTGAAGCCCTTTGCGTAGGTAATACGCGCCGACGCCGCCAACTACGAAGCAGGTGGTGATGAACGAGCCCAGCGCCATGTGCACCAGACGATACGGAAACGACGGGTTGAAGATGATCTGCATCCAGCTGACCGGCTGCACGATGCCGTTGAAGATCGCGTAGCCGCGCGGGGTGTGCAGCCAGCTGTTGGACGAGAGGATCCAGAACGTGGACACCAGCGTACCGATTGCCACCATGCAGGTCGCGAAAAAATGTAAGCGCTCCGACACGCGGCCCCAGCCAAACAGCATCACGCCCAAGAAGCTGGCTTCCAGAAAGAACGCAGTGAGCACCTCATAGCTCAGCAGCGGGCCGATCACGCTGCCGGCGATGCGGCTCAGCTCGGGCCAGTTGGCACCGAACTGAAACGCCATCACGATGCCGCTGACCACGCCCATGCCGAACGACACCGCAAAGATCCGCAACCAGAAAAAGTACAGCCGCTTCCAGGCTTGGTCGTGGGTGCGCAGCCAGCGCCATTCCAAAAAGCCCAGCAGATTCGCCAGACCAATGGTGAAGGCCGGAAACAGCACATGGAAGGAAATGACGAAGGCGAACTGGATACGGGATAGCAGCAGCGCTTCCACAGGTCTCTCCTAACGCCTGGCGGTGTGCGGCCGTGCCAGCACAGCGTCTGCGGCATGGGCGCCAGCCGGGCGACGACAAGCGCAACTGGCGACAGTAGCGTGTGCGAGCAGGCGCAATTGGCAGCGAATGCTGTTCATCGCCTTGTGGCGCACACAGCAGGTGGCGACAAGCATCACGCGCGGAAAAGAGTGATCGAGCGCACCGTGCGCACCAGGCACATCCGGCAGTCGACGTAAGCGTGCACTGCGCTGATCAAGCGAACACAACCGCGGTTGGCATCACGCTCCGCGTAAATGGCGCAGGCAGCGCGGCGCCAGCCAATCTGCGAGCACGGCATTCATCGAACCCGGCGTGAGGCATAAAGCGTCGCGCACTGCCTTGATCGCTTCTGCGTCGCTCAAGTGGGGACGTGCGTTATACGCCGCGCAAACCGCGCGGATCGTGCCTTCCGGAATACCGTCGAAGGCGTGATAGCCAAGCTGACCACGGCGGTGCTCGCCGCGCCAGTAGTCCAGCTCCGTTTGCGCATCGGCCTGCACGGGCGCGGAGACTGCGTGCATAAGACACCTCGTTTCGCTGTAAGCGGCGAGTGTTGGTGGCAACGCCGGAGAAGTGCGTGAGCGTGCTTTGCACGCTCTCTCCACAATCAGTGCGTAGGCTGTGGGTAACCCAGCGGACCCGACGCGGTTTTCTGACGGGTTCATGCGGCGCCACGGCGGAGTCGGCTTACGTCAGCTCCGGCTGATATCCTGGCACCGATGCACACCCGCAAGCGAGCTGAACCAGCGCTTGACCAACACAGCACCTGCCCTCGGACTGGTGTGAGTGCCGCTGCAAACCTTGCACTCTTTGGCGTTTCGGCATTCTCGAGACGGCGACCGACCGCGACCATGACGCTTGGCACTAGCGCAATCGAGCGCTTCCATGCGTACTTCGCCCCCAGCCGTCACGGCGGGCTCGACTTGGGGAAAGGGCGCCACACCATCCACAGACCGTGACAGCAGCATGCAAATCCGACGTGGTGTGTCAGCGCATTTCGCGCAGCCGTCACAATTCTCAACTGAACATGTACCAGTCATTGCGGACAGAAGCGCTCATGGACCGTCTTTCCTGCGCCATCATCGACGACGACGTGGAGTTCTGCGATCAGGTGGTTGAACTCGCCACCGATAGCGGCTTCCGCGCCAAGGGCATCCACACCCTTGGCGAAGCCAGCCGCTGGCTGGACAGCAACTTTCCAGACCTGTTGGTGGTGGATGTTGGCCTGCCAGACGGCAGCGGTTTCGATCTGATCGAACGGCTCGACCCGGATCACACCCCCCAGATCGTCGTGGTATCGGGCGATTACGCGCGCGAAACCCAGGGCCGTGCGCAGCAGTTCGGCGTCAGCGAATTCCTGACCAAGCCGTTCGCGCCGGAACGTCTGGAGCGTGTGCTCGGCGGGCTGCGCGAAGCGCAACAAGGCAACCTGGGCATCGTCGGCAATAGCGACAGCATCGTGATGCTGCGTAAGGAAATCGTGCGTGTGGCGCCGACCGATTTGAATGTGCTGGTGACCGGCGAAACCGGCACCGGCAAGGATCTGGTCGCGCGCGCCATCCACCGCGTGTCCGGCCGCAGCGGCCGCTTCGTGCCCGTCAACTGCGGCGCCATCCCGGAAGAGTTACTGGCCAGCCAGTTGTTCGGCCATGAACGCGGCAGCTTCACCGGCGCCGACCGTCGGCACGCCGGGTTTCTGGAGCAGGCCGCAGGCGGCACGCTATTCCTGGACGAAATTGGCGAAATGCCCAAGCGGCTGCAGGTCTATCTGCTGCGGGCGATCGAATCGCGCAGTTTCATGCGCGTGGGCGGCAACGAAGAAATCGCGCTGGACGCGCGCGTGGTGGCAGCCACCCATCAGCACGTGCAGCGCGAGCAGGCGGTGCTGCGCGAAGACCTGTTCTACCGTCTCAATGAATACCCGATCCAGGTGCCGCCACTGCGCGAGCGCCGCGGCGACGCGCGCCTGCTGGGGCTGCGCGTGATCGACGAGCTCAACGTCAAGTACGGCAAACGCAAATTGCCGACCAAGTCGCTGCTGCGCTATCTGGCGTACCACACCTGGCCGGGCAACGTGCGCGAGCTGCGCTCGTTTATCCATTATCTGTATCTGCGTTCCGATGGCGATCTGGTGAGCGCCCCGGATGTGGAGCAGGCGGTACCGCAGGCCGACGAAGACGGCTTGCTGATTCCTGCCGGCTGGACCATGCGTCAGGCCGAAGACGCCATGATCGAATCCGCACTGGCGCGCACGCGCTTCAACAAGAAGGCCGCGGCGCGCGAACTGGGCATTAGCGTGCGTACCTTGCACAACCGGCTCAGCGACAAGGATGCGTAGTGACTGACGCACCGCGTGGGCAGCGGCGCGAGCTGCTGCACCAGTTGCGCAACCGTCTCAACGTAATGGGCTTTGCGTTGTACGCCTTGCGCACCGAAACATCCAAGCCATTGGAAACGCTGCGCACCGCGCATCAGTCTGCAGTCGAGCTGCTCAATCAGCTTGGCGAAGAAGAGCGCTCCCTGCAGCAGGCCAGCGAGCGTCCCGGTGATACTGCGCCTGGCGCAAACACCGATCAGTGATTGGCCGGCTAGGTCTGGTGATTGAGCAAGGTGGTGATCGTGCGCGGGTTATAGGGTTTCATGCAGTACGACAGATGTGCAAAGCGCGGCGGCAAGGTATACCGGTCGTAGCCGGAGCAGAACGAAAAGGGCACGCCGCGCTCCATCAACGCATCGGCGACCGGAAACACCGCCTGGCCGCGCAAATTGACGTCCAGTAACGCGCCATCGATGGCCTGACCGGATGCCACTAGCGAGAGCGCATCGGGCACATTGCCCACCGGGCCGACGACGCTGACGCCGGCTTCCAGCAGCAAGTCGTTGAGCGATTCGGCCAGCAGGTAATCGTCCTCGACCACAAGAATGCGGCGGCCGGTGAGTGCAGTGTCGTGCATGACAGGCTCCAGAGCGGTGGCGCATCCGACGACGCGCGTGCGCATGGTGCGCGCAACGCAAGTTAACGCGGCGCGTAAGCAGACGCTTCCAAGACCGGTCTCTGCAATTCTGCCGGCATTGCGCAGCTGCTGCATGACAGTGCGCAGTGCTTTGCGCGATCATCACCGATTGCGCTTGAACCCAGCGCTGCGACGATAGTCCCGCCATGACCGACGACGAAACTTCCACCAACGACATCGCCACGGATGCGAACACGCAGCCGCCCTTATTCGTGCTTGGCGTGGGCGCCGCCGGCATGGACGCGGATCGCCTTGCAGAATTGCTCGATGCGGTTGCCGGCGCTTCGAATCTGGCCATCATGCTGCTGCTGCGCGACCGACAATTATTGGACCAGGCGCGTTTGCGCGAACTGCTTGGCAGGCAGGCCACCCTGCTCTCGGTGCCCAATGATGGTGACCGGCTGCAACCGGGGCGCTTCTATCTGCCGCCGGCCGATACGGTCGTTACGTTGGAAGAAGGGCGCATCCGTCTGCGCGCCTTGCCGGGGGGCGAGAGCGACCACGGGCTGATCGACAGCTTCTTCGTCTCGATGGCACACGACCAGGACGGCAATGTGATCGGCCTGATCATGGGCCGCTTCGATGGCGACGGCACGCTGGGGACCGCGGCGATCCGCGAGTGCGGCGGTCTGGCGCTGGCCGTGGACGATGCCGCACTGCACGGGCTGGACCTGCGCAGCGCCAGCAACCCGGCCGCCATCACCGACGACATCCTGCCGCTGCCACAAGTGGCTGCGCGTATCGCCGCGCACATGCAACGCCATCATGGCTTCGGTCATCCGGAGCCAAAGGGGGTGCGCAATGGCAACGAGAGCGACAAGCTCAGCCAGATCGCCGCCATCCTGCGCAACGCCACCGGCCACGATTTTCATGGCTACAAGCGCGCCACCTTTCTGCGCCGCGTGCAACGGCGCATGCAGGTGGCGCAAGTGGGAATGCTGGAGCAGTATCTGGAAGTATTGCGCAATCGTTTCGACGAGCCGTTGCAGCTGTTCAACGACCTGCTGATCGGCGTGACCAAGTTCTTTCGCGACCGCCGCGAGTTCGAATTCCTCGAGCAACAGGTGATTCCGCGGCTGTTCCAGGGCAAACACACCGGCGACAGCCTGCGCATCTGGGTGCTGGGCTGCTCCACGGGCGAAGAGGCCTATTCGCTGGCGATGCTGCTGCGCGAACACGCCGAAACCCTGGACACCGCGCCACGCATCCAGATCTTCGCCAGCGATATCGACGGGCGCGCACTGGCCACTGCGCGGGTGGGGCGCTATGCATCCAGCATCGTCGGTGAAGTTGCGCCAGAGCGCTTGCGGCGCTGGTTCGTCAAGGAAGGCGACACCTATGTGGTGAGCAAGGAGCTGCGCGAGCTGTGCGTGTTTACCCAGCACAGCATCGTCAAGGACCCGCCGTTTTCGCGGCTGGATCTGGTGTCGTGCCGCAATCTGCTGATTTATCTGGATGCCGAATTGCAGAATCGGGTGATCCCGATCTTTCATTTCGCCATCCGTCCGGGCGGTTATCTGTTCCTGGGCAATGCAGAAAACGTCTCGCGGCACGCGCAATTGTTCACCCCGGTTGAGCGAAGCTTTCGGGTCTTCCAACGCATTGATGCCGACAGCAACGTGCACGCGACCTTTCCGACCATGCAACTTGTGGTTGCTGGCAGGGCGACTGCCTCACCGATACGCCAGCGTAGCCCCAGCAGCGCATTGGTGCGCGTTGGCGAGCGCATCGCCGACCGTTACGCGCCAGCGTATGCGGTGCTGGACGAGCAATTCGAGGTGCTGCATTTCTCGTCGCATGCGGGGCGCTTCATCCGCCCTGGCGGCGGTACCCCCAGCCTCAACCTGCTCAACCTGATCCATCGCGATTTGCGCCTGGACTTGCGCAGCGCGCTCAGCCGCGCCGAACGCGACCGCTCACCGGTGCACGTCAAGGGCATCCAGGTGCACGAAGATGCGGCGACCTGGGCGGTGAACCTGTTCGTCGAGCCGACCGCCGACTCTGAGGTGCCGCGCGGCTACGTAGTGCTGTTCCAGGAAGTGGAAGCGCGCGAACCGGTGGAGCTGCCCGCGCCACACGACAGCGTGCACGACGATGGTCATGTGCAAGTGCTGGAAAACGAACTGCGCATCACCCGCGATCGCCTGCAATCGATGATCGAAGAGTTGGAAAGCACCAACGAAGAGCTCAAGTCCTCCAACGAAGAATACCAGTCGCTCAACGAAGAACTGCAGAGCGCCAATGAAGAGCTGGAAACCTCCAAGGAAGAGCTGCAATCGGTCAACGAGGAAGTGACCACCGTCAACGGCGAACTGGCCCATCGCGTGCAGGAGTTGGCGCATGCCAATAGCGATTTGAAAAACCTGCTGGAAAGCACCCAGATCGCCACCATCTTCCTCGACAACGAATTGCGCGTCACCAACTTCACCCCGGCCGTTACCGACATCCTGCCGCTGGTGGAAAGCGACATCCAGCGCCCGATCAGCCATATCAAGCTGCATGTGGATTACGACGAACTGCAAGACGATGCGCGCCGGGTGATTCGCACCCTGGCCGTGCTCAATCGCGAGGTCGAAAACCCCACCACGCATGCGCGCTACATGGTGCGCGTACTGCCGTATCGCACCGTGGACAATTTCATCGGTGGTGCGGTGCTGACCTTCATGGACGTCACCCCGCTCACGCGCGCCGAGCGTGCGCTACGCAGCAGCGAGCAACGCCTGCGCACCTTGATGGAAGGTATCCCGCAGTTGGTGTGGCGCTCGCTCGATGGCGGCCGCTGGACCTGGTCCAGCCCGCAATGGTCCAGCTACACCGGCCAAAGCGATGCTGAGAGTCTGGAACTGGGCTGGTTGCAGGCGGTGCATCCGGACGATCGCGCATTGACCATGAACGCATGGCTGGAGAGTGGTTCCAGTGCCGGTTTGGATATCGAACATCGCCTGTTCAATACGGCTGAACATGGCTACCGCTGGTTTCATACACGCAGCGCAGCGGTGCACGATGAACGCGGCCAGGTGCTGGAGTGGTTGGGCACCTCCACCGAATCGGACAACCTGCGCCGCCTGCAGGAAGAACAGGGCGTGCTGGTGGCTGAGCTGCAGCACCGCACGCGCAATCTGATCACCGTGGTGCAATCGGTGGCCAAGCAGACCGTGCAGACCAGCCAGAACATGTCCGAGTTCGCGGTCAAGTTCGACGACAGGCTCGCGGCGTTGTCGCGCGTGCAAGGGCTGCTGTCGCAATCGGACAACATGCCCACCACCATCGGTGCATTGCTGCGCATGGAACTGGACGCGCTGGGAGCAGAGCCGGACCAAGAACGTATTGTGGTGGAAGGCCCGAACGTGGCGCTGCGCAAGTCTACTGTGCAGACGTTGGCATTGGCGCTGCATGAACTGGCCACCAATGCACTCAAGCATGGCGCATTGGCGGTGGACACCGGCACCTTGTCGATCCGTTGGGAGGTAGTGTCCGGCAGCGACACACCGGCGCGGCTGGTGTTGTTGTGGATCGAAGAAGGTGCCAGCCAGCAGCTGCGCAACGACCGCGACGAAGCCAGCGGCTTCGGCCGTCGCCTGATCGAAAAAGCCTTGCCATACAGCCACGGCGCGCAGACGCGTTACGAGCTCAGCGACACGCGGCTGGAATGCGAGATCCAGCTGCCGCTCAATCCGGTAAACGGTTGAATCAGCGCGCATGACGTTGAGTGAGCGGCGTGCGCGCGATGTGCTGAAGCAACGGCGCGGATGCATGAGTGCGTTGCGGCACTGTTGCGATGCACATCATCGATAGGATGCAAACCGCTTTGCGCGATAAAGGCGTACGCGACTATCAAAGTAAAACATCGAGCAGCGTAGCGCCGCCTGAAACACGTGAACGATGCAGCGTTTGCGTATTGCAGCAGCCTCTGCTGCATGTGCATAGGCTGCACGTCACTGCACACGCGCAGCTCACGGAAAATACTGCGCGACGGTGCAGATCCTGCGACCTAATCGGCGCTCCCAATGCCTGCGCCACAACCGACGCCGCGTGAAACGCTTGCAGCGCCAACCTTTACAAAAGTCAAAAACTTGGCGCGTATTGTGCGTAACCATTGGAGTCATTGAGATGCACACAGTGGAGTAATCATGATTACGCGCATTCTTCAGTTGTCCGCCCGCGTGGCGAGCAATGCATGGGTCGAGGTCGGCGTAGGTGCCGATGCCGATATTTTCGTCGCCGACCGTGGTGGCAAACGCGAGGAGCGCGCCACGTTCGGTCGGCGCGCACCGGGGCAGCAGCGCTCGATCCATCTGCAGGAACCGAGTTGGCTAGGTGGCGTGGACTTGGCCATCTGGGAAACCCAGCGCTGCGCGATTCCGCTGTGCGGCTTTGTCTGTACTGCATCAGCGGACGGCACCACTGCTGCCACATGGTTGAGCCAAGACGGCAGCGCAGTGTATGCAGCTGGGCTGCGCAACGTAATGGATATCGGCGGACGCTTGCAGATGGGGTTTTCACTGCTGGTCGCCTCGTCGGCGAGCATGCCCACACATCGGCCGCTGTGTATTGATGCCGATCTGAGCAAGTGGCTACACATGGGCGGCGCCGAAGCGATGCGCCATCTCACGCCTTGGCGACTGGAGCGCTGCGCTGCGGCTGCAGGCGTACGACCGGAGTGGGCAAACGAAGCGCCCTCAGCGCGGGTCGCGCGCGCCTGAGCACGCTTGCTATGCAACAAGGAGAAGGGGCCCATAGGCCCCTTTGTCGTTTCAGCGATGTCGCTTGATTTTGATTGCTAGGTGATGGCCAGCAGCATCACGCACAAGCAAGCTTAGCTCGCAGACACAAGGCACGTGATCGTGCCCGTGCCTAGTGATTTTCTGTTTCATCAGTGTTGTCATCCAGAGCGCGTTGCTGCGCTTCGATGTGCTGCTGCTTGCCGTACGTACCACTCTGGCCAAAGTTGGGCTGCGTGCTGCCATCGCGCTCCGGGTGGCCGTCGGGCTCGCCTTCGCCCAAGCTACCGCCATGGCCATGACCGCGTTGATTAAACGCTTCCGGCGTGCCGTCGCGCGGTGGCTGTGCGTCGCCGGTCTGTACAGCCGATGGGTCGTTGCGGCCTTGGCCATCGACGGACGCGTCGCTGCCGTTGCCGCGATAAGCGGATTGACGTTCGTCGTGCGTGTCGAGTCTGGATTTGTCGTTCATACCAACTCCTGTGCAAAGCAATAAAAAAGCCCGGAGCGTGCTCGCCCCGGGCTGGGGATGGGTGCGAGAACACCCATCGGGTTCAGGACGGCTAACAAAACGACGCGCAGCTGCGCAGTAGTGTTATTGGCTACTCCTAGCGCTGGATATCGCCGGTGGTAGAGCCAGCACCCGGGCCTGCACCCAGGTCTGCGCCGGTGACGCGATCCAGCTCGGGATTGGAGAGCAGGCGCTCGGACATGGCATCCAGTGCCGCAGTCTGGGTGGCATCCAGTGCCACCGTGGCCGAACCATCGCCCCCATCCACAGCGGCCTGTAATTCACGGTCTGCTACCACTTCCCACTGCTCGCCGGCATTCCACGGGCCGACCATGTCGCCTTCGCCCTGCGAGGTGTTGTAGTACTTGTCAGTGAAGCGCGGGTCGCCTGGCAGCTTGCCCGGCGGGAAGTTTGGCTCGATCGAATACAAGGCCTTTTCGAACGACTTCTGATGCGCCACTTCGCGCGTCATCAGGAAGCGCAATGCATCCACGATGCCCGGATCATCGGTGACGTTGATCAAGCGCTCATAGACCAGCTTGGCACGCGCTTCGGCAGCGATGTTGGAGCGCATGTCGGCGGTCGGGCAGCCGATGCTGTCGACATACGCAGCCGTCCACGGCACGCCGCTGGAATTCACCAGCGCCGGACCACCGCCATACAGAATCTGCTGGGTGTGGCTGGTGCTGTTCTGGGTCATGTTGCGCATCTCCATGGCTTCTTCCATGCCCTCGGAGAGCACTGCCTTGGGCCCCTTGTTGAGCATGGCGATGATCGAGCCGATGATTTCCAGATGGCTGATCTCTTCGGTGGCAACGTCGAACAGCAGATCCTTACGGCCCGGATCGTCTTCACCTAATGCTTGAGTGAAATAACGCATTGCAGCGGCAAGTTCGCCCTGGGGTCCGCCGAACTGTTCCAGCATCAACGTGGCCAGGTCCGGATTGGGCTGGGCAACGCGGACGGTGTACATCAAACGCTTGTTATGCATGAACATGGGTGGTGCTCCATGGCTGGCGCCCGGCAACTACGACCACTCAGGGAGCGGGCAGAAACGTGGGGCATTGGCTTTTGGGGGATTGCCCGCAGAGATTTGCAAGCAACGCAGGGCGGCGGGCCGCCCTGCGCGGTAACTCAGGCCGCCTTGCTGGCCTTGGATGCTTTTTCGTTGCCGCCTTGCTCGGCGAGCAGGGTCAGCTTTTCGTCGGTCGCTTTTTCTTCTTCCAGCGTGGCCAGCAGCAGCGGTAATGCATCGGCATAACCGAGTTGTTTGGCCATCGCAGCGATGGTGCCGTACGAGGCAATTTCGTAATGCTCCACCTTCTGTGCACCACCGATCAGCGCGGCATCGCGCACCGGGCCGGCTTCGATTTCGTCGATGACCTCGCGGCTTTCCTCCACCAGGCCTTCCATCGCCGCGCACTTGATGCGCTTGAGCTTGATGCCCAGCACGTCGACAACCTGGTCGATCCGTTCGATCTGGCCCTGGGTTTCTTCCAGGTGAGTTTCGAAGGCCTGCTTCAGTTTCGGCTCGGTGGCCGCACGCGCGAGACGTGGCAGTGACTTGGTCAGCTGCTTCTCGGCGCTGTAGATGTCCGACAGTTCGTGGATGAAGAGTTCTTCGACAGTCTTAATCGCCATGTGTGGCTCCTTTGGGGTGGTCAGAGGTGGGTTGCTGCGGTCCGCCATGTTGATGGCGAGGCCTTGATGCGTTCGCGTGACACAAGCGTGCCGTTACACACCGACGATGACTTCGCAAACGCCAAGACGCGTATCACTCCGCTGCAGAGCAGTAGTGCAAGCACATCACCTGGCCTTGTCCGAAATGCACCGCCGTCGTCGCTTGAATCTCCAGGCAGTACCGCGTGGTCGCTACGCTAGCCCTGCGAGTGTTAGCAGGATTGGTGGAAACGGTGATCCCAATGCGATGGCGACCTGTGCCGTAGCGCAGGCAGCACTCGCTGCGTTTGCATTGAAGGCAAGGCGGCGCGTTCGCCGACAACAGCGATCGCGGCTGTATGACTGCGGTGTTGTTGCTTGCGCATCGCTGCACGTCCTGCACCGGTCCCCGCCGATGGGTTACAACAGTGATCGAACTTTCTGGGAGACTCGTGCGATGACGCCGCTGGAAAAACCGTTACGTCGCGAACTGCAGATCGGCGAGCAGGCATACACCTTGATCATCGATCCGCAAGGTTTGAAGTTGGTCGAGAAGGGCAAGCGCAAAGGCGTGACCTTGCGCTGGGACGCACTGGTCAGCGGCGATGCCGCACTAGCCAGTGCATTGCAGGCGTCGCTGGAAGATCATTAGCGTGGCGATGCAGCGCGCCATTTAGAGCGCTAACAGAACGAATGCACGCACCGCCGGGCGGGTGCGGCTGGTGCGCAGTGCAGCATGTACTCCGCGCGCACTGCGGTTCGCTTGCGCCGTGCACAGGTGTTATAGCTGCGCTTAGGTGTATCGATGTTCCGACGATCAGCGCAGGCGCAGTGGTCGGCCCGGCCTGAGCATCTGAAGAGGTCGCGTCTGGCAGACGCCACTGCACATCACGGCAAGCAATCACAGCCTTCTGCAATCCGCACCCAGGCCATCAACGCGTGCACACCGCTCAACTTGTGGCGAACAGCTTCGCCAGCTCGCGCACCGCCGCTTCCGATGCTGCGCGATCCGGCGTGCCGTCGGCATTATTGAAGTCGTGTGCGCCTTGCGCTTGCACCAGCAGGCCGTCGCGCCGCGGCACCACGTTGAGATTGTGGCCGCGCCAGACCAGCCCATAGGTGACTTCTGGTTGCGGAATCAAGCGCGCTGTCTGTCCGCGCACCGGAATCACACTCTCATCGCCCAGCAAGGCGCGCGCACCGTAACCGGTGGCGTTGATCAGAATCTTCTCGCGCAGGTCGCCGAATTGGCGCGGGTGCGCGAACTCGCGCGTGTAGAGCTCGCCGCCTGCCTGCAGAAAGTCCTCCATCAACAGCCGCGCATACGCGCTGAGGTTGAAAGTGAGCTGGCTGTAGCGGCGCACGAACGGCACCGGAAACGGATGACTACCGGCCGCCATCGGTTGCGAGGCCGGCCCAAGATCATCGATCAGTTCGCGCTCCAGTGGCGGATAGTCCGGCTCATGCGCTTCGGCCGCAGCGACAGGTTGATCGAACGGCACATCCGAAAGCACGTAGCCATCGCGCCATTCGATCGGCTCGCCGGGCAGGCCCAGCAAGGTTTGATAACGGCGAAACGATGTGCGCGCCATCTCTTCCCAGCGCGTCCTGAAATCGGCAGTGGCGTATTCGCTGGTGCACACGCGCGAATCCGGCGACCACACGCCGGTGGCGTAGAACGAGCGCACATCCGGCAGACGTTCGCGCGCGTAGATACGCACACGCAAGCCGGCGCGCTGCGCCGCCAGGGCGGTGGTCAGGCCGATCGCACCACAGCCGATCACCGCCAACTCGCGCGCAGCGGGGTCGGCCGCACGCACCAGCCGCAGCGCTTGTTCGGCTGCGCCCCAGGATAGCGACCACCCGCTGCCGCCATGCCCGTAGTTGTGCACCACGGTCTTGCGGCCGATGCGCTCGGCTTCGATGCGCGGCCCCTGCGCACGGAACGGGCGCGTGCACCCGTTGATGGCGATGATGCGATCGACCGAAGCGCGCATCGGCGCCAATGGCGGCATCGCCGCGAACGGTGCAGGCGATGCACCCGGCGGCGTCACCGGCAGCGCGGTGCGCGGAATGGCGAGCGCTTTGTCGGTTGCTGCCCAGCTCGCGGTGGAAGCGGCCGCTAGCGCAACACCGGCGCTGCGTAGAAAATGACGACGGTGCATGCAACTCCCTTAGCTGCTGTGATGGGTGAGGTGTGCTCGCCACGTTGCGGCGAGCCATGCCTGGGTGACCGCACGCTATTGCCTTCGCGCCACGTACGATCCACCGCGGCCGGCCCCCGCACGCTGTGTGCGCAGTACCGGCAAGCGCCAGCATAGCGCGCGCATCTTCCGCTGCCTGCGCCGCAGCGCCACGGTTTCGTACCGCGATCCTGGCGCTTGATGCCACGTTGGCGGCCATTCGTCCCCCGGGGCTTCCGTCGTGGCGCGCGCCGGCTATGCTCGCCGCGTCCCATCTCAACGAGCTGCCATCCGTGTCCGCCAGCGTCTTCCTGATCGTGCGTATCGTGTTCGCCTGGGCCGCCGCGTTGGTGGTGGCAGGGATCATGTGGGCGCAGTTGTTCGGCTCCATCGGCCCGATCTTCGCTTTGGCCTGCATGGTCTTGCTGACGCTGGCATTGATGAGTTCGATCACCCATGTGCGGCGGGTTCGCCTGATCGCCGATCGGCTGGATCACACCACCTTGTCCACCCGTCAGCGCCGTCAGATCGAAGTGCCATTGGATGTGCAGGCGAGCTTTGCGGTGATGGATGAGGCGGTGCGTGCGCTGCCGCGTGTGCAGGACATCGAATGCGCGCCGGGCAGCCTGCTGATCCGCGCCAAGGTGCGCCGCATCGACCCGTATGAGGGACGCCAGCCGTCGCGCTGGAATGTGTTCGCGCGCTTTGCCATCACCCACAACCAGATCCTGGCGACGATCGCGCCGGGGCAGGGCACCAGCAGCGTCACTGTGTTGTGCGAGCCCGACGCTGGCGCCTGGGTGGATCTGTTTGCGGTAGACGAAGGCAGCAATTACGAAAACGCTGAAGCGATCAATCGTGCGGTAGTGCGCCGGGTCGGCGAGCAGCGTCGCGACGAGCAAGCCGCCGCCGAGCAATCGGTGATGGAAAAGGAACTGGCCGTGGCGCGGCTGAATCTGCTGCATGCGCAGGTCGAGCCGCACTTTCTCTACAACACGCTGGCCAGCGCACAGGTGCTGGCGCGCACCGACCCGCCGCGCGCCGACATCATGATCGGCCATTTGATCCAGTACCTGCGCAGCTCGCTGCCCAGCGCCGACGGTGCCATCGCCACCCTGGGCGAAGAACTCGAACGCACCCAGGCCTACCTGGAGATCCTGCGCATCCGCATGGGCACGCGGCTCGCCTTGCAGGTGGAAGTGCCCTACGAACTGCGTTCGCTGCCGCTGCCGTCGATGATGTTGCAGACGCTGGTGGAAAACGCGATCAAGCACGGGCTGGAAGCCAAGCCCGGCGGCGGCAGCGTATGGATTCTGGCGCGTCGCCATGACGACCACGCCACGCTCACTGTTGCCGACGATGGCCAGGGCTTCAACACGCACAGCCGGGGCACCGGCATCGGCCTGAAGAACCTGCGCGAGCGGTTGAAGTTGATCTATGCCGACAAGGCGAGCTTTGCCATCGTGTCCAACTTCCCCAGCGGCGTGGCGGCCACGATCAGTCTGCCGCTGCCGGCGCAGTTGGTTGCTGCACCCTCACCGCCGCCGGTACCCACCGCGGCCGCGCACGCCCCACAGGTGCAGGCATGAGCGCGCTGCGCGCCGTGGTTGCCGAAGACGAGGCATTGCTGCGGCAGTCGCTGCTGACGTTGCTGGCCGAGGTGTGCCCGCAGCTGCAGATCGTGGGCGACTGCGAAGACGGTGCCAGTGCGCTGGAGACCATCGCCGCGCAGCAGCCGGACGTGGTGTTCCTGGATATCCGCATGCCCGGCCTCACCGGCATCGAGGTGGCACGTGCGATGCGCGAAGTCAGCCCGCGCAGCCAGGTGGTGTTCGTCACTGCCTACGACCAATACGCCATCGACGCGTTCGAACACGGCGCAGTTGACTACCTGCTCAAACCCATCAGCCGCGAGCGCCTGCAGGCCGCCTGGCGGCGCGTGCAACAACGCACCGCTGTCGGTCAGCCGGATGGCGCGCTGTTGGAGGCTTTGCTGCAGCAGTTGTCTGCACGCCCGGCTGCTACCAGCGCTGCACCGCCGCTGGCCTGGCTCACCGCCAGCAGCGGCCGCGAGACGCGCTTGATTGCGCTGGAAGAGGTCGCGTATTTCCAGGCCGATCAAAAATACACCACGGTGATGACCGCCGCCGGCGAAGCGGTATTGCGCACGCCGTTGCGCGAACTGCTGGATGTGCTGGACCCGCACGTGTTCAAACAGATCCACCGCTCGACCATCGTCAACATGAAAGCAGTGGCCTCGGTCGTACGCGACGACACCGGCAGGGGCCGGCTGGCGCTGCGCGGCCGCAGCGAAATGCTCACGGTCAGCCAGCCGTTCATGAGCCTGTTTCGCGGCATGTAGTGCGGTGAGCACGACGTTGCGGGCGGTCGTCAGGCAAGTGCGGACGGCACGCGCAACCCCGAAGTGCAAGCGTGAGTGGCCCATCCATTTCCGCGCAGCGCCCGCATCCATCTGGGGTCTGCGCAGTTGCGGTGCCTGCCGCTCTGATTCCCCCGTTCGCATCAATGAAAGGATTGCCCATGCGCCTGATCGCCTCCCTGCTGTATTGCCTGCTCGCGCTGGCCGGCTGCCACGAACGCAATTGCACCACCTCGATCACCCGCGCCACCCGCGATGGCCACGATGTGATCTTCAGCAAGACGCTGACCACTGCCACCACGACCAACGTGCATTGCCTGGCCAGCAATTCCGGCCATTGCTACTACCTGATCTACCAGGAGCAGTGCGCGACCCGCAACCCCGGCGACACCGCCAGCGCACCCGCCTGCGCCCGCAAGACCTTGGACAGTTTGCACTGACGCCAGGGCAGGTACGCGAATTGCGCGGCGTCTCCGGCCAAGCGCATACCTGCGTGGATACCGCGGCACCACGGGCCGATTGCCACGGCTAAGCAACATCGGGGCGACGTGTACGGGTGGGCCGGGCGGCGCAGGGCGAGCCGACAGAAACTCTAGTAAGCCTGAATAGGCACTGACGACAAGCGGTCGCTTCTGCGATCATTACCGGATTGTTGCCGGTTCACGGCGCCTCACTGCCAGGCTTCTCATGTCCGAACACTCGCTACGCCGCGACGTTGGCCCCTTCGCCCTCATGCTTACCGGCCTTGGCTCGATCATTGGCTCCGGTTGGTTGTTCGGCGCCTGGCGCGCGGCCGGGCTGGCCGGTCCCGGTGCCGTCTGGGCCTGGGTACTGGGCGCGGCGATCATCACCACCATCGCGCTGTCCTACGCCGAACTGGGTGCCATGTTCCCCGAATCCGGCGGCATGGTGCGCTACAGCCATTACTCGCATGGCTCGTTGGTCGGCTTCATTGCCGGCTGGGCCAACTGGATCGCCATCGTCTCGGTGATTCCGGTCGAGGCCGAGGCCTCGGTGCAATACATGGCCTCCTGGCCGTGGGCCTGGGCGCAAGGCTTGTATGTGCAGGCGCCTGGTGGGGCAGGCGAGTTGTCGGTGCCGGGCCTGCTGATTTCGGCATTGCTGGTGCTGGTGTATTTCTTCCTGAATTTCTGGAGCGTCAAGCTGTTCGCGCGCTCCAATACCTTGATCACGGTGTTCAAGCTGGTGGTGCCGGCCGCGACCGGCGTGGCGCTGATCGCCAGCGGCTTCCACACCGAAAACTTCAGCGTCGGCATCCACGGCGATGCGCACGTGCTCGACCTGGCCGCGGTGCTCACGGCGGTGGCCACTGCCGGCATCGTCTTCAGCTTCAATGGCTTCCAGAGCCCGGTGAATCTGGCCGGCGAAGCGCGCAACCCCGGCCGCAGCATTCCGTTCGCAGTGCTGGGTTCGATCGCGCTGGCCACGGTGGTGTACGTGATTCTGCAGGTGGCCTATATCGGCGCTGTGCCGCCGGATCTGCTCGCCAAGGCCGGCTGGCACGGCATCGATTTCCGCTCGCCGTTCGCCGAGTTGGCCATCATCGTCAACCTGCATTGGCTGGCGATGCTGCTGTACATCGATGCGTTCGTGAGCCCCAGCGGCACCGGTATCACCTATACCGCCACCACCGCGCGCATGGTCTACGGCATGGAAAAGAACGGCACCATGCCGGCCGCGCTGGGCAAGCTGCACCCGGTCTGGGGCGTGCCGCGCATGGCCATGTTCTTCAACCTGGCGGTGTCGTTCGTGTTCCTGTTCTTCTTCCGCGGCTGGGGCACGCTGGCGGCGGTGATCTCAGTGGCCACCATCATTTCCTACCTCACCGGCCCGATCAGCGCGATGGCGCTGCGCCGCCATGCGCCGGAACTTCACCGCCCGCTGCGCATCGCCGCGCTGCCGGTGTTGGCCGGCGTGGCCTTCGTGATGGCCACCGAACTGCTGTACTGGGCGCGCTGGCCGCTGACCGGCGAGATCATCCTGCTGATGGTCGTGGCGTTGCCGGTGTACTGCTACTACCAAGCCAAACAAGGCTGGCCGGACCTGCGCCGCAACCTCAAGGGCGCTGCCTGGATGATCTGCTACCTGCCGATGATCGCGCTGCTGTCCTGGGCTGGCAGCAGCGATTTCGGCGGCCACGGCTATCTAAGCTACGGCACCGATCTGGCCGTGGTCGCCGCAGTGGGCGTGGTGTTCTACATCTGGGGCGTGCGCAGCGGCTGGCGCACCCCGTCAGTGGAAAAGGCGGTTGCGCAGGCGTGATTGCTTGCACGTTCGGGTGCGCTATTAGGCGGCGCTAGTTAGCGTAAACCGGCTGGCAGCAGCGGCTGGGAATAAAACAAAACGGCCGGTGCACTGTGCACCGGCCGTTTTTGGTTGCAGCGAAAAACTGCTGCAGGTGGAGTGTTGTTGCGTCAGCAGTTTCATTGCATCGGCATATCGGCGCTGGTTAGGAATTAACCACCAACCGTGGCGCCCCATCAAAGCGGTCGAGGTCGCGCAGCAGTTCGATATAGCGGCGTAGCCGGCCCATTTCGCGCATGTTGACGATGTCTTCGTGGCGCAGCTCGCGCTTGGAGCTTACCTCCTGCTTGTAGCGCAGCACTTCCGGGTAGCGGCGCGTCATGTCCAGCGCATCGGCAACGCACTCAACCGAATCGGCATCCGGCGTTACCCGCGCGCGGCTGTTGAAGGCGCGTAGCCAGCGTTCGAAACCGGCGCTGTGATCGAACAGGTCGGCGATGTACCACATCACGAACAGGATCGACACCCACGAGGTGAAGATGATCACCACGCGGCTGAAGGTCAGGTGGTAGTCGTTCTGCCAGAGCTGATGCGTGATCACCCCCAGCAACACCAGCGAGATCGCCTGCCAGCCGATGATCGAGGCGATCACCCACTGTTTCTTGGCCACCTTGAGCAACGTGAGCTCCTTGTCAAGCTGCTCGTCGGTCTTGTCGCGCCAATGCGCGACCTGCTCGTCGAAGGGGAGCCGATGGAGTGCGTTGTCCTGCAATAGCAGGCCTAAACCCTGAAACAAAGCGATCATGACAAGCTCCTGACGGATGGCTGGTACGAACGACTTGCTGCACTGGCCGCGGCCGGTGCCCTGGAGCACCCGAAACGCGCTGGCGATGCAGCGCGTTGTCGGACGGTCTTAGTTCTAGCACTTTCGCTGTACATGGCAATGCCCAAGGCCAAGTTGTGGCCGCGCAAATTTGGGCATGCGCGCACAAATCGCTGAATTCAGCTGGATTTACTGCGCGGCCGCTGAAGCCTGCCTGCGCTCCATCCCCGATCTTGCTGCACTGCACACCTGATGCTGCGGCAATCGCCACGTGCGAGGAGGGGGTACGCCATCTTGGCTGGCATGGTGAAAGGGATGAGGCAGGCCGTTTATGCAATGCCGAGCCCGCTCGGAGAGCAATGGGGATTTGTGCGTGACTGGTTGATCGATGCGCCGTACAGATGCCAGGCCACCGCCCCGCAACCCCGCGGCCTCACCACGACCGTCAGTCGATGCAGTCGCCATCTCGCACGTACGAGCAGATGCCTGGTTGGCGCTGCGCTGATCTGGCGTTGCAGATGACCTGGGTATGATTGCGGCATGTCAGCCGTCCTGCGTACCCTCACTGCCCCCGCCGCCAAACAGATCCACCGCTGGGTGCTCAACGCGTTTCCGCGTGGGCAGAGCACGATCGAATACGATCAGCCGCTGGGCGATCCCGGCATCTTTGGGCCAGACAGCATCACCTGGCGCATCCACTCCGAATTTCCGGGCATGCTGTCCGGCGGCTTGTGCGCATTGATGTTGCAGTTGTTGCATCCGCGTGCGCTGGCCGGGGTCTACGATCATTCCAACTTCCGCACCGATTTGATCGGGCGGCTGCGGCGCACCACCAACTTCGTCGCCGGCACCACCTACGCTCCGCGTGCGGAGGCCGAGCAGCTGATTGCCCGCGTGCGCAGCATCCACTCGCATATCCGCGGCCACACTGCTGACGGCGTGCCCTATGACGCCAACGACCCGCAGTTGCTCACCTGGGTGCATGTCACCGAAGCCTATGGGTTTTTGCAGGGATGCCGGCGTTATTGCCGTGATGTGCCTGCTGCCATCGCCGACCGCTATTACGACGAAGCGCGACGCGTTGCCGAGGCGCTAGGCGCAACCGACGTGCCCGCCAGCGAGGCGCAGGTGGATGCGTATTTCGCATCGGTCCTCGGAGAGTTACGCATGGACGCGCGCTCGCGCGAAGTGCTCGACATCCTCACCAGCATCCAGCTACCGGTGCCCGCGGCAGGCTTGTCGCGCGGCGTGTTTCTCGGTGCTGGCACCGCCTTGTTGCCGAGTTGGGCTAGCGACATGCTCGGCCGGAGCACCACGCAACGCGCACAGGCGCGCGCATCGGCACGTCTGCTACGCAGCATGTCGCCGCTGTTTCGCACGGCCTTGCGCGACGGACTGTCTGCGCGCGCGTGCAGACGCATGGCGTTGCCGCCGGCGATGTTGCTGGAGTGGCCTGACAGCGCGTGATGGGTGGCGGGGCCGGGTTCCAGGGCAGTCCGAAAGTGGCGAGCGGCATGAGAAGAGACCTTCCCGGTAGCTTCATCATTTATGGGCTGACAGCTGTCGCACCAGATGTACTGGCGTCAACGCCAGATCGACCATGACGTCGAAGAACTGCGCTGCAGCCAGAGGCACACCAACACCTACCAAATCTTGACCCGCTGCTCCGGCGGCAGATACAGCTGCTGGCCCTGCTTCACATCGAAGGCGGGATACCACGCATCCAGATTACGCACGGTTTGCGCGCGGAAGCGGCCCGGCGCGTGCACGTCGGTGAGTACCACATTGCGCAGTGCCGCATCGCGGTACTTGCCACGCCATGCCTGTGCGAAGCCGAGGAAAAAGCGCTGATCCGGGCTGAAACCGTCGATGGTTCGCGGTTGCTTGCCCTGCAGCGACAACTGGTAGGCATCGTATGCCGTGGCCAGGCCCGCAACGTCGGCGATGTTTTCGCCTAGCGTCAGCTTGCCGTTGAGCGACAAGTCATCGAACGGTTTGTAGGCACTGAACTGCGCGGCCAACGCACTGCCGGCGCTCTGGAACTTCTTCAGGTCTTGCGGCGTCCACCAGTTGTGCAGCTCGCCGTGTTCGTCGAATAGCGCGCCCATGTTGTCGAAGCTATGACTGATCTCGTGCCCGATCACCGCACCGATCGCGCCATAGTTCACCGCATCGTCGGCGGCTGGGTCGAAGAACGGCGGTTGCAGGATTGCCGCCGGGAAGATCAGGCGGTTTTCCAGCGGCACGTTCAGCGCGTTGACTTCCTGCGGCAGCATGTACCACTCGCGGTGATCCACTGCCTTGCCCAGCTTGGCCAGGTTGCGGCGGTACTCGAACAGTTGGGCGCGTTCCACATTGCCCAGCGCATCGTCGCGACGCACGTCCAGCCCGCTGTAATCGCGCCAGGTGTCCGGGTAGCCGACTGCCACCGTCAAACCGGCGATCTTGGCCTTGGCGTGCTGCTTAGTCTCGGCAGTCATCCACTCCAGTGCATCGATGCGCTTGCCGAACGCGGTGATGATGTTCTTGACCATCTCTTCGGCACGCGTCTTGGTCTGCGCGCTGACGTACTTCTGCACATAGCGCTTGCCAACCGCTTCGCCCAATGCGGCGTTGGTCGCGTCGATGCCGCGTTTCCAGCGCTGGCGCTGCTGCGGGGTGCCCTCCAACGTGGTGCCGTAGAACGCGAAGCGCTCGTCGGCGAAGGCCTTGGACAAATACGGCGAAGCACGATCCAGGGCGCGGAAGCTCAGATAATCCTTCCAGGTCTGCAGTGGCTCGGACTGCACCAGCGCCGACAATCCGCTCAGTGCGCGCGGCTGCCACACGATGAAATCCTGCTGTGCGTTGAGCCCGGCTGCCTCGAAGAACAGCGCCCAGTCCAGGCCGGGAGCATTGCGCGCGAAATCGGCTTGTTTCCAGGCATTTGCGCCTGCCTGCACGTTGTTGGTCTGCTCCGGGGTGGCGTGCACGCGTGCCATGGCAATTTCCAATGCCAGGATGCGCTCGGCCTTCGCGGGCGCATCGCTGATGCCGGCCAGTTCCAGCAGCGTGACGATGTGCGCGCGGTAGGCCTCGCGCAGCTGCGCCATGCGCCCGCCATCCAGGTAGAAACTGCGCTCGGGCATGCCCAGGCCGCCTTGCACCAGATAGGGCGCGTAGCGGCCTGGATGATGCAGGTCCTGCGACACCCACAGGCCGAACAGGCGGTCGGTGTAGAAATTGGTGGAATTGAGCAGATCCACATCGGCGCGCAGCTGGCCGCCCAACGTGCGTGCCAAGGCCTGCTTGTCGTCGAGCTTGGCGATCGCATCCAGTTCCGGCTGTACCGGGCGCACGCCCTTGGCCTCGATGCTGGCTTCGTCCATGTAGGCGGCGTAGTAGTCGCCGATCTGCTTGTCTTCGCCGGTGACGCGGTCGTTGGCGGCAGCGCCTTCGATGATGTCACGGCTATGCCGCTCGGTCTCGATGGCGATCGAGGTGAAGCTGTTGAAGCTGGAGCGGTCTTGCGGAATCTGCGTGGTCTTGACCCAGTTGCCGCTGGCGTAACCGAAGAAGTCGTCGCCCGGCGCCACGCTGCGGTCCATACCCGCCATATCGAAGCCGAAATCGCCGAGCTTGGGTTTGCTGGGGGGCGGCGTTGGCTGCGTGCTCGCGGCCGGTGTCGCGCCATCGCGGTGGCACGCAACGGTGGTCAGCAGCGCGGCAGACATGGCAGCGATCAGGACGGGGCGATGCAAAGAAGCCATGCGGCGCAACTCGGATAACCGGAACGGACAGCACAGTGTAAGTGGCATGCGGTGCCAGATGCTGCTTGGAGGGCAGGCTCCATAGCGGATCGTGGTGTTGCGGACACGCTCGGTTCAGCGCCGGCGCTGATACCAGAAGCCGAGTGCATCGCGGGTCTGCAGCATGCGTCGCCCGCGCCACAGAAACCGCAGCAGCAGGGCCAGGTGTTCGCGCTTGGAAAAGCTGCGCAGCTTGCGGTCGGAGGTGTGCACGGTCTGGCGCAAGATCACAAAGCGGCCGCAGCGTGCCAGCGCCCGGCTGAGGGCCACATCCTCGCCGGCGTAGTAACGCGTATCGAAGCCGCCGGCGCTGACGAATGCCACCCTTGTGCAAAACAAAAAGCATCCGGGCGCAATGCCGGAAACACGAAAAAACCAACCAAACAACGCCTGCGCCATGCGCTCGGACCACACGCGCGTGCCCTGCAGATGCACTCGCGCACCGCCGCCTACCGCGCCGGCATCGAGCGCAGCCAATGCGGCGCCAACGACCTGCGGGTTGATCAAGGTGTCGGCATCCAGAAACAGCAAGCGTTCGCCCTGCGCGGCCTGCGCACCGGCGTTACGCGTGGCGGCGATGTGGCGCAGCTGCACCTCCAGCACCTGTGCGCCATGGCTGCGTGCGATGTCCGCAGTGGCGTCTTCGCAGGCATCGGCTACCACAATCACTTCATAGTCCAGCTGCATGGCTTGCGCGCAGGCATGCAGGCACTGCAGCGTGTCGCCGATCAGGGCAGCCTCGTCATGTGCTGGAATCACGAAGGACAGCATGGGGCGTGGTTCATGTGAGCTGCAGCCAGTGTGCAAGGTGCAGCGCCGCGAGGATGTGAGCAGGGCGATCAGCACCAATGCCCGCGCTCAAACAAGCGCTGCGACCCGACGCTTACCTATTTATCGCGCGCGTGATGTTTTGAATGGCGGCACTGGTGCGCAGCAAGCTCCACCGGCATTAACGCAGTGCCGCAGCGATCACTGCGGCACTGCGAAGACGACGATCAGGCGACGCGGCTCAGCGGTTGACCGCACCCATCATCGCTTCCGGATAGCGCGTGCCGGCCGCAGCCTGCGCCGGGAAGATCGCATCGATACGGGCCAGCTCGTCCGGCATCAGTGCCACATCCAGCGCTGCGATGTTTTCTTCCAGATACGCCAGCCGCTTGGTGCCGGGAATCGGAACCAAGTCCTGGCCCTGCGCCAACACCCAGGCCAACGCCAATTGCCCGGGCGTGATGCCCTTGTCGGCAGCGATTGCCTTGACCTGCTCCACCAGCTGCAGGTTGCGGGTGAAGTTATCGCCCTGAAAACGCGGCGAATGGCGGCGGTAATCGTCGGCATCGAAATCCTCCGGCGACGAGAACGCCCCGGTCAAAAACCCGCGCCCCAGCGGCGAGTACGGCACGAACCCGATGCCGAGTTCGCGCACCGTGGCGAACACGCCGTTATCTTCCGGCTCGCGCGACCACAGCGAATATTCGGTCTGCACCGCGGTGATGGGGTGCACCGCATGCGCACGGCGAATGGTGGCTGCGGCCGCTTCCGACAAACCGAGAAAGCGCACCTTGCCCTGTTCGACCAGGCGCGCCATCGCACCGACGGTGTCTTCGATCGGCACGGTGGGGTCCACGCGGTGTTGGTAATACAGGTCGATATGTTCAACGCCCAGCCGACGCAGGCTGGCTTCGCAGGCGGACTGTACATAGGCCGGGCTGCCATCAATACCACGTACCGATGGGTCGTTGGGGTCGAGCTTGATGCCGAATTTGGTGGCCAAAAACACTTCGTGCCGGCGTGCGGCAATCGCCTTGCCGACCAGCACTTCATTGGTGTGCGGGCCGTACATGTCGGCGGTGTCGAGCAGACTGATGCCACGGTCGAGCGCGCGGTGGATCACCGCGATCGAAGCGGCCTCGTCGCTGCGGTCGCCATAGAACGCGCTCATGCCCATGCAGCCAAGGCCGAGGGCCGAAACGGTGGGGCCGGAACGGCCAAGCGTGCGGGTTTGCATGGTGGGGGACTCCGTGCAGCAAAAGGTGCGGGAACAATGGCGGGCTGTGCGTTAGCGCGATGTGGCCCACGCGCTAACGCACAGCCCGCGCAACTCGGCAGGCAACGCTGCCGAACTGCGCGGGCTGTTGTGAGCTGCGATCAGCCCTTGAGCTTGGCGGCGAATTCGGCAACGCGCTTGCCGAGCAGCTTGGCCGTTTCCAGATCGCCGCTGCGCGGCGCTTCATCGGGCGAGGCGTCCGACGGCGAAATCGCCAGCGCACCTGCCGACCCGGCAGTCCAGTTGATGTCCTGTGGGCCATGTGCCTTGGTGTTGGCCGGCAGCAGCCCGGTACCGATCCAGACCTGGCTGTGCTGCTGCGACAACGTCCAGAAGTATTGGATGGTGGCGTACTTGTCGCCGTTCACCGACGCCGAGTTGGTGAAGCCGGCGGCGATCTTGTCCTTCCACGCCTGCGCAAACCATGGCTTGGAGCTGGCATCGGCAAATTTCTTGAACTGCCACGCCGGCCCGCCCATGTAGGTGGGGCTGCCGTAGATGATGGCGTCGGCGGCACTGATGGCTTCCCAGGCGTCATCGGGCAGATTGCCGTCCTGGTCGATGCGGTACAGCGTGGCTTCGCCAACGCTGGCTGCGCCCGCTTGCACCGCTTCGGCCTGCTTGACGGTGTGGCCGTAGCCGCTGAAATACACAATGGCGATCTTGCTCATGGACACTCCGGGTGAACGAGGGAAGCGGATTGTGCGCACACCGGTCACGACAGCAGAATGACCACGCACGGGACGAACTGTTGCCGCGATCATTTGCTGGGGCGTGTGAATCGTGATGCGCGTGCGGTGGTGTTGCGTGCAATCGGGGGCGCTTATCAGCCTGCGTCAGTCACGCCGGAGCGATGATGATCTGTGCGTATCTGTCAATCGGCATCGGCCTGCGTAGCCTGCCTGCTGACGTGCGGTTGCGATTGCATGCACGTGCCAGATGCGCGAGGTGTTTTTTGGCATTCCTACAGCGCTCAACCGGGTGCTGGCTTGGCCATGCACTCGATCAGGTAATCAATGAAGCTGCGCACCTTCGGCGCCAGGTGGCTGCGGCTGGTGTAGACCGCGAAGATGCCAATTTCAGCAAGCGTGTATTCGGGAAGAATGCGCACCAGGCGCCCGGCGGCGAGATGCGGTTCGGCCAGGAAATCCGGCTGCATCACGATACCTTGCCCGGCCAGCGCGGCAGCGTTCAGCACATGCCCGTTGTTTGCACGCAGGCCGCCATGCAGGCGCACGTCGATATCGCCCTGCGAGCCCTGAAAGCGCACCTCATCGCCGCTGGGCGAGTAGTGGTAGAGCAGGCATTCGTGGCCGGCCAGGTCCGATGGGTGTTGCGGCGTGCCCGCACGCGCCAAATAGGCCGGCGATGCACACGGCAGCATCCGTACCTTGCCCAACTGGCGTGCAATCAGCATCGGCGCCGGCTGGCGGGTGATACGGATGGCGACATCGAAGCCTTCTTCGACCATATCGACCAGGCGGTCGGACAATGACAGGTCCAGCTCCACCTGCGGATAGCGCGCGCGGAAGCCGGGCAGCAATGCGCCAAGTCGCTCGATGCCGTAACTCACCGGTGCGTTCACCCGCAGCACGCCAGCCGGCTCAAGCGCCTGCGCGCCGATGGTGGCCTCCAGGTCGTCCAGGTCGGCGAGCAGCTGCAGGCAGCGCTGGTAGTACGCACTGCCGGCACTGGTCAGGCTGACCCTGCGGGTGGTGCGGTTGAGCAGGCGCGTGCCGAGCCGCTGTTCGAGCGCGGCCACCTGGCGGGTGACGCTGGCGGTGGAGCGGTCCAATGCCTCGGCGGCGGCGCTGAAACCACTGCGCTCGGCCACGGCCGTGAACACACGCATCGCATCCAGGGTATCCATGGCAGCTCCGATTGTTACCTTTAGTGAAATAAATTATCTGAAGTAGACGTATTTATCAGATTTTTGTAAGGAATAGGCTGTGCTGGTCCTCACCGGAGTTCGTCCCATGACAACTGCCCTCGCATCTCCACGTACCGCCGCCTATGGCACTGCCTTGCTGCGCATCAGCCTGGGCGTACTGTTTCTGGTGCATGGTCTGACCAAATTGTGGTCTTCACCCCAGCCGGTACCGTGGCGTATTTCCACTCGCTCGGCCTGCCCGCTGCATTGGCGTACATCAGCATGACGCTGGAACTCGGCCTTGGCGTGTCCTTGTTGCTGGGCATCCATGCGCGCTGGGTCGCGCTGCTGGGCGTGCCGCTTTTGCTGGGCACGATTGTCAGCGTGCATGGTGCCAACGGTTTTGGTTTTTCCAATCCGGGTGGCGGCTGGGAATACCCGGCGTTATGGACGGTGTTGCTGATCGTGCAGGCGTTGCTCGGCGACGGCGCATTCGCGTTGAAGCCATCGCGCTGAGCCTGTTTTCATCCATCAAGGAGCGTCCATGACCCGCTTGCCCTCCCTGTACATCTCGCACGGTTCGCCGATGACTGCGCTGCAGCCGGGGCAGGTCGGCGAGCGGTTGGCCGACTTGCGGCAGGCCTTGCCGCGGCCGCGCGCCATTGTGGTGGCGAGCGCGCATTGGCTGGGCCGTCGCCCGCTCGTCAGCGGTGCGGTACGGCCGCCCACCATTCACGATTTCGGCGGCTTCCCGGCACCGTTGTACGAGCTGGAGTACCCGGCGCCCGGCGAGCCGGCATTGGCGCATCAGATCATGCGCCGTCTGGAGCAGGCCGGCCTGCAGCCGCACCTGGACCCGCAGCGCGGTTTCGATCACGGCGTCTGGGTGCCGCTGCGCCTGTTGTATCCGGACGCCGACATCCCGGTGGTGTCGCTATCGATCCAGCCCGAGCTTGGTCCGGCGCACCAGTTCGCAGTGGGCCGCGCGCTGGCGCCGTTGCGCGATGACGGCGTGCTGGTGATCGGCTCGGGCAGCATCACCCACAACCTGCACGACTTCCGCCACGGCTACAGCGCCGAGCGCGAAGCGCCGTATGTGCGGCCCTTCATCGAGTGGATCGAGCGCAAACTGCTGGATAACGACGTCCCCGCGCTGTTGGACTACCGCCGCCAGGCACCGCATGCCGAACGCGCGCATCCCAGCGACGAACACTTCCTGCCGTTGTACGTGGCGATGGGCGCGGCCGGCGACGACCGGCTGGGCGCGCAGCGCATCGACGCCGGTATCGATGCGGGGTTTCTGGCGATGGATCTCTATCGCTTCGATGGGCATGCAGCAGTGGCCGACCCGGTGGCGGCGTAGCGCTGGAAGCCAGGGCGGGCGCGTCGGAACTTTGAACCAAGCGCAGCTGAGAGACGACTGCGCATGCACCATGCGGGCGCGGTCGGTGCTCTGTGCGGCAGGTGCCAGTTGTACGCTGCGGTTCCTGCGCGCCGTCCGCACCATCCGACGACTGCTTGCTACGTTTTGGTAGCTGCTCAATGTGCCGCGGCGCTGATCAGTGCTGGTGTCGTCGGGTGATTGGAATGGATGTCGTCGGTGTCATGCCGTCCTGCGCGAGCGCGAGGGGCACCACGCCAAGCCCACAGCGCTCTGAAGCATTCACGAACAGGTGCAGGCCAATCTCATAGGCTGAGACGCCGCCGTTGCATGCTGCCCGCGTGAAAATCCTCGACAAGCTCGCCGTCCTCGCCGACGCCGCCAAATACGACGCCTCCTGTGCCTCCAGCGGCGCCAACAAGCGCAATTCGTTGGGCACCGGTGGCATCGGCAGCACCGAGGGCATGGGCATCTGTCACTCCTACACGCCCGACGGCCGTTGCGTGTCGCTGTTGAAGATCCTGCTGACCAATTTTTGCATCTTCGATTGCGCGTATTGCGTCAATCGCGTGTCCAGCAATGTGCGCCGCGCGCGCTTCACGCCGGAAGAAGTAGTCACGCTCACGCTGGACTTCTACAAGCGCAATTACATCGAAGGCCTGTTCCTGTCCAGCGGCATCATCCGCAACTCCGACTACACCATGGAGCAGCTGGTGGAAGTGGCGCGGCAGCTGCGCGAGGTGCACCATTTCGCCGGCTACATCCATCTCAAGACCATTCCCGATGCAACGCCGGAGTTGCTGGCCGCTGCCGGGCGTTACGCCGATCGCCTGAGCATCAACGTAGAGTTGCCCACCGAGCAGGGCCTGACGCTGCTGGCGCCGGAAAAAAGCGTGGGCGGCATCCGCTCGGCCATGGGCGAGCTGCGCTGGCGCATCGAAGAAAATCAGCTCGAACGCAAAGCCGAGAAAGTGCGCCGGGCCAAGCCGCCACGCTTCGCACCGGCCGGGCAGAGCACACAGATGATCGTCGGCGCCGACGATGCCAATGACCGCAGCATTCTGGACACCAGCCACAATCTGTACGGTAACTACCGCATGCGCCGGGTGTACTACTCGGCCTTCAGCCCGATCCCGGATGCTTCGTCCAAATTGCCACTGCAGGCACCGCCGCTACAGCGCGAGCACCGGTTGTATCAGGCCGACTGGTTATTGCGCTTCTACGAGTTCAGCGTGGAAGAAATTGCACCGGCGCAATCCAGTGGCATGCTTGATCTGGACGTGGATCCCAAGCTGGCCTGGGCATTGCGCAACCCGGAGCGGTTTCCGGTGGATTTGAATGCCGCGCCGCGCGAGATGCTGCTGCGTGTGCCGGGCCTGGGCACGCGCAACGTGGAGCGTTTGTTGTTGTCGCGCCGGCATGCGCGCTTGCGCGTCGGCGACCTGGCGCGGCTGCGCGTGCCGATGAAAAAGCTGCTGCCGTTCGTCAGTGTGCTCGATCATCATCCGCGGCAACGGCTGGACGATCCGGTCAGGTTGCGTGCGCAGTTGGCGCCTGCGCCTAGGCAGGCAAGTCTGTTCGACTGACTCGCTATGTTCAGCGCTGAGGTGGAACCACCGTGGAGTTTTGAAGCGTGGCGTGCATTGGCACGGGCGGGCTGGTGCGCGCAGGTAGGGCCGGATGATGTGGCCTGGGATGGTGGTGCGCAGGGCGGGCTGTTGATGGGGCGGGGGCTGCTGGAGTTGACGGCCGCAGTGCCGCCACCGCGTGTCTCTGCAGACTTCATGCAGCTGGCCGCATCGGTACTGTGTCATCGCGACCCGCAGCGGCACGCCGTGCTGTATCGATTGCTGTGGCGGATCGCTTCTGGCGAAAAAGCATTGCTGGAGCGCGCCACCGATGTGGATGTGCACCGGCTACGGCAATGGCAGAAGGCGGTGCAGCGCGATACGCACAAGATGAAGGCCTTCGTGCGCTTTCGCCGGCTGCCCGGGGAAGAAGAAGACTTCGTTGCCTGGTTCGAGCCCGAGCACTGGATCGTGGACCGGGTGGCGCCGTTTTTTGCGCGGCGTTTTGCCGGCATGCGTTGGGCGATCTTGACCCCGTACCGCAGCGTGCGTTGGGATGGCGAGGCACTGAACTTCGGCGAAGGTGCGGTGCGCACGCAGGTGCCGGCCGACGATGCACAGGAAGCACTGTGGCGCACCTATTACGCACATATCTTCAATCCGGCGCGGCTCAACCCGACCATGATGCGGCAGGAGATGCCGCAGAAATATTGGAAGAACCTGCCCGAAGCCGCGTTGCTGCCGGAGCTCATTCGCGAAGCCGGCGTGCGCGTGCGCGAAATGGCCGAACGCGCGCCTGAGCCAGTACGGCGACGGGTACCGGTGGCGCCGGCGCCCATGCCGGACGTGGCAACCCAAAACCTGGCGCAGTTGCGCAGCGCTGCACGCGATTGCCGGCGTTGCGAACTCTGGCAACCGGCAACGCAGACGGTGTTCGGCGAAGGGCCCGACGATGCATCGGTGATGGTGATCGGCGAGCAGCCGGGCGATGAAGAGGACTTGAGCGGGCGGCCGTTTGTCGGGCCCGCAGGGCGCCTGTTCAACATGGCGTTGGGCGAGCTGGGTGTTGATCGCGAAAGGTTCTACGTCACCAATGCGGTCAAGCATTTCCGTTTCGAACAACGCGGCAAACGGCGGCTGCACCGCAACCCGGAGCGTACGCACGTGCAGGCATGCAGTGGGTGGTTGCAGGCCGAGCGCGCGCAATTGCGTCCTGCACAGATCATCTGCCTCGGTGCGACTGCGGCGCAAGCGGTGTTGGGGAGTAGCTTTCGATTGATGCAGGAACGCGGGCAGTGGCAGCGCCTGGAAGATGGCACACCGGTCTTGACGACGGTGCATCCGTCCTGGATATTGCGGCAGCCATCGACGGATGCACGCGAAGAAGGCTATCGCGGATTTGTCGAAGATCTGCGTCGGTTGCTGGACCCGCCGCAGCCGCAGGAACGTTCGCTCGAGAGAAAAAGGTGACGCGCGAGACAGGTAAAAAAATACGCGTGCAACGGCGCGCGCACGGTGTCGGAGAATCGGGACGCCAAGCGGGGCCACCGGCACGCAGGTGACTCCATCGCCGCCGCTTCGCGGTTGGGTGATGATGGCTGGAGGCTGGCGCCAGCAACGCGCAGCAGGGTTGAGCTACATCTTGAGTGCACCGATGTGCTCGCGGATGCACTGCGTATCCATTGCACGCATGTGCCGAGCAACAGTGGCGAACGGGACATGCCGGGCAATCATCAGGTGTTGCGTCATAGGTGCCCGACATCGACATGGCTAAGACGTCTTCCATGTCGATGTCGAAGGCCTTCTACGGTTGCACGGCGGCTGCGCCATGGATTGCCAACCGCTTCAACTAGCGCCTCTGATGCGATTACGCTCCTGCATAACGCCGCTGCGCCATCGGCGGGAAAAACCGCATTCCGCCGATGGCACCGTGCATGCGTCAGTAAGCACGCGTTGCAGTGCGACTGCAGGCAGTTACGGCATCAACACCTTGTCCACCACGTGGATCACGCCATTGCTCTGCATGACATCGGCAATGGTGACGTTGGCGGTATTGCCCTTGACGTCGGTAATGGTGACCTTCTTGCCATTGAGCTTTGCGGTCAGCGGCTCGCCCTGCACGGTGGTCAGCGTGGCGCTACCGCCGCCGGCCTTGATCTTGGCGATCAGCGAGGCGGCATCCACCTTGCCGGCAACCACGTGATAGGTCAGCACCTTGGTCAGCGTCGCCTTGGATTCGGGCTTCAGCAAGGTATCGACGGTGCCGGCCGGCAGTGCCGAGAAGGCCGCGTTGGTCGGTGCGAACACGGTGAACGGGCCCGGGCCCTTCAGCGTGTCGACCAGGCCGGCGGCTTTGACGGCAGCCACCAGCGTGGTGTGGTCTTTGGAGTTGACCGCGTTATCGACAATGTCCTTGGTCACCAGCATCGGCGCACCGCCCACCTTCGGATTGGACGCAGCGTAGGCGGGGGCCATGGCGCTGGTCAGGGCAATGGCGGTGGCAATGGCAAGCGACTGCAATGAAGTCTTCATGAGGCATCGATCCTTTGGGTTGGCGATCGCCTGGATGGCAACCGTAGCGTCAATACGCGTCCCCGAAACGGCCGGATGCATCACGTCGTTTTGACATTTATTACTGCGTTTGGGGTGGTGAGGGCGGCATCGCGTGGCCAGCCGGTTAATGCAGGCTTGGACCAACAGCGTGACCGACCCCGACCCCGAACCTCGCGTCTCGTATGCGATCGTGCAGCCCACGTGGCCCTAGCGCGATGCATCCATCGGAGCTTTCGAGGAAACACGACGGCGATGCGCAGCGTTCTGCGGATCCGCTCGGCTCGATCGCATCGAGAGGTCACGGTCTCTCTAGCCGTTAAAAACTTGCCCGTGCCGACGATGCCGCCCGCCGTTGCGAAAAAGCTCCAGCCGCGTCGTAGCCGGGCGTTGCCGCTCCAGCTGCAGTAGCGGCCATCGCGCAGGTCCGCCATCGGTTTGCTACAGCCTGCACGCTTCGGCAGCGTTGGTGCGCCTGTCTCCATCGGCCAGCGTATCGGCGCAAGCCGATTGAACCGAACCGCAACAGGCATGCCGGGTCGTCGATGTGTGGCGACCGGCCAAGCAGTGCGGTGGTTTCATCACCGTGTGCAACACGGTATGGTCCGGTAGGCGCGTTGTTGTGCGTCGCAATATTTGATGCCGTACGTTCGGCCGTTCTTTCATTCCGGGTTTTTATGCATTCGATCGATGTCGTCCTCGCCATGTTGCTGGCGGTCGCGGCCAGCGGTTATCTCATCCGCATCCTGCCTTTTTCGCTGCCGTTGCCGTTGGTCCAGATCGCGCTAGGCGCGGTGGTCTCCGGGGTGTTCGATGCGGGGCACCAACTGGAACCGGAGCTGTTCTTCCTGTTGTTCCTGCCGCCGCTGCTGTTTCTGGATGGCTGGCGCATTCCCAAACAAGGCCTGTTCCGCGACAAGGCGGCGATCCTGGAACTGGCGCTTGGGCTGGTGATCTTCACCGTCGTTGGCGCCGGCTTCTTCATTCATTGGCTGATCCCGGCGATGCCGTTGCCAGTGGCATTCGCGCTGGCGGCAATCATCTCGCCCACCGACCCGGTGGCGGTATCGTCGATCGCCTCCAAGGTGCCGATTCCCAAGCGCCTGATGCATATCCTGGAAGGCGAGTCGCTGCTCAACGATGCTTCCGGCCTGGTGTGTTTCCAGTTCGCGGTGGCCGCGGTGCTCACCGGCACCTTCTCCATCGCTACCGCCTCGCTGACCTTTTTGTGGGTGGCGTTGGCTGGGCTGGCGCTGGGCGTGGCCACCACCTTCGGGCTGAGCCGCATCCAGGCCTGGATCTGGCGGCACTTCGGCGAGGAACCCGGTTCGGCGATCCTGGTCAACCTGCTCACCCCGTTCGCTGCGTATCTGCTGGCTGAGGCCTTCCATGCGTCGGGCATCCTGGCCGCGGTGGCCGCCGGCATCACCATGAGTTACGTGGAAATGGCGGGCAACGCGCCGGGGAACATGCGCCTGCAGCGTTCGGCGGTATGGGACACGGTGCAGTTCACCTTCAACGGCATCATCTTCGTGCTGCTGGGCGAGCAGTTGCCGGGCATTCTGGACGGCGCGGTGCGCAGCGTGCAGGAGGCCGGGCACCTCAATCCGTGGTGGCTGGCGGTGTACGTGGCCACCATCAGCGCCAGCTTGATGGCGTTGCGCTTCATGTGGGTGTTCCTGTCGCTGCGCTGGAACATCTTCAAGGCGCAACGGCGTGGCGAAGCGCATGTCAGCCCGCCGTGGCGGATCGTGGTGGCGGTGTCGCTGGCCGGCGTGCGCGGTGCAATCACCCTGGCCGGCGTGCTCACATTGCCATTGATGCTGGAGGATGGCTCGCCGTTCCCGGCCCGCCAGTTGGCAATCTTTCTGGCCGCATCGGTGATCCTGGTGTCGTTGCTGGTGGCCAGCATCGCGTTGCCGCGCCTGTTGCGCGGGCTGGAATTGCCGGAAGAAGAAGACGAGCAACTCAAGGAAGACCTGGCGGTGAAAGCCGCTTCGCAGGCAGCGCTGGATGCAGTGGAAAAACTGCGGCAGCGGCTGGTGGACGGCAGTAAACATGCCGAGCGCTACAACGCGGCGGCCAACCAGGTGAGTCAGCGCTATCAGCGCAAGCTCGGCGCGGTGGACATGGCCGAGACCGATCCGGAAGAGGCGGTTGCCTACGAAAAGGCACTGCGTCAGTTCCGGCATGCGGCGTTGGTGGCCGAGCGCAATGAGCTGTTCAAGCTGGCTCGACGGCGCGAGATTTCCGACGACTTGTCGCGACGGCTGGTGCGCAATCTGGATCTGATCGAGTCGCGTAAGCGTGCTTGAGCGCGCTGACGCGCGGGAATTGGGATTCGGGAATGGGGAATCGTAAAAGCCCGGGGCCGTCGTTGTGCAGGAGCGCGCCTGCGCGCGATGGCGCTTTCGTATTGACGCCTATCTTGCATGGCGCGCTCCGCGCTCCGGCTGACCTGCGTGTTGGCCTACGTGCGATGCACGTCGGGAGACAGCATCCCATCTAACCCACTCCCATCGTCACGGCGCACCGCCTACCCTGTGGCGCTTATCGTCCCAGTGCCAGACCCATGACTTCGATCGTTTCCATCCAGGGCTTGAGCAAGACCTACGCCGGCGGTTTCCAGGCGCTCAAACAGGTGGATCTTGAAATCCAGCGCGGCGAGATCTTTGCGCTGCTCGGCCCCAACGGCGCCGGCAAGACCACCTTGATCAGCATCATCTGCGGGTTGATCAACCCCAGCACCGGCACCGTGCTGGCCGACGGGCACGACATCGTGCGCGACTACCGCGCCGCGCGTGCCAGCATTGGCCTGGTGCCGCAGGAACTGGCCACCGACGCGTTCGAAACGGTGTGGGCCACGGTGCGTTTCAGCCGCGGCCTGTTCGGTAAGCCGGCCAACCCGCAGTATCTGGAAACCATCCTGCGCGAGTTGTCGCTGTGGGAGAAGCGCAACAACAAGATTTCCACGCTGTCCGGCGGCATGAAGCGGCGGGTGCTGATCGCCAAGGCGCTCGCCCACGAGCCGCGCATTCTGTTTCTGGACGAGCCCACTGCCGGTGTGGACGTGGAGCTGCGGCACGACATGTGGCAGATGGTGCGGCGGCTGCGCGAACAGGGAACCACCATTATTTTGACCACGCACTACATCGAAGAGGCCGAAGACATGGCCGACCGCGTCGGCGTCATCAACCGCGGCGAACTGGTGCTGGTGGAAGACAAGCACACGCTGATGCGCAAGCTGGGCAAGAAGCAACTCACACTGAGCCTGCAAGCGCCGCTGCAGGCGCTACCCGCCGCGCTGGCCGATCTGCCGCTGGAGTTGGCTGCCGATGGCAATAGTGTGATCTACACCTTCGACACCCAGGCCGAGCAGACCGGCATCGGTGCGTTGCTGCGCCGGCTCAATGAGCAGGGCATCGACTTCAAGGACCTGCATTCCAGCGAGAGTTCGCTGGAAGAGATCTTCGTCAACCTGGTGCATGGCGCACGTCAACAGGAGGCGCGCGCATGAACGTACATGCGATTGCGGCGATCTACCGTTTCGAAATGGCGCGCGCGTTCCGCACGCTCACGCAGTCGATTGCCTCGCCGGTGTTGTCGACCTCGCTGTACTTCGTGGTGTTCGGCGCGGCGATCGGTTCGCGCATGGGCGATGTCGACGGTATCAGCTACGGCGCCTTCATCATTCCTGGCCTGGTGATGCTGTCCTTGCTTAATGAGAGCATTTCCAACGCGTCGTTCGGCATCTATATGCCGCGCTGGGCCGGCACCATCTACGAGGTGTTGTCCGCGCCGGTGGCGTGGTGGGAGATCGTGATTGGTTACGTAGGCGCGGCGGCAACCAAGTCGGTGATGCTGGGGCTGTTGATCCTGCTCACTGCGCGGCTATTCGTGCCGTACGAGATCGCGCACCCGGTGTGGATGCTGGGCTTTCTGGTGCTCACCGCGCTGACCTTCAGCCTGTTCGGTTTCATCATCGGCATCTGGGCCGACGGCTTCGAAAAATTGCAGGTGATTCCGCTGATGGTGGTGACGCCGCTGACCTTCCTGGGCGGCAGTTTTTATTCGATCAACATGCTGCCGCCGCTGTGGCAGAAGGTCACGTTGTTCAACCCGGTGGTGTATCTGATCAGCGGTTTCCGCTGGAGTTTCTACGGCAAGGCCGACGTGCATATCGCGGTGAGTACCGGCATGACGTTCCTGTTCCTGTTGGTGTGCCTGGGCGTGGTGGCAGCGATCTTCCGCAGCGGGTATCGGCTCAAGGCCTGACTGGTGAGTGCTCTGGTTTTGTCGGCTGCATCCTGGTGGATGCCGTCGCAATCCCAGGTCAAACGTGAGTGGGTCGCGTGCGCTGCCCTCACCGCTTGCGAGACACGCCGTTAACCCGTCCCTGGGGCTCGCTGGCGGCATCCATGCCGCCATCGGTCCCGCAAGCGGCGAGGGCACCGCGCTACACAGGTGGCCGGCTGCTTTATTGAAAGCAATGCGCCGACCATCTTCGATGGGCGGGCGGGCGAGGGCACTGCAGGCAGGGCACAGATCAGCCGGCCTGCAGCAGCCTGGCGCGAAGTCGTTTTATCAGCCGCTTTTACTCGGCAGCCGGCTTAGCACCGTTCTTGGTGTCCAGGTAATAGGCCGCCACTTCGCCCTTGATCTTCATCGTCATCGGGTTGCCGCGGCGGTCGCGCGCCTTGCCGACCTGCACCTTGATCCAGCCTTCGCTGACCGAGTATTCCTCCACGTTGTCGCGTTCGACACCGTTGAAGCGCACGCCGACGCCGCGGCTGAGGGCATCGGCATTATGGAACGGGCTGCGCGCGTCGATGGCCAGGTGATCGGGAGGGGTATCGCTCATGGGAAAGGCGTCATGGCGGCCGGGAGAGCCGTCTTCGGCCGCACAGGATACGGGCCTGCGCCGTGAAGACCAGCCCCCGGCGACGCAGTTGCGCGCGTCAATCGGTTTGCTTGCGCGCCATCAGGCCTCACACTTCGGCATTGCAATCTGTGGAAGTGAGACCGTGATGCCCGACAACAGCGCCGACTACGATGAGCCGGATGACCTGAGCGCCGACAACGACGACGATCCGGACACCCATCAGGGATTGGTCTGGAACCTGTTGCTGCTGATCAATCCGGGCGACGAAGAAACCGCGCTGCGCCAGTTCGATGCCTATCGCGAGAGCGCCGGCGAGACCGACGGCGATGAATGGTTGTGGGCACTGAAGGATGCGATCGATTGGAGCTCGGGGTTCTATGTCGATGGCAGCGACAGCGAAACGCTGATCAGTGCGATCGACGAACTGGCCGCGCGCTGGAATTTGCGCATCGACTGGGGCGGCGACATCGACGATGACGACTTCCTGGTCGCCAACGACACCGCCGCGCTGCTGACCGTGGCCTACGACCGCTTGCGCGAATACGGCTACACGCTGTGGTGTTGGGATACCGGCAGCGATGACCGTGCCGGCTGGATGGCGCTCAGCCGCAACGACGAAGACATGCAGCGGCTGGCAGCGATCCTGGGCGCGGATCTGCGCCCAGGCAGCGATCCGTTCTAAGAGCAACTCACAAAACTGCTGCGCAGCCGCCAGGCAGGCGTGGCCAGTGCTCGGAATCGGCATGTACCAGTCGTACTGCGTTCCTCCGCGCCGTCCACGCCTACCTGACGGCCGCTCGCTACGTTTTGTCAGCCGCTTCAAACCCTTGGGTACGACTGCCGTCCGGGCCGTGGCCAGGGCGGCGTTTGCGGCGCAGGTCAGCTCTTGGCGGTCTTGACGATCGCCGTCGAGCTCACGGTGGCTCCACCCTTGTTCAATGCGACTACATAGATCGTGTAGAACGTATTCGGCTTGAGCCCGCCGAGTGTGTAGCGCGTGCTGCGCGAGACCGCATAGGAGGTGTATGCACCGGTGGCGTTGTCCTGGGCGACGATCGCATAGCCGGTTGCCGTGTTGGTGGCGGTCCATTGCACCGTGCTGGTCGTGGCGGTGGTGCTGGCGTGCACACCGCGTGCCTGGTTCGGTGGGGGCGTGCTGCCGTCATGAACGTTCAGTAAGGAATCGATCAGCAGCGAAGACGGCAGCATCGACCCCAGGCCGGTGACATTGTCGTAGCCCTGGCCGGCGTTGAAACCCGCCACGCCGTTATACAGGTTGGCATTGCCGTTGCTGCCATCAAGCACGTCATTGGTGTCCAGGGACACCGTGGCCTCAAGATCCTCATACAGGAACGGGTTGGCGAAGCCGATGCGGCCCAGGCCGGCGGCCTGGTGCGCCTGATCGGCGATGGACATGAAGCTGGCCCAGATCGGCGCCGAGACGCTGGTGCCGCCCACGTTGATCCAGCCGCCCTCCAGCTCCGAATAGACCGCCACCGGCGTCGTGGGGCTGGCCACGGCAGCCACGTCGGGCACATTGCGGCGCGCGGACGAGCCCTGGTTCGCTGCAGCGATCGACACCGGCTTGCCATCGGTGCCGGTGATCAGCTGATAGTCTGGCAGTGGCCAGTAGCTGCTGATGCCGCCACCGGTGGCGCCGAGGTTTGCGCCCAGCAGGTTCCAGGCCTCTTCGCCGCCGTAGCCGCCGGTGCGCCCGGTAAACAACGTCGTGCCGCCGACCGAGGTCACCAGTGGTTGGCTACCGGGATCCGTGACATGCAGGCCGCTGCCGCTGCGCCCATAGGCGCCCTGATCGCCCGAACTGACATAGACCCCCTGGCCCTGCGCCACCATCTGCGTCAGTACCTGTCCTTCTGCGGCCAGCGCAGCGTCGCCCATGGATTCCTCGTCGATCCCATAGGAGATGCTGACCGTCTGCGCGGTGTTGTCGTCGGCCATGGCGCCCAAGGACGCCAGCAGTGCGACCGGGAACGGATCGTCGCCTTCTTCGTAAACCTGGATCTGGCGCAACTGTGGATTCACGGCGATTGCCATGTCGATGTCCAGCGCCGCTTCCCCGGCAATGCCGGCATCGTTGACCGCACCGGCATAGCCATTGACGTTGCGCACCTTCACCGGCACGTTCGGCAACCCGAACTGCTTGATGTAGGTGGCGATGTCGCCGGGCAGGAAGCCGCCTCCCTCAAACAGCGCCAGGGTCTCCAGCTTGCCTGCGGCCAGCTGCTCGGGAATGGCATAGGCACGACGCAAGTCTTGCGGGCTCAGCCCGCCATTGGGGCCGTGGCCGATGGCCTGGGTGGCGTCCGGCCGGCCGCGGCGGGCGCCTTGTTCGGCAATCGCGGCGCGTGCCGTCGGACGGGTGGGTGCGCGGATGGCCAGGGGTGCGAAGCGCACGGCGTCGTGCAGCCCGACGATGCCGCCGACATGGCCGACCAGTGCGCTGGGCAGCTGCGGTTGCCGATCGGCCGAAAAGAACGTCTTGCCGTCGCTGGCTTGGTAGCGATTGAAGGTCACGCCCAGATGCTGTGCGAACGTGGCCGTCGGTGCCTTTAAAGTGATCAACGAGCCCGCGCCGCCGACGCTGCTGACTTGCATCCCATGCGCCTGCGCGAAGGCCTTGACCGCGGCGACGTCGTCCTCGCGCGCACCAAAGCGGGCGGTGAATTCCGCCGGTGTCAGATAGTGGCCACAGAGCGCATCGCCGGGATGCGAGACGCGCATTGCATAGTCATAGGCGCCCGCGCCGTCCTTCAACGGCACGGTTATCACCAGGCTGATCGCGGTGCTGGGTGCCAGCGCACCGAGCTTGCGCGCGCTGCGCAGCTGCGCAGGCAGGTGGGCGAGTGGGGCGGCGGTTTGACGTGCGGCCGGCGTGGCCGACGGCGCGGCGATGGCCGGTGCGGCAATACCAGCGAGAACGGCAAGGCCGGCCAGATGCAACGGCACGCGATGAAATCCAGAACGTTTCTGCATAGCGAAATCCTCGGTTGCGGATGAGAACAAGGTTGCCGTACGGCAGGCATGACGCGTTCTGCGCCACGCCCGGCGTGCTGGAGAGATGCTCGCTAGATCACTGCCGGGCCATCAAGGACACATTGCTGAAACCACCGTCTCCGCTGACCAGCTTGATGAAGTAGGTGCCGGCCTGTGGCGAGGGTAGTCGCACGGTCTGCGCATTGCCGGCACGCACCGAACGCAGGTCGTAGCTGCTGGTGGTGGGCTCGGCGCCGAACTTCACGTACAGAGCGACATTGCCGCCGCCGCCGTAAGAGAGCACGTTCAACGGCGTCCCCGCGGTGGCGGTGAAGCTATACAAAAGCTCCTCGCCGACGCCGGCACGTTGCGCGGTGAGCGGCGTGCGGTTGCTCAGTGCGGTGGTCACCGGCTTGCAGGTGGTGCCGCTGCAATTGGTGCGGACATAGTCCATCGCCGCGGTCGCATCGACGATGCCGCTGCCAATTGGTGTCGCTGCCGGCGGCGGCACCGGAAACGCGCGCGCGGTCTGCTGCAAGACCGCCTGCAGCTGCGATGGGCTCAGCGGTGTCTTGCCGGCGCTCGCCAACGCGCTTTGCACCAATGCAGCCACGGCCGCGACATGCGGCGCAGCCATCGAGGTTCCGGCATAGCCGCGAAAGTTGTATTCGCCGGATGTCGGTGTGGTCGTGCCGCTGTAGGCGGTCGACAGCACCAGCCCGTCCCAACCGGTGTTACCGGTGTCTTCCTTCTCGCCGCCGCCCGGTCCCGCCAGGTCCACGACCGAGCCGAAGTTGGAGTAGTACGCAATGCCACCGGTGATGCGGGTCGCACCCACGGTGATCACGTTGCTGCAGTTGGCCGGAGTGGATTGCGCCGCATTGAGGGAATTGTTGCCGGCGGCCACTACCACCGTGGTGCCGTTGGCAACGGCTGTATTGATCGCCTGCTGCGTATTGCTGTCGCAACTGCCGGGGCCGCCCAGGCTCAGACTGATCACTTCGGCCGGATGGGTATTGTCCGGCACGCCATCGACGTGTCCGCCCGACGCCCACACGATTGCATCGGCGATATCCGAGTTCATGCCGCCGCATTGCCCGAGCACACGGATCGGCAGGATCTGCGCATCGTGCGCGGCGCCAACGCCGCCAATGCCGTTGTTGGTCAGTTCGCCGATCGTGCCGGCCGTGTGAGTGCCGTGCCAGGAGCTAACGCGCGCGCCTTGGAGGCAGGGGGCGTCATCGGTCATCCAATCGCCGTAGTCGAGCGCGCCAGGAACCCGGTCGTCGGTGGCACGACGAGACACGATTGCATTACTGATGAAGTCGTAGCCCTGCAGGATGTGGTCGTTGTTCTTCAGGTCCGGATGGTTGGGCAGGATGCCGGTATCGATCACCGCCACCACCACACCGCTGCCAGTGGAGGTCTCCCAGGCCTTAGGCGCGCGGATCCCGCCCGCGCTGTCTTGCATATGCCATTGATACTGGGCGTAGAGCTTGTCGTTGGGCACTGCCGGATTGGTGTCCTGCGCCGTTGCACGCGCCGTTACCGGCAGTGCGGCAGATCCAACCAGGTCGAGCACCGGTTGCAGCATGCGATCGAATTGCGCGTATTCCACTGCCGGATCGGCACGCAATTCGGTCAGCAGCTTGGTTTGCTCGGCAGCGCTCATGGCGCGGGTGAGGCGCAGCACGCTGGCGCCGGTGCCGGTGGTGCGCAGGACACGCGCGGCCATCGGCGCGCCACGGCCGGCGTTGCTGCTGACAGGCAACACATTGGCGCGGCGCGCGGCCGACGACAGGATGGACTCGCGCAGCGCGTTGGAGCCGATGTTGGATTTGTACTTGACGATGAGGCGGCCGGCGGCGGGTGAACCGGCGGGCTCCGGGTTATCGACCAGGCCTCGCTGTTCCAGCAGATCGTTGGCCGCATGCAGTTGGAAGGGGGAGGTGGCGAGCAGGGCGCTTAGTAACAGCGTCCGGAGCGGCGGAGAGGCGGTATTCATGGGCGAAATTCCAAGAAGAAGGGGATGGCGATGCGTGCGGGCAGGCTCACAGATCCACGCCGAAGCCCAGGCCGGCGGAGGAGTCGCTGCCGCTGAAGGCGCCACCCAGACTGAAGGAGCCGCGCTCGCCGATCTTGCGGGCGTAACCGATCGACAGTGCATGCTCGCTGCTCTGGAAGCCGGCGCCGACCGAGATGCGTCCACGTTCGCTTTGCGTACCGGCCGCATTAATGGCCATGTTGAGCATCGCCGCGCTCATCGCGCCGAGGCGGTCGATGCGCCGATCCATGTTCTGGAAGCGGCGTACGCTGTCGTCGTGCAGTTGGCTGAAACTGTCGCTCAGGGCCGAGACGCGGCTGTCGGTATAGCTATTGGCCGAGCTCAACGTCCGTGCGTCGCCCGTAGAGACCTGGGCGACGTTGGCCGCGTCGGTATCGGAACGGCCGGCGGCCACGTTGATGATCTGCCGCTCGGCGCCGGCGCTACCTACCGAGACCGCGTTGGCGCGATCGGCCACTGCGCCTTGGCCCAGTGCGACAGCGCCTTGCGCGGTGGCGCGCGCGCCCTGCCCGATGGCCGTGGCTGATGCCGCGCTGACCTGTGCGCCTTCGCCCATCGCCACCGCATTGGTCGCCACCGCAGCAATCTGCGTGTTGGCGCCGACCGCGGTGCTGCCATCCGCATTGACCCGCGCATTGCTGCCGATCGCGGTGTCGTTGGGGCCGTGCGCGTACGCGCTGCCACCGACCGCCGTGCCGGTGACATCGTTGGCCACTGCCGCGGTCCCCAACGCCGTGGACATGGCGGCCACCGTGCTGGTGCTGGTGCTGGCGCCCGCCGCAGTCGGCGTTCCCTGCAGCCCGCTATCGCTACCCTCGGTGGAGGTTGCAGGCGCCAGTACTGCCGACACGCCGGCACTGCGCAACGCGGACGTCCGCAACGACGTCGTGCCCGCCATGCGTCCATCCAGCGCGCTGACCTTGCTGTCCAGCGCGGTCAGTGCGGCGCCGACATTGGTGTAGCTGGCGCCCTGGATCACGTAGCTGGGCGCCACGAACACGCCTTGTGCGCCGATGGCGGCGCCACCGCCGAGGAAACTGGCGGCGTTGCTCAGCGACTGGAACAACTGTCCGCCGGTGACCGCCTCGCTGCTGCCGTCTGCAATCGCGCCGGCGCCTAGATTGACGATGCGCCGCGTTGCCGGACCACCGCGACCGTTGCCGCTGCCCACCGAGACCGTGTCGGCCTCGTAGGTCCGCGAACCCGAGCCCAGTGCCACCGAATCGGCTCCGCTGGCACCGGCATTGGCACCCAAGGCCACGCCGTTGACGCCGCTCTGGCGCACGAAGCTGTTGTAGCCCATTGCCGTGCTGTTCACGCCGATGGCGTTGCTGTTCACGCCCAGCGCGCTGGCGCCGGCGCCGCTGGCACGACTGCCCGCCGCCACGGCCACGCTGCGCGCGCCGCTGGCCGAGGCCCCGGCCCCGGCCGCCGTGCTGCGCTCGCCGGTGGCGCTGGCAGTGCCCTCGCCGTTGGCTTGCACCACGCCGCTGGTGGCCTGCACATCGGCAGCCAACGCATCGAGCTGGCCCTTGTTGACCGCATCGGTGGCTTCGGTGCCGGCCGCCACGCTGGTGATCTGTCGCGTCAATCCGGATGCCACATCGCCCACCGCCACGCTGTAGCTGCGGGTAGCGTGCGAATAGGCACCCAGCGCCACTGCGCTGACCGGAGCGCGATTCCAGGCATCGTCCACCCAGTTGCCGACCTTGGCGCCATAGCCGATCGAGGTGGCATCGACGCCGTCGGTGCGGGTGGCCGCACCCAGCGCGGTGCTGTTGGGGTTGAACCAGGAGCTGACGGCGCCCGAGCCCAGGACCACGCTGCTGGCGGTGAAGGCCGAGCTGTTGTGACCCACGGCGATCCCGTCCTGCTCCGTTGCCAGGGCATGGGCGCCCAACGAGACCGTGTTGGGGGCGAACGAGCCGGCGCTGTGGCCGATCGCCACGGAATCGGTGTTGCCCGGCAGATTGGGGAACACGTTGGAGTTGTAGCCGATGGCGATCGCGTAATCGGATTGCGTCACCGCACCGGCACCCAGCGCGACGCTGCCGACACCGGTGGCCGCTGTGAGGCTGCTGCTGTTGCCGGCCGCCGCCGCGGCAGTGCTGACGCCGCCAATGGCCACGCTGTCGATCCCGCTGGCCAGGGCGGTGTTGCCGATCGCCACGCTACTGGTGCCGGTGGCGCGGGCGAAGTAGCCGTTGGCGGTCGACAGATAGCCCGAAGCCACCGACAAGCCGCCCACCGCGGTCGCTCCGTCTTCGAACGCGCGGGCACGGTAGCCCAGCGCTGTGCTTTGCACATTACGCGCTTCGCTGCCGCTCCCCACCGCAGTAGTCAGCGCCGCGGTGGCCTTGGCGCCGCCGCCCAGCGCCACCGCGCCGAACCCGCTGGCCTCGGTGGAATCCTGGTGACTGCCGATGATTTCGCCAGCCTCGCTGTAGTCGAACACCTCGGTCGTGCCGCCGATGGCGACGGCCGATTCGCCGCTCGCTGACGCTGCGTAGCCGGTGGCGATGGCGTTCTTGGCCGTCACCGTGGCACCGGCACCCAATGCGATGCCGCCTTCGCCGAGCGCATTGCTGGCCTCGCCGATGGCCACCGCATAAGGTTCGCCAGCGAACGCGCCGACGTCTTCTGACGGGTCGCTGCCACCGACGATCTGCAATTGCTTGCCGATATCGTCGGCCGCGTCTGCTGGCGCCGTGGCGTCGTCCTGCGGCGTGTTGGCGGCAGTGCTTGCCTGGCTGGTCGGGCTTGCGGCCGCTCGCGCGGGTGTGGCGGCGTGTGCAGCAGACAGACCACCCGCCACGACCAGAACCGTGAGGATGGCGCGTGTGCGCGACCGCCGCGGTGGCGGTGCGATGCAGGCAGTGCTGCCAGTGGGGCGGAAAACGCAGACGTAGGCGCGGTGCGGGCCCAATGCATGGTCAGGCAGGAAGCTCATCGATATCCCCGGGGAGTGGTGGGAGGAGCAACTGGCGCGGCCCGAACCCAAGACATCCCCCTGTCGATGCGGAGTTCTGTCGGCATGCGCGAAGTGCGTCAAAAATTTGTCACGCCACCTGGGGGCTGTCACCAAACGACGATTGCATCCACTCACCACCGATGTGAGCATCCGGAGTTGTCGAGGTCGTCTATCACTAATCTTGTGAAACTCATCACTGTTTTGCGCTGGTTACAGCCGCCGGTGGCCACCAGTGCCAGCGACCAGCGGCATGCGCCTTTCTTGCAAGTGCTGCTGGCGGCGATCGTGCTCTACACCGCTGGCGATATCGGCCTGTTTCTCTACGTGGCTGGCGCGGCGCGCTTGCTGAGCCACACGGACCTGCTATTGGCCCTGGTCGGTAGCGTGCTCGCTGCGGCAGGCGCGGCGTGTGGTGTATGGCACGTGCGGCGCGGCGACAATGCAGCTGCGGTGCGTACGTATGTGACGGCGACGCTGATCGGCGTGCTGATCACCTATGTGCGGGTGGACATTTACGACCTGCTGACCAACCCCATGCCCTTGCTGGCGCTGGTGCTCGCCGGCATGGTGCTGGGGCGGCAGGCGCTGTGGCGGGTGTTCCTGTTGCTGGCTGCCGCTGCACTGCTGGGCGTGCTTGCACAGGTGATCTGGCCGGTGCCCTGGCGCTCGGTGCGCGGCAACATCAGCTTGGGCCTGGTGACCGTCGGTGCCTATCTGTTGATCACCCTGATCCTGGATCGCACCATCGCTGCATTGCGCGACAGCCTGCTCGAATCAGAGCAACGCCGATGCGAATTGGAGCAGCTCAATCGCCGTCTGCTGCAGGAAATGGCCGAGCGCGAACGCGTGCAGGAGCAACTGATCCACACCCAGAAGATGGAGGCGCTGGGGCGTCTGGCAGCTGGCGTGGCGCACGATTTCGACAACCTGATCAACGTGATCATCGGCTATGCGCAACGGCGCGATGCGCTGGAGGGTTACGGCGAAGCGCCACTGCTCAAAACGCTGGAAAACATCGAGACCGCCTCGCGACGTGCGTTGACTGTCAGCCGACGCATCCTCAACTTCGGCCGCGCCGAACCCGGCCTGCCGACCTTGTTCGATGCCCGCGTCGCACTGCGCGATGCCGAACCCACCTTGCGTCAGTTATTCGGGCACGAGATCCGGCTGGAGTGCATCGCCGCCGGGCCACCGCTGTGGGTCCTGATGGATCGCGATGACCTTGAATTGGTGTTGCTCAACATCGCCGCCAACGCGCGCGATGCGATGGAGGGGCGGGGCGTGTTCCACATTGAGGGCGAGCTGCGCGAGGCCACGGTGTGCCTGCGCTTCTGCGATACCGGTCCGGGCATTGCCCCGCATCTGCTGGCGCGGATTCTCGAGCCGTTCTACACGACCAAGCCGGTCGGCAAGGGCACCGGGCTGGGCTTGTCGGTGGTGCAAGGCATCGTCGCCGCGGCCGGTGGCCAAGTGACGGCGAGCAACCGCCCGCAGGGCGGGGCCTGTCTGTGCCTGCAATTGCCGCTGGCAGCGGCACCGCCTCAGTCGGCCAGCAGATAGCCCATGCCGCGCGAGGACAGCAGCGGCAGTGCCGGCGTCTGATCGCTGGCGATGCGCGCGGCTTTGCGGCGCAGACGATGGATCAGCATTTCCAACCGGTGCAGATCGAAGTCGCCGGTGGTGGCTTCCAGTGCCGATACCAGGGTTTCGCGCTCGATCGCCTGGCCGCGCTGCGCATCCAGGCAGCGCATCAAGCAACGCTCCATGGACGTCAGCACCATCACCGTGCCGTCCGGCGCCGACAGGCACCAGCCATCTGATTGCAGCCGCCAGGCTTGCCTGGGCGCCGTGTTGGCGATGTTGGCCGTGCGCAGGCGCTGCGCCAGGTTGCGCAAGGTCAGCGCGAGGATTTCCGGGTCGGCCGGTTTGCGCAGGAAAGCGTCGGCACCTCCGTGCAAGGCGCGGACGTGGTCGCTGCGACCGCGATTGCCGGTCAACACGACGATGCCCAGCCCGGCGAACAATGAGCGCAGGTGCGTCACCACACTCAGCCCGCTCTCGTCGGGGAGGCCGAGATCGAGCACCACCAGATCGAAGCTCTGCTGCAGCATCAGCCGATACAGTTCGCCGGCGGTGCCGGCGCCGCTGACGCGAAAGCCGAAGTCGCGCAGCCCGGGAACCAGAATGTCCTCGCGCAACAGCGCGTCGTCTTCCAACACGGCGACGGACAACAGGCAGTCTGCATCGGGTGTGGAAGCACGGATGGACAAGACAACTCTCCCAGCCACGTTGCAATGTGGCGAGCCGACGGTGTCGTACAACACCACACGCACGCGCGGCACGCAATGTATGTCTGTCATTGCGACGCGAGAGTGTGATTGGCGGGTCGGCAGGTGTACCGACGCGTGTGACGGCGCGCAGCTTGCGTGCGTTTCAGGCGCCGCTTATGCGTGCTCGCCGCGTGCCTGCGCTCGCGCATTGGCGATCAATGCCTTGAGCAAGGCGCGGTCGGTATGGCGGGAAATGGCAATGGCGCCGAGGGCAATCGCCTCAAGGCGGAGCGGTGCGGGCACGTCGTAGTGCGCGCCGCTGAGTTTGTTCTGGAAGGCGCGGCGGGGAATGCCCAGCCGCGCCGCCATGGCATGTAGCTCGTCCAGCGTATCGCCGAGCAGGTGCGCCCAGCGCTGATCGCGCCACAGGTGCACCGCATCGTCGACGTAGACAGCCATCGGCCGGGTCAGGCCTTCTTGGACTTCTTCGGCTTCTTGCCGGCGCTGTCGCCCTCGGCGTCGTCGCTCGCTTCTGCGTCGGCTGCACTGTCATCGGCGCTGGCACTGGCGTCTTCAGTAGTAGTGTCTTCCGCAACGGCGTCGGTGCCGGCATCGTCAGCAGCGTCTTCTGCATCGCCGTCGTCGTCGCCGTCTTCATCCGCATCGGCGTTCTGGAACTCGGACACCAGCTTGGTCAGATATTCCTCGGCGGTCTGGCCTTCGTCGGCGGCCAGGTCGTCGATCATCTGCTGCAGCTGGGTCGAATATTCCAGCGAGATGGTCTTGCCTTCGGCCTCCTGCAGATTGGCCAGGTGCTTGAGCATGGCCAGCATCGGGACCGGGTTGTCGGCGCTGCCCATGGTCTGGCCGCCGATCGACAACATCCACTCGCTGCCACCCTGCAGACCGATCGCCGCCACGACGCGGCCATCGGCGTCCTGCAGCACGGCATGGTTGGTGACCTGGGGCGCCTGGCCCAGACGGGCGAATGGGCGCTTGGGCTGCTGCTTCTTGCGCTTGTCGCGCTTGGCCTTGGAATTGCGGGACACGGTGTTCTCGACGCTAGGAATGGGCGGCCATTCTAGAGCGTGCGCCGCACGATGCGATGCGTGGCGGGCATTGGCACCTGGATATGACCGGCCGCCGGGAGTGCAGCGTCTTCACGGGCCCGACCCAAGCGCCGCCACCGGCGGGCCTAGCCGGACAGCGGCAGGCATGTTCCAGCGGCGATTTCCTGGCGAATCCCGAATCTCGAAGCGCGGCCTGCACCTCCACGCTTGCCCGCGCCGGATTACTGCTTCTCCACCGCTGCTTCGGCAGCTTTGGCGAGCGCGGCGGCAGAGGCCACCTGCGCGCTGGAAGACACGCGCGGTGCTGCCGGCCGTGCCGCGGCGGTACCGGTGGATGCCGGAGCCGCAGAAGGAACAGCAGCCGCGACGGCAGCCACAGGCGAGGCCGCTGTTGGCGCCGCTTGCTTGACCGGCGTCCCTACGGTGGCCGTGCCGGTGGCTGCAGCGCCGCTCAGATCCGGCACCTGGGTGTCGGCATCGTGCACCGATTTGCCCAGCGCCACGCCTTGGTCCGCGCCGGCCAGGGCCGCGTTTTCGGCGTCCTGGGTCATCACTACAATGCTGATGCGGCGGTTGATCGGATTCTGCGGGTCGATCTTGTCGAACAGCACCGACGACGACAGCCCCACCACGCGTGTCACCTTGGCGTCGGACATGCCGCCGCCCACCAGCGCGCGGCGCGCGGCATTGGCGCGGTCGGCACTGAGTTCCCAGTTGGTATAGCCGGCATCGCTGCTGTAAGCGGTGGTGTCGGTGTGGCCGGTGATGCTGATGTGGTTGGGCACCTGATTGATGAAGCTGGACAGCTCGCGCAGGATCGCCACCGTGTACGGCTTGAGCTGGTCGCGGCCGATGTCGAACATCGGGCGGTTCTGCTTGTCCACGATCTGGATGCGCAGGCCGTCCGGCGTGAGATCCAGCAGCAACTGGTCCTTGAACGGCTCCAGCGCCTGGCTCTTGTCGATGGCCTCTTTCAGGTCCTGCATCAGCGCTTCCAGGCGCTTTTTGTCCTTGCTGCGGCTGTCTTCGGTGGTGTCCGCGGCGTTGTCGCGCTTGCGGCCCATTTCGTCCTTCTGCCCCTTGGCCATGTCGGCGGTGCCGCCGAGCTTGATCATCGAGGTACTGGCGCCGCCGGGGCCGTTCATGCCGGGCGAGGGCGCCGGCGATTTGCCCGACAGCGGGCTGGGATTGCGGAAGTATTCGGAGATCGCCGCGCGCTGTTCCTTGGTGGTGGCCGCCATCAGCCACAGCACCAGGAAGAAGGCCATCATCGCGGTCACAAAGTCGGCGAACGCCACCTTCCAGGCGCCGCCATGATGGCCGCCGCCCTGCACCTTCTTGACCCGTCGGATGATGACGGTGGATTTGGCCTCGGCCATGACCGCGGCCCTACTTGATCGTCTTCAGGTGCGTTTCGAAATCGCCGAAGCTCGGACGCACATTGGACGGCAGGGTCTTGCGCGCGAATTCCAGCGCAATCTTCGGGTTGTAGCCACGCAGGCAGGCCAGCAGCGCGGTCTTGACCGCTTCATAGATGCGCCCGTCCTGCTCGGCACGCGCTTCCATGGCCGCTGACAACGGCGATACAAAGCCATAGGCCAGCAGGATGCCGAGGAAGGTGCCGACCAGCGCGGCGCCGACGTGGTGGCCGATCTCTTCGATCGGCCCGCCAATGGCGCCCATGGTGATCACGATGCCAAGCACCGCGGCCACGATGCCGAAGCCCGGCAGACCGTCGGAAACCTTGCTCAGCGCATGCGACGGCGCCAGGGCTTCGTGATGGTGTTTTTCCAGTTCCAGTTCGAGCAGCGGTTCCAGTTCATGCGGCTCGATGTTGCTGCCGATCATCAGGCGCAGGCAGTCGGTGATGAAATCCAGCAAGTGATGGTCGGCCACCACCTTGGGGTAGTTGCCGAAGATAGTGCTGTCCTGCGGCTTTTCGACATGGTCTTCCAGCGCCATGAAGCCGTCGCGGCGGGCCTTGTTCAACAGTTCGTAGATCAGGCTCAGGGTGTCTTTGTAGTCGTCGGATTTGTACTGCGGGCCCTTGAACACGCCCATGATGCCGCTGAAGGTTTCTTTGACGATCTTGCCCGGCGTGCTGACCAGGAACGCGCCCAACGCCGCGCCACCGATGATCATCAGTTCGTATGGCTGCCACAACGCGCCCAGCTTTCCGTGCGACAGCACGTAGCCGCCGAGGACGCTGACGATGACGACGATGAAGCCAACGATGATGAGCATGGCGCAGCCGGAAGCAAACTGGGGTTGCTAATGGTTTCGGCTTGCGCGGCCGATTCTTGAAGCGCGCGGCGTGAAGACGTGCGCTGTAACTGAACATTTAGCCGATTGTTGTGGCGGTCTCATGCACGCATTTGATCGCCTCGCCGCCGGCCAGCGCCAGGGTCGCTTCGCCGACGTGTTCCCAAAACTGGTTGCCTTGGGCATCGGCAAAACGCGCCCCGGATGCCGCCTGGGCACTGAGCAGGAGCAGCCTGCGGTCTTCCAGCGTCAGCTCTAAGGCATCGGCGGCCGCGTCGAACCGTGTGGTGATCAGGCGCTGACCGCAGCGCCAGGCCACCGCCTGCGCGGGAAGTGCCGGGCCGGTACCAGGCGCGGTTGGAGCGGGCGTTTTGCCGGGACGCGGCAGCGGGCCGGTGACGCTGGCGTCGGTGCCAGCGAGAGGCGGGCGAACATCGGGGCGGTCGGTTATGGCCGGCTGGGCGCCTGCGGGCTTGGCCGCCCCCGTTGCCGGCGGCGGGGTGCCTGCGTTGCAGCCGGCGAGGGCGGCAGCCAGCAGGCCGGCGAGCATCAGGGATGAGGACGAATGCATCTGCGTACTCCTGCCTGGATCGGGTCGCCGCCGTGTTGGCGACGGTTGGAATAGCGAGGGCTGGGGCTCGGCGCTGCCCATGCACGCTAGGAGCGCCGGACCCGGCTGGGCTGCGTGGGCGCCACTGAACAACCTACAGCGTTGCGGTGGGCCTGAAACCTGGGCTGAGTGTGGCCGCACTTCTGGAAATCAAGCAACTGCGCGTGCTCGAAGCCACCTTACGCGTCGATCAAGAACGCATGGAGACGTGGTTCAACGCCTCCCATGCGCCGCCATGGCCGTAGCCTGGGGCCACTACCCGGTGCGATCAGGCCGGCTGCGCCTCCGCGCCTTCGCGGTGCAGCGGGTTGGGCAAGGCCTGGCCGTTTTCGGTGAAGCCCAGCGAGACCGAGTTGAGGCAGTGGCGCTCGCCGGTGGGCGGCGGGCCGTCCGGGAACACGTGGCCCAGATGGCTGTCGCAGCGTGCACAGACGATTTCGGTGCGGATCATGCCGTAGCTGGTATCGCGGATCTCGCGCACGTGGGCAGTGTCATAGGGCGCAAAGAAGCTCGGCCACCCGGTTCCGGACTCGAACTTGGCGCTGGACCGGAACAGCGGCAGGCCGCACAACCGGCAGGTGTAGACACCGTCCAGCTTGTTGTCCAAAAACACCCCGCAGAACGGCGCCTCGGTGCCATGGTGCAGCAGCACGCGCTGTTCCTCATCGCTGAGCCCGGCGATCAAGGCATCGCGTTGGGCGGGGGAGGGAGGGGTCAGATCGAACTGGCTCATGAGGCTCTCGCATGCGCTCGCCAGCGGGGTGCCGGCGCCTGTCCCAGTGATGTGGGCATTGTCGCGGTGGTTCAACCGGTGAGCGCGATCAACTGGTGCTGCGGCGGTGTTATCGCTGCATGCAAAAACGCGCTGGCGTGCGCCACTGCGCTGCGTAGTGACATTCTTCGCGCCGCAACGACCTGGCGAAAGCGTTCATCCCCCGGCCGGTTGCGCGCATTGCCGCAGCACGTGCGCGCCCCCATCGACTAAGAACCCTCGAACACTTACGGTGCCTGTCATGGCAAACCATTCTTCAACGCGCGGCGTGCTGCTGTGCGTTTTGCTGACACTGGCCGGTACGGCGCTGGCGCAGTCGGCCACAACGACGCGCTCGTCCAATACCTTGCAACCCATCACCACGCCAACACCGGTGCAGCCCACCGTTGCGCCGCCGCGCACGCTGCAGCCGGCGCCTTCCGCCGCACCCGTGCCCTCGCAGCTGGGGCAACGCCCGGGCTCGCCAACCATTCCTACACGTGGGCCGGCACAGACCCCTGTCGCGCCTGCCGGCAGCCAGGTGGCTCCCACCAAGCCGATGATCTACGATCGCAACGGCCGCTTGCTGCAGGGCATGCAGCCGGCCGGTGCCAACCGGGTGCTGGATACCAAGACCGGTCGCTACTACGACGCGGTGCCGGCGGGCGATGGTATGCGTGTGGTGCGCTGATAGCGGCGCTGCGATCTCCTGTCCATCGACTCCCAAGCATCCGGCCGACGCCGCTAGCGGGCTGCCCGCACTGTGTCGCCAGTACCCGCGATCCCCCATCCCCGCCTCAATCGGCAATCGGCAAGGCCAGCGTTTCCTTGACCTCTTCCATCACGATGTAGCTCTTGGATTCGCGCACATGCGGCATGGTCAGCAAAGTGCTGCCCAGCAGCTTGCGGTAGGAGGCCATCTCGCTGATGCGCGCCTTGAGCAGGTAGTCGAAATCGCCGGAGACCAGGTGGCACTCCAACACGTTGGGCAGCTTCAGCGCGGCGCGGCGGAATTCTTCGAAGATGTCGCCGGATTTGTAGGCCAGGCTGATTTCCACGAAGACCAGCAGGCTGGCTTTGAGATAGTGCGGGTCCAGCCGCGCGTAGTAGCCGGTGATGGCGCCATCGCGCTCCAGCCGGCGCACGCGCTCGGTGCAGGGTGTGGTGGACAGGCCCACTCGCTCGCCCAGTTCGGTGAACGAAATCCGCCCTTCCTGCTGCAGGATGCGCAGGATCTTGCGGTCGATCTTGTCCAACTCGCGGGCGCGGGTGGTCATGGGGTTTGTTTCGGCAAGGTTTGACAGGAAGTTTCACTGCAAAGGCGCGCCGATTCCAGAAATGGCACTGCCTGGCTCGCAATATACTGCGTCTAACTGTCCCCCTCAGCGCTTGGTTGTGGGGGAATGCCCTTTTCAGGAGAACGACATGCGTGTGCTCATTCTCGGCAGCGGCGTCATTGGCGTGACCAGTGCGTGGTACCTGGCGCAGGCCGGTTGCGAAGTCACCGTGGTCGACCGCCAGCCGGCCGCCGCGCTGGAGACCAGTTACGCCAACGCCGGCCAGCTGTCGTTCGGCTATACCTCTCCCTGGGCCGCGCCCGGCGTGCCCGGCAAGGCGGTGAAGTGGCTGTTCGAGCAGCATGCGCCGCTATCGATCCGCCCCACCCGCGACCTGCGCCAGCTGGCGTGGCTGAGCCAGATGCTGCGCAACTGCACTGCCGAGCGCTATGCGGTGAACAAGGCGCGCATGGTGCGCATGTCCGACTACAGCCGCGATTGCCTCAATGCATTGCGTGCCGAAACCGGGATCGCATTCGAAGGCCGCCAGCTTGGCACCACGCAGTTGTTCCGCACCCAGCAGCAGCTCGACGCGGCCGCGCAGGACATCGAAGTGCTGGCCCAGTACGGCGTGCCGTACGAGCTGCTGAGCCCTGCGCAGATTGCGCAATTCGAACCCGGCCTGGCCGGCGGGGGCGCGCAGATGGCTGGCGCGCTGCGCCTGCCCGAAGACCAGACCGGTGATTGCCGGCTGTTTACCCAGCGCCTGGCCGAACTGGCTGCGCAGGCAGGCGTCACGTTCCGCTACGGGCAGCAGATCGAACGGCTGGAGCATGCTGGCGGCCAGGTCACTGGCGTGCAGATCGATGGCCGCATCGAAACCGCCGACCGTTACGTGCTGGCGCTGGGCAGCTATTCGGCCGACCTGCTGCTCTCGCTCGGTCTGCATCTTCCGGTGTACCCGCTCAAGGGCTACTCGCTCACCATCCCGATCGTGGATGCGCAGCGCGCGCCGACCTCCACCGTGCTGGACGAAAGCTACAAGATCGCGCTCACCCGTTTCGATGATCGCATTCGCGTGGGCGGCATGGCCGAGGTGGCTGGCTTCGACATGTCGTTGAATCCGCGTCGTCGCGCCACCCTGGAAATGGTGGTCAACGACCTGTTCCCAGGCGGCGGCGATCTGGCCCAGGCCGAGTTCTGGACCGGCCTGCGCCCGGCCACCCCGGATGGCACGCCCGTGGTCGGCGCCACCCCGTATGCCAACCTGTTCCTCAACACCGGCCACGGCACGCTGGGCTGGACCATGGCCTGCGGCTCCGGGCGCTACCTGGCCGACCTCATGCAAGGCCGCGCGCCCGAGATCGATACCGAAGGTCTGGACGTGTTCCGGTACCTGTCGCCACGCAGCGCCCGCCCGCAGCGGGAGGCCGCGTAGTGCGTCCTGCGCAAGCGTTGATCGATCTGGAGGCGTTGCGCCACAACTACCGCCTGGCCAAGCAGCTAGGTGGCAGCAAGGCGCTGGCCGTCGTCAAGGCCGATGCCTACGGGCATGGCGCGGTGCGCTGCGCGCAAGCCTTGGAGCCGGAGGCGGACGGCTTCGCAGTGGCCTGCATCGAAGAAGCGCTGGAATTGCGCCAGGCCGGCATCCGTGCGCCGATCCTGTTGCTGGAGGGTTTCTTCGAGCACGACGAATTACGCCTGATCGCCGAACACGACCTGTGGACGGTGGCGGCCACGCCGCAGCAGGTGCGCGCGCTGGCCGAGTTCCAGAGCCCGCGACCGTTGCGGGTGTGGTTGAAGATGGACAGCGGCATGCATCGGCTGGGCCTGTCGCCGGAAGATTTCCGTGCCGCATGGCTGCGCCTGCGCGGGCTGCCGCAGATCGCCTCGCTGGTGCTGATGACCCATCTGGCGCGCGCCGACGAATTGGACTGCAGCCGCACTGACGAACAGGCGGTGGCCTTTGCGCTGACTGCCGGCGGCATGCGCGCGGAAACCAGCCTGCGCAATTCGCCCGGCCTGCTCGGCTGGCCAGCGCTGCGCAACGACTGGTCGCGCCCGGGGTTGATGTTGTACGGCGCCAACCCGTTCCGGCAGGACACCGAGAACACTGCGCAACTGCGCCCGGTGATGACCCTGCGCTCGCGCATCATTTCGGTACGCGAGCTGCCGGTGGGCGAGCCGGTGGGCTACGGCGCCCGCTTTGTCGCCGAACGACCGACGCGCGTCGGCGTGGTGGCAATGGGCTATGCCGACGGCTATCCACAGTTCGCGCCGAACGGCACCCCTGTGCTGGTGGACGGCAAGGTCTGCCCGTTGATCGGTCGCGTCTCGATGGACATGCTCACCGTGGACCTCACCGACCACCCGCACGCGGACATCGGCACGCCGGTGCAGCTCTGGGGCGATGCCCCGCAGGTCAGCCCGCTGGCCGCGCAATGCAACGTCAGCGCATATCAACTGCTGTGCGGACTCAAGCGGGTACCGCGGGTGTATGTGGGCGAGGCGGCAGTGCGCGAGGGAGTCACGCGGTGAGGTGTCTTTTCTCCCACCGGGACATTGTGCTCCTTCATGGGGGAGAAGCTGCCCGAAGGGGCGGATGAGCGTACGTGCGAAGCCACATGCACTTGGAACAACACCTGGGCTTGGCTCGTACCCTCACCCCAACCGCCGCTCCGCGCCCCGGCCGGCGCTTGCGGCGCGGGCGCTCCAAGGCACGCGCGCCAGTGGCGCGCAAGCAGTGCCTTTCCGCCCCGACGGGAGAGGGGCTTTAGCGCGCCCACAAACAAAAACGGCGCGTTGACACGCGCCGTTTTCATTCAGGCCGAATTGCTTTTCCGGCGTCGTCAGCACCAGCCCATCACACCCTGGCCGTACTGCGATCAGCGCGGAACTGCTTGCGCACCCAGTCGTCGATCATCGCCTTCTCGAAGCGCAGCGGGTCGCTGTCGGTGAGCCGTGGGCCGCTCATCAGAAAGGCCGAATCCACCAGCTTGCGTTCGCCCTGGTCGATCACCCGGCCGTCGGCGCCAGTGAGCGTGTAGGTGAAGCTCAGGCGCGGCGGGTAGATGTCCTTCACCACACGCACGTCCTGCATACGTGGCCCGTGCCAGGGCTCGTACTGGCCGGCGCGGCGGATGTCGGTGATGGTGACGCTGAGGTGCTGGCCGTCGGGCAACTGGCGCGCTGCGCTCTTCTGAAAATGGGTTGCCAGCTGCGTCACCCAGTCGCCACGCTGGGCCTCCCAACGGTTGCCGCTGAAGCGCACTTCGGAGAACTGCGCCGGGTCGGTCCAGCGCACGTCCACCTTGCCGTCGCTGCTCAGCGCGCGGGGTGCTGCGGGGTCGGTGACGTTGCGTACCCCGGCCTGCACACCGGTCGCCGCGAGCAAGCCAGCCAGCAGCAGGCCGGCGCCGGAAAGATTGGAAAGTTTCATTGAAAGCCTCCAAACGGAAGGTACGTGACGTACCGGGCATATCAGCAGTGTGGGGGTGCTCCTGAGCGCCTGCAACGCGCTGCACGCCTGGGCTCGTGACCGCGTTGCTGCGCGGTTAATCGCCGCTGCAGGCCATGACGGCGGGTTCACTGCGCCTGCGCCCGCGCTTCACGGCACAGCCCGGAAGATCACCAACATGGACACCCACTCCTTCCGCACAAAATCAGCGTCTTTGGCGCAGGCATACATGCCGTCGGACGTGCGTTTGCAATTCATCGACTGGGCCAAACAGCACGGTCATAACCCTGCCTCCGGTGCGGCCGCCTTCGTCGCCCTGCAGAGCGAGGTCGACCTGGATCTGGCCACCCGCGCGTTGCAGCTGGAGCCGGGCGCCGACCCACGCGCTGCGCTGCGCGAGCATCTGGCTGCGCTGGCGCGGCAGGTCGATGTGGCGGTGCAGTTTCCGCCGGTCTACACCTACACCGCTGCCAGTGGCCTGGAGTATCGCTATTCGCTGATGCTGGTCATTGCCGAAGACTGCGTCGAGTGGACCGGCCGGGTCTGGCAGGACCTGGATTACCAGGGGATGCTTACCGGCCGTGGACAGGGTCCGCGTGCTAACTACACCCAGCTGGCGCGCATGGCGCTGGAACATGAGCTTGATCAGGAACGCCCCCGTTATGTCCAGGCATGAACTTGAATTGCAATTGCCGGTGGGCGCGCAGATCGCCAGCGGCGAAGACGGCTTCAGCCAGCGCTGCCGCGACGAATGCGCCGAGATGGGCGTGTCGCGGGTCCGCCTGTTGCTGCTGGATGCGGATGACGCACGCTCCACCGCCTGGCGCGAGGAAGCGCAGCACTGGATGGACGAACAGCTGCGGCGCGAAGGGGAATGGGTGCTGCGCGGTGTGATCGCCGGGATCGTCGTGCTGGCAACCTGCATTGGATTGGCTGCCATCACCTTATGGTGAGTCTGGGCATTGGCAAGCAAAGCGTGAACTGTAAGTAGCGTGCCGTGCACCCGCTGACGACATCGGGCATGGTTTGATCTGCCCGTCATCCGCTCCGGCAGCATCCGTGGTCTCCGATTTGAGCACTCCCCCTCCCAGCCCTTCGCTGGCTGCCGCACTGCCGGCCGCCATCGCCGAGCCGTTTCTCGACCCGGCGATGTATCACGAAATCTTCCACAACATCGATGCCGGGTTCTGCGTCATCGATATGGTGTTCGACGGTGAGCAGGCGGTGGATTATCTGATCCGCACCACTAATGGCGCCTTCGAGCGCTACACCGGTCTGTCCACCAACGCATTGAACGTTTCCATCCGCGACCTGCTGCCGGAGCACGAACAGGAGTGGTTCGATCGCTACGGCCACGTGGCCCGCACCGGCAACCGCATCCATTTCGAAATGCAGGCCAAAGCGCTCAAGCGCTGGTATTCGGTGGATGCATTCCGGGTCGGGCCACCGGAGCAGGGGCGGGTCGCGATCCTGTTCATGGACATCACCGAGCGCAAACGCGTCGAACGCGAGCTGGCCGAGAGCGAGGCGCGTTTCAGCGCGCTGGCCGACGGACTGCCGATGCCGGTGTGGGTGCTGGACGCGCAGGGCGTCGTGCGCTTCGTCAACAGCGCGTATGGCGAATTCTTCGGCCTGGATATTTCCAGTGGCACGGTGTCGGCGTGGAGAGAATTGCTGCATCCGGACGACCTGCCGACGTTCCAGTTTGAGCTGACGGCATCGCTGCAGGAACAACACGGCCTGCGCGCGTTGGTACGCGCGCGCCGCCATGATGGGCAGTGGCGCTGGATCGAAATGACTGCCACGCCGCGTTATTCGGCCGACGGCCGGTTCATCGGCCTGGCCGGCAGCAGCCCGGACGTGACCGAGCAGCGCGAGATCGAACTGGCGCGCGAACAACTGCTCGAATCCGAGCGCAGCGCACGTAACGAAGCCGAAAGCATGGCGCGGCTGAAGGACGAGTTTCTGGCCACGCTCTCGCACGAACTGCGCACTCCGCTGACCACCATTCTGGGCTGGAGCGAGTTGCTGCTGCAGCGCGTGGAAGAAGGGCAACCCAATTACAAGGGCCTGTCGGTGATCGCCAGCAGCGCACGCGCGCAGAAGCGGCTGATTTCCGACATGCTCGATCTCAGCAGCATGTTGCTGGGCAAGGTGCAGCTGGAAGTCGAATCGCTGGATCTGGTCGAGCAGGTGCGCGAAGCCTTGAACACCCAGGAGCTGGCCGCCGAAGGCAAGGACCAGATACTGGAGCTGCACGTGCCACCCACGCCATGCCTGGTGCTTGGCGATGCCACGCGCCTGCAGCAGGTGTTGTGGAATCTGCTTTCCAACGCGATCAAGTTCACCCCGGCGCATGGCCGTATCGACGTCAGTATCGAGCGCGACGACGGGCATCTGGTGGTGTCGGTCTCCGACTCTGGTGACGGCATTGCAGCTGAATTCCTGCCGCATCTGTTCGGCCGCTTCCGTCAGGCTGACGGCACCACCACGCGCCAGCATGGCGGACTCGGGCTGGGCTTGGCGATCGTGCAACAGCTGGTGGAAATGCACGGTGGCCAGGTCGGTGCGACCAGCGGCGGCCGCGGCAAGGGCGCGACCTTTACCGTGCGCCTGCCGGAACATATTCCCGATCAAGCAAAGCGCCCGCGTCGCGAATTGCGGCGGCGCCTGATGTCCGAACAGATTGTCGAGGCGCGCGCGCTCAATGGCCTGCGCTTGCTGGCGGTCGAAGACCAACCGGATATGCTCGATTATCTGCGGCGTCTGCTCGAAGAGCAGGGCGCCGAGGTGGTCACCGCTGGCAGCGCCACCGACGCATTGGCCTTGATCGATCATCGTGGCCACGCCCGCTTCGACCTGATGCTCACCGATATCGGCATGCCGGGCATGGACGGCTACGGCTTGATCCGCACCGTGCGCGAAAATCTCGGATTGGACGCCACCGCGCTGCCGGCCGTGGCAGTGACCGCGCTGGCCCGGGAAGACGACCGTAAGCGCGCGTTGGAGTCTGGGTTTCAGGAGCATCTGGCCAAGCCGTATAGCGTGGCGCAACTGGTCACCGCCGTGCGCGCGGCGCGTGAAGCGGTGGAGTAACTGCGTACGGCGTTATGCCGCGCGTAAGACGGGTATTGGCGAGCGGCGTACGGCGCCACCGTCGGATGCCTGCAGCAGGTCATCCGGATCCGGTGTGCTGAGGCGTCACCGCCGCCGCTACCTTCGCAATGAAAACAGCCAGCCGTTCGCAATGGCCGTTTTTTTGATTGATCTGTCGTCTCAACTGCCGACCAGTATGTCTGCAGCAATTAGAAGCAGCTAACAAGACCACTGCGCAGCCGCCAGGCGGGCGCGGCCGGTGCTCGGAATCGGCATGTACCACTCGTACACTGCGGTTCTGAGCGCCGTCCGCTCACCTGAGGGCTGCTCGCTAGGTCTTGTTAGCCGCTCTAGGAACACCTGTCGACGCAGGCGCAGTGCGAACGTTATGCAAAAGCAGTCGACGGCAAGTAACGTGTTTTCTGCCTCTTTCACACATGCTGGCCTAGCGTGATGCGCTTTGCTCATGGAGATAGCGCAATGCCAAAATATGCCCCGCATGTGTATTCCGAACAGGTCCAGATCGCCACGCTCGAACACTGGGTATCTCTGCTTGATGGCCAGGAACGCGTGCGCATTGAACTCGACGACGGCAGCACGATCAGCGGAACGGTTGCCGTGCGCCCAAGTCTCCAGACCTACCTCGACGAATACGACAACGAAGGCGTCAACGGACAACTGCGTCTGGATCAGCTGGATGCCTCGCAAGAGCCGCAATGGATCTGGATGGACCGGATCGTCGCGGTGCACCCGATGCCGCTGGGTGCCGATCCGCAAGTGATGCCGTGAAGGCGGCGTGTTGACGGTGTGTTTACTTCTCACCGTCGCGTTGCCGGCATGATGACCAGCTGCCGCAGCCGTTCAGGATTTCGCCGCAATGAATGCACCCGTATTGAAGTTCGCTCGCTGGCCGCTGTCGTTGATGGCGCTCGCCGTTCTTGCCGGCTGTGGCGATACCGCCACGTTGGCCATCGAACAGGGGACCGGGCCGAATCCGCAATTGCCCGAGCCGGTGAAGCGTCTGATTCCCACCGTCAAGATAGCGCCGGTCAAACGCTGGGCAGCCAACGCCAAGCCTATTGCTGCCGATGATCTGCAGGTTGCTGCGTTTGCGCGCGATCTGGATCACCCGCGTTGGATCTATGTGTTGCCCAATGGCGATGTGTTGGTGGCCGAAACTGCCGAGCCGCCCAAGCCTGAAGATGCCGACACCGGCGGTGAACTGCGCAAGAAGGTGCAGGGCGCGATGATGAAAAAGGCCGGCGCGGCGGTGGCCAGCGCCAATCGCATCACCTTGCTGCGCGATGCCGATGGCGACGGTTTGGCAGAGGTGCGTACGCAGTTCGTCAGTGGCCTGTTTTCGCCGTTCGGCATGGCCTTGATTGGGGACCGTTTCTATGTCGCCAACGCCGATGCGCTGGTGAGTTTTCCGTACACGCCTGGTGACACCCACATCACCGCCAAGCCGACCTTCGTGGCCAATCTGCCTGGCGGCATCAATCACCATTGGACCAAGTCGCTGCTGGCCAGCCCGGACGGCAGCAAGCTGTACGTGGGCGTCGGCTCCAACAGCAACGTTGCCGAAAATGGCATGGAAGCCGAGTTGAATCGTGCAGCGATTCTGGAGATCGACCCGGCCACCGGCAACAGCCGCGTGTTCGCCAGTGGCTTGCGCAACCCGGTGGGCACCGCGTGGGAGCCACAGAGCAAATCGCTGTGGGTGGTGGTCAACGAGCGCGACGAAATCGGCAGCGATCTGGTGCCGGATTACTTGACCTCGGTGCGTGACGGCGGCTTCTACGGCTGGCCGTATAGCTACTACGGTCAGCACGTGGATGAGCGCGTTAAACCGCAAAATGCCGAGCTGGTGGCCAAGGCGATCAAGCCCGATTACGCGCTGGGGCCGCATACCGCGTCGCTCGGTCTCACGTTCGCCAACGGAAGCTTGCTGCCTGAGCGTTTCCGCCAGGGCGCCTTTATTGGCCAGCACGGCTCGTGGAATCGCGACCCGCCCAGCGGTTACAAGGTGCTGTTCGTCCCGTTTGCCAACGGCAAGCCCAGCGGCACGCCGATCACCGTGCTGGACGGATTCCTGGATGCAGAAGGCAATGCGCAGGGCCGTCCGGTCGGCGTGGCGTCCGACAATGGCGGCGCGCTGCTGGTCGCTGACGACGTGGGCAATGTGATCTGGCGGGTAACGCCGAAGTCGCGTTGAGCCGGCAGCGGGCCGCATGGCCAAGTGGACTAGCCCCTTTAGCGAGGCACCTCCGGTGAGGCGCTGAAGCGACGCGCATATCCCCTTTCTTCGGCAACGCGCTGGATTTCCTCATCGGCCAATTCTGGCGCGCCATAGACTGCGTAGGCCACGCTGCCATCGGCGCGCTCGCCTATCTGGTGCAGGCGGTATCGGGGGCGACCTGCGCCGGTATTGGCGGGGTAGTGCATGGGCGGGGGCATGTCGTCCAAGTCCATTTCGCTGTTATCGACCACTCCACCTACGAATAAGGCGCGCGTCATGATGCTTTCTCCGGTGTGTGCTTGACCTCAGCCTAGGTGGCTGAATGTTGCGTGCGCATCAATGGCCTGTGCAGTCGCGGCAACACAGTGGGCGGTGTGGCCCCATCGATCCCCTGCAATAGCCGGCCCGTAAGACGGTCTATTGCCAAGTGCTTCGCAAAGTTGACTGAAAGCGCTGACTCTGGCGCGATGCTCGGCCTCGCCGGAACTTCTGCAAATATCCCAAGCTCCTCTTCCCAAACAAGCGAGAGGAGCTGGCCGACAATTATGCGGAGGAAAAGAAATTAGAAAGGCTGCCGCGGGCTGTCGTTGTCGCCTTTACTTGTCGGGGCACTGAATTGATAGCCTGTCAGTTGCCATGATCCACCTGACTGACCAGCCCATTCGTAATCCCATTGTTCAAATGCCCCGCCAGGAAATTCGTTACGGATTGTAATTTTCTCGCCAGGGACGCCGCTGGCGGGCAAAGGAACCGGTGGACCATCCGGCCCGGACTGAATACTCATCAATCCGGTCGAGACTATGCTGCGGGAGACACTCAGGCTACTCGCCGGTAACAGCGGCGGATACTTTGGTGAGTGCTGCTTGATCCAAGCGACGATGGATTGCGATTCGTTAGATCCGGCGCGATATAAACTTTTCTGCGTTGTTACCAGCGAGCTGGATGGCGCCGTCGCCGTACGATAATTCTGACCATATGCGGATGTCGCCAAGAGAAGTGTTACGGAAAACAGTCCGAAATATTTCCTATATCTCATATCCAGTATTCCTATTGATGATCGGCGGGTCTTCCTGCGAGCTCAAGCGTGGGCCTTTGCTCTACCGCTGTCAACGCGCTCATTAAAGAAGCCATCCAAGCGTCGGTAAGCCATTCGAAGGCAGCCTGTGGATGAGATTGAATCGCGTGATCGCTATCGCATTATCGCTTCGCGCTCAACACCATATTTTGTTACTTATCAGTCAAATGGAATCATCTGAATGCCACGCAAGCCTCCCCTTCTGTTGCGGACAGTCAGTATGCAACCGCAGCGGGCGGCACACCGCCACCGCTCCCTTACAATGGCCGCCCATTTCCGCTCCGACGACCAATGGCTAGCCCGCACGATGCACCGCTGCAAGCCCTGTTCCTGCCCTTCGCCCAAGGTGTGCTGCCGTGGCCGGAAGGACCGGTGTTGTTCCTGCGCGCACGCGACGGCTTCCCACTGCGCGAGCAGGCGGTGGCCGAGACGCTGACCTGCGAGCAGAGCTTCCGCCCGTTTGCCGAGGCGCTGGAGCGCAACGGTTGGAACGTGCGCGAAGAAAGCGAGATCGAGGCCGACAGCACGCGCTATGCACTGGTGCTGGTGCTGCCGCCGCGGCAGCGCGAAGAGGCACGTGCGCTGTTCGCACGTGCGGTGGCACTGACTGCCCCCGGTGGCCGTGTGGTTGCCTGCCAGTCCAACAACGAAGGCGCACGCTCGGGGGAAGCCGATCTGCGCCAGCTCACCGGCCTGGCCGGTAGCCTGACCAAGCACCACTGCCGCACCTACTGGAGCGCGCCGCTGCCGGCCGACACCGACGCCGCGCTGCAGGCGCGCTGGGCCGCGCTGGATGCGCCACGCAAGATCCTGGACGGTCGCTTTGTCAGCCGTCCCGGCGTGTTTGCCTGGGATCGCATCGACCCCGCGTCGGCGCTGCTGGTCGAGCATCTGCCCACCACGCTGGCCGGGCATGGTGCCGATCTGGGCGCGGGCTTCGGTTATCTGTCGGCCGAAGTGCTGGCGCGTTGTCCCAAGGTCACCACACTGGATCTGTACGAGGCCGAGGCGCGCGCGCTGACGCTGGCGCGGCGCAATCTGCAGGACATTACGCATCCGGCGCAGCTGCACTACCACTGGCGTGATGTCACCGCCGGGCTGGTGGCGCAATACGATTTCATCGTCAGCAATCCGCCGTTCCACACGCCGTCGCGTGCCGACCGCCCGGATATCGGGCAGCGCTTCATCGCGGTGGCTGCACAGGCGTTGCGCCCAGGCGGGCAACTGTTGTTGGTGGCCAATCGGCATCTGCCCTACGAACAGGTGCTCAACGAAAGTTTCGGACAGGTGCGCGTGGCTGCAGAGCGCGATGGTTTCAAGCTGATCTCGGCCATCCGCGGCCGTGGAGCGCGCGTATGAAGCTGGTCAAACATATCGCCAATCTGGGCTATGGCAGCCGCAAGCAGGTGACCCAGCTGTTTCGGCAGGGCGCGGTCACCGATGCGCAGGGCGAGGTGGTGTACGCCGACGACCAGGTGGAGCACGACGCCATCCGCATCGACGGCGAGCCGCTCGATCCGCCCCCAGGCTTCAGCCTGTTGCTGCATAAACCCAGCGGCTACACCTGCTCGACCAAGGACACCGGGCGGCTGATCTACGAATTGCTGCCGCCACGCTTCCGCTCGCGTGCGCCGGTGCTGGCGCCGGTAGGGCGACTGGACCGCGACACCAGCGGCATGCTGTTGATGACCGATGACGGGGCGTTGTTGCACCGGATCATTTCGCCCAAATCCGCCCTGGATAAGGTGTACGACATCACCCTGGCCGAAGACCTGCGTGGCGATGAAGCCGCACTGTTTGCCAGTGGCACCTTGCTGCTGGAAGGTGAAACCAAGCCGCTCTTGCCGGCCGAGCTAGAAGTGCTTGGCCTACGCGAGGCGCGGCTGACCCTGCACGAAGGCCGCTACCACCAGGTACGGCGCATGTTCGCGGCCGCCGGCAATCACGTGGTCGCTCTACATCGCAGCCGCATCGGCGGGTTGTTGCTGGATGGATTGCCGTCCGGGCAATGGCGTGCGCTGGAAGCGAGCGATCTTGAGGTGTTGTTCGGCCGCGGTGCTGTCGCATGACGCAGATCGCAACGCTGCCGTTCCGCCCGCAGGCGGTGATCTTCGACATGGATGGCTTGATGCTCGACAGCGAGCGCGCCATCACCGCCTGCCTGGCGCAGGCCGCCGCCGATCAGGGCCTTCAGATCGAGCCGGCATTCTGGTTGCGCATGGTGGGCACCGACGATGTAGCTTGCCGCCTGTTGCTGGGCGAACGCATCGGCGATGCCGCCGCCGAGACCATGCTGGTGCACGCGCAACAGCTGTATGCCGCTGTGGTCGAACGCGGCATTCCGCACCGGCCCGGCATCATCGCGTTGCTGGAGTACCTGGCCGCGCAGCGCATGCCGCGTGCGGTGGCCACCTCCACCCAGCGCCCGCTGGCGCTGCGCAAGCTAGAAGCGGCCGATCTGCTATGGCGCTTCGATGCGGTGTGCACCGCCAGCGATGTCGTCCATCCAAAACCTGCACCGGATATCTACCTGCTGGCAGCACGCACGCTGGCCGTGGACCCTACGCACTGCCTGGTGCTGGAAGATTCGCCCATCGGCGTGCGCGCGGCATTGGCGGCCGGCATGACACCGATCCAGATTCCGGACCTGCTCGAACCCGATGCCGCGGTACGCGCACTCGGCCATCGCATCCTGCCTTCGCTAAGCGATGCGCAGCGTTTGCTGAAAGCGTGCTTGTCGGGTTGATGCGTTTGGCCATGCTGAGTATCGGCGCAGCCATGTTGCTAGCGGGCTTCCAATCACGGCGTCGCTACAGGTAAATTCGAGGCGCGGCGTCAACCCGAGCCCTTTACTGCGTGACGCTAATCAACGGTGTTTTGCATTAAGGCATGCGCGTTGGAGCGCCCGCACCTGAAACCCCGTGCACCCCGCGCGACACATGCGCAGAGCAGCGCTCACGCTGGCAGCGATGTGGCTGCATGACACGCAGGCGTGTTGGCAGCATCGTGCACGTGCGGCGTACATCAACATCCAGTCCGCACTTACACATACTGCATCTTGCGCGACATACCACCGTCGACGATGAAGTCCTGCCCGGTGACGAAACCGGAGAGCTGCGGTGCGAGCAAATAGACCGTCAGCTGCGCGATATCTTCCGGCATGCCGACGCGTCCGGCAGGATGCTGCGCATGATCGCGACGCGACAATTTGGGCGCACGCCGACGCTGCGGCGCGCGCCACGCATCGGTGCTGATCCAGCCGGGGCTGATGCTGTTGACGCGCACTTGCGGGCCTTCGCTCAGTGCCAGTGCATGCGTAAACGCCACCAAGCCACCTTTGGCTGCGGCGTAGGCTTCGCTATGCGGCTCTGATTGCCAGGCGCGGGTGGACGCAATATTGACGATCGCACCGCCACCGGGCGCCTGCGTCAACGCAGGCAGCGCGTGCTTGCTGCACAGGAAGGCGCCGTGCAGGCTGGAAAGGCGGCGGTTCCACTCGTCCCAGCCCAGTTGCGGCAGTGCTGCGCTATGCGGATCCGGCACGCCGGCATTGTTGACCAGACCATCGATGCGCCCAAAACGCTTGAGCGCGGTGGCGATCAGGCGCGCGGCCTGCACCTCACGCGCGGCATCGCAACGCACGAAAGCGCTACGACGCGGTAGCGCCCATTCCTGTAGGCAGGCCTTGCCGGCGTCGGTATCCAGATCGCCGATCACCACGCTGCCGCCGGCGCCAAGCACCGCCTGCGCAATGCCGCGGCCGATGCCTTGCGCGCCACCGGTGATCACCACCACGCGGTCCTGCAATGGTGACGGGTGCCATGCGGAAATTGCGGGAGTCAGGGCCATGGCACGCTGCACATCGGTGAAGGTTGCCGCACTGTAGCGTGCGCGCTGTCGTCGTTGCAGCAAGGCAGTGCGCGCACGAGGGGTCAGTGATTGCGCTCATCGCAAATGATGGCGCGCCCCTTGATCGTTGTTATCGAGGTCGGGCCGGAGGAACTATGCCGTCGTCCTCCCAAATGCCACGCAATGCACGTCGCACAACGGCCACAACCTGGGCAGCGTTGCTCGCGTAGCAATAGCGGTTTAAGAAGATGGCGGTGCCCAGCGTCAAGCATCGGCAGGAAATTGCGGGGTGTGGCATGTGTCACTCGGGGACGCTTGGACCCTGAGCGTGCCATTCGCGCGTCGTGCGCAGATATCCAGACCTTGCCGTCCACTCCCGGCCAATCACAGCTCGGCAATGACGCGCTGCCGACCGCGCTAACGCGCAGCAGGCGCAGCACTCAGTGCTCGGCACCGTTCAACACGCGCTCCCAGCCATCGCTGCCCAGGCGTTCGAGCGTTTGGATATTGCGTTCGACAATCACGTCCGGGTCCGGGAACGCCGCCACCGCACGCTCTACGCTGTCTTCGCGCAGCAGATGCAAGGTGGGGAAGGGCGAGCGGTTGGTGAAGTTGGCCACATCGTCCAGCGCGGCGCCTGCGAATTGGTAATCCGGATGGAAGCTGGCCACCTGCAAGACGCCTTGCAGATCCAGGGCTTCTACCGCCGCATCGGCGTTGTCGAGGAAGTCGTTGTACTCCAGGAAATCGGTGAGTACGTCCGGGTGCACGATCAGCGTGGTGTCGATCTGTTCGGCCGGCGTATCGCGCAGCAGCACCAGCTCCTCGGCCAGCTGTTCCAGCAAGGCTTCGGGCGTGCTGGCATCGCTGAGCACCAGACGTACCTGATCCTTGACGTACACCGCCTTGGCGAACGGGCATAGATTCAATCCGATCACCGCGCGCTCGATCCATTTGCGGGTGGCGACGATGGGATCGGGCGTGGCAGGCGTCGTGGTCATCGTGGCGGCAGCGGGATGGTGCGCCAGTGTATGCGATCGACATGCAGCGAGCCCCGAGCGTGGGTGCCGGGTGCCGGGTGCAGCAGCAAGCGCTAACGGCGCGTGTTCACCAAGACGCGAGCACTGCGGTTCGCGCCTGCAGCGACCGTTGCGCACTGCGTTGTGCTCAAGCGTTGCCGGCGTGCGGCGCAGCGCCGAGCTGCGCCTGCAAGAACGCGACGGACGCCTGCGCAACGGTGCCGGCCAGCGGCGTCTTGTGCGGCGACCCGATCGCATGCGCGCCACTGTCGAAGGCAATCGCTCGCTTGTGTGCAGGCGCAGTGCCCAGCGCCGCAAACATCTCCAGCATCGCCGGGACCGAGGCGGTCGCATCTTCGCGGCCATCGGTGGCGCGGTAATAGCCCAGCAATACCGGGCAGCGCACGCATGGCCAGGGTGGGTCGGTAGCAACCATCCGAAATAAGCTGCGCAATGCGCGAAATCCATCCGGGTGGATGGTCTCTGACCAGAAGGCGCGCGCTGCTGGCGTACGTGGGCGCGGGTCGGTCAGCGGCGCCTGCGCGGCGCAGACCTGGTCGAGCAAGGCCGGATCTGCGGGCTGGATGCCTGGCGACCAGGCGACCACTGCGGCAACCGCGTCCGGGTGCTGCACGGCCAACCACAAGCCCAGCGTGGCGCCCATCGACGAACCAATAATCACAACCCGCTGGCCCATGCGCTGCGCCTGAGCCAGCGCCTCCAGCGCCGAGGCTTGCAACACCGCTGGAGTCAGCCCCTGCATTGCATTGGGGCTGTTGAGTCCGTGTCCCGGCCAGCGATGCACATAGGCATTGGCGGCCAGCGCATCGGCCATCTGCTCGGGTAACGCGCCAGCTTCGCCAGGGCTGGCACTGAAGCCGTGCAGATAGAGCAGTGCCAGCGGTGTGCGGATATCCGCCGCATGCTGCCAGTGGCCACGTGCGGCATTGCCGGGTTTGAGCTCAGGGGCGTGCATGGCTGGCGTGCTGGGCGAGCAATGCCAGCAATTCGTGTGCGTTGATCGGTTTGGGCAGATAGCCGGCCACACCGGCCGCGCTGGCCTCGCGCATCGAATCGGTGCGCGTGTCGGCGGTCAGCACGATGATCGGCGGGAGTGCCCACATCGCATCGCGCGCTTCGCGCAGCGCATCCCAACCGGTCGTGCCGGGCATGTGTAGATCCAGAAACACCAGATCCGGCGCTGCCTCGCGGATGCGCTGCACTGCATCGGTGCCATCGATCTGGAAACTCACGCGATGCCCGGCGCGGGTCAGCAGGTTGCCAATCACCAAGCGATTGGTATCCATGTCCTCGAACACCAGGCAATGCAGCGAAGGAACCTGTTGCGCGTGCTGCGCCAGCGCATCGCGCAGCGCCAGCGTGTTGCTGCCAGCTGCAGCGCCGGGCAGCTCGAAGATCCAGCGGAAGATGCTGCCGCCGGCCGGGTTGTCGCTCACCGTCAGACTGCCGCCCATCGCATCGGACACCGACAGCGCGATGTACAGCCCTAAACCCACGCCGCCTTCGACGCGACTGAAGCCGGTACTGAGCTGGGTGAACGGAGTGAAGATGTAGGCCTTCTGATCGTCGGGTACGCCGATACCGGTGTCGGTCACAGTGACCGCGATGCTCCAGCGCTCCTGCACCTGTGTCGCGTCGATCAGCAGATCCACCGTGCCGCCGGCTGGAGTGAACTTGATGGCGTTGATCACCAGGTTACTGATCACCTGTTCGATGCGGCCTTCGTCGCCCATCACGTGTGGTATTTGCGGGCTATCCACACGCACGTCGAGGGTTATGCCCTTGCTGGACGCCGCGGTTGAGCACACGGCCTTTACCGTGGTGACCACGTCCAGCAGGTTTAAGGGTTTGCTCTGCAGCTGCAGGCGTCCGCCATCAATGCTGGCCACATCCAGCACTTCGTTGACGCGATGCCGCAGCGCGCTTGCATTCACCGTCACTGCCTGCAGCAGCTCGCGTTGTTGCGCCGGCATTTGCTCGGTGTCGATCAACTGCGCGCAGTTGATCACCGCATTCAACGGCGTGCGCAATTCGTGACTCATGGTGCTGATGAAACGGCTTTGCGCATCGCGCGAGGCCAGCGCCTGCAGCGCCACTTCCTGCATCGCAAGCACGATGCGCGCCACCAGCAACGGCAGCACGATGATGAGCGCCACGGCATAGACGAAATACGCCGGCCGCGACAGCCAGTAGCCTGCCGGCGCCGTCAACAGCATCAGCACGAAGGTAGTGAGCAACACCGGAAAGATCGCGCGCTGCCCATAGCGCGCCACCGCAGCGATGGTGATGAACGGCAAAAATGCGTTCAACGACATCAGCAGGATGAAGGCCAGATAGGTCTGGATGCCGATGAACAAAACGTTCATCGCAAAGCCCATCGCATCCAGCCATTCGCTCGGCGGAACGATCCGGCGGCGCACCAGCACCATCCACACCACCGATAGCGCCCACAGGCTCACCGCAGTGGGAAACACATGCTGTGCGTCCGCCACCAGCACCGGCTGCGGCCCGTACAGCCAGCCCAGGCACCACGTGGTCACGATGGTCTGTACGATCACCCGGCCAACGCAGGCGCGGTATTCCAGGAATGACTCGAACAGCCGCACCAGTCTGTCGTTGCGCAACCGCCTGGCGGCCAGGATCAGGCCGGGCGCTGCGCGGTTGGGAGTGCTACGCATGAGGGTCCGTGTTGTCGGAGGGCAGGGTACGGCGGTAATACTTGACCAGTAGACCAGCCGCGTTCGCCACGGCAATGAAGCGCTGCGCCAGCGTGTCGCCCGGCGCGTGGTGGCTGACGGCATCGCGCAATTGGTCGCAGGCTTTCAGCAGCTGCTGCGAGCCGGTCAGCGAAATGGTGTTCTTCAACGAATGGATCTGCAGCAAGGCCTGTCCCTGGGGCGTGTCGGCATCGCCGAGCGTGCAGGTGGCGATGGCATGTTCGATTTCCACCACGAAGGCATCGGCAAATGCGACTGCCGCCACCGGGTCAAGCCCGGCCATGGTGTGCAGCGTCGAACCGGCTTCGATGCAGGGTGGTGCGTGGGCGAGGCTGTTGCTCGCACTATCGCCCGATGCGTTGGTCGGCCTGTGGAGACGTAGGCGTTGCAACAGGCTGGCAAAGGAGCCTCGCACGATCGCCAGCTATGTCAGCGCGGTGACGTGACAGTGGCAACCGCCACGCAGGCGCCCTGCAGGCCGCATGCGCCAACCTGGCGCATCGCGCTGCACAGCATGCATGAACAGCGCCGCACCGATCGTTGCAATCACCCAGGCGCACTCAATCGCGGAAGTTGTCGAACTGCAGCGGCAGCTCGAAATCGGCCTTTTTCAGCAGCGCGATCGCGTCCTGCAGGTCGTCGCGCTTCTTGGCACTGACACGCAGCTTGTCGCCATTGATCTGCGCTTCGACCTTGAGCTTGGCTTCCTTCAACTTGGCCACCAGCTGCTTGGCCTGCTTCTGCTCGATGCCTTGCTTGACGGTCACTTTTTGCCGCGCGCCGGCCAGGTTGGTTTCCATATCGCCGAACTCCAGACAGCGCACATCGATACCGCGGGCCAGCAGCCGCGCGCGCAGGATGTCGGTCATTTGCTTGACCTGGAAATCGCTGGGTGCGGACTGGTTGATCAACTTGCCGTCTTCCAGCTCGAACCTGGCCTCGACTCCCTTGAAGTCGAAACGCGTGTCCAGCTCGCGGTTGGCCTGATCCACCGCATTGGTCAGTTCGTGCTTGTCTACTTCGGACACGACGTCGAAGGAAGGCATGCAAAGCTCCTGCAATTCGAAAACAGTCGCCATTCTAGGGCATCGTGCCGTCCCGGCCGTGATCCGCGCATTGGCGGGCGTGCCGGCGCCGCGGCGATAATGTGCGCATGCCCACCACCCGTTCCCCGCTTCCCGCCATCGCCTGGATGGTGGCCGCCGCGGCTTGCTTCTCGCTGATGGATGCGGGAATGAAGCTGCTCTCGGCGCACTACCCACCGCTGCAGGTCACCTTGTTGCGCGGCGCCGCCTCGCTGCCGTTCGTGCTGGTGTGGGTGTTCGCCACCGCCGGGCCGCGCGCGATCGTGCCGGTGCGCTGGGGCCTGCATTTGCTACGCGGGGCGCTGGGCATGGTAATGATCGACTGCTTTGTGTACGGCTTGAAGCGCATGCCGCTGTCCACCGCCTACACGCTGTATTTCGTGGCGCCGCTGCTGGTGGCTGCGCTGTCGGTGCCGCTGCTGGGCGAGCATGTCGGCCCACGCCGCTGGACCGCGATTGGCATTGGCCTGGTCGGGGTGATCGTGGTGCTGCGCCCGGGGGTGGACGGGCTGATCTCGCTGCCCGGCCTGATGGTGCTGCTGGCAGCCACGGCCTACGCCATCGCGGCGATCACCGTGAGCCTGCTCACCCGCACCGACACCCCGCAGGCCATGGTGGTGTGGTTTCTGCTGTTTATGGCGATCGGCGCCGGGCTGCTGGCCATCCCCGGCTGGGTGCCGCTGCAGGCCGGGCACGCCTGGTTGATCGCCGGCATGGGCCTGGCCGGTGCGCTGGGCCAGGTCGCGCTGACCCAGGCCTTCATGCGCGGCGAGGCCTCGATGATCGCCCCGCTCGAATACACCGGGCTGGTCTGGGTGATGGGCTGGGACTGGCTGCTGTGGCGGACCCTGCCCGACAGCTGGACCTGGACCGGCGCCGGCATCATCGTTGCCAGCGGGTTGTATTTGTTGCGCCGGGAGCGACTACGGCAGGCTGACCGTCCGCCGCCGCTAGACAGGCGTGAGGACGAGATTCGGGATTCGGGATTGGCAACAGCGGGGACGCTGTTGTCCTTGCGAATCCCGACTCCCCAATCCCGACTCCCGGTCGTGAACATTGACTGTTAGGCTTCACGACCCCCCACCAATCGGCTACGCGCGGTGATCCAGTTTCAGCGCCTGCACAAGTCCTATTCCGTTGACGGTCGCCAGATCGTGGCGTTGCACCCGCTCGATCTGTGGATCGGCCCCGGCGAAGTGTTTGGCATCATCGGCCACTCCGGCGCCGGCAAATCCACGCTGATCCGGCTGATCAACCGGCTGGAAGAGCCCAGCGGCGGCCGCCTGCTGATCGGCGACGAGGACGTCACCGCACTGGACAGCCAGGGCCTGCGCGCCGTGCGCCGCCGCATCGGCATGATTTTCCAGCACTTCAACCTGTTGTCCTCGCGCACCGTGGCCGGCAATGTCGCGTTCCCGCTGGAACTGGCCGGCACGCCGCGCGCCGAAATCGATGCGCGCGTGGCTGAGCTGTTGGCACGGGTGGGTCTGCAGGAGCACGCCCACAAGTATCCGGCGCAACTGTCGGGCGGGCAGAAGCAGCGCGTGGGCATTGCGCGCGCGCTGTCCACCCGGCCGCAGATCCTGCTATGCGACGAGGCCACCAGCGCGCTGGACCCGCAGACCACCGCCTCGGTGCTGCAGCTGCTGGCGCAGATCAACCGCGAGCTTGGCCTGACCATCGTGCTGATTACCCATGAGATGGACGTGATCCGCCGTGTCTGCGACCGCGTCGCGGTGCTGGACGCCGGCAAACTGGTGGAAACCGGCCCGGTGGCCGAGGTCTTCCTGCATCCCAAGCACGCCACCACCCGACGCTTCGTCTCCGAAGCCGAGCATGTGGACGAAGCCGAACTGCACCGCGATTTCGCTGCAGTCGGCGGGCGCATCGTGCGGCTGACCTTCCTTGGCAACGGCACCTACGAGCCGGTGCTGGGCCGCATCGCGCGCGAAACCGGGGTGGACTACAACATCCTGTCCGGGCGGGTGGATCGCATCAAGGACACGCCGTACGGCCAGCTCATCGTGGCCCTGACCGGCGGCGACCATAACGCTGCGCGCGCCGGCTTCGTCGCCGCCGGCGTGCAGGTGGAGGATCTATGCGTATGAATCCGATCGTTGCCGCCGCCGGCGGTTTCTTCCGCAATCTCGATGCTGCCAAGTGGGGCGATATCGGCCAGGCCACCCTCGACACGTTGTTGATGCTGGCCGGTGCGTTGCCGCTGACGCTGCTGATCGGCCTGCCGTTGGGGGTTGCGCTGTTCCTGTGCGGGGCGCCGCAGTTGCGCCGCCGCCCGGTGCTGTATGGCGCGCTCGCCGCGCTGATCAACCTGCTGCGCTCGGTGCCCTTCATTATTTTGATGATCGCGATGATCCCGCTCACGCTGATGCTGATGGGCACCTCGCTCGGCGTGCGTGGCGCGATCCTGCCGCTGGTGGTTGGTGCCGCACCGTTCTACGCCCGCCTGGTGGAAACTGCGCTGCGCGAGGTCGACCGCGGGATCATCGAAGCCACCCAGGCGATGGGCGCCACCACCCGCCAGCTGGTGCTGCGGGTGTTGCTGCCCGAAGCGCGCCCCGGCCTGATCGCCGGCGCCACCGTCACCACCATCGCGCTGATCGGCTTCACCGCGATGGGCGGTGCCATCGGCTCGGGCGGCCTGGGCGATGTGGCCTACCGCGAGGGCTACCTGCGCTCGCATTCGGACGTGGCGCTGATCACCGTCATCGCCTTGCTAGTGCTGGTGCAGGTGCTGCAGATGCTGGGCGACCGCCTGGTAGCGCATTACAGCCGGCGTTGAGCCCGTGCCCGGCGGTTGGATCGCACGTCGGGCGCCCGCAGCCTCATCGCTCCGCCCGCACCGCACCGATGCATCGCCGTTGCACGCAGGCTCTGCTAGGTTGAATCCCTGCGGCAGCGCCGCATTCTTCCCCCCACGGATCCTTACATGAGCACATTCGCGTTTCGTTCCCTCCTGGCGGCCGCCACGCTGGCCTTGGCGTCCTGTGGCGGCGGTGGCAGCAGCAGCGGCGGCACCCTGACCGTGGCCGCCACGGCGGTGCCGCATGCCGAAATCCTGGAAGTGGTCGAACCGCTGCTGGCCAAGCAGGGCGTCAAGCTCGATGTGCGCGTGTTCAACGATTACGTGCAGCCGAACGACCAGGTCGTGCAGAAGCAGATCGACGTCAACTACTTCCAGACCGAGCCCTATCTGGATGCGTACAACCGCGACCGCAAGAGCCAACTGGTGACCGTGGTCGGCGTGCATATCGAACCGTTCGGCGCGTATTCGCGCCGCTTCAAGGCGCTGGCCGATCTTCCCACCGGCGCCGATGTGGTGATCCCCAACGACCCCAGCAACAACAGCCGTGCGCTGATCCTGCTCGACAAGGCCGGGGTGATCAAACTCAAGGACCCGAGCAACGCGCTGTCCAGCCAACGCGACATCGTCGAAAACCCCAAGCAGCTCAAATTCCGCGAGCTCGATTCTGCCATGCTGCCGCGCGTACTGGACCAGGTCGATCTAGCGCTGATCAACACCAATTACGCGCTCGACGCCGGGCTCAATCCCACCCGCGATGCGCTGGCGATCGAAAGCAAGGACTCGCCGTACGTCAACTTCCTGGTGGCGCGCGCCGACAACAAGGACGATGCGCGCGTGCAGAAACTGGCCAAAGCGCTGACCAGCCCGGAAGTGAAAGCCTTTATCGAGCAGAAGTACAAGGGCGCGGTCCTGCCGGCGTTTTGAGTGCGGGCAGCGGCGCTTTTACACCCAGGCGTCTTCACCACGACTTGTAGTAATAGATGCCATCGGCCGTCATGACCAGGTTGATGGCATTCTCCTCGCCGTTGCGATCGCTCATGCTGGGGTGCAGCTTGGCGCCTACGATATTGAAGTCGTGCCCGAGCGCCAGCAGGTCTCTCTCGATTTCGAAGCTGCCCAGCTCGTCTTGGTTGGAGATCATGCCGCCTACCAGGAATATGTCGGGCTTACGCACGCCTTCTTCGCGCATATCGTCGCGGATTTCGGAAAGTGCATCTTGTGCATCCTGTATCCCCGAATAATGCAGCAGGCCCAGGATGTCGTGGCCGCGAGGATTTTTTCCTTTTGCACAAATGCAGACGCATGAAGACAAACCGTGCGTGCCGATCGAATCAAATCCATCTTGCGCAAGATTGATGACGACACATGCGTCCATATCCACATCCATTGTCCGGCTGGCTTGGATATCGCGTGCAGACCGGACGGCGCGGATGTGGGGCGTGCAAAAGAGTGCGGCGTATTGTCGTTGTTCCAGATCGTGAAATGGCTGGATCTGCTCCCGGGTAAAGCCGTCCGGGATGGCGAATTCGTCGCTGCCGCATGGGCGCGCACGGCTGCCGGCCCGTGCGCCATCGCCATCGCCCGCGGTGTCGGCAACACGCTTTCTGGGTCGTTGGCGTGGCAACCCCTGGCAGTCGGGGTGGGGCGCAGGCCACTGCGCAATCCCGTCGGCTGGATCGGCCGAAGGCGGCGGCTCCGCGGTGTAAGCGGTGCTGGTGGATGTGTCGGGTCTGATGGAAGCCGGCTTCATGGAGTCAGGACCGCCCGCGATACACGTCTGCATCCTCGCATCGCTCCTGCACGAGGGCACGCCCGCTGCCGAACCGATGGGGCTGGAAAACGAAGTGTTCTGCTTGGACGAAAACGGATGCGCGAGGCCTGCTTCTTCGAACATCGCGTCTTGATCGCCTGGCGGCGCGCCGGTACCGGGATCAACAGCCCAACGATCCAGTTGCAGCTCGCCAGGCGGGCGTCCGGTTCTTGCCAGACGGCGCCCAGATCGTAGCTCTGCGGCAACATTGCCGAGAATGTCTCCGTGGTCGCTGCCGATCTTCGGAAGGACGCGCTCGATCCTTCCCAATGCGTATCACGTTGGCGCGTTCGCCCCGAGCCGAGCGCGTTCGCCGTGCTGCAGATGTGCGCAATTGGCACCGAACACGCGCTGCTGCACGTATACGTAGTAGCGTCATCGGCCATCTTTCTACGGCAGTCTCCCGATGCCTTTGCTGCTTGCCATTCCGCTGGCTGTGATCATTGCCCTGGCAGTGTTCGTGGTGGTGTTCCCGTTGTCGCTGCTGCAGCGCTTCCGCATGGGTACTGCACGTCGTCAGGCGCGTGGATGGCTGCTGATGCTCAACCTGGTGTCGGCGGGCATCTCCAGCGTGCTGTTTGTGATCTTCAGCTTGATCGCGGCGGCGTTCTGGCCCGGCGCGATCAGCCACGCCGCATTCGGCTGGGCCTGCGGGTTGGCGCTGGGTGCGTTGGCGTTGCGCCTGACCCGTTTCGAACGCACCACGCAAGGCCTGTTTTACCGGCCCAACCTGTGGCTGGTGCTGGGCTTGACCGCGTTGGTCGTGGCCCGGGTGATCGCCGGGATGGTGCAGGGCTGGCGTAGCGCCTGGCAGGGGGTGGCCTGGCCAACCGACGGGTGGCTCAGTCATGCCAGCCTGCTCGGCGCTGCCGGCGCCTTGCTCGGTTATGCGCTCGCCTATGCCACCTTGCTGTGGTGGCGCTGGCGCAGCGCACGTTTGCGCGGCAGCGTTTATTGGCGGTGATCCTGTTACTGCCAGCCCTCTCGGTGCTGGCAGTAACAATTAGAGTGCTCCTAATTAATTAATTGATTGCTTCCGCAGCTTTAAGCGTCTGCGGGTCTGCTGGTGCTAGGCGAATGGAGCTTAGGCAATCTGGAGAGGTCTCCGGGAAGGAAAACTCCATCTTCCCCTGATTTTTAACAACGGCCAAAGTCAATGTCTCTGAACTACTCTGTCCCCTCGGAATATTTGAAATCAGATAATTCGGATATCGACTCTTGAAATCCTGACGAGAGACGCAGGAGCCTTCCAGACTCAGTAAGACTGATTCGATATTTTTTTTATCTGCTGATATTGATATGGAAGAGTTCTTGGCAGTCAGATGGTCGCCTATTTTTAATATTCCTCCGCTAACCTTATACGTTCCTTCGGTTTTCAGATTTGGCGTCGAAATGCTGGCCCCAGGCCATGAATTAATAAATTCAGAGGGTGATTTTTTGAGATTTCTCGAAATTTCTTCGGCTAGTTCAAACGTACGGGCAGCATCCGCTGCTGTCGCTGCTGAAATTTTATTTGCATATACTGAGGGTGCAATCAGGGCAGCAAGTAGCGTTATTGCAAGGCGGAAATATGATGATCTGTTAAGGAAGTTTGTCATACTGCTCTCCGTAATATACGTTATAGTTCTGTCCTGTGGTTGAGGTTACGTTATTCGCGCAGAAGGATTTTCCAACGTTTGAGGCAACATTGGGTCCTCCAGCATAGTAAATCCCGAAAAGCTGATCGGGATTTGATGCTGCAAGGTTAATGTCTATGCTATTTTGAGTGGAACTCCATATTTCATTCCTTGCAACTATGTTATTCGTTACGGCAAGTCCTTCCATCTTGCATGCTTCATCTATATATGCTTGTCGAGTCGTTTTGGCAAACGAATAGTTGAATTTCACATGACCAAACTCATGAGCTAAGGCTGAGACTGTAAAATACATGCCCGGCATATCTTGACTCTCGCAGCTATAATTTTGGATATACACAGCTTTATTTGGCATGTCCGTATAGCTGGCCGAGCCGTAAGCGATCGTAAAATTAGGGCTGCTGTTTATCTGTTCAGTAAGTGTCGTTGACTGGGAAGTTATGAAGTCAATGCAGGTTCCAAGTCCTGTGGTAGGGACAGTTGTCTGAGCCTGAGTTCCAAAGGAAACGAGCGAGAGAAGAAATATCGCGGCGGCTACATGGCATCTTATGCTCATGGTATCTCCATATTTAATTGAAGAAGTCGTGCTGATTTCTACACGATCTATCCCCCCTTCCGCGAAATCCTAAACGTAAAATTCCCTTTAAACTGAGGTTTTGATCAAAAAAACAGGCCCTTGCGGACCTGTTTGGTGGAAGTGCTTAGTCAATCGCTCTGCTTAGAAGCGCGCGCCGATGCCGAAGCCAACGGTCCACGGGTCCAGTTCCAGCTCGCTGCCGGTGCCCTGGCCGCCCACGCGCAGTTCCGGACGCGAACGCATGTAGCGTGCGTCGGCACGTGCGAACCAGGTGGAGTTGATGTTCATGTCCACACCAACGGTGCCGATGACGCCCTTGGCGGTGCTCAGACCCACGTGATCGCCGGTGGTCGACGCCGCATCAATCTTCTCGTTGCTGAAGTTCGACTCGTAGTAGCCCACGCCTACGAACGGACGGAACACGTTGTCGGCTTCGCCGAAGTGGTACTGGCCGCTGATGGCGATCGGCTGCTGATCGACGGTACCGACCTTGCCCACGCCGTTGGCGGTGACGCGGTGGTTGAACTTGTCGGCTGCGCCCCACAGTTCAACGGCCCAGTTGTCGTTGATGTAGTAGCTGGCGCTCAGCGTCGGTGCCGGGCCGCCATCGACGTCCAGGCCCGGAGCCGGGTTGTTCTTCGGGTTCAGCAGCGCCACGCCGCCAACCACGGCCCAATGCTTACCCGAGGCGGTATCGCCGCTGGTGGGCATCGTGCTGGAGGAAGTCGAGGAGGTGTCGCCGGTATAGGTGGTGTCCTGCGCGAACGCGGATGGTGCAATCGCAAGTGCAGATACAGCAGCCAGGCTCAGGATGGAAATGGAACGCATGAGGGTCTCCTCGTCTTGTTGTTAGGCCCGTGGAGTGGGCCGGGCCAAAACTATTCCTAAAAATCTGAATCCACGCCCACCTATGGCTCGCTAAAATTTCGTTTGTTCAGGAAGTCCCTCAAGAAGGCCGTCGTTACGTCATGCAGCCTAAAAAAGACATTCACGCAGATGCGATCGCCGTGACGAAAAAACATCTCAGCCAAGGCCTACCAGCGCACATTCGCAGCGATTGCAGGGTATTGCTGCTTGGCTCGATGCCCGGTGTCGCCTCGTTAGAAGCGGCGCGTTACTACGCACATCCGCGCAATCGTTTCTGGCCACTGATGCATGCCCTATTGGGGATTGATACAGCTGAGAGCTATGCAACGCGCCTGCAAGCGTTACTCGATCATCGTGTGGGCTTGTGGGATGTCATCGGCCAATGCAAGCGGCGCGGCAGTCTGGATACGGCCATCGTGGCGGCGAGCATTGTGGTCAATCCGCTGCCCGCGCTGCTGGCCACGCTGCCGCAGCTGCGCATGGTGGCCTGCAATGGCACTGCGGCAGCACAGGCGTGGCGCCGGCATGTGCAGCCGCTGCTATCGGCGGAGCTGTGCGCGCTGCCAGTGATTGCCTTGCCGTCCACCAGCCCGGCCAATGCTGCCTGGTCGCTGCCGCGGCTGGCGACAGCCTGGCAACCGCTGTGCGATGCGGTGCGTTAGCTGAGGTGGGATGACGTGGGGTCAGTGTGGAAGGCGAGCGCCGTGCATTGAACGACGCGACGGTCGCAACACCTCGCTCTGAGTGCGGATGCACACCGCTGGCACAGCTGCCGACACGCGAGCTGTGTGCATCGGGGCCACGGGCCAGAAGTCATGCCAGCGTCCGGCACAGGCCTGCGTGCCACACGCGTAGGCATGCTGCAGCCAGCGCACAACGGAGTGGCGACATGACGATCAAGCCCGCAATCACGATGGCAGCCGGCGTGCTACTCGGCCTGCTGGGCGCCGTAGGCGCTGCCAATGCAGCCAGTGCAGACGACACGCACTGCGAGATCAGCAGCGATTACGACCTCACGCTCAACGCACGCAGCCTGATCCTGGTCCGAGAATCAGGCACGCCGCAGCGGCTGGTGATGCGCCAGGGCGCTCTGTTCGTCGACGACCGTTGGGTGGACCTGAGTGCGGATGATCGCGCTCGCCTGATCCGGTTCGAGCGCCAGACCCGCGATGTCGTGCCGCTGGCGCAGGCAGTCGGTCGCGAGGCGACCGATATCGCAGTCACCGCACTGGGCGAGGTGGCCGCTGGCTTCAGCCGCAGCCCGGAGGCCACGCGCGTTCAGCTGGCAAAGGTGCGCAAGAAGATCGACGTGCGCTTGAAGCAGAGTTTCAGCAAAAGCCAGTTGACCCTGGTCGATATCGACGACGACATCGGCGCACTGGTCGCCGAGGTGCTGCCGCAGCTGATCGGCGATGTGGTGGCCGGTGCGGTGCAGTCCGCAATTGCCGGAAATGAAATGACGTGCAGCTGCGTTCGCTCGATGGGGTGGAAGCGCGCATCAAGCGCTTGATCGAGCCGCAAGCGCGTGCATTGCGGCCGCACGCGCAGCAGTTGTGCCAGCGCCTGGAAGCGCTCGATGGGCTAGACAATGCGCTGGCGTATCGTTTGCCGTCGGGCGAGCCACTGCAACTGTTGCGGGTCGATCGACGCGCAGCGAAATGATCGGCGCACGTACGCATGCGGACGCTGCATCCCGCCGGGCGTGCAATTTTTTGCACGGCAATGGTTGGCGCTGCGGCCCGCAGCCCGCCACAATAGGGGTTTCCCCATTCTGTTGCCGGAGTTCCCCGTATGGCCGAAATCAAGGAAGCACTTGTCCCCGATATCGGTGACTACAGCGACGTCCCGGTAATCGAGGTGCTGGTGTCCGTCGGCGATACGGTCAGCAAGGACCAGAGCCTGGTCACGCTGGAATCGGACAAGGCCACCATGGAAGTGCCTTCATCGGTGTCCGGCGTGATCAAGGAGATCAGGGTCAAGGTCGGCGATTCGCTTTCGCAGGGCGCGCTGGTGGCGTTGATCGAAGTCGCCGATGCCGGCGCCGAGGCCGCCAAGCCAGCAGCAGCTGCGCCCGCCGCACCGGCCAAGGCCGCTCCCGCCGCTGCCCCGGCACCGGCTGCCAAGGCCGAAGCTGCTACGCCTGCGGCCTCCTCGAACGGGGGCCTGATCGAAGCGCGCGTGCCCGATATCGGCGATTACACCGACATTCCGGTGATCGAAGTGCTGGTTGCCGTCGGCGATACCGTCGCCAAGGATCAGAGCCTGGTCACGCTGGAATCGGACAAGGCCACGATGGAAGTGCCGTCCTCGGCCGCCGGGGTGGTCAAGGAGCTCAAGGTCAAGGTTGGCGACACGCTGTCGCAGGGCAATGTGGTGGCGATCATCGCGGCCAGCGATGGTGGCGCCGGTGCAGCGCAGTCGCCGGCCAAGCCCACCACCGATACCGCGGAAACGGCAGGCAAGGTCGAGCCGGTCGCCGTGTCTGCGGTGCCGGACAAGCTGGCCCAGCGTGAAATCGCGCAGGTGCAGGGCTCCGGCACGCAGGCAGCGCAGGCTGGCCAGCCGTCGGCCGGCAACCCGAGCAGCCCGCCGGTCACCTTCGATGCCGATAGCGTGCTCCCCTCCAAGGTGCCGTACGCCAGCCCGGTGGTGCGCGTGTTCGCACGCGAGTTGGGCGTGGATCTGAACCAACTCAAGGGCAGCGAAAAGGGCGGCCGCATCACCCGTGAAGACGTGCAGCGCTTTGTGAAGGCCGCACTCAGCGGCGGCACACCTGCCGCAGCCGGTGCTGCGCCGGCCGGTGGCGGCAATGGGCTGAACCTGCTGGCCTGGCCGAAGGTGGACTTCAGCAAGTTCGGCGAAACCGAGACCCAGCCGCTGTCGCGCATCAAGAAGATTTCCGGGGCCAACCTGGCGCGCAACTGGGCGATGATTCCGCATGTCACGCAGTTCGAATCGGCCGACATCACCGACCTGGAAGCCCTGCGCGTGGCGCTCAACAAGGAAAACGAGAAGGCGGGCATCAAGCTCACCATGCTCGCGTTCCTGGTCAAGGCCAGCGCCGCAGCACTGAAGAAGTTCCCCGAGTTCAATGCCTCGCTGGATGCGGCCGGTGAAAACCTCACGCTGAAGAAGTACATCAACATTGGCTTCGCGGCCGATACACCGAACGGCTTGGTGGTGCCGGTGATCCGCGACGTCGACAAGAAGGGCGTGCTGCAGATCGCGCAGGAAAGCGGTGAGCTGGCCAAGAAGGCGCGCGACGGCAAGCTGGGCCCGGCCGACATGAGCGGCGGCTGCTTCTCGATCAGCTCGCTCGGCGGTATTGGCGGTACGGCGTTCACGCCGATCATCAATGCGCCGGAAGTGGCGATCCTAGGCGTGTCCAAGTCGGCGATGCAGCCCGTCTGGAACGGCAAGGATTTCTCGCCGAAGTTGATGCTGCCGTTGTCGCTGAGCTACGACCACCGTGTCATCGACGGCGCGCTGGCGGCCCGCTTCACCACCTACCTCAGCCAGGTGCTGGCCGACATGCGTCGCGTCCTGCTGTGAGGGCTGCGCTGCTGACCATCGCCGTGCTCGGTGTACTGCCGTGGACAACGGCTGCTGCACGCGAATGCGAGAGCACGCTCGGACGCGGCTGGCCGCCGGCCGTGGGCAACTACGGCACTGCTGTCACCACGCTGCTGGATGGCGGCATCAAGCCGGCCTTGTCGTTGCTGACGCTGCCCACACGTGGTGTGGAGAGCGCGGTGTCGCTGGTGCCGGGCAAGGACGGCGCCGACTGGACCCTGCGGCATAGCCGCGCCGATGAGCGCGTCTATAGCTGGGTCAGCCAGAGCGACCGCGGCAGCGTGCAGTTCCGCACCGAGCAAACCCCGGAAACGGTCGAGATCCCGATTCCGGCGGCCCTGGCCAAGCGTCTGGTCAGCAACTGGACCAACACGCTGACCCAGCTCGCGCCTGACGGACGCACTGCCCCGGTGAGCGAGGGCGAAGTGTTCTCGTTCCAGGTCGATGGCGTGCGCTACAGCGGCGCGCGCCCGAGCTGCGGCGCCGGCGAGTTGCTGCTGCAACAGGCCGCGTTGCTGATCGAAGCCAGCGAAGGCAAGGAAAAGAAGCGCGACAAGCGCTGGACCCAAATCGAATCGTCGCTGGATGAACTCCAGCAGACGCTTGCCGGCACGGCCGGTTGAGCTACAGGAGAAGCAAATGGCGGTCATTGAAATCAAGGTTCCCGACATCGGCGATTACAGCGATGTCCCCGTCATCGAAGTGCTGGTCGCCGTTGGCGACAGCGTGGCTAAGGACCAGGGCCTGGTAACGCTGGAATCGGACAAGGCCACGCTGGAAGTGCCGTCCTCGGCTGCCGGTGTGGTCAAGGAACTCAAGGTCAAGGTCGGCGACACCCTCTCCGAAGGTGCGCTCGTGCTGCTGCTCGAGTCCGAAGGCGAGGCCGCTGCACCAGCCAAGGCCGAGACCAAAGCCGCCCCGGCCGCTGCAGCGCCTGCCGCCGCCCCGGGCAGCAAGCCGCCAGTGACGCCGTCGCACCGCGCCCCGGCCGAACCGGCGCCGTCCAAGCCGGCACTGGCCAGCGGCAAGCCGGCCGACATCGAATGCAAGATGGTGGTGCTCGGCGCCGGCCCCGGTGGCTACACGGCAGCATTCCGCGCGGCCGATCTGGGCCTGGACACGGTGCTGATCGAGCGCTACGCCAGCCTGGGCGGCGTCTGCCTCAACGTTGGCTGCATTCCGTCCAAGGCGCTGCTGCATGCCGCCGCGGTGATCGACGAAGTAGCCCATGCCGGCGACTTCGGCGTGGACTTCGGTCAGGCCAAGATCACCCTGGACAAGCTGCGCGAGTACAAGGAAAAAGTGGTCGGCAAACTCACCGGCGGCCTGGCCAGCATGGCCAAGCAGCGCAAGGTGCGCACCGTCACCGGTGTGGCCAGCTTCGTCTCGCCCAATGAGCTTGAAATCGTCGGCGACGATGGCAAGACCCAGCTGCTGCGCTTCGAGCATTGCATCATCGCGGCCGGCTCGCAGGTGGTGAAGCTGCCCAACTTCCCGTGGGACGACAAGCGCGTGATGGACTCCACCGACGCGCTGGAGCTGCACGACATTCCCAAGACCCTGCTGGTGGTCGGCGGCGGCATCATCGGCCTGGAAATGGCGACGGTGTACAGCGCGCTCGGCAGCAAGGTCACCGTGGTCGAGTTTATGGACCAGCTGATGCCGGGCGCCGACAAGGACCTGGTCAAGCCGCTGGCAGACCGCCTGAAAAAGCAGGGCGTCGAAGTCCATCTCAAGACCAAGGCCACCGACGTCAAGGCCGACAAGGCCGGCATCACCGTGTCGTTCGAAGCGGCCGTGGAAGGTGAAAAGCCCGGCTTGCAGGCCACTGCGTACGACCGCGTGCTGGTCGCCGTGGGCCGCACTCCCAACGGCAAGAAGATCGGCGCGGAGAAGGCCGGCGTCAGCATCACCGAGCGCGGCTTCATTCCGGTCGATCGGCAGATGCGCACCAACGTGCCGCACATCTTCGCCATCGGCGACATCGTCGGTAACCCGATGCTGGCGCACAAGGCTACGCACGAAGGCAAGCTGGCCGCCGAAGTGGCTGCCGGCGAGAAGAAGGAATGGGTGGCGCGGGTGATCCCGTCGGTGGCGTACACCAACCCGGAAGTTGCCTGGGTCGGCGTCACCGAAACCGAAGCCAAGGCCAAGGGTCTGAAGGTCGGCGTGGCCAAGTTCCCGTGGGCCGCCAGTGGCCGCGCGATCGGCATTGGCCGCACCGAAGGTTTCACCAAGCTGATCTTCGATGAACAGACGCACCGGGTGATCGGTGGTGCCATCGTCGGCGTGCATGCCGGCGACCTACTGGCCGAAATTGGTCTGGCGATCGAGATGGGCGCCGAAGCCGAAGACATCGGCCACACCATCCACGCGCACCCGACGCTGAGCGAGTCGGTCGGCATGGCCGCCGAGGTGTACGACGGCACCATCACCGATCTGTACATCCCGAAGAAGAAGTGACGTCGCTCCGCACGACCGTGCCACGCGTGGCACGGTCGCCGCGCTGGTGATCCGACGGATGGAGGTCGCTATAGGGCAGGGCAATCTGTGTCCCGAACTGCAGGCGCTGCTGCAGCGCGAACTGGCCAGCGGCAACCGTATCGCCGAGCCGCCGCGGCGGACCGACTGGCCACATCCGGGCTCGGTGTTCGTCTCGCTGAAGCGCGACTTGCGCAGCGACGTGGCGTCGCTGCCGGCGACGGTGCGGCATGCGATCTGCACCGATCCGCACTACGGTTGGCACGACGAATGCTACTGCACCACGCACCAGCATCTGTTGGTAGCGGGTGCCACCAAGCCGCCCTGAGCGTGTATCCGCTGCTGCTGTGGCTGCCGCCGCGTCGCTTACGTGCCGAGCACCCGTCAAACGGCAGAACCCCGCATCGCTGCGGGGTTCTGCATGAAGCTGCTGTTCGGGTACCGGGTTCCGGGTCCCGAAAAGATCAGAACGCGAACGTCACGCCTGCCACCGGGCCCTTGAACTCCTGCTTCAGGCCGATGAGGCCGTCGCTGCCGCTCTTGTCGACGTCCAGCCTGAACCAGTCGTAGCCGGCAAAAATGCCGAAGTTCTTGGTGAAGCGGTATTCGGCAATGGCGTTGGCGCGGCTCAGGTCGCCGTCGTAGTCGCCGAAGTCGCCCCAGCTGGTGTTGAGGTACTGGCCCTGCACGTTGAACAGCCAGTGTTCGCTCGGACGTGCGGTGAAGCGGATACCGACGACCGGCGCAACGCCGTCTTCGCTTTCGTCCAGGACGTCGCCAGTGAACGCGCTACCCAGGTCGGCATACGCGTTGGCTTCGACCTTGGCGTACTCGGCACCGATCTGCAGGCCAAGGCTGAATTCCGACGAATCGATCACTGAGTAGTCGTACACGAAGGTCGCAACCTGATACTTCAGCTCACCCTTGATGAAGCTGCCCGACGGCACGGTCACACCACCGGCGCTCACATCCTGTGACAGGGTCTCGCGGCGATCCTTGTCGTACTTGAAGTAGTCGAAGATCAGGCGCTGGCGGGTGCTGATGCGGAACACGCCGTCCACGCGCGGCTCCCATTCCTTGCCGCCCAGCTTGAAGTCTTCATTGACCGACACATTGTTGCCAGCCAGCAGGGTGTTACCGCGGATGGTGTTGTCGTTGTCGACATTCATCGCGCCGAGACGGATCTGGAAACGGTCATCGGTGTCTTCGGCGTGCGCGGGCGCGGCATAGGCGGCAGCCAGAACGCACGGAATGGCCAGCGCGAGGAGGTGTTTCATGGGGAGCTCCGAATTCTTAAGAATGATCAGGCAGTTCGGCCTGTGCCGCGCATAGTCGGTAAGGCGGCGTCTTTCAAAAGTGAAGGAGGTGTCCAATCGCTGTGAAGGCGGACATAGCAATCGGACAAAACGGTCCGCTTTGCGGCTCTGATCTTTTCGTCGAGTCATGCGTCTGTGAGTGCCATCGACCCGGAGTACACGACGCCAAGATTGGACCACCAATGGGAAGGTCGCAGGGTGCGACAAAATGCGTAAAAAAGCAGGAGCCCCGGTCTCCCAGGGCTCCTAGACGCGGCCTGCGGCGATACCTTTCGACGAGGATGTGCAGGCCTCACAAGTTCTGACCGCCGGTTTGTGGCAAAGTTCCCACCCGCCCCCGCGGTCACCACGTGGTGCATCGCAGCAAGTGATGGCCTCTGCCGGTTGTCTCGCAATTTGTCCCATTGCTATACTTTCGCGGCTAGACGAGGCGCAACTGCGCTTCCCACTCATTCACACGTAAGGTAACCGTAGTGCTGAACTCCGTTGACGCGGGTCGGCGGTTGATGCTGCGCGCTGCGGTATATCCGCTTTCCGCCGTAGCTATAACCAGTTTGGGGTTGCTGTTGGTCGGTCCCCGTTACTCTGCAGGTCTGGCATTGACCGGATTTGCGACGGTGCTGGGCGGTTGGGTCGCGGCACGTACCGCGCTAGGTGGCGGTATCCAGGCAGCGGGCATCGCCATGGTGCGGCTGATTCTGGCGATGGTGCTGAAGTGGGTGTTGGTTTTCGTGGCGCTGGCGCTCGGCTTCGGCCTGTGGCGGCTACCTCCTCTGGCTTTGTTGGCGGGTATCGCCATCGGGCTGATTTTTCAGGTTCTGGCTCTGGCCAGACGTTGATTCGAACTTAAAGGGCTCCGGACACATGGCGGGCGAGGCAGCAACACCTACCTCCTATATCCAGCATCACTTGCAGAACCTGATCCTTCCGGTTCGCGATGGTGGCGGCACGTTTTGGACCATCCACGTCGATACCCTGGTCATGGCGGTGTTGATGGGGTTGGTCATGGTCCTGGCGTTCTGGACCGCAACCCGCAATGCGACGGCCGGCGTGCCGGGCAAGTGGCAGGCGTTCGTGGAAATCTGCCTGGAGTTCGTCGACCGCCAGGCCAAGGACACCTATCACGGCAGCAGCAAGCTGGTGACGCCGATTGCGATCACCATCTTCTTCTGGATCCTGTTGATGAACCTCATCAAGATGATCCCGGCCGATTTCATCGCCATCCCGCTGAGTTGGGTCGGCGTGCATGCCTGGAAGCCGGTGCCCACCGCCGACGTCAATGCCACCTTGGGCATGTCGATCAGCGTGTTCTTCCTGATGATCGTGTTCTCGCTGCGCTCCAAGGGCGTGGGCGGCATGACTAAGGAATTCCTGACGGCGCCGTTCGGCAAGTGGATGATGCCGTTCAACCTGCTTTTGAACATCGTCGAGTGGCTGAGCAAGCCGATTTCGTTGGCGATGCGACTGTTCGGCAACATGTTCGGCGGCGAGATCGTCTTCCTGCTGATCTGGGTGCTGGGCGGTGCGGGCATCGCCGGCATGTTCGCAGGCGGCGTATTCGGCCTTGGCTGGATGCTGTTCCACCTGCTGGTGATTCCGCTGCAGGCCTTCATCTTCATGATGCTGTCGATCGTGTATCTGAGCCTGGCCGAAGACAGCCACTGAGTTTGCGTCACCCTTCATCTGCTTCATTCCGCTTCATCCATCACCCTTAGAAACTTTCGTTCGGAGATCACCATGTACCTCGCCGTCCTGACCAACCTCGCTCAAGTCCAGAGCTCCACCGTCCTCGCCGTCGGCATCATGATCGGCCTGGCCGCGCTGGGTGCCGGCCTCGGTCTGGCCATCATGGCTGGCAAGTTCCTGGAATCGGCTGCGCGCCAGCCGGAACTGATCCCGGTGCTGCAGGTTCGTATGTTCATCACCGCCGGCCTGATCGACGCCGCGTTCATCATCAGCGTCGCTGTCGGCCTGCTGTTCGCCTTTGCCAACCCGCTGGCCCAGGTGTTCATCGAGCGTCTGTCGCAGGCTGCCGGCTGATCCAGCGGTAGCAGGATGTGGATGCAGCCGCGTGCGGTTGCCTCCGCGGATGAAGGTCGGAAAGCGCCGCCCCTGCGGTGGCGCTTTCACCCCTAAACAGCGATTGAGCGACCCATGGATATCACCCTTACCATCTTTGCCCAGGCGCTGGCATTCGCCGGCCTGATCTGGATCGTCGCGACCAAAATCTGGCCGCCGCTGCTGCAGGCGATCGAAGAGCGTCAGCAAAAGATCGCTGAAGGTCTGGCTGCGGCCGATCGTAGTCAGAAGGATCTGGCGCAGGCGCAGGAAAAGGTCAACGAAGCACTGAAGGACGCACGCACCAAGGCCAACGAGATCATCGATCAGGCCCATGCGCGCGCCAACCAGATCATCGAAGCGGCCAAGCATGAGGCAATTGCCGAAGCTAACCGTCAGAAGGATCTGGCGCAGACCGAAATCGATGCATCCGCCACGCGTGCCCGCGAGGAGCTGCGCAAGCAGGTCTCGGTGCTGGCCGTCAGCGGTGCAGAAAAGCTGCTCAAGCGCGAAATCGACGCCAACGCCCACAAAGCGCTGCTCGACGAGCTGGCGGTGGAGATTTAAGCGATGAGTCAGGCCCTCACCCTTGCCCGTCCCTACGGCCGTGCCGCGTTTGCGATCGCGCGTGAGGGCGGCAGCTTCGCCCCCTGGTCCGATGCGCTGGCGTTTTCGGCGCAGGTGGCCGGCGACCCGCGCGTGGCCGCATTGCTGCTCAAACCGGCCCTGGGCCAGGAGCAGGCAGTGACGCTGCTGGCGCCGCCGCAGGCGGGCGAGGACTATCTGCGTTTCCTCGGCGTGCTCGCCGATGCGCAGCGGTTGTCGCTGCTGCCGGAAATTGCAGGCTTGTACGAACAACTGCGTGCCGATGCCGAACACGTCGTCAAGGCGACGGTCACATCTGCCGTTGCAATGAGCCAGACGGAACTCGACACGATCGCTGCTGCGCTGCAGAAGCGCTTCGGCCGTGAAGTGGACATCACCACCGCAGTCGATGCCTCGCTGATCGGCGGCGCGGTGATCGACACCGGCGACGTGGTCATCGACGGCTCGCTGAAGGGCAAGCTCGCGCGTCTGCAAAGCTCGCTCGCCCACTGAATTCACATAAACGCATGGCCCCTGCGGCCGGCACCTAGGACTGAACGATGGCAACCACGCTCAACCCCTCCGAAATCAGCGACCTGATCAAGACCCGCATCGAAGCGGTCAAGCTGTCCGCAGAGTCGCGCAACGAAGGCTCCGTGACCAGCGTGTCCGACGGCATCGTGCGCATCTTCGGCCTGGCCGACGTGATGCAGGGCGAAATGATCGAACTGCCGAACAACACGTTCGCGCTCGCACTGAACCTGGAGCGCGATTCGGTCGGCGCCGTGGTGCTGGGCGACTACGAAAACCTGCGCGAAGGCGACGTGGCCAAGACCACCGGCCGCATCCTGGAAGTGCCGGTGGGTCCGGAGCTGCTGGGTCGCGTGGTCAACGCACTGGGCGAGCCGATCGACGGCAAGGGCCCGCTGGGCGCCACCCAGACCGCACCGGTGGAGCGTGTTGCGCCCGGCGTGATCTGGCGTAAGTCGGTCGACCAGCCGGTGCAGACTGGTTACAAATCGGTCGATGCGATGATCCCGATCGGCCGTGGCCAGCGCGAACTGGTGATCGGCGACCGTCAGACCGGCAAGACCGCGCTGGCGATCGACGCGGTGATCAACCAGAAGGGCACCGGCATCAAGTGCGTGTACGTGGCGATCGGCCAGAAGGCCTCGACCGTTGCCAACATCGTGCGCAAGCTGGAAGAAAACGGCGCGCTGGCGCACACCGTGGTGGTGGCTGCGACCGCGTCCGAATCGGCTGCGATGCAGTACATCAGCCCCTACGCCGGCTGCACCATGGGCGAATACTTCATGGACCGCGGCGAAGACGCGTTGATCGTGTACGACGATCTGTCCAAGCAGGCGGTGGCCTACCGCCAGATCTCGCTGCTGCTCAAGCGCCCGCCTGGTCGCGAAGCCTACCCGGGCGACGTGTTCTATCTGCACTCCCGCCTGCTGGAACGCGCAGCGCGCGTGTCCGAGGAATACGTGGAGAAGTTCACCAACGGTGCGGTGACCGGCAAGACCGGCTCGCTGACCGCGCTGCCGATCATCGAAACGCAGGCCGGCGACGTGTCTGCCTTCGTGCCGACCAACGTGATCTCGATCACCGACGGCCAGATCTTCCTGGAAACCGACCTGTTCAACGCCGGTATCCGTCCGGCCGTCAACGCCGGTATCTCGGTGTCGCGTGTCGGTGGTGCAGCCCAGACCAAGATCATCAAGAAGCTGTCCGGCGGCATCCGTATCTCGCTGGCGCAGTACCGTGAGCTGGCGGCGTTCGCGCAGTTCGCCTCGGACCTGGACGAAGCGACCCGCAAGCAGCTCGAGCGCGGTCAGCGCGTCACCGAACTGATGAAGCAGAAGCAGTACGCGCCGATGTCCATCGCCAATCAGGCGCTGTCGATCTACGCCGTCAACGAGGGCTACCTCGACGAAGTGCCGGTCAACAAGCTGCTGGCGTTCGAAGAAGGCCTGCACGCGCACTTCGCCAACACCCAGGGCGAGCTGGTCTCCAAGATCAATAGCACCGGCGGTTGGGACAACGACATCGAAGCCAGCTTCAAGAAGGGCATCGAAGAGTTCAAGACTACGGGCAGCTGGTAAGTCAGTCGCCGCGATTTGGGATTGGGCATTCGGGATTGGTAGGAGCGGTGGTTCGGGGCTTTGGCTGATACCGAGCCATCGTCTTCCATTCCCAGAAGTTAGGCATCCGGGGTTCGCGGAAGCGGTGAGGTGGGGAGGCTTTGGCCAATCCCGAATCCCGATTCCCGAATCCCACTAAGCGAGCGAAGCGAGCGAGTATGGCAGGCGGACGCGAAATCAAAACCAAGATCAAGAGCGTGCAGAACACCCGCAAGGTGACGCGCGCGCTCGAAATGGTCTCGGCCTCCAAGATCCGCAAGGCGCAAGAGCGCATGAAGACCTCGCGTCCGTATGCGCAGGCGATGAAGCAGGTGATCGGCCATCTGGCGCAGGCCAGCACCGATTTCCAGCATCCGTTCCTGATCGAGCGCGAACAGGTCAAGCGGGTCGGTTACATCGTGATCTCTTCCGACCGCGGCCTGGCCGGCGGTTTGAACAACAACCTGTTCCGCAAGATGCTGGGCGAAGTACGCCCCTGGCAGGACAAGGGTGCGGAGATCGACTTGGTGACCATCGGCCAGAAGGCGTCGGCCTTCTTCCGTCGCATCAAGGTCAACATGGTCGGCAGCGTGACCCACCTGGGCGACAGCCCGCAGGTGGAGCAGTTGATCGGCGTGATCAAGGTGATGATCGATGCCTTCATCGAAGGCAAGGTCGACCGCGTGTATCTGGTCTACAACCGTTTCGTGAACACGATGACGCAGAAGGCCAGCTTCGATCAGCTGCTGCCGTTGCCGGCCGCTGAGCACAAGGTGGCGCACCACGATTGGGACTACCTGTACGAACCCGATGCCGCCACCGTGCTGGAGCACGTGATGACGCGTTACATCGAGTCGCTGGTGTACCAGGCCGTGCTGGAAAACGTGGCCTCCGAACATGCCGCGCGCATGGTGGCGATGAAGGCCGCCAGCGACAACGCCAACAAGATGATCGGCACCTTGCAACTGGTCTACAACAAGGCACGCCAGGCGGCGATTACCCAGGAAATTTCGGAAATCGTCAGCGGCGCGGCCGCCGTATAAGTACCGCCGGGATTGGGGATTCGGGATTGGTTGGAGCGCAGCGAATCGCGCCCTTGCGAATCCCCAATCACGAATCCCAAATCACAAAATTCCACGAGATGGCATTGGCCACTCGGACAGAACAAAGCTAACCGGAGCAGCAAAATGAGTCAGGGCAAGATCGTTCAGATCATCGGCGCGGTCGTCGACGTCGAATTCCCGCGCAATGAAGTGCCGAAGGTGTATCACGCACTGAAGGTCGAAGGCACCGAAATCACCCTGGAAGTGCAGCAGCAGCTCGGCGACGGCGTGGTGCGCACGATTGCGCTCGGCTCCACCGACGGCTTGAAGCGCAACCTGCTGACAACCAACACCGAGCGCGCCATTTCGGTGCCGGTCGGTGCCGGTACGCTGGGCCGCATCATGGACGTGCTGGGTCGTCCGATCGACGAAGCCGGCGACGTGCAGGCCTCGGACCATTGGGAAATCCATCGCGGCGCGCCGTCGTATGAAGACCAGTCGTCCAGCACCGAATTGCTGGAAACCGGCATCAAGGTCATCGACCTGATGTGCCCGTTCGCCAAGGGCGGCAAGGTCGGCCTGTTCGGCGGCGCCGGCGTCGGCAAGACCGTCAACATGATGGAACTGATCAACAACATCGCCAAGGCGCACAGCGGCTTGTCCGTGTTCGCCGGCGTGGGCGAGCGTACCCGTGAGGGCAACGACTTCTACCACGAGATGAAGGACTCCAACGTCCTGGACAAGGTCGCGATGGTGTACGGCCAGATGAACGAGCCGCCGGGAAACCGTCTGCGCGTGGCGCTGACCGGCCTGACCATGGCCGAGTATTTCCGCGACGAGAAGGACGAGAACGGCAAGGGCAAGGACGTGCTGTTGTTCGTAGACAACATCTACCGCTACACGCTGGCCGGTACCGAAGTGTCCGCGCTGCTCGGCCGTATGCCGTCGGCGGTGGGTTACCAGCCGACCCTGGCCGAAGAAATGGGCGTGCTGCAGGAACGCATCACCTCGACCAAGAGCGGTTCGATCACCTCGATCCAGGCCGTGTACGTGCCTGCGGACGACCTGACCGACCCGTCGCCGGCGACCACCTTCGCCCACTTGGACTCGACCGTGACGCTGAGCCGTAACATCGCTTCGCTGGGTATCTACCCGGCCGTGGATCCGCTGGACTCCACCAGCCGTCAGATGGACCCGCTGGTGATCGGTCACGAACATTACGACACCGCCCAGCGCGTGCAGCAGACCTTGCAGAAGTACAAGGAACTGAAGGACATCATCGCGATCCTGGGCATGGACGAGCTGAGCGAAGAAGACAAGCAGTCGGTGTCGCGCGCACGCAAGATCGAGCGCTTCTTCAGTCAGCCCTTCCACGTGGCCGAAGTGTTCACCGGCTCGCCGGGCAAGTACGTGTCGCTGAAGGACACCATTCGCGGCTTCAAGGCGATCTGCGACGGCGAATACGACCACCTGCCGGAGCAGGCGTTCTACATGGTCGGCAGCATCGAAGAAGCCGTCGAGAAAGCCAACAAGATGAGCGCCAAGGCCTGATGCGATCCCAGCCGCTGCGCGGCTGGAACCGGGAATCGGGAATCGGGAATCGGGAATCGTAAAGGCGGGTTGTCGGCGAGTTGGAAAGACGGGAATCACGAAGAGTGCGTAGCCAACCGCTCTTCCCATTCCCGATTCCCGACTCCCGATTCCCCGCCTCACTACAGTGAGGCAGCATGAGCACTATCCGTTGCGACATCGTCAGCGCCGAGAAGGAAATCTTCCACGGTGAGGCGACGCTGGTCGTGGCCACCGGCGAGTTGGGCGAGTTGGGTATTGCGCCCAAGCACGCGCCGCTGATCACGCGCCTGAAGCCGGGCAAGGTGGTGGTGACCACCGCCAATGGCGAACATCTGGATTTCGCTATCTCTGGCGGCATCCTGGAAGTGCAGCCGCAGGTGGTGACCATCCTGGTCGACACCGCAGTGCGTGCGCAGGACATCGACGAAGCCGCAGTGCGTAAGGTCAAGGAAGAGGCCGAGCGGCAGCTGGCCAGCCGTGGCAACACGGTGGACGTGGTCGAGGCACAGCGTCGGCTGGCTGAAGCGACGGTGCAATTGCAGGCGCTGGAGCGCTTGCGTCGCAACCTCAAGCACTAAGTGGCTGCGTGCCGACCCGATGGGGGGGCAAGCACTGCGATCAGCTGCAAGGTCATCTGCAGATGAGAAATTCGGAAACGCCGGCCATCGTGTCGGCGTTTTCGTTTTTGGAGATCCGTCTGCGGGTCCACGAACCGGCCGTGGCGTGCGATAGGCACACTGCGTGCCTTAGCGCACCACTGCCCGGCAGTGGTGCATGGCAAAGTGATCCAGGCACGTTGAGGAACATGGCATGACCCGCTCGATCGATGGCATTCGCGCTTACATAGTGACCGGCCTGTTGGCCGCCGGACTGCTGGGGTGCGCATTGCCTGCGCGCAGCCAGCCGCCGCTGGATCTGTTGATTGACCGCATCGTGCAGCGCAATGCCATTGGCGATGCGGTGGCGCTGAGCAAGTGGGACAGCGGCAAGCCGGTGCTGGACCAGGCGCGCGAGGCGGCAGTGCTGCAAAGCGTGCGCGATCAGGCGCCGGCGCATGGGCTGGATGCCGACGACGCGGCGCGTTTCTTTGGCGCGCAAATCGAAGCCAACAAGTTGGTGCAGTACGCGCTGTTGAACCGTTGGCACGAGCGCGGACGTGCGCCGAATACCGCACGTCCGGATCTCACAGCGCTGCGCGCACGCCTGGATCAACTGCAGGGCGAATTGCTCGATGCGCTGGCCGATGTGGCATCAGCGCGCAGCGCGCCCGACTGCCCGGCCGCCACGGCACGTGCCGCATCGCATTACGCCGAGCAGTGGCAGCTGAATGCGCTGCATCACGCAGCACTGGTGCGCGGCCTGGGCGATTTTTGCCACTGATTCCGCGCGGTGGAATTGGTTTGCGACGCTGTCGCGCGGTTTAGAGCGGCTGACAAACGTAGCGAGCAGTCATCAGGTGGGCGTGGACTGCGTGCATGAACCGCAGGGTACGGGTTGGACATGAGGCGTCCCAGTGCAGGCCTCGCCTGCCTGGCGTTGAACGCGTTAGCTCAGGGAGCTGGTCTTACTGCACGGCGCCCAACGCGGTTTTTGCTGTTTGAAATCGCGGCACAGGGCTGGATCGTCGAATTGCCGAACCTGTACGCGATTGACTTTGCGGCCATGCGCCTGGCTGCTGCACGACACCGACAGAGCCTGCCCGTCGCTTGTCATGGCATCGCACAGCTCCACTGGTAAATTGATGTGGGAGCGAGGAGCTCATTGGCGTCCCCTTAGGAGGAGGACGCTGCGTTGATCGGCACTTGAGGAAACGTGGTCGCTTCGGAAACGCTAGGTCCACGGAAAGCGACCTCCATTGTTTCCATGTACGGTCGCCACACAGCCGAACGATCACTCACTGCCTGCGCATGCTGCGATCAGCGATACACCACATGCCGGCCCAGAAAGAACGACACGATCGCCAGGCCGCCTTCGACCAGCGGTTTTGCCAGCCACGCCTGACGTAGCCCGAGTAGGTTTACCGTGGTCGAGAGCAGCCAGGTGCTGATCACGGTGAGTGCCAGCCACATCAGCGCGAAGCGGCAGAAGCGTTGCCAACCCAGTCGCGCATCGCCCTGCTGGGCGAAGGTGTAACGGCCATTTAGCCAGAAGCCGAGCATGGCGCCGCCGATACGTCCAAGCAGATTGGCCGGCACCGCAGGCATGCCTGCGGCGGTGGCGGCGATGAAGATGCCGCAATCTACAGCCAGCTGCAGGGCACCAATCATCATGAACTGGCTGCCTTGGCGGAACAGACTCATGCGTGTCGGACAGAGGGAAGGGGCGCCCATCCTAGCGGCAGCGAGACCCAAACGCTGTTATCGCAGACGAACACTGCATCCGGGCAACGACGTGACCGGGTGCAGCGACTAGAATTTAGCCATCATATTGCCTGGAATGTCTTGATGACTCTGCCCCTGCACGTTGTGATCCTGGCCGCGGGCGAGGGTAAGCGCATGCGCTCGTCCCTGCCCAAAGTGCTGCAGCCGCTAGCGGGCCAGCCGATGCTGGCGCAGGTCATCGCCACTGCGCGGCAGCTGCAGCCGGCGGCGATCCATATCGTGCACGGGCACGGCGGCGATCAGGTGCAGGCCGCCTTCGCCGATCAAAGCGATCTGCGCTGGGCCGAGCAGCGCGAGCAGCTCGGCACCGGGCATGCGGTGCAGCAAGCGATGCCTGCCATTCCCGACGCGGCGACGGTGCTGGTGCTGTACGGCGATGTGCCGCTGATCCGCAGTGACAGCCTGTTGCAGTTGCTGCATGCATCGGGCCGCATGGCGGTGCTGGTGGCCGAGCTGGCCAATCCCACCGGCTACGGGCGCATCCTGCGCGATGCCGAAGGCAAGGTGGCCGCCATCGTCGAGCAGAAGGATGCCAACGACGAACAGCGCCGCATCCGCACCATCAATACCGGCATCCTCACCGCCGAATCCACCGCACTGCGCCGCTGGTTGGGTGGCTTGTCCAACGACAATGCGCAGGGCGAGTTCTATCTCACCGACGTGTTCGCCCGCGCCGCTGCCGATTTCACGCCGGCCGACATGGTGCATGTGGCCGATCCGCAGGAGGTGGAAGGTGCCAACGACCCTTGGCAACTGGCCCAGCTCGAACGTGCCTGGCAACTGCGCGCTGCGCGTGCGCTGTGCCTGCAGGGCGTGCGCATGGCCGACCCGGCGCGCGTGGAGCAGCGTGGCAGCGTGCAGGTGGGCCGCGATGTGCAGCTGGATATCGATGTGATCCTGGAAGGCGAGGTGACGCTGGGCGATGACGTGGTGATCGGCCCGTTCGTGCGCTTGCGCGACGTGACGCTCGGCGCCGGCACCCAAGTGCGCGCACACAGCGACCTGGAAGGCGTGATCACCGAGGGCGCGGTGCAGATCGGGCCTTTCGCGCGTCTGCGCCCCGGCACCGTATTGGCCGATGGCGTCCATATCGGCAATTTTGTGGAGACCAAAAAGGTCACCATGGGCGTGGGCAGCAAGGCCAACCATCTGACCTATTTGGGCGATGCGGTGATCGGCAGCAAGGTCAACATCGGTGCCGGCACCATCACCTGCAACTACGACGGAGTGAACAAGTCGCAGACCACTATCGGCGATGGTGCGTTTGTCGGCTCCAACAGTGCGTTGGTGGCGCCGATCGAGATTGGCGCAAATTCCACCATCGGGGCCGGGTCGGTGATCACGCGCGATGCGCCGCCGGGCCAGCTCAGCGTGACACGTGCGCGGCAGACCGTGATCGAAGGCTGGGAGCGGCCGACCAAGAAATAGCTGCGCTGCACTCTGGATCGCAGAGAGCAGCGCCGCGCTGGCGCTGGTTGCGCTACTGGCGCGACCCATCGGAAGCGCGCGACAGCTCCGTCGTTCTCGGCGCGATGCGTCAAGGGCTGCTAGCGGGCCCCAGGGGGCTCGGCCGCCGGTGTAGTGCCGCCCCGCATTGAACGTGTAGGAGCGCACCCGGGCGCGACCGGCATTACCGGTAACGCCCATCGCGCCCAAGGGCGCCGCTATGACGTGCGCGGGGCGCGTCTGCTAGCGGCGGTGTGATGCAAACCCATGGATTGCATGGATCCCAAGTGCTATTCAGTCCTGAGCCCCTTGCTAGGTTCAAGCCGCCAACGGCAACAGCAGGGTCACGCACAATCCACCGTGTTCGCGGTTGTGCAGCGAGATGCGGCCGCCATGCGCTTCGGCAATTTCGCGGGTGAGTGCAAGGCCGAGACCGGTGCCGTTGCGCTTGGTCGAATAGAACGGCATGAGTGCGTTGTGCAGCACCGCTTCGTTCATGCCGTTGCCACGGTCCAGCACTTCGATCCGCAGCCACTGCGGTACGCGCGTGACCCGCAGCGCCACGTCGCTATTGGGCGGCTGCGCTTCGCTGCAGGCTTCGTGGGCATTTTTCAGCAGATTGAGCAGCGCCTGCTCGATTTGCGCTGCGTCGATGCGGCTGGAAACATCGGTGAGCCTGCCCTCCACCTGGAAGGGGATCTGTTGCCGCAAGCGCTCCAGAAACGGCGCCCATTCGATGGTCTGCAACTGCGGTTGCGGCAATTTGGCAAAGCGCGCATAGCCGCGGATGAAGCCTTCCAGGTGGCGCGCGCGCTCTTCGATGGTTTCGAATACGGTGCCCAGCCGATCGGTGCGTTTGCGGCGCAGCAGCTCGGCACCGGAATGCGCCAGCGAGGCGATCGGTGCCAGCGAGTTATTCAATTCGTGGCTGATCACGCGGATGACCTTTTTCCAGGTCTGCACTTCCTGGCGGCGCAACTCAGTGGTCAATGTGCGGATCAACAGCAGCTCGTGTCCGCGCCCGTTGATGTGAAAGCTGCGGCGCGACAGGTGGTAGATCTGCTCGTCTTCTTCGTCATCGCCATCTTCGCGTACCGCGAACAGACAGTCGCCGCCACGTGCCAGCGCGTCGCGTAATTCGCCGGGCATGCGGCCAAGCACATCGTCCAAGTGCTGGCCTTCAAGCTTGCGTCCGTCGTAGAGCAGTTTGCGTGCGGCGTTATTGGAAAACCCGATTCGCCGCAGGCCATCGCCGCCGGCGACCACCAACAGCATGGCCACCGGCGTGTTCTGCAGCATGGTGTCGAGCATCAACTCGCGCTGTACCAGATGGCTTCGCTGCGCACGCAACACATCGCCAAGTTCGGCATGCGCTTGCACCAGTTGCGCCAGTTCGTCGTTGCCGCGCCAGTACACGCCGAAGTTGTACTCGCCATCGCGATAGCTACTGGTAGTGCCGGCCAGCGCACGAAACAGCGAGCGCATCGGCGCGGTGGCGCGGGTGAGGCTGAACCACATCGCTGCCAGCAACACGACGACCGAAATCGCCGCCACTTGCCAGCCGCGGTCCAGCCAGTACGCCATGAACCACGGCAAGGCGGCTGCCAGCGCAAGCACCGGCAACAAGCGTAAAAACAGCGACAACGTGAAAGAGCGGTTCCGCATACGCAGGTTCATTCCGAGGTGATGCCGTAGCGGTCCATGCGCCGATACAGCGCCTGGCGGCTCAGCCCCAACTCGGCGGCGGCTTGTGCGATCACGCCTTGCGCACGTGCCAGCGCCTGCTCGATGCGCGCGCGATCCGGCTCGCCTGCAGCAGGCGTTGCCGGCCGTGGCGCCGCAGCACGCGGCAGATGCAGATCGCTGGCTTCGATGCGCGCCCCTTGTGCGAGCAAGGCGGCACGTTGCAGCACATTGCGCAGTTCGCGCACGTTGCCTGGCCAGGCATGCCGTTGCAATGCATCGTGCGCTTGCGTGGAGAGCGGCTTTTCGCCAGCGAGGAAATGGTCGGCCAGCGGGCCGATATCGCCGGGGCGCTCGGCCAGTGCGGGCAGCGCGATTTCCACGGTGTTGAGTCGGTAATACAGATCCTCGCGAAAACTGCCGTCGCGGATCATCGCTGCCAGATCGGCATTGGTCGCGCTGATCACGCGCACCTTGGCGTGGCGTTCGCGGTTGGAGCCCAGCCGCTCGTAGCGGCCGGTTTCCAATACGCGCAGCAGTTTCATTTGCCCGGCCAGCGGCAGGTTGCCGATCTCATCGAGAAACAGCGTGCCGCCATCGGCCGCTCCGAACTTGCCTTCGCGCGCCTTGTTGGCGCCTGTGTAGGCACCGGCTTCTGCGCCGAATAATTCGGCTTCGATCAATTCGCCTGGCAATGCACCGCAATTGAGTGCAATGAACGGTCCGTGCTTGGCGGTCGAGTTGGCTTGGATGATTTCGGCGATTTTTTCCTTGCCACTGCCGTTGGGGCCGGTAATCAGCACCGGCAGGTCGGAGCGTGCGACCTGGCAGGCAAGGGCGATGGCGCGTTCGCTGGCCGGATCGGCGAACACCGCACCGCGCAGGTCGTAGCGTTGGGTCAGCTGCTCGCGACCGCGCCGTTCGCGTTCGCGACGACGTTCCAGTTCGCGGCGTGCTTCGGAAAGTTCCAGCAGGTTGTTGACCGTGGTCAGCAGCTTGGTGTCGTCCCAGGGCTTGGCGATGTAATCGGCTGCGCCGGCCTTGACCAGGCCCACCGCGCTGCCCAGATGGGTCCACGCGGTGAGCAGAATCACCGGCAGGTCCGGGTGACGCTGACGCAGTTGGGTAAACAGCGCCTCGCCTTCTTCGCCGGAGGTGGTGTCGGCGGTGAAGTTCATGTCCTGGATCACCAGATCGAACGCCTGCTCGTCCAGCAGCGCCAGCCCGGCCTGCGGCGAATGCGCGTGCCGCGCCTCGATGTCGTGCAACGAAAACAGCACTTCCAATGCAGTGGCCACGGCCGTGTTGTCGTCGATGATCAGGATGTGCGGCATCGCATTGCTCAAGAAGGCGCGGGATGGGATCGGCACAGAATACTGGCAACACGCAGCGACAACGCGCTGCTCGGCGGGGGCGGCAGATCGCCGGGCGGCAAGGTCGGCGGACTCAAGCGGCCGATGCAGGGTGCATCGGCTGTTGCCGGCACGGCGCTGGTTATGGAGCCGCGGGCGGCAACAGCGGTGTGTACGTGGCCGCTGTCCAGATCAGGTGCACCTGCACACCATCGCGCATGACATCCACGGCGATGGGGTTGCCTGCAGCAGCCTGCAGTGCGGCCAGCAATGTTGCGATTGTGGTGATCTGGGTTCGGCCCGCCGTGCGCACGCGGTCGCCACGTTGCAACTGCAGGCTGAGCGACGCGCTGGCCTGGGTCACCAGCAATCCGTCGCTACTGGCGACGAGTTCCAGAACTTGATCGTCATGGCGCCAGTTCAGCCGGGTGTCGTCGATGGCGAGCACCTCTTGCGTCGAAGTGCTGGACGAGGCCGACGCCGCGTGCGCCCGCGTTGCCGCATCGGCCTGGCCGGGGTGAAGGAGGCGGCAGGCGGTCAGGGCGATCAATGCCGATGATGCAAGAGAGCAAGGCATGAGGGAATCCGGTTCGTAACGATGGTGGAAACGCGCGGTGGATGGCGAGCCGGGTTGCTTCCCCACTGCCAAGCGACGGGGAAGCAACGCCGGCCATCATGCACTGCGGGTGGCAACAGCCGGGGGCACTGCGGCTGCGCGGCGGGCCGGCCAGAACACCGCCAGCTGGCCGAGCATCCATAGCAGCAGCGCGCCAATCGGCAGGTAGATTGCCGGCAGTCGCGGCAATTCATAGCGTGCCATCAGCCAGACGTTGATCGAGTAGGCCATCAGCATGCCGAGCACGATGCCGACCGAGGCGAGCAGGAAATTCTCGATCTGGAAGTAGCGCAGGATCTGGCTGCGCGTTGCACCCAGCGCACGGCGGATACCGATCTGCTTGGTGCGTTGCTGCACCCAGAAACTCGCCAGGCCGACGATGCCCAAGGCGGTCACAATCAGCAGGGCGACGCACACCGCTCCAAGCAGCCAGATCATGGCGCGATCATTGCGGAAATACTTTTCGCGGATTTCGGTGTAGGTCTCTTGTTTCAGCACCAACCGGCTGTTGTCCACTTTCATCAAGGCCGCCACTGCCGCCTTCAGCACTTCCGCCCGACGCAAGGGATCGGTGACACGTACGATGTATTGCCCGTTGTTATACGGTGGACGGATGGGCAGCAGCATCGAATAGTCCTTTGCCGACAGTCCATTGACATTGTTCGGCCGCGCCAGGGTGCGCACGATTCCGACGATACGCAGCGGGACATCGCCAGAGTAGATGGTCTTGCCGAGCGCGCTGTGGTCGGGGAACATCTTGTCCGCCGCCCCCTGCGTCAGAATGACCGCCGCACCCTTCTTGCGGACTTCATCGTCGTTATCAGCCTTTTCCTGGCTGATGTATTCGTCGGGGCTGAAGTCGCGGCCGGCATTCAATTGCAGGCCAAGTGCATCCAGGCTGCCTTCGCTGACCAGATACTGCGCGGCATTGAGCGTGGGGCGTTCCTGCTCCGGGGTCAGGGTCAGCCCCGTGTTGGACGAGTAATTGACGAAGGGGATCTGATTGGTGATGACCGCATTGCGCACGCCGGGTACCGCGCGTAGCGCTGCCAGATCCTCCCGGGTACGTGCATCGGCATTGGCCTGCGGGCCGATGCCGTCCAGCTGGATGCTCAGCAACTCCTGTTCGGCGATGCCGCTGGGAGTCCGGAGCGTGTCCAGGCGATTGCCGATCAAAAACAGCGAATTGCAGATGATGGCGCAAGCCAGTGCGATCTCGAGCACGATCAGTGCGGCGGCCGTCTTATGGCGGCGCAAGGTGGAGATGATGGGTCGGATGTCCATAGGCTGACCTTGAAGATAGGAAGCGTGGCTCGCCGCGATGCGGCGGGCAGGAGGTTCAGGACGACTTCAACTGCAGTGCCGGTGCGACCTGGATGGCGCGCCAGGACGGCAGGATGCCGGCGAGCAGGCTCGCGGCGATCGCAATGGCGAATGTCAGCAGCAGCATCGTGATATCCAGGTGCGCCAGTGCGGCGTAATCCACCGGTTGCTGACGCACGGCCCACAGCCCCAGCCACGCCAGCCCAAGTCCGCCGATGCCGCCGGCCAGGCCGATGGTCCCTGCCTCCACCAGGCACTGCGCAAAGATTGCGCCGCGCGACGCGCCAAGCGCACGCCGCACGCCAATCTCTCCGCTGCGGCGCAGGAATTTCGCCAGCAACAGGCCGACCGTGTTGAGCAGGCACACCAGCAGAAAGCCCATGGCCAGCCACAACTGCAGACGGACGTCGCTGGGAACCACCTTGTTGTAGTCCAGCCATTGCATCACGTTGCGCAGGCGCACATTGTTGGGCCGGGTAAAGCGCCCGGCGGCACGTTGTTGATCGGAATAGTTTTCGAAGTAAGCCTTGTAGTCGCCCGCTTGCTTGGCATTTTCCAGCTCCACCCAGTACTGCACCCATGTGCAGGGCGCATTCAGCGCGGTGGTGTCGCCTGCCTCGACCTTGCCGGAGCAGTTGGTCCCGCCGGCGTGGGCCAATTTCAGATCCATCGCCGTACTGAACGGCACATACAGCTGTTCGTTCGAGCCGTAGGTGTCTGTGATGTCGTAAAAGCGTGGGTCGATCTTCCAGGTATCCAGGACGCCGACGATACGGAAGGTGTTCTTGTCCACGCGCACTTCGCGCCCGACGCTGTTGCCACCGTCGAACAGCTTTTCGTTCAGCGACTTGCTGATCACCGCGACACGTTCGTGCCGCTCGTCGCTTGTGCCGGACCACGCTTGGCCGTAGCGCAAGGGCACGTCGAACATCGCAAAGAAATCGGCCGAAGTGAAACGAGCGTTTAGCTTGAAAGGACTCAATCCACTGCGCTGTGGCTCGATCGCGACACTTCCGCCTGACATCATCGCCTGACGCATGGCGCGCTTCTCACGCAGCAGCGCCTCGGCGTCGAAGCGGGTGGACTGGTAATCGGGCTCGTCTCCCGGCTGATAGCCGGACTTCGGTTCCGCATCCACCTGCACATAGAACAACCGATCGCTCTTTTGCGGAATCGGGTCGCCCGACAACACATGGAACACCGTCAGCGTTGTCATGCTGGCGCCGATACCCAGCGCGATGGCCAGCACCATCAGTGCGGTCAGCACCTTGTTGCGGCGGAAGCTGCGTACCGCAAGATTGAAGTAGTAGCCGAACATGGGTGGGCTCCTCAGTCAGCCAGGGTTGCAACGGCGGCAGGCGTGCGCATCAGGCTGGGATTGCGTTCCAGGTCGGTGGCCTGCCCGTCGACGATGTGCACGTTGCGCTGCGCGCGTGCGGCCAGTTCCGGATCGTGGGTGACCATGACGATGGTGGTGCCCTGGCTGTTGATCTCTTCCAGCAGTTCCATCACCCCGCGCGCCATTTGCGAATCGAGGTTGCCGGTGGGTTCGTCGGCCAGCAGCAAGCGTGGACTGCCGGCCAGTGCGCGCGCAATCGCAGCGCGCTGCTGTTGCCCACCGGAGAGTTCGGTGGGGTAGTGACGCAGGCGCGAGCCCAGGCCCACCTTGGTCAGTGCCTCTTCGATGCGCTGCTTGCGCTCGGCTGCCGCCATGCCGCGATATCGCAGCGGCACATCGACGTTGTCGAACAGGTTGAGGTCGGGAATCAGATTGAAGCCCTGGAAGATGAAGCCGATCTTGCGGTTGCGCAGGCGCGAACGTGCATCGTCGGACAGATGGCTGACGTCTTCGCCATCGAGCAGATACTGCCCGCTGGTGAAGGTTTCCAGCAGCCCGGCCAGGTTGAGGAAGGTGGTCTTGCCCGAGCCGGAGGGGCCGGTGACCGCGACGAACTCGCCTTCGCGCACATGCAGGTCCAGCGACCGCAGCGCATGCGTTTCCACCTGTTCGGTGCGGAAGACCTTGGAGACCGCTTGCATCTTGAGCATTGCCGATTCCTTTGCGAAGAGAGTGTGCGACGAGTGGGAATGAGTGAATCAGTGGACGGTGACGCGCGGCGCGTCGCCAAAGTTGTCTGCACCGGAGACCACCACGCGGTCGCCGACCTGTAGCCCGGAGAGCACCTGCACTTCGCCCAGGCTGCTGACACCGAGCGTGACCGGGCGGCGCGCGGCGGTGTTGCCATCCATCACATAGGCATAGCTGCCGCCGGATTGTTCGACAAACGGGCCGCGTTCGACCTTGAGCACGTTGCGGCGCGTGTCCATCACCACGCGTGCGCTCATGCGCTGGCTCTGGCGCAGGCCTGGCGGCTGCTTGTCAGTGAAGCGGATGCGCGCGGTGACTTCGCCATTGACCACTTCCGGCGACACCGCCGAGATAGCGCCGGCGAACGGTTCGCCGCTGCCGCTGGTGAGCTGGGCCGGCATGCCGATCGCCAGATCGCGGGCGAAACTCTCCGGCACCTTGATCTCCACTTCGAACTTGGACAGATCCACCACGCCCAGAATCGGCGCGTTCGCCGCCACCTGGGTGTGCTGCACCGCCTGCACCTGGCCGACCTGGCCATCGAAGGGCGAGCGCAGCGTGAGCGCGTCCACCTGGCGCTGCACTTCGGCCACCACTGCGCGTTGGCGGTCTGCCAGCAGGCGCTTGTTGCGCGAATCCAGGTCCGCACCCTGGCTCTTCAACGCGGCATCGCGCTGGGCGTGCTGCAGGTCGATATCGGTCTTCTTCAAGGTGTCCTGCGCCTTGGCCAGTTCCACCTGCGGCACGGCGCCACCGTCGTAGCCGCGTTGGTAGCGCTCCAGGTCGCGCGCGGCAGCCTGCTTGTCGATCTGGGCCTGGTCGGTGAGCTTGCTGGCGTTGGCACGCGCCAGGGTGGCATCCAGGGCCGCGCGGCTGGATTCGGCCTCCAGGCCGGCCAGGGTGGCCTGCTCCTGCGCCAGCTTGCTACGCAGCTCGGGGCTGTCGATGCGCGCCAGTTCCTGGCCCTGCTTGACGACGTCGCCAGCCACCACGCTCAGCGTCACCGTGCCGGCAGAGATGGCGTACAGCACCGGGCTGTTGGCGGCGATCACGCGGCCGTCGGCGGCGATGTCGCGTACCAGGTCGCCTCGGGTGACGGTGGCAACGCGCACGCGGCTGGCGTCGAACGAGCGGCTGCCGGCGCTCCACGCAGCCACGGCCCAGCCGATCCCGGCCAGCACCGTCACCGCGGCGACGCCAGGCCACAGCCAACGGCGCCATGGCGCGCGCTGGGCGGGTGTGCGGAGAACCTGGTCCTGGGCAGAGGTATCGCGAATCATGGTCGGCTGGCTCGGTGGCGTCACTGCGATAAAGCAGGACCCGTGCCAACGTTCAAGTCATTGAAATGGATGGTTTTGTTGGCGTGGCGACCGGTGTCCGCAGTGTCCGCGGACACTGGGGGCGGACACGCTGTCCGGGCACGGTCATGCAGCGGACAAGAGCGGACACGCTAAAATGTCCGACTTCTTTTGCGAGAGCTGTCCTATGTGCGGCATTGTCGGAGCGATCGCCGGGCGCGATGTGGTCCCGGTCCTGATCGAAGGACTCAAGCGCCTGGAATACCGCGGCTACGATTCCTCCGGCATTGCAGTGCTCGACGGCGTGCAGGTGCGCCGGGTGCGTCGCACTGGGCGTGTGGCCGAGATGGCGCAGGCCGCGCAGGCCGAACAGTTCGGCGCCACGCTGGGTATCGGCCACACCCGCTGGGCCACCCATGGCGGCGTCACCGAAGCCAACGCGCACCCGCACATCAGCGCCGGCGTGGCGCTGGTGCATAACGGCATCATCGAAAACCACGAGGAGCAGCGCGAAAAATTGCGCGCGCTTGGCTACACCTTCGAGTCGCAGACCGACACCGAGGTTATCGCGCATCTGATCCATCATCATCTGGGCAGCGCCGGCGACCTGCTCACCGCGCTGCAGCGCACCGTCAAGGAACTCACCGGTGCCTATGCGCTGGCGGTGATGAGCCAGGCCGAACCGGAACGCTTCGTCTGCGCGCGCATGGGCTGCCCCTTGCTGATCGGGGTGGGTGAGAGGGAAAACTTCGTCGCTTCCGACGTGTCGGCGATCGTGCAGGCCACGCGCCAGGTGATCTTCCTCGAAGAAGGCGACACCGCCGAATTGCACCGCGATGGCGTGCGCATCTTCGACGGCAACGATGCACCGGTGGAGCGCCCGCTGCACCTGTCGGACGTGTCGCTGGCCTCGCTGGAACTGGGCCCGTTCCGGCATTTCATGCAGAAGGAAATCCACGAGCAGCCGCGCGCCTTGGCCGACACCATCGAGGCGGCGATCGATGCCAAGGGTTTCCCGGCATCGCTGTTCGGCGCCAACGCAGAAGCGGTGTTGCGCGACATCGAAGGCGTGCAGATCCTGGCCTGCGGTACCAGCTACTACGCCGGCATGACCGCGCGTTACTGGATCGAAGCCATTGCGGGGCTGCCGTGCAGCGTGGAGATCGCCAGCGAATACCGCTACCGCGCCGCGTATGCCAACCCGAAGCATCTGATCGTGACCATCTCCCAGTCCGGCGAAACGCTGGACACGATGGAAGCGCTGAAATACGCCAAATCGCTGGGGCATTTGCACACGCTGTCGATCTGCAATGTGCCGGAAAGTGCGATCCCGCGCGCCAGCGAGCTGGTCTGCTACACGCGTGCCGGCGCCGAGATCGGCGTGGCCTCGACCAAGGCCTTCACCACCCAGCTGGCGGTGTTGTTCCAGCTCACCATGGTGCTGGGCAAGTTGCAGGGCCGCATCAGTGACGCCGAAGAAGCCGAGTATCTGGAGCAGCTGCGCTTTTTGCCCGGCAGCGTGCAGCATGCATTGAATCTTGAACCGCAGATCATGGCCTGGGCCGAACGATTTTCGCCGAAGGAGAATGCGCTGTTCCTCGGTCGCGGCCTGCATTATCCGATTGCATTGGAAGGCGCGCTCAAGCTCAAGGAAATCTCGTACATCCACGCTGAGGCGTATCCAGCCGGCGAGTTGAAGCACGGCCCGTTGGCGCTGGTGGATGCGGCGATGCCGGTGGTGGTGATCGCACCGAACGACCGCTTGTTGGAGAAGGTCAAATCCAACATGCAGGAAGTGCGCGCACGTGGCGGCGAGCTGTTTGTGTTTGCCGACCAGGACAGCCACTTCAGCGAATCCGAAGGCGTGCATGTCATCCGCACGCCACGCCATGCGGGCGTGCTCTCGCCGGTGATCCACACCATCCCGGTGCAGTTGCTGGCCTACCACACGGCCCTGGCACGCGGCACCGATGTGGACAAACCGCGCAATCTGGCCAAGTCGGTGACGGTGGAGTAAGTGCAGTCGCGATGGCGGCTGCATGCACTGCCAGCTGCGGGCAGTCGGCGCACGCACACATGGCGTATGCGGCTCTGTCCCTGCCACTCGCAGGATGGCGATTGATTGCGACGTCCTGCTGGCCGCGCCAACGGGCAACGCGTACGACGTTCAGTCCCTCGCGAAGCAGTCGCGACATCTTTGCCTTTGCACGTGGCGCATGCCGATTCCAGAAAATGACCGTATCCGTCAGGCAAAGGCGCGGCAGCACTGCCAATAGCCGCTCTTAGCGCTCCTCCACCGCCTCTGCCAACCCAGTGGCCCAAGATATGCATAAGCTCCTTGCGAGGGTCTACACCACGCAGGAGGACGTATGCACGAGTCTTTCAAACAGGGGGCGCCGGCCGAATTGTGGCAGGCGTTGGTGCGCGAGGCGGGGCAGCGGACGGCGCGTCCGCTGGACGAATCGCGCGAGCACTACTTGGTGTTCGTGTTGCTGCGCTTCCAGCGCGATGCGCATCTGCTGTCGCGTACACAGGCACTGGCATGGCTGCATGCGCAGGACCAGATCGGTAGCGTGCGCGCCGACGCATTGCGCGATGTGGGCGACGGCTGCCTGCTGATTGCAGGCCTGTTCCCAGGCGTGGCGCAACGCCGGCGGCTGAGTGTGGATTACTTCATCGACCTGGGTAGAGGCGCTTACGCCGAAGTGGCCGATACCCGCTGCAGCGATGCAGGTCTGTTCGCGCAACTGGCCGAGAGCTATCGCGAACTAGTGCGCACACTCGCTGCACTGCGCACCCCGCGCGATTGGCAACCGAGCGCGGGTGGCATTTTGCATGCCTGAGCAGTGAGCATCCGAGGGGCGGTCCCCACATGCGTCGGGACCGCCCCGACTGCGATGGCCGCGTTGTGCGGGCACACTATCCCTGCAGGTCGATCCGCCGGGTGCGTTGTGCCATTACCCGTCGATCAGAACCCTGCATGTTGTAGATCAGCGCGTGCAAGCGTTGGTGCATCGGTCGCGCTGCATGGGGGACATGCAGCGCGTCGCACTAATCCATAGGGACAGGGATTCATGAAGACGTGTATCGCGGCGGTGCTATTGGCACTGCCTGGGCTTGCCGTTGCGCAAGACGTGCCGCTGGGCTATGCCGGTCAGGGCGGAATGACGCTGCAGGAGATCGACCCTGCCATCTACGCGTATCACTACGACCATGGATTCGTGGGCGAAGATGCGATGGGCTGGGATCCTGCGCTGCAATTTGCCTGGTCGCGCATTGCGGCCGCCAAGGTCTGCGCACAGCAATCGCCGTCCGATGCATTGATCGGCAAGCTGGTGGAGCAGTACGGCAAGGATGCCGGGGTGCATCAGGTCAACGGCATCGGCTTCCATGAAGCGCAGATGCGTGCGGCTGGCGCGTTCTGTACGCCTGCGCGCATTACCGAAGCCACGGCAGTGGCGCCAGCGTTCGCGGCTGGTGATTTTTCGACAGCAACGGCCTATGCCGCTGCTGCAGTTGCAGGCACTGTGTCGGTCGCTTCGACAGCCGAGCAGCCAAGTCTGCAGTCCGCTGCGGGCGCCATCGTTGCGCCATCGGCGGATTGGGCCTTGCAGCTTCCCTTACATTCCAGCATGCGAGTGGGCTCCAACGGTCTGCCCAACGGCGATGAAATGTTGCGTGTGGTGCGCCGCGGTCACACCGGAGTGGTCGTCGGCTTGCAAATCGCGACCAGCCTGTTTGCGCGCGGTGTTGCAGTGTCGACCTTCGGAAAAGACCAGCTGAAAGGCGAAAAGATGGAAGGCCTGGGGAATCCTGGCTACCAATTGCAGCGCGATGCAGTCAACGCCCATTTGAAGACCTATTTCACCGGACATCCAGCCGCACTGCCAGTGGACCCGTTCCCGTTGCAGGTGCTGATGTCCGACTGGCTGCTCGTCTATCAAAGCCTGGCCGATACTAAATCGCCTTATGAGCTGCGCTATGCGGTCACGATCGGTGGTGAGCGCAGTGGTTTTCTGAAGCGCAAGGCGAGCCCGATCAGCCTGGACTGTGCGCCGACACCGCGCACCGCCTCGCTGGAAGAATGGGAAGCCAACAATTACGCCTTGGTCAAAGAAGCTGCACAAGCCTATAGCGACGAATGCGCAACGAAATTCGCCGAGCGCTTGCCGCAATGGTTTCCAGACAGAGGTGTTGTTGCAACGTCCAACTGACGTCTCAGATTGGCGGACGCCCGATGTCCGTCGCCTGACGTGATCTGCAAGGATCGTGCAACACAGCGCTAAACCAGAAGGGGCACCGATCCATCGATCAGTGCCCCTTCTGTCTTTTCTACCGCAGCACAATCAACCGACGCTGCGCGCCTGGTTACGTTGTTGCTCGTGCTGATTCTGTGCCTGCGTTTGCGACTGCGCTTCTTGGCGCACGGCATTGCTGCTTTGCTCCAACGGGCGTTCCGCAGCGGCTGCCTTGTCGGTGTAAACCCGCTGATGCGCTGGGTCGTTTAGCTGACCCTGCACGCCGAACAGTCCATTGCCATCCTTGCTCGGCGCCACCACGTCGATGCGCTGCAAGCCGCTGACTTTAGCTTCGAAAGTCATGTGGCCGGCAGTGTTCAACAACTGCTGCCGGTTGGCGAAAGCATTCGGACCCAGCTGTTCCAGCTTGCTGACGGCTTGATTGAACAGCGGGTGATCGGGGTTGGTTTTCTCAGAGAGCAGTGGCGTTTTTTCCGCCTGCCTCAGCGCAGCTTGCGTATCGCGGCCAACCACACCGTCGTCCTGTAGCCCATGCGCACGCTGGAACGCCTTAACAGCTTCGCTCGTCCGCTGGCCATAGGCACCGTCGGGCTTGAGCTCGTGGCCGTTAGCATCCTTGTAACCCAGTTGCTGGAGCGTCTGCTGCAATGTGCGTACGTCTGCGCCACGTGCATTTTCGCGCAGGACACCCGACGCATCAGCGGCGGCATATGCCTGGCTGGGTTTGTGCTCGGTCGCTGCGTGAGATTGCTGCTTGGTCTGGCTGCGCTCCTGCAACAAGTTGCGCGCCTCAGACAGCGGGTCGCTGGCGTAGAGCTTGACGCCCTTGGCGCGCTTGCGCTCCAGGTAGGAATCCAGCGAACTGAGTTCGACACCTTCGCCGCCGCGCGATTGGCTGATCTTGAGCTGGCCATCCTTGGGGTCACGCACCACCATCGTGATGTGGTCGATGTCCTTGTAGCGTCCCTTGTCCCAACTCTGCGGGCCATTGTCCTCGCCGATGATCATGCCCTCTTTGAGGGTCTGCGCAGTGACGTCCTTACCTTGGATCAGTACACCAGAGCGCAGCTCGGCTTTGTGCAGCAATTCGGATGCACTGTCGAAACCAGTGCTGAACTTTTCGTCCTTGGTGAAGATGGCCTTGCCGGCGCCCTTGTTGATCTCATCCATGGTCGCGTTCTGCATCTCGACCACCCAGCCGGAGCAATCGACCCTGCCTTTGTCTGGATCTTTTGCGCCCAGCCCGTATTTGACGTGATCGTATTTGTTGGTGAGGTCATAGGCCGCGTGAAGCGCGATACCGTGCGCTGTAGCGTTCGCCGGCTGGGCAGGTGCAGACTGCGACGGTCCTTGCTGCGTGGCCGAAATGGGCTCGATGCCTTTTTCGGGAATACGGATACGGTCCATCTTCGTATCCCAGTACTGCACAAACGTCTGCGCCATATCCTTGTCGGACATGCGCCGGAACGTTGCCGCATCCACGCCGGTCAACGACTTCAGCTCTCTCTCGCCGACATTGTTGAGAATGTTGGCGCGTGTGCTTTCCAGGCCAAAAGATCCCGTGGCAATCGCGGTCTGCAGAGAGCGGTAGCCACCGGCGCCTTGCTGATGGGCCAGGTACATATCCAGGCCATCGGGCTTCGGCTTGCCCGACAGATAAGGCCGCCCATCGCGTTCGTGCCGATTAATCAGGATCGTCCGGTTATCCAGATACAGCCGCGCTGCTGCGTCGGTGTTGACCACCGCGTCCAGCTCGCGTCCGGCAATGCCGTACTGCTGGGCGGTTGGCGGAGTGAACTGGAACAGTCCTTTTGCACCACCAGGACCGCGGCTGGCCAACTCGTCGAAGGCGCCGCCAGTCTCTACGTGGGCAAAACGCAGGAAGTCGTCACGCGGAATATTCCGCTCGGCCGCTTCGCGTTCGATGATGTCGAGCACTTGGGCTCGTGAGTAGTTCGTCGGCATCGCTCAAGGTCCTTGATTGAGTGCTGCAGCCACGTGGCTGCAGCGGTACGCCGCCCGAACCAATTCCTTTGGTCCTGTATTAAGGGGTCGGCAAATACGATTTGTGGGCCGCATCGTAGCGATATTCAACCGTCTCGTCACCCCCGCTCGTCGGCGGATCTGCGGAAACGGTCACCCGCAGTGCAGGTAGGCCGGGCTGCTTCACGAACGCGAGCTTGCTGCTGTTCTTGAAGCAGGCAATCTTCCCAGGCGCATCCTCGTCACAATCTGCACTGTTGTCCTGCCCCGCCGGGACATTGCCGATATAGGTCCAATGCTTGTCGTTGACGTTATCGGTGTCCTTCGGGTTGAACACCAGCGTGTCGTAAGAAAGGATGCGTACGCCCGACTGCAGGCTCCAGGTCGGCACGGCAAGGACCAGCCGGCCGTCGTCGGTGGCAAAGGTCTCCGGCTTACGTTTGGTGTCGACGGTGTTGCCTTGTTCCATGCCGCCGAATTCGCCGATGTAAGGCTCTGCGCCAAGCAGCTTCCAAGGGGTTTTGCTTCCTGGTTCACTGGTCACGAAGGTGGCATGGGCCAAGGTCACCTTGGTGCCGGGCGCGGGAGAGTGATCGTCGCTTTCAGCGCCGAAGCGCTCGGGCGTTTCCCACGCAAAGCCGGTGTAATAGCGCGTACCGCTGAGTTCGAACTGAAAGCCGTACCAATAATTGATCCAGCTGCCATTGGCGACCTCGTAGGAGGTGGCACCATCGCCGTCCACGTTGCTGATGAAATACAGCACGCTGTCGGTCCGCGGCGGCTGCAATTGTTGGGTCGATCCCTGGGTTGCGTCCTGCATGGGAGATGCATCCTTGTCTGAAGGTTTGGGAGTGGTACTGGCCGCGGCTGCGGCAGTCTTCGGAGCTGTGGTGTCCGGTGTCGCCGGCTTGCAGGCGGCGATGGTTGCTAGCGCAAGAATCAGTGGAATCTTCCTGACGAGCATTCGGGTGCATCCATTGCGGAGGGCGGCGAAAGTCTACTCCAGCCCGGCGATGTGTCCAGTCGTTGCGCCGGATACGGCGGTGCCCGCGCGCCTTGGTGCCGTGTGGCCTTCGGGTAGCGGACGCGTGGCCCTTTCGCCTGCGCATCCGCTGGTTTCCATGCCCATCCCTGCCAAGACGCCAGCCTGCCGCGTAAGCCGCGGATTTATGCCAATGGCGTATTGGAAATGATCTCTACCCAGTAACCATCCGGGTCCTTGATGAAGGCCAGGTGCTTCATGCGGCCGTCTTCCAGACGTTTCTGGTAGGGCACGTTGAGGCTGTCGAAGCGTGCGCAGGCGGCATGGATGTCCGGCACTGAAACGCAGATGTGGCCGAAGCCGCGCGGGTCGCTGTTGCCGTCGTGGTAGACCGGCCCGTCCTGGGTTTCGGTGCCGTGATTGTGGGTAAGTTCGAGCACGCCGGGGATGCCGGCCATCCACAGGCGACGCTGCGCGTCGTCATCGGGAATAGCGGTGCCTTCCGGTAGCAGCGCGAGAAAATACAGGCTGAATTTTGCGTCGGCAAAATCGCGTACGTCAAGCAGGCGGAAGCCCAGCACGCGTGTGTAAAAATCCAGCGACTGCTTGGCATCCTTGACGCGCAGCATGGTGTGGTTGAACACGAAGCCGTGCGTTTCGGTGGGCGCGGTGGTGGCACCAGGTACGTGTTGCAGATCGTTCAAAGGCATGGCGGTTTCCTGGGTTGAAAAGGGAGCAGCGTGCTGCGTCACTGTTGATGCTAGCGAGGGCGGGGTAGTTGGCGTGTCATGGCCTGTGGCAGCGTTTCTGATGCGTTGGCGTTGATGAGGGTGCCGAACGCAGCGGCCGCTGTACGACGCCGTTACCTCAGAACCACATGCGGAAACCGGCAACGAAGCGGCTGTCGCGTGCTGGCGTATCGTCTATCGCCGCACGTTGTGCGCTATCGCCGAAGCGGCGGCTATGCACCCAGCCGATGTACGGCGCGAAGCGGCGGGTGATTTCGTAGCGCAGGCGCAGGCCAAGCTCGACTTCTTCCAGGCCGCTGCCAATCCCGCGGCGGTTGTCGTCGGTGAGCGCGATGTCGGCTTCCACGCGCGGTTGCAGGATCAATCGGTTGGTCACCAGTACTTCGTATTCGCCTTCCAGCCGCAGGGCTGCGCGGCTGCCGTTGCCCACATACAACGTGGCTTCGGTTTCGAACTTGTACGGCGCCAGTCCCTGCACGCTGAAGGCCGCCCAGCTGCGATGTTCGCCTGTGCCGATGTCCTGACGCGTGCCGACGAGCAGATCCCACCACGGCGAGATCGCGTGGCCGTAGAAGGCTTCCAGCGAGGCGGATTCGGTGCGTCCGTCGTGCCGCTCGCCTTCGCTGCGCAGCCAGAGCCGGTCGATGTCGCCGCCGATCCATGCGCGTGATTCCCACGCCCGGCCGCTACCGCGATCTGTGTTGGAAGCTTCCAGCCGATCAACCAGGACGTAGTGGTTGATGCCTGCCGAGTGCATCGCGTGCGCCTGCAATGGCGCGAATGCGGCGGCGATGTCGTCCGCGGTGGGTGTAGGGATAGGCTCGCGTGGAAGTGCGGTACTGCCTGTATTGGCCAGGTCGCCGGTGATTGCGGTGTTGGTGGGCCGCGTGTGGTCCATCTTCGAGTGATCCATCGAGGCATGATCCATTGCCTGGTGGTTCATGGCGCCAGTCTCCATGTCATCGTGCGACATGGCGGCGTGGTCCATGCGTGCAGCCTGAGATGATGCAGGCGTCTTATGCACGCCATCGGTCATCTGCATCGCATGGTCCTGCATCGCCTGTGGTGCGTCCTCCATCGCATCGTGCCGATGCTCCTGCGCAACCGCAGATGCACTTGCCAAACACGCGGTCGCCAACCACGCCTGCATGCGAAAGCGGCTCATGCTTGCACCCGTACTTCGCGCATCATGCCTGCTTCCATGTGGTACAGCAGATGGCAGTGATACGCCCAGCGGCCGAGCGCGTCGGCGCGCACGCGGTAGGTGCGGCGGGCACCGGGCGGCATGTCGATGGTGTGCTTGCGCACCTGGAAATTACCGTCGGCATCTTCCAGATCGCTCCACATGCCATGCAGATGGATGGGGTGCTGCATCATGGTGTCGTTGACCAGCACGATGCGCAGTCGCTCGCCGTACTGCAGGCGCAAGGGCTTTGCGGAAGCGAAAGCAATGCCATCGAACGACCACGCGAATTTTTCCATATGCCCGGTCAGATGCAGCTCGATCTCACGGCCGGGTTCGCGCCCATCCGGGTCGTCGAACACGCTGTGCAGGTCGGCGTAGCACAGCACGCGGCGGCCGTTGCCGCGCAAGCCCACGCCGGGGTCGTCCAGGCGCGGTGCAGTGGCATTGCTGCGCATGTCGATCAACGGGTTGCCGTCTTCGCTGGCGGGGTGATGTGGTGTCTTGCTCTTGGCTTCGGCGCTCGTATGGTTATGCGACTGCATTTCTGCCATCGGCATTGCCATCGCGTGCGCCGCATGCGGCTCGCTCTGCGGCGCACCGTTGCCATGCATCGCGTGGTCGCCATGGGCCATTCCATCGCCATGTCCCATGTCCTGCATGGTCAGAATGGCGCGCGGATCCAGCGCAGGAATCGGCGCCTGCAATCCGTGTTGCACTGCCAGCGTGCCGCAGGCAAAGCCGGTGCGGCCCATGTCCTGCGCGAATAACGTAAACGCATCCTGGCCGAGCGGTTCGACGATCACGTCGAAGGTTTCGGCCGCGGCGATGCGCAACTCATCCACGCTGACCGGATGCACGTACTGCCCATCGGCGGCCACCACGGTCATGCGCAAGCCGGGGATGCGGATATCGAAGTAAGTCATCGACGAGCCGTTGATGAAACGTAGCAACAGCTTTTCGCCCGGCTTGAACAACCCGGTCCAGTTGCCGGCCGGCGTCACACCATTGAGCAGGTACGTGTAGGTATTTGCGTTGACGTCGGAGAGGTCGGTAGGCGTCATGCGCATGCGCCCCCACATGCCGCGGTCGGCCCGCGTGGCGCGCAGGCCGTCGTTGCGCGCATCGCGTAGAAAATCGCCCACGGTACGCTGCGCGTAGTTATCGTGGCTGGGCATCTGCTTCAAACGGCGAAACAACGCGGCCGGGTCCAGATCGGTCCAGTCCGAGAGAAGCACCACATGTTCGCGATCGTGCCGATACGGCGGCGGGGTCAGCGGGTCGATGACGATGGCGCCATACAGCCCGGCCTGCTCCTGAAACATCGAATGGCTGTGGTACCAGTAAGTGCCAGATTGGCGCAGCGCAAAGCGGTAGTGATACTCCTGGCCCGGGGCGATGCCATCGAAACTCATGCCCGGCACGCCATCCATGTTGGCCGGCAGCAACAGGCCATGCCAATGCACCGAGGTGGGTTGGTCGGTCAGCGCGTTGCGCACGCGCACGCTCACCGTGTCGCCCTCGCGCCAGCGCAGGGTCGGTGCAGGCAAGCTCTGGTTGACGGTGATCGCGGAACGGGTGCGGCCGGTGAAGTTGACCGGCATGCGGCCGATCTGCAGGGACTGGCTGCCACCACGCAGCACTGGCGTGCTGGCTGGAGTCGCCGCGCGTGCATCGCGGCGGCACAGCCCGCCAGCAGCGGCAATGCCGCCCAGTGCCAATCCTTGCACGAAACGGCGCCGGCTCAGACCGTTGGTGCGTGAGCCATCTGAAAACAGGGGATCGAACGACATGACATCTCCGGCGCGCTCCGTCGGCAAGACGGGCGCATCGCATAGCTGAGAGAACCCGCGCAACCGCAACACGCGCGTGGGGCCGATGACGGCCAAGGCAAGGCCGTCAGCGCTCAGGCGATGGGAGGTCGCACCGGTTGGTCGGGCAGCGGGCTGCTGCGCCCTTCGGCCAGGGTGGCCGGTACTGCCAGGTGGCCGAGCTGGCCCACGGGCACCGCAGGCAAGGTCAGCAAGGCGAGGCTGCAGTGCTGCAGGCAATCACAGCTGCCCAGCTTGCAGCAGTCATGCGCGTGCGCAAGCGTGGCCTTGTCGGGCAACTGCGCTGTGGCGGGCGGCGGCATGGCGTCATGGCACGGCATGGCGTCCGGCATCGCCTGATGAACCATCGATGCGGTACTCGCCATCGCAGCAGCGGGCATCGCATCCGACGCCATCGCCGGCATCGCCATGCCCACCGACGCCCACGCGCCGGTGGCCGTATTGGCAACCAGACACAGGCACAGCAGCAAGCGGAGCAGGCGATACAGCACGGGTGATCGGGCAGTGGACAGGTACGACGAGCATAGCATCGGCCCCCAGCTGTCCGCCCGATGACCCAGCTGGCGTGGGCGCGTAGGCGCGCGGGCGAGGGCGGTAGAATTGCGGCCACTTTCGCAGCCAAGTCCTGCCATGTCGCAGCGCCAGTGGGTGGCCGCCGCCATCCAGAAGATCGAAGCCGATTTCAATCGTTCGGCCGACACCCACCTGATTCCGATGAACCTGCCGGGCTATCCGGGCATCGACCTGTACTTCAAGGACGAATCCAGCCACCCGACTGGCAGTCTCAAGCACCGTCTGGCGCGCTCGTTGTTTTTGTACGCGCTGACCAATGGCTGGCTGCGTGCCGGGCGCCCGGTGATCGAGGCGTCCAGTGGTTCCACCGCTATTTCCGAAGCGTATTTCGCGCGCTTGCTGGGCGTACCCTTCATTGCGGTGATGCCAGCCTCGACCTCGCCGGAAAAAATCGCCGCGATCGAATTCCAGGGCGGCCGTTGCCACCTGGTCGAGCGTGCCTGCGATCTGGACAGCGCCTCGCACCAGCTCGCACACGAGACCGGCGGGCACTTCATGGACCAGTTCACCTACGCCGAGCGTGCCACCGACTGGCGCGCCAACAACAACATCGCCGAATCGATCTTCAAGCAACTGACCGAAGAGCCGCACCCGATTCCGGACTGGATCGTCTGCAGCCCCGGCACCGGCGGTACCAGCGCCACCTTGGGTCGCTACGTGCGCTATCGACGCCATGCCACCCGCATCCTGTGCGCGGACCCGGAAGTGTCGGTGTTCTTCGACGGCTATTGCCGCGCGGTGGACGGGCAGTGTCCGAAGGAGTTGGCCATCACCGGCGGCTCGCGCATCGAAGGCATTGGCCGCCCGCGGGTGGAATCGAGCTTCATTGCCAGCTGCGTGGATGTGATGATCAAGGTGCCCGATGCGCTGAGCCTGGCCGCGATGCGGCATGTCAGCGCCACGCTCGGCCGCCGCGTCGGTGGCTCCACCGGCACCAATTTCGTCGGCGTATTGCAGGCCGCCCGCCGCATGCGCGAGGAGGGGCGGCAGGGTTCCATCGTCACCATCCTGTGCGATGCCGGCGAACGGTACGCGCACAGCTATTACGACCCGGCCTGGTACGTGGCTCGCGAGATCGATGTCAGTGACAGCGATGCCGCCATTGCGCTGGCCGTGAACGGCGGCGATTTGCCCGCCTTGCCTTGTGCGGCGCTGGAATGACCGCCATATCGGGCAATCACCCAGTCCACTGCCGGAGCGCCTCCATGACCAACCCGCTGCTCGATCTGTCCGGACTGCCGTCCTTCGATGCGATCCGCCCTGAACACGTGGGCCCGGCAATCGACCAATTGCTCGCCGAGGCCGAGGCGGCAGTGAAAGCAGCCGAACAGGTCAGCCCAGTGCGCTGGGACAGCTTCGTGAGGCCGTTGGACGATGCCACCGAGCGGCTGTGGCGTGCGTGGGGGCAGGTGGGGCATCTGCAGGCGGTGGTCCACACGCCGGAGCTGCGCGAGGCCTATAACAGCACTCTGCCCAAGGTGAGCCGCTTCGGCAGCGCGCTGGGCCAGAATCTGGCGCTGTATGCGCAATACAAGGCGCTGGCGCAATCGCCGCAAGCGGCGCACTTCGATGAAGCGCGTCGCAAGGTGCTGGCAAACGCGCTGCGCGATTTCCGCCTGGGCGGTGCCGAGCTCGATGACGAAGCCAAGGCGCGGTTTGCGCAAATCCAGGAAGAACTGTCGGCATTGGCGGCCAAGTTTTCGCAGAACGTGCTCGACGCCACCGATGCGTGGTCCTACGTCACCGAAGACGAAGCGCAGCTCTCCGGCCTGCCGGCTGAAGTCGTCGCCGCCGCACGCGCTGCCGCAGAAAAGGACGGCGTGCCAGGCTGGAAATTCACCTTGCAAATGCCGTGTTATCTGCCGGTGCAAAGTGATGCGGACAGCCGCGAGTTGCGCGCGCTGCTGTATCGCGCCAATGCCGAGCGCGCGTCCGAATTTGGCGATGCCGCGCTGGACAACAGCGCCAACATCGATCGCATTCTGGCCTTGCGCGCCGAGTTGGCGCAGCTGCTTGGCTTTGCCAGTTACGCGGACTATTCCGTCGCCACCAAGATGGCGCAAAGCCCCGATGAAGTGATGGGCTTTCTGCGCGATCTGGCCGTGCGTGCCAAGCCGCATGCGCAGTGCGACCGTGCCGAGCTGGAAGCCTTTGCGCGCGACGAACTGGGTCTGCACGAACTGCAGGCCTGGGATCTGGCGTACGCATCGGAAAAGCTCAAGCAGGCGCGTTACAGCTTCTCCGAGCAGGAAGTGAAGCAGTACTTCACCGAACCGAAGGTGCTGGCTGGCCTATTCGATGTGATTCACAGCTTGTACGGGCTCTCCGTCAAACCCGATAGCGCGCCGGTCTGGCATCCGGATGTGCGGTTTTACCGGCTGGAAGATGCGCAAGGCGCCCTGGTCGGCCAGTTCTATCTGGACCTGTACGCGCGTGAAGGCAAGCGTGGTGGTGCGTGGATGGACGACTGCCGCAATCGCCGCGAAACCGCCAACGGCGTGCAGACGCCATTGGTGTATCTGGTGTGCAACTTCGGCCGTGGCAGCGGCGACGCACCGGCCACCTTCCGTCATGGCGAAGTCACCACGCTGTTCCATGAAATGGGCCACGGCCTGCATCAGTTGCTGACACGTATCGGCGAGCTGGGCGTAGCGGGTATCAACGGCGTGGAGTGGGATGCGGTGGAGCTGCCGAGCCAGTTCATGGAAAACTTCTGCTGGGAATGGGAACGCGTGCAGGCGATGACCGCGCATGTGCACACCGGCGAACCGCTGCCACGCAACCTGTTCGACCGTTTGCTGGCGGCGCGCAATTTCCAGAGCGGCATGTTCACCGTGCGCCAGCTGGAATTCGCTTTGTTCGACATGCAGCTGCACAGCAGTTTCGACCCGACGCAAGACAGCGTGCTGCAGCTGATTGAGCGCGTGCGCGACGAAGTGGCCGTCAATCGGCCGCCGGCGTGGAATCGCTTCCCGCATCAGTTCAGCCACATCTTCGCGGGCGGCTACGCAGCCGGCTATTACAGCTACAAATGGGCCGAAGTGCTCAGTGCCGATGCCTACGCTGCGTTCGAAGAAGCACCCGACCAGGTGGCCGACACTGGCGCACGTTTCCGCCATGAGGTGTTGTCGCGCGGCGGCAGCCGCAGTGCGGCCGATAACTTCCGCGCCTTCCGTGGGCGTGCGCCGAGCATCGATGCGTTGCTGCGGCACAACGGTATGGCGGGCTGAGAGAGGTCGACTCAGGTTTCAGGTGCAATACTTTTGTATTGAAAACCTGAGTTTCTATCAGTATGTCCTCTCTTCCATTTAAATATAATCAAGTAATTAGAATCAACGTCCAAGTGCAACACCCCGCCTTGACGTAGGGTATTGGCATGGGCACACGGTACAGGCACCTGGGTTCCGAAGAACGCGCTTTGCCTCAAATCGAACTCGGTAACGGAATGAGCATCAACTCCCTTGCAAGGCGACTCAATCGCAGAGCGTCCACACTCTCGCGGACTTGTCCAAGGTGAGCCAGGAGTCTCTCGACAACGTCGCCGACCTGATGAACGCCCGGCCACGGCAGACGCTTGGCTGGAAGACGCCCAACCAGGCGCTGGAAGAAGAGATCGCCCAATTCAACTCACATGTCGCACTTGCAAGTTGAGACTGCCGTATGTGCACTAATTTTGTTGTAAAAGCCATGCAGAAATCTGATTCTGTTAGCGGTGCACTTGATTATTGAGGTCGCTCTCTTTGATAGTTAAATATAATCAATTATGTGCACAGTGGTCGTTGTGAGCGCCATGCAATCGGCTGATTATTTTTGATAGTGCACTTTTATTATTTAAAATTTACTCGATCCTTAATGCGTCGATACATCATCAGTGAAGTGATCGATGCAGGCTTACAAGGAATTTATGCTGCGACCTTATGAAATTGCTGTTTTCTTATGTAAGAAATTGCTAGAGTCCGCTTGTATCAAAACGAATCGGGAATACAACCATGGTTATTGGCAACGTTTTATCCGTTACCTCGCATCCGACCGGCGGTATTGACGCGGCAGTGGATATTCCCGATCAGACAGCATCGGTGTCCACCACCTCGCCTGGGAAAAATGCGTTGTCTGGACTTGGGCGTGCACCGTCCCGTGCGGCGGCTCGAGCGCGTGCGGACGCTTCGGCGCAGTCTCAGCAGGCTGATGCGCCAGGTTTGCTGCAGCAGGTGGGCATCTATGGCGGGCCGCTGGTGGACGGGGCCGCATCCGGGCTCTCATTGGCCGCTGCGCAATTGTCCGCGTCGCAGCAGCAGCCCGCCAAGCTCACCGGTATCGTCAGTGGTGCATTGTGGGCTGCTGGCGCGGCCATCAGCCAGTGCGGCAACGTGCCCGCTAATTCGTTGGTCTCAAGCGCCAATGCGGTAGGCGCTGCCGCTGGCGTACTCAGCGCTCTGGCAACATCGATGACTGGAAGCGACAGCAGCCGCGTGGCGTATGCATCGGCGTCTGCCTGGGCATTGAATGGGGGAGCCAACTTGGTGCGTGCTGCCACCGACACCGCTTCCGTTCTGCCGAGCCGGGTGCTGCAGGGTGTCAGTGGTGCAGCCAATATCGCATCTGCCGGACTTGCCGCTGCCGCCACTGCGGCCGCTGAAAAGGATGCGCCGGTCGAGGCGGTCAATCTCGGCACTGCTTCATCCGTGCTTTGGGGGGTCGGCGCGGTTGCCGCATTGGGATCGGCATGGATGGCAGGTCAGCGTGAAGCGCCGTCTGCAGCGATTGAGTCGCCCGATCATGTCCCCGTACCGCCCAGTCATTAGTAGAGATCCAAGCGCCATCATGTAGGCAATCAAGGCGGTCTACATGACTGGCAGCGGTGATGGTCCTGTACTGGCGGAAAGATGTTTACACCCGGCCGAACACAAGTGCCGCGTTGGTGCCGCCAAAGCCGAAGCTATTGGACATCACCGTGTTCAACGTCGCTTCCTGGGTCTGCCGCAGGATCGGGAAACCTTCGGCGCGCGGATCGAGTTCTTCGATATGCGCCGAGCCGGCCATGAAGCCATCGCGCAGCATCAGCAGGCTGTAGATTGCCTCGTGCACGCTGGCAGCGCCTAGCGAGTGCCCGGACAGCCCCTTGGTTGAGGACAGCGGCGGTACGTTGTCGCCGAACACCTCGCGCACCGCGCCCAGTTCGGTGACATCGCCCAGTGGGGTGGAGGTGCCGTGCGTGTTGAGGTAATCGATTGGGCGATCCAGCCCCTGCATCGCCATGTGCATGCAGCGCACGGCACCTTCGCCGCTTGGCGCGACCATGTCGGCACCATCGGAGGTCACGCCATAGCCGAGCAGTTCGGCATGGATGCGTGCGCCGCGCGCGATAGCGTGGTCGTAGTCTTCCAGCACCAGCATGCCGCCGCCGCTGCCGATGACGAAGCCATCGCGCTGCGCATCGTACGGGCGCGAGGCCACGGCGGGGCGATCGTTGAAGCCGGTCGACAGCGCGCCCATCGCATCGAACATCACGCTCATTGTCCAGTGCAATTCTTCGCCGCCACCGGCGAACATCACATCTTGGGCGCCATGCCGGATCAGATCCGCCGCCGCGCCGATGCAATGCGCCGACGTCGCGCAGGCAGCCGATAGCGAATAGCTCAGGCCACGGATCTTGAACGCGGTCGCCAACGATGCTGACACCGCCGAACACATCGTACGCGGCACCATGTACGGGCCCACCTTGCGCACGCCACGGTTGCGCAGCAGATCGGCGGTTTCCACCTGCCACTGGCTGGAGCCGCCGCCGGAGCCGGCAATCACGCCGGTGCGCAGCCCGCTGACCTGCTCGGCGTCCAGCCCGGCATCGGCGATCGCATCGCGCATTGCCAGATAGGCGTAAGCCGAGGCGTCGCCCATGAAGCGCTTGAGCTTGCGGTCGATCAGGCTGTCCAGATCCAGCGCCACCGCACCGCCTACCTGGCTGCGCAGACCTGCTTCAGCGTGATCGGGGAGCGCGGTGATGCCGGAGCGGCCCTCGCGCAAGGCGCTGGAGACGGTGTCCAGATCATTGCCCAGGCAGGAAGTGATGCCCATTCCGGTGACGACGACGCGACGCATCAGAAATTCTCCGTTGAAGTGAACATGCCCACACGCAGATCCTTGGCGACGTAGATCTCGCGCCCGTCCACCAGCATGCGTGCATCGGACTGGGCCATCACCAGCTTGCGGTTGATCACCCGGCTGATATCGATTTCGTAACTGACCAATTTGGCGCTCGGCAACACCTGGCCGGTGAACTTGACCTCGCCGCAGCCTAACGCGCGGCCACGGCCCCCTGCGCCGATCCAGGTGAGGAAAAAGCCGGTGAGCTGCCACATTGCATCCAGGCCCAGGCAGCCTGGCATTACCGGGTCGCCGATGAAGTGGCAACCGAAGAACCACAGGTCCGGGCGAATATCCAGTTCGGCACGAATCACGCCCTTGCCATGCGCACCGCCGGTGTCGCTGATCTCGGTGATGCGGTCGAACATCAGCATCGGATCATTGGGCAAGCGGCCGCTGTCGGGTGCAAATAATTCCCCACGCGCGCTGGCCAGCAATTGGTCGCGCGAGTACGTGCTTTGACGAGTCATGACGAACGTTTCCTGCAAGGAGCGAAAGGCGAGGCCGGGAAGGGTGCATGAGGTCGCGCGGTTCAATCAAACGTTTTATCCGTACGCATGCGTGCTGTTTTCAGCTGGTTGCGCAGTGCCGCAAGTCGTGCTGCGCGCGCAATCGCAACGCTCGGGCTTGCGTTGACGGGTTGACGGGTTGACGGTGGACGTGTGCGGTCGGCTGTGACGTTGGTGGAATCAATGCGTACCCGTTGACGTTCGATGAGCGGTCGCGCTTGTTTTCAGGCAGGGTCGTGGTCCATCTCGACGCAAGGTGTGAGACAGCGCTGGCCTATCATGAGCGCAGGCCTGCGACAGAGAAACCCGTTTGATGCGCAAGATCGTGCACGTGGACATGGATGCGTTCTACGCGTCCGTGGAGCAACGTGACGACCCTAGCCTGCGCGGCAAGCCGGTGGTGGTGGCCTGGCGCGGTGCGCGCTCGGTGGTGTGCGCGGCCTCCTACGAAGCGCGCACTTTCGGCATTCGCTCGGCGATGCCGGCCGTGCGCGCCGAGCGTCTGTGCCCGGATGCGATCTTCGTGCCGCCGGATTTTGCGCGCTACAAGGCGGTGTCGCGGCAAGTGCGCGAGATCTTCCACCGGCATACCGATCTGGTGGAGCCATTGTCGCTGGACGAGGCCTATCTGGATGTCACGCACGCCAAGACCGGCATGCAACTGGCTACCGAGATCGCGCAGCTGATCCGCACGCAGATTCGCGAAGAAACCCAGCTCACCGCATCGGCCGGCATCGCCCCGAACAAGTTCCTGGCCAAGATCGCGTCGGATTGGCGCAAGCCCGATGGCCAGTTCGTGATCGCACCCAGTCGCATCGACGCATTTTTGCTGCCGCTCAAGGTCAATCGCATTCCCGGCGTGGGCAAGGTGATGGATGGCAAGCTGGCGGCACTGGGCATCGTCACCGTGGCCGATCTGCGCCTGCGGCCATTGGAAGAATTGCAGGCGCATTTCGGCAGTTTCGGGCAGAGCCTGTATCGCCGCGCGCGTGGCATCGACGAGCGCCCGGTCGAGCCAGATCAAGAGGTGCAATCGGTCTCCTCGGAAGACACCTTCAGCGAAGATCTCCCGCTTGATGCGTTGGATCCGCACATCCTGCGGCTGGCGGGAAAAACCTGGCTCGCCACGCGCCGCACCGAGCGCATCGGCCGCACGGTGGTGCTGAAATTGAAGACCTCCAACTTTCGTATCCTGACGCGCTCCTACACGCCCGAGCAGCCACCTGCCTCGCAGGAGGCGCTGGCACAGATCGCGTTGTCGCTGACCCGCCGCGTGGAGATGCCTGCGCAGACGCGCTACCGCCTGGTCGGTGTTGGCCTGAGCGGTTTCAGCGATGTCGAAGAAGGTGCGGTGCAGGGGCAGCTGTTTGGCGAAATGCCGCAGGCGGAGTGACTGCAAGCCACTGTGCGTTGCGTGCGGCATGTGTCGCTGACTGCATCAATGTGTGCAGCGAGTAATCCACAGTGCTCACGCTGACGCGCGCTGCATGCGGCACTGCGGACACTGCGGCTCCCCCACACACGAGACCGTCCGAATGTTTGCGTATTCGCTGGTGATCTTCGATTTGGACGGCACGCTCGTGGACAGCGCGCCCAATATCGCCGAGGCGCTCAACGGCACCTTGCAGGAGCTCGGGCTGCAGCATTTCAGCGAAGCCACGATCCGCAGTTGGATCGGCGAAGGCGTGCATGTGTTGCTTGCCACCGCATTGCGCGAAGCCGGCAGTACCCGCGACGCCGATGCGGCAATGCCGGTGATGATGCGCCATTACGAAGCGAGTCTGCTGCACAATCCGCAATTGTATCCCGGCGTTGCCGAGGCGCTGATGGGCTTGCGCGATGCCGGCGTCACGCTGGCGTTATGCACCAACAAGCCCTCGCATCTTATCGCACCGTTGCTGGAACATCTGGGCATCGCCGCGCACTTCAGCAGTGTGCTGGGCGGCGATTCCTTGCCGCAGCGCAAGCCCGACCCGGCACCGCTGCTGCAGCTTGCCAGACACTTCCAGCGCAGCCCGCAGCAATGCCTGATGGTCGGCGATTCGGCCACCGACGCTGCTGCCGCAAACGCCGCCGATATGCCGCTGGCGATGGTGCGTTACGGTTACCTGCGTGGCTTCGATGTGCAGACCTCCGGTGCGGTGGCCATCATGGACGACATGCGTGAGCTGCTTGCGTTGACGTAATTTGGAATTGCGCGTCGCATCAACCGATGCGGCGCCAGCGTGCATGACTGCAGCAGGCGCAAGGTCAGGCGTTTGCACTAAGGCGGATCACTATGTCGAGCCGAATATTGAGCCGACCGGCCTGTTCCGCTGAGCGACTAGCAGCATCGGCACACCGCGGTGAGCCACCACAGCCAACATGTGATGTGATCAGTCAATGCGGCGTCGTGCTCTAAACGGATCACGCGAAGTTCAAGGCGATACTGCATGCATCAGCGCGCGCATGAACCCAAACAAGAGCGTACCGCACCGATCACCGATCGCTTGAGCTAACTCAATCGTCCCGTGCGTGGTCTGCATCTGCTGCGTCATCGAAGTCGGACGCAATGTCTGCATCGCCGTGCGTATCGTCGTTATCGGCGCGTGCGTAGTGCACGGTTTCCACCGGCCCGCCGATGGCGCGGCCGCGCACCGGCAGCAGTGCGCTGGCGGCTTCGTATTCGGCCAGCAACGCATGGCGTCGTGCTTCCGGCACATCCTGCCAATGACAATCGGTCAACGCGCCTTCCAGCGAATACAGCAGATTGAGGCTGGGCTTGAAGCCCGCGCGGCGCACTTTGACGAACGCGCCCACCGCACCCACCGCCTGCAGGTCCTGCTGCGTGCGCAGCCCGACCTGGCGCAGCCATGCTGCGCTCTTCGGGCCGATGTTGCGCATCCGCTCGGTGGTCACGCCAGCGCGTCCACAAACAGCTGCGCGATCGCTTCCAGGCCACGTTGGTCGTCGGCATCGAAGCGGTCCAGCTCCGGGCTGTCAAGGTCCAGCACGCCGATCAATACATCGCCCTTGACCAGCGGAATCACCAGCTCCGAGCGCGACGCTGAATCGCAGGCGATATGCCCCGGAAACGCGTCCACATCGGCAATGCGCTGGCTTTGCCGGGTACTGGCAGCCGCGCCGCACACGCCTTTGTCCAGCGGAATGCGCACGCACGCCGGCAGACCCTGGAACGGCCCCACCACCAGCTCGCGGCCGTCGTAGAAGTAGAAGCCGGCCCAATTGAGCGAGGGCAGCGAATGGAAGATCAGCGCGGCCAGATTGGCCGCGTTGGCTATCCGATCCGGCTCGCCATGCACCAGTGCCTGGGCCTGGGCGGTGAGCTGGGCATATTGTTCCGGCTTGCTGCCGGTCAGCGAAGAGGTTGCGAACATCGGTAAAGTCTAGCAGCGGATGTTTGCAGCGTGGTTGCGACGGGGGAGCCCGCGCAAAGGCCTGCCATCCGCCGACCACGCGGGCGACTGTCGGCAAGACGACGCGCAGAAGTGATCAGGAGCAACGCGGCACTCCGCCATAGCGCTCGGATCTCACTGGCCCTGAAGGCGGGCGTCTTCACCTCCTCACCCATCAAACCCGCTGATAGGCAGCGCGACCAAAGAAAAACAAGGATTAACCGGACTCAACTACACACAGGGTGCGCGCGTTATCCTGCGCGCCCTCACGGCAATGGCGGCGCGGCCGCAGGACCAGGCGTATGCAGCACCCGGCTTTTTATGTCACCGGCACCGACACCGGCATCGGCAAAACCATGGGCAGTACTGCGCTGCTGCACGCAATGCGCGCACGCGGCCGCACCGCGGTGGGCATGAAGCCGGTGGCCAGCGGCTGCGAGCACACGCCGCAGGGCTGGCGCAACGAAGACGCGCTGGCGCTGCAGGCGGCCAGCGATCCGCAGCCGGAGTACGCCACGCTCAATCCCTACGCCTTGCCTGCGCCGCTGGCACCGGAACTGGCGGCGGCCGATGTCGGCGTGACGCTGTCGCTGGAGCTCATCGCGCAGGCCTTCGCGCAATTGCGCGCGCAGGCCGAGGTGGTGGTGGTGGAAGGCGTCGGTGGGTGGGCCGCGCCGCTCAGCGCGACGTTGGATCAAGCCGATCTGGTGCGCGCATTGCAGCTGCCGGTGGTGCTGGTAGTCGGCGTGCGGCTGGGTTGCATCAACCATGCGCGCCTCACTGCTGCTGCCATTGCTGCCGATGGGCTGCAATGCATCGGCTGGATCGCCAACGAAATCGACCCGAAGATGGAGCGTGTCGAAGAGAACATCGGCATGCTGCACCAGCGCCTGGCAATGCCGTGCTGGGGCCGGATTCCATGGCGACCGGGCGCCGACGTTGCTGCCCAGGCACAGGGGCTGCAGCTGCCGCGCTAGATGCCACTAAGCGCAGCGCGCAGGCATAAAAAAAGCCCGACAGAGGGAGGGATCTGTCGGGCCGGATTGCACGGGGGGAGGGACCCATGCAAAGACGCTGAATTTTATTGGCGGTTACTTGCGCCGGGTCTTGCCTATTGCGCCGGCCTGATCGCTACCGTTTTCAAACTGCTGCTTGGTGAATTGCCCAAGCTCGCTGGACATCTTCAACCCCAGCCCGACCACTTCCTGATTGACCGAAGCCAGGCGTTCCAGATTGTCGCGCGCTACATGCAGGGCTTTGGGCCAAAGCGTCTGGTAAGCGCCTAGATCGCGCGCCTGCGCAAACTCACCGAAGAAACTGCTGGTTGCGTTGACGTTCTGTTCCAGCGTTTCCAATGCCAACTGGTTGGCACGTGCTGCAGCAGAGGCGAACTGACTGGTAAAGCTGTTTTCGAACTGCGCCGACATTGCGAACCCCTTTGGGGAAAGCCGTGACCGTTTGTTGCGTTGCAGCATACGCCGTTGCTGCTGCGATGCAACATATTTTCTGAAGATTTTCCAAGCGGCTGTAGAAGTGCTTTCTCATCAATGGGTTAGCCAGCTCCCGGAAATGATAAAAGCCGCCCAGCGGGCGGCCCTAGGTCACAGGACTGCGCTACCGGTCAACCGCGATAGCGACACCCGGAGGTGCAGGTTTCATGCACCACGATCTCGCTGAGCTGCGGCAATGCTGGCTTGAGCTGCTGCCAGATCCAGATTGCCAGGCGTTCGCTGGTGGGATTTTCCAGCCCGTCGATATCGTTGAGATAGTGGTGATCCAGGCGGTCGTAGATCGGCTGAAAGGCGGCCTTGATATCGCCGAAATCCATGATCCAGCCGGTCTCGGCGCCGGGTTCGCCGCTGACATGCAGCTCCACTCGAAACGAATGCCCGTGCAGGCGCGCGCATTTGTGCCCAGGCGGCACATTGGGAAGCCGGTGCGCGGCTTCAAGCGTAAAGACTTTGAAGATATCCATGTGCGGCATTGTAAGTGCGCCGGGCCCTCTGAAGCCGACGGCGAGCGCAACGCTGCGGTGCTTTTCGGCGTTCCAAAGCCACGGTGGCAGTTTGAGTGTCACACCGGTACGCAGCGCAGCGCGCATGCCTGGCGCGCTGACTCTCGCGTCCGTCACCAAGGTGCGGCATTGCCGCGCTCTCTTGCGCTGCCTAGTCGCACGCGGATCAAGCATGTTTGCTGACACACGCGCATGGCCCACAAAAAAGCCGCCCCGAAAGGGCGGCTTTTCAGTTCAACGCCAACCTGGCGCCGGAAGTACCGGCGCTCAGGATTTAGCGCGTGCCGCTCGGACGCTGGCCACCGCGGCCGCCGTCGCGACGGCCTGCGCCAGCACCGGCATTGGCCTGACGCGGACCACTGCTGCGCTGGCCACCCGGCTTCTTCGGGCCGGCATGTGCATGCGCCTGACGCGGTGCATCGCCATGCGGACGACGGGCGTGGCTCTTGCGCGGAGCGCGATCGCCACCCGGCTGCTCGGCACGTCCCGGTGCGCTATTGCCCCAACGGATCGGGGTTTGCGGCTCGTAGCCCGGCACGTCGCGGATTTCCACGTCGCGGCCCAGCATGCGCACGATCTGGCGCAGCAGCTTGGCTTCGTCCTGCGCCACCAGCGAAATCGCCTCGCCGGTGGAGCCGTTACGGCCGGTGCGGCCGATGCGGTGCACGTAATCCTCGGCCACCATCGGCAGGTCGTAGTTGATGACCTTCGGCAGCTGGTCGATATCGATACCACGCGCGGCGATATCGGTGGCCACCAGCACGGTCACGCGGCCGGCCTTGAAGTCGCTCAAGGCACGCATGCGCTGACCTTGGCTTTTGTTGCCGTGGATCGCCGCGGTCTTGATGCCGGACTTCTCCAGAAACAGCGCCAGTTTGTCGCTGCCGTGCTTGGTGCGCGCGAAGACCAGGGTCTGCTCGCGGCTGTCCTGCGCCAGCAGGTGCAGCAGCAGATCGCGCTTGCGCGCGCCATCGACCGGGTGCACGCGGTGGGTGATGCTCTCGGCCACGGTGTTGCTCGGGGTGACCTGGATCTGCATCGGGTTGCGCATGAACTCCAGTGCCAGCTGCTTGATGTTCTCTTCGAAGGTCGCCGAGAACAGCAGGGTTTGACGGTCCTGGCGCGGCAGCTTGGTCAGGATGCGCTTGATCGACGGCAAGAAGCCCATATCGAGCATGCGGTCGGCTTCGTCCAGGATCAGCAATTCGATGCCGGACAGGTCCACGCTGCGACGCTCGATATGGTCGATCAGGCGGCCCGGGCAGGCGATCAGCAGGTCCACGCCACGACGCAGCGCGTCGAGCTGGTTGCCCATGCCCACGCCGCCGTAGATCACCGCGCTGGGGATGCGTAGGTACTTGCTGTAGCCCCGCAGGCTGTCATGCACCTGGGTGGCAAGTTCGCGGGTCGGGGTCAGGATCAACGCGCGCGGCTTGCGCGGGCCGTTGACCGGCTGCGGCGAGGTGCCCAGGTGCTGCAGCAGCGGCAGGCCGAACGCAGCCGTCTTGCCGGTGCCGGTCTGCGCGCCGGCCAGCAGATCGTGACCGGCCAGCACCAGCGGAATTGCCTGCTGCTGGATCGCAGTGGGGGTTTCATAGCCCTGCTCGGCCAACGCGCGCAGCAGGAAGGGCGCAAGGCCCAGGGATTCAAAAGACATCAGGAAGCTCCAAGTAAAGCGTCGCCACCAAGCCAAGCCCGGAGCGCAAACGCATTGCAGATGCAAAAAGTGAGGCTCGGAGCGTTCCCGTGAACCGCGCTGCGAGATGGTGGATCAACCCGATCAAAGAGCGATGGGTTTGTCGGCACCACGAAAGGCGTCGGGTGGGGCGGGCGAGCGGATCAATCGATCCTGGTCTCGCCGGCTGTCCCTAAGGGAAACGGACGGCCGCATGCAGACCCGGCAAGTGTACTCGCGTTTGGCGCGCTGCACAAAATCCCGTCACTGCGGTTGTGGTACTGGTCAGTTGTTTCATGTGTAACTACTGTTGCGGCAGGCCGTACAATCGCCCAATCAGCCACAGCACAGGATGGTCATGAAGCTAGGTTCCCTGAAGGAAGGCGGCCGCGACGGCAGCCTGATCGTGGTCTCGCGCGACCTGCGCACCGCCGTGCGCGCCACCGGCATCGCGCCCACACTGCAGCGCGCGCTGGAAGACTGGAGCAATGTGGCGCCGCGCCTGAACGCCTTATCGGCCTCGCTCAACGACGGCAGTGCCGACGGCGTCTTCGACCTGGACATGCACGCCTTGGCCGCGCCGCTGCCGCGCGCCTACGAGTTCGTCGACGGCAGCGCCTACCTGCCGCACGTGGAGCGGGTGCGCCGCGCGCGCAATGCCGAGGTGCCGGAAAGCTTCTACACCGACCCGCTGATGTACCAAGCCACCAGCGCCGGCTTCTACGGCCCGCGCGATGCCATCAAGGTGATCAGCGAGGAGCACGGCATCGATCTGGAAGCGGAAATCGTGGTCATTACCGACGACGTACCGATGGGCGCCTCGCCCGAGCAGGCGGCCGCGCATATCCAGTTGATCGGTTTGGTTAACGACGTCTCGCTGCGCAACCTGATTCCGGCCGAGCTCGCCAAGGGCTTCGGTTTTGTGCAATCCAAGCCGCGTTCGGCGCTGTCGCCGGTGTTCGTCACCCCCGACGAACTGGACGATGCCTGGCGCGACAACAAGGTGCACCTACCGCTGGTGACCCATGTCAACGGCGCCTGGTTCGGCGCGCCCGAAGCTGGCGAGGACATGCAGTTCAACTTCGCTCAGCTGATTGCCCATGCCGCCAAAACTCGTCCGTTGTCGGCCGGCACGATCGTGGGCTCGGGCACCATCGCCAATCAGGACACCACGCTGGGCGCCTCGTGTTTTGCCGAACAGCGCGTGGTGGAGACCTTGCGAGACGGCAAGCCGAGCACACCGTTCATGGCGTTCGGCGACATGGTGCGGATCGAGATGTTCGATGCTGATGGCGTCAGCATCTTCGGCGCGATCGAACAGCGCGTTGAGCGGCAACCGCTGCCATGACCGGTTGCTCACCTTCCGTAAGCGCTCACAGGCAGGCTGGCGTATGAGCGCACCCTTGGAGCTGTTTTCGTACTGGCGTTCGAGCGCGGCCTATCGCGTGCGCATCGGGCTGAACATAAAGGCGCTGGCGTACATCACGCACCCGGTGCATCTGGTGCGCGACGGCGGCGAGCAGCATGCGCCGGCCTATGCGCAGCTCAATCCACAGCAGCTAGTTCCGGCGCTGCGCCACGGCGCAGTGGTGGTTCCGCAGTCGCTGGCGATTCTGGAATATCTGGAAGAAGCGTTTCCAGGCGGCGCGCAGCTGCTGCCGGCAGCGCCGTCCGAACGCGCCCGCGTGCGCGCACTTGCCCAAGCCATCGCATGCGATGTGCACCCGCTCAATAACTTACGCGTGATGCAGTTGCTTGAGCGAGAGTGGCAACGCGATGCCGCACAGCGCCTGCATTGGACGCAGCACTGGATGCAGCAAGGGTTTGCGGCGCTGGAACTGCAACTGGCCAACGATCCGCACACCGCAAGCTTCTGCCACGGCGACACGCCGGGCCTGGCGGATTGCGTGCTGATTCCGCAGCTCTACAACGCGCGCCGGTTTGAGGTCGATCTCGCGCCATATCCCAAGTTGCAAAGCATTGAACAGGCCTGCCTGGCACTGCCGGCATTCGACGCGGCGCGGCCGGAAATGCAGATTGATGCAGTTGTTTGAGACGGGCGGGCGAGGGTAGTCGCTCTCGTCTGCGCCGCGGCAGCTTTCCTGGTAAGCGGAAAACAAGCGCGGCTTGCGGGGCAATTGCTCAATCCGAGGTCGGCCCATTGCTGGGTCCGTGCTGAAGATAAGAGCTAGCGCTTGCCTCAAAGCAGGCTTGAAGGCACGCATATGGTCCCCGCATCCCTTCCTTCGCGAGCGCAAGAAGAGATGCGGTATTGGATGAGGATGCAAGTCGCAATCGAATCGCGACCAAACTCATCTATCAGCGTGTCAATCGATCAGCGCCACGGCGCCAGTCGCTGGTCGAAAACCGCGACGAGGCCGCTTAAATAAACCCGTGGCTGATCTTCGGCGCAGCCGGCGTTTCGTAATCCGCGTACGGGTCGTGCTCGCCGGAGCCACCTTCGGAGAGGCGGAACTTCAGGGCGAGGCCATCGCGCGAGTCGGCGGCACGTAGTGCTTCTTCCTGCTCGATTTCGCCCGACTTCACCATCCGGAACAGGCACTGGTCGAAGGTCTGCATGCCTTCTTCCAGCGACGCTTCCATCGCCTGCTTGACCTCGTGCACCTGGCCGCGGCGCAGCAGGTCGCGAATCATCGGCGTGTTGAGCAGCACTTCGGTCGCCGGGCGGCGGCGTCCATCCACGCCCTTGACCAAGCGCTGCGACACCACTGCGCGCAGGTTCAGCGCCAGATTCATCAGCACGTTCTTGTGCGCGCTTTCCGGGAAGAAATTGAGGATGCGCTCGATGGTCTGGTCGGCATTGTTGGAGTGCAGCGTGGCCAGGCACAGGTGACCGGTTTCGGCGAAGGCGATCGCTGCCTCCATGGTCTCGGCGTCCAGGATCTCGCCGATCAGGATGACGTCCGGCGCCTCGCGCATCGCATTCTTCAGCGCGCTTTGGAACGCATGCGTGTCCAGGCCCACCTCGCGCTGGTTCACGATCGACATCTTGTGCTTGTGCAGATATTCGATCGGGTCCTCGATGGTGAGGATGTGCCCGGTGGTGGTGCTGTTGCGGTGGTCGATCATCGAGGCAAGCGAGGTCGACTTGCCCGAACCGGTCGAGCCCACCACCAGCACCAGCCCGCGCGGGGTCATGATGACGTCCTTGAGCACCTGCGGCAGGTTGAGCTCCTCGATGCTGGGGATCCGGCTGCGGATGGCGCGGATCACCATGCCCACTTCGCCGCGCTGCTTGAACACGTTCACGCGGAAGCGGCCGGCATCGGACAAGGCGATGGCCATGTTGAGCTCGAGCTCGCGCTCGAACTGCGGCACTTGGCCTTCGTCCATCAATGAGTAAGCGATTTTCTTGACCATCCCCGGCGGCAACCCCGTATTGCCGAGCGGGTAAAGCTTGCCTTCGATCTTGATGTACACCGGCGCGCCGGTGGTCAAGAACATGTCCGAGGCATTCTTTTCGGTCATCAGCTTCAGGAAGTAGCCGATATCCATGCGCAATGGTTCCCCAACAAACAGCAGCGTCTCGTTGCAAGTACGCCGCAGGCTTCCGACAATGGCCGTGCTCGAGACTTCTCGCTACGGCTCCCCTAATGACGGCTAGCTTCGCATACTTGCGGCGATCCCTGTATGGCATCGCCTGTTTCATGGTTCTTTCCTCTCCGGCCGCCGCCCAGGTGGCGCCGGAGCTCACTGCTGCCGAACAGGCCGTGCAACGCGCCACGCAGGCCGATGCCGACCAATACGCACCCGATCTGGTGAATCTGGCACGCCAGGAATTGATGCAGGCTCAGCAGGCTCAACTGGACAAGCGCCAACGCAAGCAGGTACCCCAGATCGCCTTACGCGCAGCGGCCGACGCCGACCTGGCCAAGGCACGCAGCGAAGAGGCGGTGGTCACCGCCCAGCTGGAACAGCGCAAGAAGGAAGTGGCGCAGTTGCAGAACACCCTCAACACCGGGGAAAGTGGCCGATGAAACTGCGCCCACTGCTCTACCTCGGTGTCCTGAGCTTGGCCGCGTTGCCGCCGCTGGCGATGGCGGCCAAGGACGACCCGCAGGCCGACGCGCTCAACCGGCGCTTGGCCGCGCTGCAAAATGACCCGCAGACCAACGATCTGGCCCGCTTCGAACGGTTGCAGGCCCAGCAGAGCGTGGCTGCGCTGGCCGAGGCCAAGCGGCGCGACCGCGACGAGCTGGTGTTTCTGGCCGACCGCCGGGTCGAGATCGCCGAACTTACTGTCCGTACCGCGCTGGCGCGGCGTGAGCTGGACCGCCTGGAAGGCACCCGCAACGACTTGCTGATCGAAGCCAGTCGCCGCGATGCCGCACGTGCGCGCCAGGAGGCCGAACGTCTGCGTGTGCAGGCGCAGATCCAGGCCGAGGCCGCCGAGCAGGCGCGCCAGGCCGCCGAACAGGAGGCGCTCGCCCGCCAAGACGCCGAGCTGGCCTTGACCAGCGTGGCCGGCAAGCAGACCGCCAAGCTCAACGCGGCCCAGCAGAAGGCAGTACAGCTGGCGCATGAGGAAGCCGAGCTCGTGGCCGGGGCCAAGTTGCCGGCCGCCACATTCGACAGCCGCGGCGAAGTGTTCTCGCTGGGCAGTGCTGCCTTCGGAGGCAAGGCTGCGCTGTCTGGCGATGCCGCCGGTCAGGCCAAGGCCTTGGCCGAATATCTGAACATCGGCAAGAAGGGCCGGGTCAATATCGTCGGCTTCGACAACGATGCAGCCACTGCCAAGAAGCGTGCTGAAGCACTCCGCGATGCCTTGGTGGCAGGCGGCGTCGCGGCCTCGCGGCTGCAGGTCACCGGCACCAAGGGCGCGGCCAGCAAGACACGTGCGGCCGAGGTCGTCGTTGCTCCATGATGGCAAGTGATTGGAAGTTAAAGCCTTTTAACCCGGGCATGACGCGTGGTTGAACCGCGGTCACTGATTGCGCCAAGGAAGGGCAAATGCGGCCGTTTCGGTCTTGAACCCCCTCCGCGACCGGCGTAGGGTCGTATCTCCGGGCAGCAACTCCGCTGCCCGGGAAGTACGGAGGACCGGGCCAGTGATGCAGAGGCACGCAACGACGCAAAACGGTGGAGTGGTTGTTGGTGGTTCCGCCCGTGTGTCGGCCTGTGCAACGCGTTGGTCTTCCATCCCCAAGCTGCGCCCCGTGCCTTTGCTGGCCGGGGCGTTCTTGTTTCAGTGAAGGAGGTAACGTCATGTTCGAAGGGCAACCGCAGACCGAAATCGACGCATTGATGAAGTCCGATCCCCAGTTCAAGCAGCTCTACCAACGCCACAAGCTATTGAACAAGAAATGCATGGATGCCGAACTCGGGGTGCTCCCGATCGACGACGTGACCTTGGGCCAGATGAAGCGCGAGAAGTTGCAGGCCAAAGAAAAGCTCACTCGCATGTACGACCAGCTGACGCACTGATCCTTCCCCACCGTTAGAACAAGTTCACCGTCGCGGGCGGTGGCGGCCTCCTCGTCGGCTTGCCACCGTCCGCGTCTTTGTTTGTGCCGCTGTGCCTTCGGGCTTGTGGCGCATTCTTGCAGCGGCTGAGCCTGCTCGTTCATAGGTCCGCGCAATCGTTTCAAGGCTGAATGAGCATTCCCCAGCTGTTCGTCGGATAATGACCGGCCTAGCCCGCGTGGCGCAGCGACGATATCCCGATGGCGATTCATTCCTCCGTACTCGAACTGATTGGCAACACGCCGATCGTCAAGGCCCAGCGCCTAGACACCGGCGTCTGCGAGCTGTTCCTCAAGCTGGAGGCGAATAATCCTGGCGGATCGATCAAGGACCGCATCGGTCTGTCGATGATCGAAGCGGCCGAACAGCGCGGCGATCTCAAGCCAGGCGCTACTCTGGTGGAGGGTACTGCCGGCAACACGGGTCTGGGCCTGGCCCTGGTTGCGCAGCAGAAGGGCTACCAGCTGATCCTGGTGGTGCCGGACAAGATGAGCCGCGAGAAGATCTTCAATCTCAAGGCCATGGGCGCCAACGTGGTGTTGACCCGCTCGGATGTGGCCAAGGGCCACCCGGAGTACTACCAGGACCTGGCCGCCAAGATTGCTGCCGAAACGCCGGGGGCCTACTTCATCAACCAGTTCGGCAACCCGGACAACCCGGCCGCGCACGAATTCGGCACCGGCCCGGAGATCCTGGCGCAGATGGATGGCCAACTGGACGCCATCGTGTTCGGCTGCGGCAGCTCCGGCACCATGACCGGCCTATCGCGCGCCTTCGCTAGTGCCTCGCCGCACACCGAACTGGTGCTGGCCGACCCGGTCGGCTCGATCCTGACCCAGTACATCGAAGAAGGTACGGTCAGCGAAAAGTCCGGCAGCTGGCTGGTCGAAGGCATCGGCGAAGACTTTTTGCCAGATATCTCCGACTTCTCGCGCGTCAGAAAGGCCTATTCCATCAGTGATGCGGAAAGCTTCCACACCGCACGCGAATTGCTGGCCAAAGAGGGCATCCTCGGTGGCTCGTCCACCGGCACCCTGCTGGCTGCGGCGCTGAAGTACTGCCGCGAGCAGACCACGCCCAAGCGCGTGCTGGTGTTCGTCTGCGATACCGGCAACAAGTACCTGTCCAAGATGTACAACGACTACTGGATGCTCGACAACGGCTTCCTGGAGCGCCCGCAACACGGCGATCTGCGCGACCTGATCCTGCGCCCGTACAACAAGCGCGACACCGTGGTGGTGGGCCCAAAGGATCTGCTGACCACCGCCTACCAGCGGATGAAGTTGTACGACGTGTCGCAGTTGCCGGTGATCGACGATGGCGAATTGGTCGGCATCGTCGACGAGAGCGACGTGCTGCTGCATGTGTATGGCGACGAGGCGCGCTTCCGCGACCCGATTTCCACTGCCATGGTCAGCAAGCTGGATCGTCTGGACGTCGCATCGCCGATCGAAGCGCTGCTGCCGGTGTTCGACCGCGGCCAAGTCGCCATCGTCATGGACGGCAACCAGTTTCTCGGCCTGATCACCCGCATCGACCTGCTCAATTACCTGCGCCGCCGCGTGCAGTGACCCCGCACCGCCGCGCGCTCGGATGAGATGCGCGGCATGGGCCATTCAGACCTGCTTGTTACAATCGCCCACTTTTTCGGGAACCTCCATGTCCAATCGCACCACTCATAGCCATGACGGCGCGCGCGCGCTGTCGCTTGCAACGCTGGCGATCCATGGAGGGCAGTCGCCAGATCCGAGCACCGGCGCAGTGATGCCGCCGATCTACGCGACGTCCACCTACGCGCAATCCAGTCCTGGCGAGCACCAGGGCTTCGAATATTCGCGCACCCACAACCCCACACGCTTCGCCTACGAGCGGTGCGTTGCCGCGCTGGAAGGCGGCACGCGTGCATTCGCGTTCGCCTCCGGCATGGCGGCGACTTCCACGGTGATGGAATTGCTGGACGCCGACAGCCACGTTGTGGCGATGGACGACTTGTACGGCGGCACCTTCCGCCTGTTCGAGCGTGTGCGTCGCCGCACCGCCGGCCTGGATTTCAGCTTTGTCGACCTGACTGACCCATCCGCGTTTGAGGCTGCGATCCGCCCCGACACCAAGATGGTGTGGATCGAAACCCCGACCAACCCGATGCTCAAGCTGGTCGACATCGCCGCCATTGCCGCAATCGCGCGCAAGCACGGCCTGCTGATCGTGGTCGACAACACCTTTGCTTCCCCGATGTTGCAGCGCCCGCTCAGCCTGGGTGCGGACATCGTCGTGCACTCGGCCACCAAGTATCTCAACGGCCACTCGGACATGGTCGGCGGCATTGCCGCGGTCGGCGACAACGCCGAACTCGCGGAGCAAATGGCCTTCCTTCAGAACTCCATCGGTGGCGTCCAGGGTCCGTTCGACAGCTTCCTCGCCTTGCGCGGTCTCAAGACCCTGCCGCTGCGCATGCGCGCGCACTGCGACAACGCCCTGGCGCTTGCGCAATGGCTGGAAACGCACCCCGCCATTGAAAAAGTGATTTACCCCGGCCTGGCCTCGCACCCGCAGCACGCGCTCGCAAAACGCCAGATGTCCGGCTTCGGCGGCATCGTCTCCATTGTGCTCAAGGGCGGTTTCGACGCAGCCAAGCGTTTCTGCGAAAAGACCGAACTGTTCACCCTCGCCGAATCGCTTGGTGGCGTGGAAAGCCTGGTGAACCATCCTGCCGTCATGACGCATGCCTCCATTCCGGTTGCCCGCCGCAACCAGCTCGGTATCAGCGATGCGTTGGTGCGGCTGAGCGTGGGGATTGAGGATTTGGGGGATTTGCAGCAAGACCTGGAGCTGGCTCTGACATGATCAGGCCGCAGTTGGAATTCCGCCGGTGAATGACCTTCGCCGGCGCGGGCCAAAGGGTCTGCTCTTGCTCAACCTGTCAGCTTGGATCAAGCAGCGCAGCGGGCTGGGCATGCTGTATCGGAAGTTGCCTCTCACCTGGCGCGTGGGCGCAGCTCGGCTGCTGTCAGTGCCTTCTGCCGAAAGTGCGCGTTTCGCGCGTACGCCCGCATGGGATGCTCCGTTGCCCTCAGCGGTCGCTGGCCCAGTCGCGCCGACGCCAGCGACCCTCGGTCCGGGAGTCAATATTCTTGGCTATGTACGTGGACAATTCGGCCTGGGTGAGAGCCTGCGTCTGTACGCGCGTGCGCTGATCGAGGCTGGGGTACCTGTGCGGTTGTTCGACATCGATCTTGGTTTGCCGCACGGTTGGGATGACCATAGCTTGGATACTTGGATCGGGGATGATCTGCCTCATCCGGTCAGCATCATTTTTGTAAATCCTGATTATCTAAAGTCGGCGCTTGAGCTCGTTGGCGTCGAGCGTCTCACAGGAAAGCATCTCATCGCCTGCTGGTTCTGGGAACTTGAGCGTGTCCCTAACGCATGGCTTCCTGCCATTGCCTTGGTCGACGAAATCATGGTCGCTACGCGCTTCATCGAAAACGCGTTCTCCAAAGTCACTGACAAGCCGATCCTGCGCGTGCCGCAGCCGCTTTCAGCCATTGGTGACAGCGGTCTGCAACGTGCAGATTTTGGAATTGAAGAAAACAAGTTTATCTTTTTAATAACCTTCGACTTTAATTCTTGGATCGAGCGCAAGAATCCCTATGGCGCGATCGCAGCGTTCAAGCGTGCTTTTCCAAAAGAACGCGACGATGTGCGGTTGTTAGTTAAGTCCAGCAATGGGCATCGGCATCCAGATTCGTTTCGGCGCCTGCTCAACGAGGCAGCCGCCGACTCGCGGATTGTCGTACGCGATGAGCTGATCGATCGCGCTCACGTTCATGCCTTGCAGCGTTGCTGCGACGCGTATGTTTCGCTGCATCGGGCGGAGGGCTTCGGTTTGGGGCTGGCGGAATGCATGGCAATGGGAAAGCCCGTCATTGCGACAGCTTGGTCCGGAAATCTGGATTTCATGGAGACTGGCAATGCCATGTTGGTGGGATATCGGTTGGCGCCTGTGCGCGAAGGTGAATATCCACACGAACACGGCGATGTCTGGGCCGAGCCCAGCGTTGAAGAGGCAGCCGTGTTCATGCGAACGCTAGCCGATGACCCAGTTCGAGCACAGAAACTTGGTCAAATGGCAGCAGAATCCGTAAGGGCGCTCCTCTCGCCGCAGTATGCGGCTCGCGCCATCGATGTTCGCGTTCGCCAGCTCGCCGCTAGCCTGGCGCTACACTCTTAACCCGATTGAGGTACCTTATGTCATCATTATTTGCGGCCGCATGGCGCTACAGGGGCTTCATCGCTTCGTCGATCGCCAATGATTTCCGCTCCAGGCTTGCGCGTAGCAAACTGGGTACACTTTGGATCGTTTTGCAACCATTGGCACAGGCATTGATTTTCGCGATCGTGCTGTCGAACGTCTTGGCCGCCAAGCTTCCAGGCGTCGAAAACCACTTCGCTTTCGCGGTCTATCTGCTTTCTGGTCTGTTGTGTTGGTCCGCGTTTGCCGAGATCGTGCAGCGTTGCCTCACAGTCTTTATCGACAACGGCTCGCTACTGAAAAAGATGCAGTTCCCAAGAATCAGTCTGCCGTTAGTCGCGGTAGGTTCGGCAATGGTAACCAACGTTGCCTTGCTCGCAGTCATCTTGGTGCTTGTGCCGATCTTGGGCATTTCGCTGACGCCGGCGCTGGTCTGGTTGCCGTTATTGTTGTCGATTAACGTAGCACTGGCGACCGGGATCGGCCTGCTTCTTGGTACGCTGAATGTGTTCGCACGCGATATCGGACAGATTATGGCGGTAGTGATGCAGTTCTGGTTCTGGATGACGCCGATTGCTTATCCCGCACAGGTTGTCCCTGAGGAGTTTCAAGGGATCCTGCGATATAATCCCGTCGCAGCATTGGCGACGGGGTACCACGATATCTTCCTTTACGGTCGCGCGCCGCAGAATTCACTCGTCTATCCGGCCGTGGTTGCTTTGGTGGCGCTGGCCCTTTCGTTCTTCGTTTTTCGGCGCGCCTCCGCCGAGATGGTTGATGCCCTATGAGCAATTCCGTACTGGTCGTCGATGGTGTGGGTAAGTGCTACCGAAATTATCGTAGCGAGTTACAACGCTTTGCCAGTTGGTTCGGCATTCCTGTCAAGCCGCAGTCCGAACACTGGGTGTTGCGTCATATCTCATTTCGGATAGGGCGTGGCGAAGCTGTCGGCCTCGTCGGGCAGAACGGCGCAGGCAAGAGCACGTTGCTCAAGATCATCACCGGCACGGTCCGCCCCAACGAAGGCTCTGTGGTGGCCATTGGTCGCATCTCGGCGCTTCTAGAGCTTGGGCTCGGTTTCAATGCAGAGCTCACCGGTCGCGAGAACTCCCGTCATGCTCTCGGCTTGATGGGGGCGGCGGGCCACGAGATCGAATCGATGCTCGAGTCGATCGAAGAATTTGCCGAAATTGGCGATTACTTCGACCAGCCGATACGTGCCTACTCCAGCGGCATGCAAATGCGCGTGGCTTTCAGCGTGGCGACTGCCGTGCGGCCAGAAACGCTGATCGTTGACGAAGCGCTATCAGTGGGAGACTCGTACTTCGTACACAAGTGCTTCAAGCGGATACGTGAATTCCGGGAGGCTGGAACGACGCTTCTGATCGTGTCCCATGATGCCGGTGCAATCCAGGCCTTATGCGATCGCGCGCTGTTGATCGAAGGGGGGCGGCTGATCAAAGACGGCGATCCGCAGGAAGTCATGGATTACTACAATGCGCTGATTGCCGAAAAAGAGAACGCGAGCGTCAGGACGGCAAGTACCGAGGATGGCCGTACAGCGACCGAGTCCGGTACTGGCGAGGCGGTCTTTGATTCGATCCAACTGCTCGACGAAACTGGAAATCCAGTTGAGTACATTGGCGTAGGCGATACGGTGACCCTGCGTTGCAAAATTTGCGTTAATGAGCCAATCAACCGTCTCGTCCTCGGTTACATGATCAAAGATAGGCTGGGTCAGTCCGTGTTTGGCACGAATACCCACCACACTGGTCAGACTCAAGAGCGGCTGCAGGCTGGGGACCAATTGATCGCCAAAGCGCGCTTCCCGATGAATCTAGGCCCTGGAACTTATTCCGTCTCCGTGGCGTTAGCTAGTGCCGAAACCCATTTGGTCGAGAATTACCATTGGCGTGATTTGGCCTTGGTTTTCAATGTCGCCAATATACGTCACGACACCTTCGTTGGGACGGCTTGGATTCCGCCGGTACTGTCGATCGAAATCCCACGGGGGGGCGCTTGCCATGACTCCTCAGTCTAAAATCGTTACCCCACACTCACCGGTGCTGACAGAAATGAGCGTGGCCGAGATCCTGCGGAAGATCAACGCAGTCGTGCTAAAAAGAAAAGCAACGGGCGTAACTGGCGTCGACTCTCTAGTCTGGCCGGAAAATTTCGAGATATGGACTGCGGCCGAACCCGCAACGGCACCGCGAGAAGTCTATGAGCTGGGTGATCTGCTTGCTCAGGACGACGCCGACTTCGTGACCAACGCCTATCGTGTGCTGCTGCGTCGTCCACCGGACTCGGCCGGGTTCCTTAACAACATAGAGGCGATGCGCCGAGGTGACCAGACCAAGTTAGACATCATCGCTTCGTTGCGGTTTTCACCTGAGGGCATGGCCGTCGGCGTTCCAGTGCGTAGATTGCGCCTAGCGTGGTTACTGCACCGCTGGAAACGCAAGCCTCTGGTTGGCCCTATCCTCTCATGGGCCCATGCGCTGCTCCGTCTCGGACACCACGTAAGTCGATTGGAGTGGCTGGAGGTGCGCAGCGCACGCGAGGCCCATCGATTGGGGCGACATGTCAATGAGGTAGTGCTCGAGGCTGGCAGCAGGATCGAGGCAATCGAGAAGAAGCTTTCACGCCTGGACAAGCGTGAAAGCCGACTACTCGAGGAGGAGACGCGCCGTGCCGCTCTTGTGCCACAGTTGGACGCGCTGTATTCCGCGTTCGAAGATCGCTTCCGTGGCCCCGAATCTCTGATTCAGGCGCGCGCCCGTCCCTACTTGCAACTTGTTCGCGAGTGCGGCGCGGGAACTCTAGAGGCTCCAGTGGTTGACGTTGGCTGCGGTCGTGGGGAATGGCTTGCGTTGCTGAGTGACGAAGGGTTGCACGCGCGCGGAATCGATCTTAATTCCCGTTTTGTCAGGGACGCGGCTGTGCGAGGTCTTGAGGTGATCGAGGGAGACGCGATCGAGGTGCTGCGAGCTATGCCTGCAGGCAGTGTTGCCGCGATCACGTCGATGCACCTAGTCGAGCACCTGCCGTTCGAGCGCGTTGTGGAATTCATTGACGCATGTCATCACGTACTGCGGCCCGGCGGCGTGTTGATCCTCGAAACTCCGAATCCTGAAAACCTGGATGTGGCGACAATCTATTTCTACATGGACCCGACCCATCGCAATCCGCTTCCGCCAGAGATGCTGCGTTGGGTGGTTGAGGCGCGTGGTTATCCGGATGCAAGGATCGAGCGTCTCAGTGAAGAGCGCGAGTTGAGTGCTCCAGCCTTGCTGTCCGACGACCTACCTGGATCATCCTCGATCAACACCTTGCTTGCTCGTACGCACGTCGCTCCCGATTACGCGATCATTGCCCATCGTGGGGAGGTTTCGCATGAATGAGGTCTGTAAAAAACTTCTTGTGACTGGTGCCGGCGGGTTTGTCGGAAAGCATCTGCTAGACGCGGTGGGGCGGGGACAGTTTGGTAATTTCGAGGCCCTACCATTGCCAGCCGGTACTGATTTACGCGATAGGGCTGCAATCGAGAGTGCGCTAGGCGATGTTTGTCCTGACGCCGTAGTGCACCTTGCTGCACAGAGTTTCGTACCCCAGTCATTCGACGATCCTGAGGAGACGCTGCAGATCAATTTGATCGGGACCCTGCATCTGCTTCAGGCGCTTGCGCGGAAAGGCTTCTCCGGACGGTTCCTATATGTCAGCTCGGGAGATATTTACGGACGCGTTCCTGAGAGCGATCTCCCTGTAGATGAGACCCTTCTGCCGGAACCTCGCAGTCCATATGCCGTCAGCAAATGTGCCGCTGAACAGCTCTGCATGCAATGGCATCGAAGCGAGAAGCTCGACGTGGTGATCGCGCGCCCTTTCAATCACGTAGGCGCTGGCCAGGGAGATCGTTTCGTGCTTTCTTCGCTTGCCCGGCAGGTGGTCGCCATTGCCGAGGGGCGGCAGGCTGCGGTGATAGAGGCGGGGGATATCGATACGACGCGCGATTTCAGTGACGTGCGCGATATCGTCTCGGCTTATGCAGCTCTGCTGACGCGCGGCAGGTCCGGTGAAACCTACATTGTTGCTTCGGGCGTAGAGCGCCGCGTCCGCGATTTGCTCATTGAAATGTGCCGTCTCACCGGCGTCGAGGCGGAAGTGCGCCAAGATTCCGCCAAGATGCGTCCCGCCGAACAGAGGCGTATGGTGGCCAGTCCGGCAAAACTCCAGCGTGATACCGGCTGGATGCAGGCTTTCGACATACAATCAACGCTTTCCGAAATTCTCGAACATGCAAGGAAAATTCAATGAGTAAGAATGCCCTGATCACTGGCATTACCGGCCAGGACGGCGCCTACCTCTCTCGGCTTTTACTGTCCAAAGGCTACAAGGTACACGGCATTCTTGCCCGCCGCAGCAGCGATACGCTGTGGCGCCTACGCGAACTGGACATCGCCGATGACGTCGTCTTGCTTGATGGCGATCTTACGGATCTGTCGTCACTCATCCGTGCCATGCATGCCTCCAAGGCTGACGAGGTTTACAACCTTGGTGCTCAGAGCTTTGTCGGCTCGTCTTGGCAACAGCCGATTCTGACGGCTCAAGTTGATGGGGTCGGTGCGCTCAACGTGCTCGAAGCAGTGCGCATCGTCAATGACAAGGCCCACTTCTACCAAGCATCTACCAGTGAGATGTTCGGCTTGATCCAAGCCGAGATGCAGAGCGAGTCGACGCCCTTCTATCCACGCAGTCCCTATGGCGTGGCGAAGTTAATGGCGCACTGGGCGACCGTGAACTATCGAGAAAGCTTCGGAATGCACGCTTCGAGCGGCATCCTGTTCAACCATGAGTCCCCGTTGCGCGGAATTGAGTTCGTGACCCGCAAGGTGACCGACGCTGTGGCCCGTATCAAGCTGGGCAAGCAGCGGGAACTGCGCCTGGGCAACATCGATTCAAAGCGTGACTGGGGCTTTGCCGGTGACTACGTCGAGGCGATGTGGCTGATGACCCAGCAGGCAGAAGGCGGTGATTATGTGGTTGCTACCGGCCTCACTACGACGGTGCGCGACATGTGCAAGATTGCCTTCGGCCACGTGGGCTTGAATATGGATGACCACCTGGTGATCGATGAGAAATTTTTCCGTCCAGCCGAGGTCGACGTACTGCTCGGAAACCCCGGTAAGGCGATGGAAAAGCTCGGTTGGAAGCCCAAAACATCCCTTGAACAGCTGATCACGATGATGGTAGATGCGGATATGCGTCGACTTTCAATCTGAAGACTGAGTAGGGGAATACGGTGCGTCTTGCTATCGATATGCAGGCGTGCCTGACTGATTCGCGCGACCGCGGGATCGGCAGGTATGCTGACAACTTAGTTGCTGAGATGGTGCGTCAGCGCCAGGACGACGAAATTCTGTTGGCGCTGGATGGTGCTGACCCTATGCGCCTGCGCCAGGCGCGTTCGCGCCTGCGTCATCAGTGTGTGCGTACGGCAACGACAGTGATGCATTACCCTGCAAGCGCTTTCGTCGATCATGACGCGCTGCGCATGCAAAGTGCCGCGCGCCTCCGTGGCAGATTCTTTGAGTCCTTAGGGCTAGATGCATTTCTGCATACTAGTTACTTTGAAACTGGTGGCAGCTACACAACCGGGATCGATTGGGCAGCGGATCCGCTGCCGAAGACGGCCGTCATTGCATACGATGTGATACCACTGCTGTATCCGGAGCGCTACCTGACGCCCCATCCTTTCATGGCTGATTGGTATCCGCGTAAATGCGAGAGTTTCAGTAGGTTCGATTGTTTCCTGTCGATCTCCCAAGCAACCCGAGTGGACCTAATCGAAAAGCTTGATATTTCTCCGGAAAAGATTCACGTGATCAATGCCGGGCTTGATCCGGGAATGTTGGCTATTGCGCAGGCAGGCTTGCCGGTGGATGAGGCAATACTCATGCGGCGCGGCATCGACGCGCCCTTCGTGCTCATGGTTGGCAATGGTGACTGGCGCAAGAACACCTTGGGTGCGCTCGAGGCTTTTGCACGACTGCCGCGTAGCCTCCAGAAAAAGTATCTGCTGGTACTCACCCAAGTCGGTACGGATGTCAAAGAGGCACTTGCTGGGTCCTTTTCTCATCTCGCCTCGCGGGTACGCGTGCTTGGCCGTGTCGACGATGTTGAGTTGGTTACGCTGTACCAGGCTTGCCGAGTGTTCTATTTCCCCTCCTTTTATGAGGGCTTTGGTCTTCCTGTACTTGAGGCGATGGCATTTGGCGCGCCTGTTCTAAGCGCCAACACTGGCAGTCTGCCTGAAGTCGTGCACGATCCGCGTTGCCTGTTCGACCCGCATGACATCGACGCGGCTGCATCACTGCTTGAAGCCGCCTTAGAAGATGCGACCTTCCGTGAGGTGTTGGTTTCCGGCGTCAAGGCACATGCTTGGACTTACAATTGGAAGTCATGCGCTGAAACCGCATTTGCGGCGCTGCGAGCTCTGGCAGACGATGCCAAGGCGGTGCAACCTCGGTTTGGCAAAGCCGGTGGTTTTGATCGTGTGCGGATAACGCAGGAAGACATTGATGCCTGGTCGGGGCTCCTGATTGATGCCCCCGATGCAGTGGGTCATCTGGAACAAGGGTTGGCTGCGGCTGCTGCATGCGGTCGACGCCGCATCCTGGTTGATATTAGTGAGGTGGTACGCCTGGATGCACGTAGCGGCATTCAGCGCGTCGTCCGCAATTATTGTGCAGGATTGCATGCGCTCGCTGACGATGTGGGGGTTGAAGTCCAGCCTGTCTATTGGACCGAGCACGGCATCCTGTATGCCAGTGATTACGCCGCCAATCGCTTAGGTATGCCCATTGAGACCGCTAACGCAGGCATGCGAGTCACGGTGAAGCCGAATGACCTGCTGCTGATGCTCGACTCATCGTGGTGGAGTCCCGAGCGGTTTGATGCCCTGCACACCCAGGTGGCTGCTGCTGGTGGGGAGGTGGTTTGGATGGTCTACGATCTTATTCCCTTGCTAGTGCCGCATACCTGCGATCCCGTCATGCCGCCGGTGTTCCGGGGATGGCTTGAGCATGCTGCCGCCACCGCAGATGGGTTTATCTGCATTTCCGAGGCGACACGGCAGGATCTTGAGCGTTTCCTAGACGAGCGGCCCGCGCATCTGGTGGCAAGACCATGGACGCGCGCGATGCACCTGGGCAGCGATCTGGAGTCCGGGCAGATCGTCGGCCAGGCGTCAGAGGCGATTGCGTCTTTGCTGGAAGGGCTGGAGGCCAAGCCGCTAGTCTTGGCAGTTGGCACAGTCGAGCCGCGCAAGGACTACGCGACCATTCTGGCAGCCTTCGAAAAAGTGTGGGCGCGTGGTGGTAATGCTGCACTGGCCATCGTTGGCAAACATGGATGGAACGTCGAAGAGCTTGCGCAGAAACTTCAGGCGCATCCGCAATTGGGTACGCGACTTTTCTGGTTGCAGGGAGTGTCAGATACCGACCTTCACCACCTGATGGATAGAGCGGACGTCTTGGTCCAGGCATCGGTTGCGGAAGGGTTTGGTCTGCCGCTGGTTGAGGCTGGTAGTCGCGGCAAGCCACTGTTGCTCAGCGATCTTGCGGTTTTCAAGGAGATCGCGGGCGAGGAGGCAAGCTACTTCCCCATAGGGGATGCAGATGCGTTGGTAGCTGAGATTGAACGCGGTGTAGCGAACGGATGGAAGGTGCCGACGAATATCCGGACGTTAACTTGGCGGGAATCGTCGCGTGGATTGATAGATAAATTGTTGTACTAGAGCGGATCCGCGACAAGGGAGTGGCGCAACATTCCTTCTGATTGCATGTTGATGCTTTATTTACTTCTGCAGGAGCGGTTGCGAGCTTCTTTGCTTGGCAATTTTGCTCAGATGCAAAAAGCTCTATTGGTCAGTGACTTCTTCACTTTTCTTGAGCTTGGTCTCAACGGCCTCTTCTACTCTGGCGCTATGTCCGAGTACGTATGAAGCGTTGAAGCGTCCTCGTTTCTTCGAGTCACTGAGAAGTAGAGGTAGTTTGTAATTGTGCCATTGCGAAGCGGATGGGTGGAAAGCCGCCGAGTGATCGATGTGGTCGTTGGTGGTTGTATCGATTGCCTGACCCACCCCGTGACCCACCCCCGAAAACCGTGCCAACGTAAAGTAGAGACTTCGCCCCGCATGGGCCCCGTGGATCACGAGGAATCAGGCGATGAAGGTGTCGACTCCCCGTAAAATTGATCCATCCATAGTTAGAGGTCTCCGGCACACTAGCCACCAAGGAGACCAACCATGCGCAAGAGCAAGTTCACCGAGAGCCAGATTGTCGCCACGCTGAAGTAGGTGGAGGGCGGCCGCCAGGTCAAGGATGTGTGCCGAGAGCTGGGTATTTCCGATGCGACGTATTACATCTGGAAGTCTAAGTACGGTGGCATGGAGGCCGCTGATGTGCAGCGCCTTCGCGACCTGGAGACCGAGCACAGCAAGCTCAAACGCATGTATGCCGAGCTCGCGATGGAAAACCATGCACTGAAGGATGTCATCGCAA
>NZ_JSBW02000060.1 GCF_000772705.2 Xanthomonas vasicola
ACGTGAATACAACGAGGAACGACCCAAGAAGGCAATTGGCGGCATGACGCCATCTGCGTATGCCCAACAGCTGGCCAACACCGATATCATCAACCCCGGACTCTAAACCCGGCCGCTACTCAGAGCGAGGGGACATCGGGCCCACCCCACATAGGCAATGCGCCAGCCCCGTTTGAGCAAGGGCTGCGTGAGCTGTGCTGCGGCCTGCCCCTGAACCTGCTGCCTGTGGATCTCCTCTGCTACTTCGTGCTCTGGCGTGCCCATGACTTCCCCTGTGGATAGTTGACGAATGGCGAAAAGATACGCTAAACGTAAGGTACGGGCAACGTAATTTACGAGCAACGTAGCTTACGTTCATCCTTGGGGCATGACTTCTCCCAACGCCCGCAGTGTTCGTGTCGTCTTCGCCGCCCGTATGAAGAAGCGGAGGAAGACACTTCGGCTCAGCCAAAAGGCCTTAGGAGTGCTCATGGGACTACCAGAAGATGTCGCAGGCGTTCGCATCAATCGATACGAGCGGGCAGTGCATGAGTGCGATAGTGAAACGGCTCAGAAAATGGCTGACGCTCTTGGCGTCTCGCTTGCCTACCTCTACGCAGAGACAGACGAACTGGCAGAACTCATCCAGGAGTTCACGCAGCTTCCAGCCAAAGACCAGCACGCGCTCCTGGCTGATATCAAGTCTCGCTCCAAGACAAAGCGTGTGCGTTAACTGGCATCAAGCGTGTCAGTGAAGTTCGAGCTAGCTGTCAGGGTTTTCTGATAATCATCCAATTTTCATGCTTTTTGTGACACTCATCTCTTTATCCATTATTTTTACCTTGCTCTGACATAGGTGTCAGGGCATGTTGCCCGGGCTCCGTTAGTGCTTCGAAATTTATGGATGGAAATTTTGAGTCAGCACCGCTTGATTTGGCTTTTGCGCCACTTCCAGGACGACGCGATGCGCCTGATGCTTCGGTTTGGCTCGATGCATCGTTTTCGGTCTATACGCCAGCGTTGTTGGAGCCACCACTTCGAACCCATGAAAAAATAGGGGATTACCAACGCTTTGAATCGGATGCTCAATGCGTCGGCTACCTTTCAGCCCTGTCTTACCGGTTAACTCACGTATGCAGAGGTGGCTGGAAGTTTTCTGCCATTCCTGATTTGAGAGCAAATCGCCATGCGGCGTCAGCCATCAACGCATCCCTCAGAGCAGGACTTCCAGATACGCATGGTGTTTTAAATTGGTCATTGAATTTGGCCAAAAATTTAGGCAATAGCCAAGTTAAAAGCCGCACGGATAATGCATGGGTCGGTGGAAAGAAGCCGTCAGAAGCGTGGCTTGTTTTACCACAGGCAGATCAACTGCCTTATCTTCTAAAAAACCTCGAAGATTTGCTGCAAGGCAAGAGCGCCCAGCCGATCAACTGCGCATTTTTCGAAGCCATTGCGTATCAGATGATCTGCATCCATCCACTTAGTGATACTAATGGACGGGTGACCCGCACTCTCCTGATAAATTTGGCGGGACGCTATCGAAATCTTTATCCGCTCTATATTGCGCATTGCCTGAGCTTTGCTAAACAGCGAACAGGTCAAACCTGGATGCAGGCATCCTTGACTGCAACAAGCCAAAATCTCAGCAATTCAGAGGTTTGGTTAGATCACATCAAGCTGATTTTGCAAAAAATATCTGATCTCGCCACGGCTGGCTTGGATCCAAGAGTGGTGTGGTCACTTCTTTCGTGTGGATATGTATCCGAAGACACGCTTTGTGCTGGAAAAAATGCATGCAGTTCTTCACTTGCTGCAAAAATTATGAAGCGCCTACCGGCGCTATTAGAACAGGAACAGGGGATATTTTACTCAGCCGAGCTTGAAATCCTGATCATCGGAATTGATTGCTCTATTAATAAGGATGGTTATGAAATTGAATGAGTCGCAAGACGGCAAGCCCAAGCAGCTCAAAGCTGCGATCAGGCGAACCATTTATCTGACATTGGTGCTGGCCGGGGTTGCCAGCGTTTTATCGCCATTGGCAACAGCCTCCGATACCGAGGGGACCACGACAATGCCGCCTGTCGAAGTGCCGCCTCCCTACATCCCGCCACCGATTGAAAATCCGCCGCCACCCTATTATCCAGATCCGGGCGATGGCGGGGGTAACAATGGTGGGGGTGGGGGTGGTCCGGACGAGCGCGAGGTTCTTTGTGAAAACCTTAGGGCAACCAAACCTGCAATGTGTCCTAATCCAATACCTCTCCCGGAAGGCGGGGCATATGCCCAAGACAAACTACCTGGGGCGAGCATTCATGGAAAGTCGACGGTGCTAATGGCGATTGGTTATTCGCAAGGTAGAACATTTGGCCCCAACGGAACCACCGCTCCACCAGACGGCGCCACTGCGTGGTGGATGGATTTTATTTTAAATAAGCAAACGGCAAATTATGCTAATCCCGGGATGTCGTTTAAGGAAGCAACTAAGATTTTCCGTGACGACTTGGCGTGGGTGTGCGAGGAGCAGACGAAAGAGTCAAATAAATATCGAATCCCAGGTCAGTTGACGGTCCCGGAATATTACTGCTTCGAAATCATGAAGGCGCTCGACATCGAAGCCGATGATCAGATGAACTTTGTCCAATTTTTTATCGATTGGTCTAAGCGTTATGCGGTTAATCTCGAAAGATATGTCCCGGGCGAGGCCCTCAGTTCTGGAAGCCTGGATAACTCAATTGGCGTCAAATGGAAGGTCACGTCAGCCGATGCTTCTTGTTCGAGATGGTGGACCAACTTCCAGCAGAATCAGTGCAGTCTATAATGGATGGAACTATGAAAGCAAAAATGATTTTGTCCATGGCGCTACTTTCCGGTGCGCTTGCTGCGTGTGGAAAAGCCGACAAGCCAGCGGAAGACACCAATGCAGCATCTTCGCAGGCTGAAACTTCTGCGACGGCAAACGCTGAGCACAGCTCAGCTGCGAATGGAGCGGAGCAAAAGGCAAAGTTAGCTACGCCAAGCGGCGTGCAAGATGCTAAGCAGTATCTGTGTCAGGGTGGCGAGAGTGCCTGCAAGGCAAGTGGCCCGCTGGTGGCTAACTCGGATGCCGAGGCAAAGTGGCTTTTGTCTAATGGCTATCCGACTGAGGCCGAATTAGCACGACTGGACAAACTATCCTTGGATCAGCTGAAAGCAGAGTCGCAGGCGGGCAATAAGGCCGCAACTGTCATCTATGGAAAGAAGACAGCGACGAGTGGTCACTTCCAGGAGGGGCTTGGCATTTTAAGAAATGCGGCGTCTGCTGGAAATTTATATTCGTATTATGGGCTGTCGGATATTTATGCTAGCGAGACCAAGGAAAAAAATCTGATTGATAGTGCCGCATATCTACGCCTAGCCTATTTGTTGGGTGACGGCAAAGCGTCCGCCGACATTGCATTGAGGGGGTTGAGTAGTGTTGAAAGTGTCGCTGCCGATGAGCGTGCAGCCTCGCTTTACAAGACATTCTCTAAATATCAGCGTCCGTCTCCGAGGCCAGTTGAGTAAAATAATTTAGCGAATAAACGAAATGAGGAGGCGAAACCCTCCTCATTTTTTTGCGCGGATATAAGAGCGGCTAACAAAACTACTGCGCAGCCGCCAGGCGGGCGCGGCCGGTGCTCGGAATCGGCATGTACCACTCGTACACTCCGGTTCCTGCGCGCCGTCCGCGCCCACCTGACAGCTGCTCGCTACGTTTTGTTAGCCGCTCTAAGCTGTATGCGATGCTATTGGCTTGTGCCCAGCTGGCGCTCTTCAAGAAGCGACGCCCCCCCCCCGACTTTGAGTAGCCCCTCAGTTTGGAGTCCAATTCCTTACCCCAAGGAGATTGGACGTGAAGAAGCGTTTTTCCGAAGAGCAGATCATCGGCTTTTTGCGCGAAGCCGAAGCGGGCATGGCGATCAAGGACCTATGCCGGCGGCATGGCTTCAGCGAGGCGTCCTATTATCTGTGGCGCAGCAAGTTTGGCGGCATGAGCGTGCCCGACGCCAAGCGGCTCAAGGACCTTGAGGCCGAGAACGCGCGGCTAAAGAAGTTGC
>NZ_JSBW02000061.1 GCF_000772705.2 Xanthomonas vasicola
CGGCGAGACGTTTTCGATCGGCCGCCTGACCAAGATGCAGGACGGCGGCGGCGTCACCCAGTATTGCTACAACCGCTTCGGCGATCTGGTGCGCAAGGTACAGACCAGCAACGGCACCGCGCTGGTGCTGCGCTACGCCTACACCATCGGCGGCCAACTGCAGCGCATGACCTACCCGGACGGCGCGGTGGTCGATTACGTGCGCAATGCGCAGGGCCAGACCACGCAAGTTGGCGTGACGCAAGCTGGCGGTAGCCGCCAGGTGCTGCTGGGCAATGCCACTTACTATCCGTTCGGCCCGGCTGCCGGCTGGACCTACGGCAATGGCCGCACCCTCGCCCGCCAATACGATCTGGACTATCGGCCGCAGGCCATCCAGGATACCCGCCCGGGTGGGCTGGACGTGGGCTTCGGCTTCGACCCGGCCGGCAACCTCACCGCGCTGACACCCGCAGGCAACACCACACCGGAGATCAGCCTGGGCTACGACACCCTCGGCCGCCTCACCGGCCTCAAGGACGGCAGCACCGGCACGCTGATCGACGGCTACAGCTACGACGCCACCGGCAACCGCCTCAGCGCCAAGGTCGGCACCGCTACGCAGACCTACACCTATCCGACCGACAGCCACCGCCTCAGCGCCGTCGCCGGTGTGGCCCGCACCTATGACGCCACCGGCAACACCACCGCCATCGGCGGCACTGCGCGCCAGTACACCTACGACACCACTGGCCGCATGACCCAGGCCCGCCGCGCTGGCGCGGTGACCATGAACTACCGCTACAACGGAAAAGGCGAGCAGGTGCGCCGCTTCCTCGGCACCACCAACACCTACACGCTCTACGATGAAGCAGGCCACTGGCTGGGCGACTACGACAGCAACGGCGCGCCCAAGCAGCAGGCGATCTGGCTGGACGACCTACCGGTCGGCCTGCTGGCCAACGCAAATAAACTGCACTACATCGAACCCGATCATTTGGGCAGCCCGCGCGTGGTGATCGATCCAACCCGCGATGTGCCGGTGTGGACGTGGAGCCTGAAGGGCGAAGCCTTCGGCAACACCGCGCCGAATCAGGATCCGGATGGCGATGGGGCGGCGCTGGTGTTGGATATGCGCTTCCCGGGGCAGCGGTTTGATGCAGCGAGTGGGTTGAATCAGAACTACTTCAGGGACTACGAGGCGACTACTGGGCGGTATGGGCAGAGTGATCCGCTTGGATTACAAGGCGGAATTAGCACTCATGGTTATGCATTAGGCAGTCCGCTCTCGCTTACTGATCCTTTAGGATTGGCACCTAACCCGGCGTGCGCTGCCGGATGGATTGCAGCATGCTCTGTTGTCGGCGGTGGAGTGGGATACTGGGGCGGTGGTATTTTAGGGGGTGTGGCTGGCTCCGAAGTTCCAATAGCAGGAAATGCAGCTGGATTTGTGGCAGGGTCACAATTAGGTGGCATGGGAGGAGCTTCAGCAGGAGGGATACTAGGTGGATTAACAGCTGGCATGGCTTGCCCAGATGAAAAGCCATGTCCTCCCTGCAAAACCATTTCCGGCATGATTGTTCCTGTGGGAACAATCGGGTATCGACCGCTTGATGTCATACCAAACAATGTGATGCAGCACGGCGTTTACGGATCGCACCACAACATTTTTGTCGCTAATCAATATCCATACCCGAAATGCGACTGCTTCTGGGCAAAGCAGAAATATGTGGTTAAGCCAGATCAATTGCAGCCAGGGTGGGTGCCTGTTGAGCCCTTCGTAACTGATAGAGGAAACCCATGAGATACGCAAGCACTTCCCAGCCAATAATCGTGGGAGACTCGGTCGTCGTTGAAGGTAATGTATCAGGTCTCGTGGTTTGCAATTTCGATACTTGGACTTGCCTTCCAGGCTATGAGGATTGGCTAACGAAGGATCAAATGGCAGATGGGAGTTATATGGAAGGCGGCGTCCTCATAAAAACATCTGACCTAGGAATGCTCTATTACCGCGAGGAAGATGAGTCAATACTCTTCGTCGAGTAACGTTTCGAACAAAGGGAACGGAAACAAAGGGGACGGAGGTAATTAGCCCAACCGCTTCAGCGAACTGGTGAGCAAAGATGCAGACCAACAACAGCAAGGCACGGATGCTGCGCTATGCATCCGGCGTGGGCGGTCAGGTGCAGGGCATGGCGTATCCTGAGGGCACGGCCGTTGGCTACCTGCGCAACGCGCAAGGCCAGACCACCGAGGTCGGCGTGACCCCGGCCGGCGGCAGCCGACAGGTGCTGCTGGGCAACGCCAGCTACTACCCGTTCGGCCCGGCTGCCGGCTGGACCTACGGCAATGGCCGCACCCTCGCCCGCCAGTACGATCTGGACTATCGCCCGCAGGCCATCCAGGACACCCGCCCGGGCGGGCTGGACGTGGGCTTCGGCTTCGACCCCGCCGGCAACCTCACCGCGCTGACGCCGGCTGGCAACACCACACCGGAGATCGGGCTGGGCTACGACACCCTGGGCCGCCTCACCGGCCTCAAGGACGGCAGCACCGGCACGCTGATCGACGGCTACAGCTATGACGCCACCGGCAACCGCCTCAGCGCCAAGGTCGGCACCGCTACGCAGACCTATCGCTATCCGACCGACAGCCACCGCCTCAGCGCCGTCGCCGGTGTGGCCCGCACCTATGACGCCACCGGCAACACCACCGCCATCGGCGGCACTGCGCGCCAATACACCTACGACACCAGCGGCCGCATG
>NZ_JSBW02000062.1 GCF_000772705.2 Xanthomonas vasicola
GTGTACGCATGGGCGGAAATTGCAAGAAACCAGCCTTCAGCGTAGCGAACACTGGTAGTTTTAGCACGCCGGTGCAGACATCAAGGCCTTGCGGTCGTTGGGTGGTTGGGGTTTTTCAGGGGCGACTTGTTAGCCTGCCTCCGCGCTTTCGGTTATCACGCGCCGCCTTCCGGGCGGCGTTTGCGTTTGATCCACCTCACTGGAGTTGTTCGATGTCGCGTCGCCCGCTGGTTGTGCTCGGTTTGGTTGGTCTGTTGGCTCCGTTGCTCTGCAGCGCTGCCGATGGTGCCGCGCAACGGCTCTCGATTGCCGACGTGCAGGGGGAGGACAGCCGCAGTCCGTACGACGGCCGCGTGGTGGAGGTGGAAGGCATCATCACCGCCGACACGCGTGTGGGTTTGGCCGGCCTATTCGTGCAGCAACCCGGGTTCGAGCCGCGGCGCTCGCATGGTCTGTTCGTCACCGGTGCCGGCAATGCCGAGCTGGCGGTGGGTGACCGCGTGCGCATCGTTGGCACCGTGCGTGAGGTCTCGGCAGGGGGTGAGGCAAGCCTGACCACGGTGGACGCCAGCAGCATCGAGCGGCTCGCCAGTGGCCAGCCGGTGCCGGTACGCATGCTCAGCGGCCCGCCGGCCAATTGGGAAGCGCTGGAAGGCGAACACGTGCGCATTGCCGCGCTCACGCTCAATGGCAGCGACCGCCTGGACACCTACGGCGAATTGGTCGCCGCCTTCGGCGGGCGCCTGTGGCAGCCGAGCGAAGTGGCCGCAGCCGGCACGCCGGCATTCGCGCAAGTGGAGGCCGATAACGCACGCCGGCGCGTGCTGCTGGACGATGCGCGCAACGGCCGTAGCCCCAAGACGGTGTCGTATCTGCCGGCCGATCCGGTGCTACGCAGCGGCAGCCTGCTCAAATCGGTGGATGGCATCGTCGACCAACGCTACGACGGCAACTACCGGATCCAGGTGCTGAGCCCGCTGAGCTTGCCGGCGATGCCCACCGCCGTTGCGCCGCAGGTAGGTGGCGATCTGCGCATCGCCTCGTTCAACCTGGAGAATTTCTTCAACGGCAATGGCCGTGGCGGTGGCTTTCCGACCAAGCGCGGCGCACGCACGCATGAACAGTTCCAGGCGCAGCTGGCCAAACTGGTGGCCACCATCGTGCCGCTGGGCGCCGATGTGGCCGCACTGATGGAACTGGAAAACGACGGCGACGGTGCCGATGCGGCGGTTGCGCAGCTGGTGGCCGCGCTCAACGCTGCCGGCAAGGACGAGGATTGGCAGTTCATCGATACCGGCAGTGGCCCGGGCGAGGACGCAATCCGGGTCGGCATCGTGTATCGCAGCTCGCAGGTCACTCCGGTTGGCAAGCCGGCCACGCTGACCGGCGGGCCGTTCGACAATCACAGCCGCGTGCCGCTGGCGCAGGCGTTCCGCAGCACGCGCGGAGCCACCTTCGTGGTAGTCGCCAATCACTTCAAGTCCAAAGGCTGCGGTAACGCCAGCGGAGCCGATGCCGATCAGCAAGACGGCCAGGCCTGCTGGAACGCGACCCGTACCGAATCGGCCAAGCGCTTGCACCAGTGGCTGCAGACCGACCCCACCGGCGCGCAGACCAAGCTCGCCGTGCTGCTGGGCGACTTCAATGCCTACGCGATGGAAATGCCGATGCGCAGCCTGCGCGCCAGTGGCTGGCAGGACGCGTTTGCGGTGGCCGGGGTGAAGCAGCCTTACAGCTTCGTCTACGACGGCATGAGCGGGCGGCTGGATCACGCGCTGCTCAGTCCGGCGATGGCCAAGCAACTGCGTGGCGCGGCCGAATGGCATATCAATGCCGATGTCATGGATGCCGCCGGCTATGCCAAGCGCAACCTGCCCGGGCCGTGGCGCAGTTCCGATCACGACCCGGTGTTGCTGGGGTTTTCGCTGTAGCACCCATCGATCATCGACCTGCGTGCGTTGGTCTCAACCTCCCGTGCAAAGCGGCTCCGGCACACGTCGCTGGAGCGGTCACTGACCCTGCCGTTAGCGCGCGCACCCTCCATGTCGGCGACGCAGGCGCAGATTGAGCAGATGCGTGCTGGCCAGCAGCAGGCTGCCGGTGACCGTGATCGGTGTTTCCAGCGCCTCGCCGACCAGACCGCTCGCACCGAGCACCAACCCGGTTAGCCCGCAAAGCGCTGGCACCCAGACCGGCGCCGGCAGCGCGTGCCGGCGGTGCGTGCTCCACAGCGCATAGCCGCTCAGCGGCACCGCCGCCATCGCGAACACCACATGAACCCACTCGGCCCGGCTCCAGGCGCCCAGCAGCGGCAGCGCGGCGGCCAGCAGCGGCAGGGCGAGGCAATGCAACAGGCATAAGCCGGACAAGGCGATGGCCGAGCTATCCAGCAAGGAGGTGGTGGCGCGCATGTGAGCTGTCCCGTCGAGTAAGTGTTATATAGTAACACTACACTTCAGCCAGGCTCCCCGGATGTCCTTGTCCCCCAAGCGCGATTCACGTCTTCCCGTCACCGTGTTGTCCGGCTTTCTGGGTGCGGGCAAGACCACCTTGCTCAATCGCATCCTGCATAACCGCGACGGCCTGCGTGTGGCGGTCATCGTCAACGACATGAGCGAGGTCAACATCGACGTGCAGCTGGTGCGCGAGGGCGGCGCGGCGTTGCGGCGCACCGAAGAGACGCTGGTGGCATTCAGTAACGGCTGCATCTGCTGCACGCTGCGCGACGATCTGCTGCAGGAAGTGCGCCGGCTGGCCGAGCAAAATCGCTATGACTATCTGCTGATCGAATCGACCGGTATCGCCGAGCCGATGCCGGTGGCCGCCACCTTCGCGGTGCGCGATGCCCATGGTTTCAGCCTGTCGGACATCGCCCGGCTCGACACCATGGTGACAGTGGTGGACGGCGGCCGCTTTCTGCAGGACTTCGGCTCGGCCGCCACACTGGCCGAACTCGGCCAGCAAGCCGGCCCGGACGATACGCGCGGGCTGGTGCAGTTGCTGGGCGAACAGGTGGAATTCGCCGATGTGCTGGTGATCAGCAAATGCGACCGCATCGATGCGCAGCAGCTGCAACGCCTGCGCGCGGTGCTGCGTGCGCTGAACCGCGAAGCGGCGATTGTGGATGCGGCGCATGGCGAGGTGCCGCTGCAGCAACTGCTCGACACCGGGCGTTTCGATTTTACCCGTGCGCAGCTGGCGCCGGGCTGGATGCAGGAACTGCGCGGTCAGCACACGCCGGAAACCGAGGAATACGGCATCAGCAGCTTCGTGTACCGCGCACGTCGGCCATTCCATCCGCAGCGCTTCGCGCACATGGTGCACAGCGGCTTGCCGCAGGTGATCCGCAGCAAGGGCTTCTTCTGGCTGGCCAGTCGCATGGACTGGGTGGGCGAACTGTCCAGCGTGGGCGGCGCCACCCAGACCAATGCGGCCGGTTTCTGGTTCGCTGCGCGCCACCGTGTGGATGCGCAGTCGGTCGGCCAGCCGCTGCAGACCAGCGTCACGCCACTGCCCTACACCGATATCGGCTGGCAGCGGCAACAGACGCAGTGCTGGACTGCGCCACTGCCGCAATCGCACGAGGTGGGCGATGCCAACGAATACGCCGCGATGCAGCGGCTGTGGCATCCGCTCTGGGGCGACCGCCGCCAGGAGCTGGCGGTGATCGGCGTGGATATGGATGCGCCGCGCACACGCTCCGCGCTGGACGCGTGCCTGCTCAGTGACCAGGAACTACGGCTAGGGCCGGCGCAATGGCAACTGCTGGACGACCCATTCCCGCATTGGGCGCGGTGACCGTGGTTTTTTTTCAATGTGCGCAGTATTTTCGCCCATGTGTTTGTGATCGCATCAAGCACAAGGGGCCAGGCTGCGAGGTACGTGCCGTGTCACCCGCCCCATGCGGTTCACATTCCGCCTGGTCGTCGGGATTTCATTACCAATACCCTTGTGCGATGGACTCTTGGTGGGACTCGAGCTCCTGCTGCTTAGCTTCCTCACGCTCTCGCGGAGTACTAGGGTCGCTGTCAGTCAGCTGTGGCCCGCCCAGCGCTCCGAGCTGATCATTGATTTGATCGACCATCTGCTGCAATGCCAGCCAGTTTTGGTAACCCGTCATCATGCGTTCCAAACGCTTGAGCTTGTTGTAATCCGCCCCGCTATTTTTCAACGACTCAATGCGACGCTGTGCTTTCGCGTAATCCCTGGCGATCAAATCCATGTCGAGCTCTTTGCGTATTACGTCCTTGTAGGCGCGCCGATTAGCATCAATCACTTTGTATTGGGCAATGCTCACACGCTTGCTCGTTGTTTGCGGTGGTGTAATATATTCCATAGGGGCAAGCACCTTAAGCATGTTATCGAGTTGAATATCACGAACTCGATTGCGTTGGTCGATCAGCGCCTGACGCGTTTCAAGGTCTTCTTGCTCGTCTGCTGTGGGCGTAGGATCCTCACGACTATCGATGTTGTATTTCAATATGTTATACGGCGCCAATTGCTTATTCATCCTATCCAATAACGTCTCCCGCTTGCGCTGATTCGGCGAGGACGAGGTTGGGGATACGCTAGGTGACACCGGCGATGGGGGCGACGCCTGGGGGGTGTGCTGACGCTGCCTGGCTCGGTCGGTATCGATGGGACTCGGTGCCAGCCGTCGCCCGTCCTCGCCGCCTTTCTTCTCGGATTCGCGAACCGGCACGTGCTCTGCAAAGCGGGTAGGCCTCATTTGCCGCTGCGCCGGGGGGGACGTATTACGCCGATGTGGAGATTGTTGCTGTTGCCATCTCTCCTCGGTGCGGCTTGGCGGCACCTGCATGGGCTCTGGCGGACGTTCAGCCGCCACGTGCGCACGATGCCGTGCTGGGGGTCGCAGCGGATCCACGTTACGCCGATGTGGAGATTGTTGCTGTTGCCATCTCTCCTCGGTGCGGCTTGGCGGCACCTGCATGGGTGCTGGTGTACGTTCAGCCGCCAGGTGCGCACGATGCCGTGCTGGGGGGCGCAGCGGAGTCAGGTAGAAGGGGTTGCCTGCGGAGGCTGACCCTTGCGCGTCCAGGCCGGTTTGCGTCATCTGCGGCCGCGGGCTGAGCATGGAGGCTTTGGGTGTGGATAGCTTGCCCGGGGTCTGCGTTGCTTCGGTAGTCGGTGAACCCAGGCACGTCGAAGGCAGCAGCTTGCCCAGTCTCGCCAGCGACTTACGCGCCGACGCGAGCATGGCCAGGGGCGACCTATAGGCATTCTTTACCGCATCGGTCCTGGGGGCCTGAGGCAGCGCGTGCTGTGAGCCTGACGCAGGAGCTGCTGCTGGCACATCGGCAGCAGCTGGGCTGGCTGGTGTTGCAGCGCCGCCACCATAGCTGCGCGAAAAGAAATTCGTGCGCATCGGATACTCCTTTCGGAACGATGCGTCCATCGTAGCGGCCCCATTCCGGTGCTGGAGGCGGGTAGCGAACCGACGTCGCGCAGGCCGAACGCGCGAGCGTCAAGCCAGACGCATCCCCCATGCGATCGCAGCGATCGCGGGGGCCGCCAGTGCCAGCCCCAACCAGCCGCGTAGACCCAGGCGTTCGGCAAATCCCAGCTTGCCGACCAGGGCACCCAACACGACGACGCCCAGATTCATGCTGGCAAACACGATCGCCGGACTCTGCGGCAGCAGCTGATGTGCGCGCACGTAACAGAAGATGTTGCCGAAATTGAGCGCACCCAACAGCACGCCGGCAAGGATGCTGCGGATGTTCAGCCGTGCGCCACGTGTCGCGCGCACGCGCTGCACGCCAACCATCAGCAAGAAGGCCAGCGCGAAACACAACGTCAACGATGTCAGCGATGGTGTCCCGGCCTGCGCAATGTGCTTGAGCAGCAAGTCAATGAGCGCAAAGCCGATCCAGACGCCAACCAGCCAGGGCAGCCCTGTTGTCCTCGGTGCCGGATCTGCAGCGTCTTGGTGACGCGGGCGTCGCACGATACACACGATTGCCAAAAGGCCCAGTGCAAGCCCCGTCAGCTTCCAGCCATTGACCGGTTCGCCGAAGACGGTGAAGGCGGCGGCGAGCGAAAGCACCAACGACAAGCGCTGCGCAATATCGGTACGCACGATGCCGGCGACCGCGACCGACCGCGCCATCACCAGGAAGATGGAGGGCAATGCGACGGCCAACAGCAGCAGTGCCAACCAGGGCGTGGTCGTGGCACGTAGCGTATCCAACGCAGGATGCAGCGTCAGCCACGCCAAGACTGCGGCGGTGGCGTAGTTCCAGGTAATGGCCTGAAACACATCGATCTGGCGCCGTGGCGCACGCTTCAACAGCACCGACACCAGGACACTGCAAATAACGGCAAACAGCAGCAAATGCATGGGCAACGCAACGGAGTGTGCAGGCAGGGCGGTGAACGCGGCCGGCGGGGCGGCTATTATGCAGGCATGTCCAATCCCTCATTCCCCATCGAATCGGCTGCGTTGACGCTTCAGGGGCCGGTCGGCCCGCTGGATGTCGCGGTCGATCTGCCCGAGCCGGACGTTGCCGCACACGCGGTCACCGCCATCTTCTGCCATCCGCTCTCCACCGAAGGCGGCAGCATGCACAACAAGGTCGTCACCATGGCCGCGCGCGCGCTGCGCGAGCTGGGCATCACCGTGGTGCGCTTCAATTTCCGCAGCGTCGGCAACTCCGCCGGCACATTCGATCATGGCGATGGCGAGCAGGACGATCTGCGCGCGGTCGCCGACTGGGTGCGCACGCAACGCCAGGACCACACAGTGTGGCTGGGCGGTTTCAGCTTCGGTGCGTATGTGTCGTTGCGTGTTGCTGGATCGCTCGCACCGCAGGTGCTGATTTCGATCGCGCCGCCGGCCGGGCGCTGGGATTTCAGCGATATCCAGCCGCCGGCGCAGTGGTTGGTGATCCAGGGCGATGCCGACGAGATCGTCGACCCGCAAGCGGTCTACGACTGGCTGGACACCTTGGAACAGCAACCCGAGTTGGTGCGCATGCCCGACACCAGTCATTTCTTCCACCGCAAATTGATCGACCTGCGCGGTGCGATCCAGCATGGTGTCCGGCGCTGGTTGCCGGCCGCAGTCTGAGCGCGGCACGGCCCATGCGCATCCTAGACGATGCGCTGTTGAGCGGGCCAGGCAGCAGCCGGCCCGCGGAGAATGTAATGAGTGAGATGACCCCGTCGCAGCGCTACGCCGACGGCGTGCAACGCGGCGACTGGCGCGCCGACCCCGCGCAACTGGCGGCCCTGGCGGAACTGGACCGTATCCACGAAGCGCTGGTGGACAGCGAACAGGACGGTTGGCTGGATCGGCTGTCGGCGTTCTGGAAAAAACCCGAACCGGTGCGCGGCCTGTATTTCTGGGGCGGTGTCGGGCGCGGCAAGACCTTTCTGGTCGATCTGTTCTATGACGGCCTGCCGATCAAGCAGAAATACCGCACCCACTTCCACCGCTTCATGCGCGGCGTGCACGAGCAGTTGCGCGAGCACGCCGGGCAAAGCGATCCGCTGGCCAGAATCGCCCAGCAGTGGCGCGAGAATCTGCGCGTGCTGGTGCTGGACGAATTCTTCGTCACCGACATCGGCGATGCGATGCTGCTGGCGCGCCTGCTCGAACGCCTGTTCGCCGAAGGCGTAACCCTGGTGACCACGTCCAACACCCCGCCGGAAAACCTCTACGCCAACGGATTGCAGCGCGACAGCTTCATGCCGGCGATCGGGTTGCTGCAGAAGTTCTGCGTGGAACTCTACGCAGAAGGCACCGAGGATTACCGCATGCGCGCGCTGACGCGCTCGCCGGTGTACCGCGCGCCACTGGATGCGCAGGCTGATGACTGGCTTGCGCAGCGCTGGGGTGAGTTGAGTGGCAACGCCGAGGCGCGCGCGGGCACTATCGAAATCGAAGCGCGCAAGATTCCGGTGCGTGCACGTGGCAAGAGCATCGCCTGGTTCGATTTTGCTGCGCTGTGCGAAGGCCCGCGCGGACCCAGCGACTACATCGAGATCGCACGCGAATTCACCACCGTGTTGCTGGGCGGCATTCCGCACTTCAACCGCATGAATGAAGATGCCGCGCGCCGTTTCGTCAACCTGATCGACGAGCTGTACGACCGCCACGTCAATCTGGTCTGCACCGCGCAAGATGCGCCGCCGGCCTTATACAGCGGCCAGCGCCTGGCCGGCGCCTTCGAGCGCACTGCGTCACGTTTGATCGAAATGCAGAGCGCCGACTATCTGGCCGCTGCGCATCGGGCCTAACATGCAGACGCGGCCTGACCCCGGATTCCACAAGATCGTTGTCAGCGATTCGGACGGTGCCCTGGGCCAGTTGGCGGCGGTGCGTGGCTGGACGACGCAGCGCGATGGCCGACGGCCCCGTCGACTGGTCAGCCAATGCTCCCATCGTCATGCTCACCGCGTTGTTTTTGCCGACCTTTATCTGCCCGACGACATGGCGCTGACGGTCTTTGCATCGATTGAGCGGTCCGACGATGGCGACAACCATGCATCGCTGCGCAGGCTGGCAGTCAATCAGCAAAGCGACTTCGACAAGAGTGCGCTGGGGCATAGCAAGGTGCTGTTGCATCGACGCGCCAAGCAGGAGGTGTGCGTCGGCGACAGTGCGTTGTTGCTCGGGCGTCACTTCATTGGTCTGCAGCCATTCGATGACGACGATAGACCAGAAGAACTGGAAGATGGCGACAACGGCGCCGGGATGAGTAAACAACTCGGCCGACCGTGCTGGTTGCAGGGCCCCATCCATGCGAGCCAACGCTATTACTTTCTTGCCCAGTTCGTTGAATCGGAGCTGCGTCGCAAAGATCCTGGCATCGACGACATTTTCGGTGGCGGCGCCGGTTACCTGTTTGCAGACCAGCGCGCGAAGAAACTGGGCAAAGGCGATGCGGCGGGCATTTCCTGCTGCAGTTCACCTGAGGCGTTGCGCAGCGCGGCTGCAGGCGTGCGTATTCCGCCACCCAAGGCAAATTGGTTCCATTCGTTAAATCGCTTGCTATTAAATCGGGAACTATGTAAATTGCATCCATGGACACCGCCCCAGCCACCAACTGCCGCACCGATGCGCTGCTGCAGCTCGACAACCAGCTGTGCTTTGCGCTGTATTCGGCCAACCTGGCGATGCACAAGCTCTACCGCGGGTTGTTGAAGGCGCTGGATCTGACCTACCCGCAGTACCTGGTGATGCTGGTGTTGTGGGAGACCGACGAACGCAGCGTGTCGGAGATTGGCGAGCGCCTGTATCTGGATTCGGCCACGCTGACGCCGCTGCTCAAGCGCTTGCAGGCGGCCGGCTTGGTGACTCGCACCCGTGCGGCCAACGACGAGCGGCAGGTGATCATCGCGCTGACCGAAACCGGCCGCGCATTGCGCCACAGGGCAGGCGCGGTGCCGGAACAAGTGTTTTGTGCGTCGGCCTGTTCGTTGGACGAACTGCGTCAACTCAAACAGCAATTGGAGAAGTTACGCTCCAGCCTTGGCGCCGGGTGAGCTGCCCGGTGTACCCCCATGCTTTGCAACACGTCGTACACGATTCGGTCGTCAACTAGTCAACCCCTCATGCGCTCATAGCGCTCACCCTGGAGAACCACCATGGCCTCACCTGAAAAAGTCCTCTACACCGCCCACGCCACTGCTACCGGCGGCCGCGAAGGCCGCGCCGTGTCCTCGGACAAGGCGCTGGACGCCAAGCTGTCCACCCCGCGCGAACTGGGCGGCGCCGGAGGCGATGGCACCAACCCGGAACAGCTGTTCGCAGCCGGCTACGCTGCCTGCTTCATCGGCGCAATGAAGGCCGTGGCCGCACAGGACAAGATCAAGCTGCCGGGCGAAGTGAGCATCGACAGCAGCGTTGGTATCGGCCAGATTCCGGGCGGCTTCGGCATCGTCGTGGAACTGCGCATCTCCGTGCCGGGCATGGACAAGGCCGAACTGCAGACGCTGGTCGACAAGGCTCATCAGGTCTGCCCGTACTCCAATGCGACTCGCGGCAATATCGACGTCACCCTGACCTTGGCGTAATGCAGGTCAGGCCGTGACGCGCATGCGCGTCACGATATCAACAACGGCCCGGCGCATACGTCGGGCCGTTGTACGTTGTGGCTTGAGAAGATTCCCGATTCCCGCGTGCGCACTGCAGCGAAGACATGGCAGCAGATAAATCGGCATCGATCTGCTACTCCATGCACTGCCCGCAGCGCATGCGCTGTGTTACATGGTGCACCAGCCGTGGCGGTTGCCGAAGCGTCCTTCCAGCACAACCGGGTGAGAACATCGATCCGACGCGTGCGCCCAGCGATACGTGCTGTTTAGGTTTAGCGCGTCACTGTCGCCACGACGCTACTGGACGCCGGCGCATCCTCTGATGGCGTCTGCGGATGCAGGTTGAGTTCCAGCATCTGCAGGCGTTCACCGTGGAAGCGGTACTCCAGCGCCTGCTGCACCGCGTAGAGCGCCTGCGCTTGCACACACAGGGTGCGGGCCTGGGTTTCCAGCGCCTCGCTGCGGCCCTGCATCTGCTGCTGCATCCGCGCATCCAACTCCTCACCGCGGCGCTCCAGCTGCGCGGCGCGCCCGGTCATGACTGTCCACAGCACGCTGCGGGTGAGGCTGCCAGCCAGCTCTTCGGCTGCCTGTTCGACGTTGGCCTCGAAGCGTTCGTCGAACGCCTCCTGCTCCCAACGCCCACGCCCGAGGCTGCCATCGACCTGCGCACGTGCGGCTGTGCGTAGCTGCTCCACCTTGCGCTGCTGGCGTGTGCTGCCGGACAGCAGGTGCACCACCCCGGTCAGTGCATCGAACGTGATATCGACCACCGACTGGGCGATGGAGGTCACTGCCGGCAACAGCGCACGGGTGCTCTGTTCGAGCTCACGGAGGCGTTGTGCATCGGCGGCGTTGACCGGCTGCGGCTGGCGGTCCACGTTGAGCTCGCCAGCGTGGAAGAAGATTTCGCGCGGCACGCCCTGCTTGCGGCGCAGCCAGATGCCGCCGCTGTCTGCCAGCACGTCGTAGGAGGTACTGACATCGCATTGCTGCGAGGACAACTGCGGAGTTGCGGTCTTAGCATGCCCAGCGCAGGCTGCCAGCAGCAACAGCGGCGCGAGAAAAAAGAGGGTGCCGCGCATGCGAGTGGCCTTGCAATCCGGGCCTGCAGCATCGCGCAGCGCGGTGACAGCCGCCATGGGAAGAAAGTCACGGTGCCGCAGGTGCTTGCTAGGAGGGATGTTGCGAAGCGTGAACCGGGTCGAGCATCGGCACACTGACGGCTTTCAAACGACTAGCTCACTTGATTCTCACGGCGTATGGTGTGAATTATGTTGCACAGCAGCATCGGAGCTTCGAAATGCTCGACCCACGCATCGAAAAGGTAGACCTGGCGCTTACCGAGATTGCCCAGGACCCATCGGAAAAGGTGGCGTTGTGGCAATGGGCGTGCCGCGAGATGCTGCATGAGACGCTGATCGGCATGCATCAGCTCTCACACCTGGCCGGCATCGCCCGGCAGGTGGCGAACGACTGGCGCGAGCCGGTGGACGTCATCGCACCGGCAAAGCCCTATCTAGCCGCCTCGGCGCTTGCAGACAGGCGCCTGCCGCAGGTTCTCGACGGCCTGGGCAGTACGCATGACGACAACGACCGCGCCACGCTGTGGCGGCTGCGTTATGCCAGCCTGATCGCCTCGACCTTGCAAGGCATGCAGGCGTTGGCCGAAAAGCACCGCATCGATCGCCGGGCAATGGTGATCGGGCAGTTGAACTAGCAGGTATTTGTTGCCCGCAGTTCGCAATGCCGATTGCTCTTTCTGGCGCGGTTACCTGGCCGAGGCGTTCTCATCTAACTGGGCGGGCAACCTAAGCTGTGAGCGCGATATAGGCAGCAATCCTGCGTCGCTACTTGATACGCTTTGCCATGGTATGGCTGCTTTGTTGACGCCAAGTGGCAGGCGTCATCGCCGCAGGCGCTTTCAGCGCAATCGGACCAGTGAACGCTGCCCGGTAAGGCATTTTCTAAGCGATGGCAACGCTAGTGCGTCGCGAAACTCTTCGTGAGACGCTCTAATGCCGAACAGCCGCATCTTCCAGATGCCGCCACGCATGCCGCACGATCCAGCGCGCCTGATCCCAGGGCACCGTCAGCATTGGCAGACAGTGGTAGTAGCTGTCCTGCAGCACGCGGTAGAGCTGTGCTTCGGTTGCGCGCGGGTAGGCCAGGTAGATGTCGTAGCCAAGGGAGAGCAGTCGGGCGTAGTCGGCGAACGCGTAACCACCCAGATGCCCTTCGGCATGGACGTCGCGCCAATAGGCAATCTCCGCGTCGAGATTGACGCCGCGGCGGGTTAAGACGGATGCGCTGTGCATGGGTAGGACTCCGCAATCGAGACTACCCCCCTGTGCGTGCACCGTAGCAGCGGCTGGCGTAGGCAACCAGCGCGCGACGACGAGCGGTCGTCGCGGCGGTAGCTGCCATGCACCGAGCGATGCCGGCGCATGGCAAAAACAAGACCTCAATCCCAATCGGGTGCGATTGCCTTCGGGTTGGCCAGGCGGTGCCCACGGTCGAGTGCGGCGATCTCGCCCATGTCCTGCTCGGTCAGCCGCAGCGTCTGCGCCTTGAGGTTGCTTTCCAGATTTTCACGCTTGGTCGAGGAAGGGATCACCGAGTAGCCCTGCTGCAGCGCCCAAGCCAACGTGACCTGTGCCGGGGTGGCAGCGTGACGCGTGGCGATCGCCTGGATCACCGGATCCTTGAGCACTTCGCCCACTGCCAACGTCATGTATGAAGTGACATGGATGCCTTGCTCGCGCAGGAAGTCGGTCAAGGCACGATTCTGCAAGTACGGATGCACTTCGATCTGGTTGGTGGCGATGGCGTCGGCGCCCAGGATCTCGATCGCCTGCTTGGTCAGTGCGATGGTGAAGTTGGACACCCCGATCGCGCGGGTCAGACCCTGCTGTTTGGCCTGCGCCAGCGCTTCCAGATACTCGCGCATTGGCACCTGGTCCTTCGGCGAAGGCCAATGGATCAACGTGAGATCCACATACTCGGTGCCGAGCTTGCGCAGGCTTTGCTGCAGGCTCGGCAGCAAGGCGCCGTCGCCGAACTTGTCGACCCAGATCTTGGTTGTCAGATACAGCTGATCGCGCGCAATGCCGGAAGCTGCGATCGCTTCGCCAACCTGCGCTTCGTTGTCATAAATCTGCGCGGTGTCGACGGCGCGATAGCCTAGTTCCAGTGCGTTGCGCACCGAGTCGATGACAATCTGGTCTTTGAGGCGAAAGGTGCCGAGGCCGAATGCGGGGACAGTCATTGTGTGCCTTTGGGAATGGAGAATAGGGAATGGGGAATCGCAAGAGCGAAAGCTGCGAACCGCACCATGGATTTCATTCGTCGAGGGCGACGACGGATTTTCCGAAGTTCTTGCCGCGCAATACCTCGATCAGGCCCTGCGGGGCGCTGTCCAGGCCGTGCAGCACGTGCTCGCGGTACTGAATCTTGTCTTCGCGCAGCCATTGGCCCATTTCGCGCAGGAACGCGGGCATCAGGCGGATGAAATCGTGCTGGATGAAGCCGCGCACCGTGAGGCGCTTATGCAATACCTGACCCATGAACCCTGGCAGGCGATCTGGACCGGGCAGCACTTGCCCACGGCTGTTGTAGGTCGCGACCACGCCGCAGACCGGGATACGTGCGAAGTCGTTGAGCTGCGGCAACACCGCATCAAACACCTTGCCGCCGACGTTTTCGAAATAGATGTCGATGCCGTCCGGCGTTGCAGCGCGCAGCTGCTCTGCAAAGTCGTCGGCGCGGTGGTCCAGCGCCACATCTACGCGCAGCGTATCGCGCAGGTAAGCCACTTTTTTTTCGCCACCGGCAATGGCCACCACGCGCAAGCCCTGCAAGCGGGCCAGCTGTGCCACCGTGGCGCCAACCGGGCCGCTGGCGGCGGCCACCACCAGCGTTTCGCCGGGCTGCGGCTTGCCGATTTCATGCAGGCCGGCATACGCGGTAAAGCCGGGCATGCCATACACGCCCAGCGCGGTGCTCAGCGGCAGGCTGTCATCCTTGGGCAGCTTGCGCAATGGCGTTGTCGGGGTCAGCAGGGTATGCGTCTGCCAGCCGCCGGGGAGCACCAGCAGGTCACCGGGGTGATAGTCGGCGTGATTGGACGCGATGACTTCGCCAACCGTGCCGCCTTCCATGACCGCGCCGATGCCTACTGGCGCGACGTAGGAGGGGCCCTCGTCCATGCGTCCACGCATGTACGGGTCTAGCGACAGGAAGCGATTGCGTACCAGGATCTGATCGTGGCCAGTCGGCGCGACAGCAACGTCTTCGATACGGAAGTTGTCGGCACTGGGTTCATCCTGCGGGCGCGATGCCAGCACCACGCGGCGGTTGGTAAGGGAAGTCATGGGGAATTCCTCACAAAGAGGCCGCGCAAGTGCGGTCGTGTTCGCACAGCCGCCAGAGCGACTGCGCGAGGGAGTGTTGTAAGAGGCGCACCAGGACGCATGCCCGGCAGATAACGCGACATGCCGAGCTATTGCATCACGCTGCTGCCGATGGCTCCGGCGTGCTGGCACTGTCGAGCTGTGCAATCTGATCGGCACTCAACGACACGTGTGCGGCTGCCAGCACATCGTGCAGCTGGGCCACGCTGGTTGCGCTGACGATTGGTGCGGTGACACTGGGGCGTGCGATCAACCAAGCCAGGGCGATTTGCGCAGGTGTGGCGTTGTGCGTCACAGCTAGATCGTCCAGCGCCTGCAGGATGCGCAGGCCACGCGGGTTGAGGTATTGCTTGACCACCGACGCACCACGCGCGCTGCTCTTGCCGGCGTCATCGGCGCTGCGATATTTGCCGGTGAGAAAGCCGCTGGCCAGCGAGTAGTAACTGATGACGCCAAGCTCGCGCTCGCGCACCAGCGGTTCGAGTTCTGCTTCGTAACCGGCGCGATCGTACAGGTTGTATTCCGGCTGCAGGCTTTCGTAGCGCGGCAGCTTGTACTGCTCGGAAATATCCAGCGCATCGCGCAGTCGTGCAGCGCTGTAGTTGGAAGCGCCAATCGCACGCACTTTGCCTTGTTCGATCAACCGGCCGAATGCGGCCAACGTGGCTTCCAGTGGAATTGACTCATCGTCTTCGTGCGCCTGGTACAGATCGATCACATCGGTCTGCAGACGCGTCAACGAATCTTCCACCGCCGCGGCGATGTTGTCTGGCGACAGACCGGGGTGCTCGCTCCACTTGGCCACCTTGGTGGCGATCAGCACTTTGTCGCGCTTGCCGCTGCGTGCAAGCCAGCGCCCAATGATGGTTTCCGATTCGCCGCCGCGGTTGCCGGGCACCCAACCAGAATACGCATCGGCCGTATCGATCAGATTGAAGCCGGCATCCACAAACGCGTCGAGCAACGCGAACGAGGTCGCCTCATCGGCGCTCCAGCCGAACACATTGCCGCCGAAGACGATCGGTTGAACCTGCAGGCCGGAGCGGCCGAGTGCGCGGGGTTGGGACATCGTAGATGCTCCTGTTTCGAACTGCGCACAGGATAGTCACGCGTACCGATGTTGCGTGTGACATCTGTGTGGATTCAGCGTTCCGCCGGTCGTCCTCAGCAGCTCACAGGATCTGAACATGTCGGCGACAGCGCACGCCACAACGTGCCCTGTGCTGCCCAACCGCGGGCACATGGCAGGCCCCGGAGCGCATGCTAGGCTCGCGCTACTTTTTCCCGGAGGAGGGCGTTGCGATGATCCGCAACAAGCTGGCCTGTGCATGTGTGATGAGTGTGGTGATGGCGATGAGCATCCCTGTGGCAATGGCTGTAAAGCCTGCCGATAGCGCAACGTTGCCGGCGCCCGATACCGCGTTGCAGGCGACCATCAACGGCAACTGGCGCGACCGTGTGTACGTGCAGCGCGACCAGTACCGCCACCCCGGCCAGACGCTGGCGTTCTTCGGCATCAAGCCCACCCAGACCGTCATCGAGATCACGCCGGGCGGCGGCTGGTATTCGGAAATTCTGGCGCCGTATCTGCGCGAGAAGGGCAAGTACGTTGCGGCAGTGGTCGACCCCGCGTCGGCGCCCGAGGGCCGTAGCCGCGATTACGCACAGCGCGCGCGCGATGACCTGGAGAAGAAGTTCCAGGCCAAGCCGGAGGTTTATGGCAAGCCTTCGTTTGTCTCGTATGTACCCAAGTCGCCGTCCTTCGGCGTGGACAACTCCGCTGACTTGGTGCTGACCTTCCGCAACGTGCACAACTGGCGCATGGCCGGCAATGCCGAGGCGATGTTTGCCGGCTTCTACAAGGTGCTCAAGCCCGGCGGCGTGCTCGGCGTGGTCGAACACCGCGCCAAGGCCGATGTGCCGGCCGACGACAAGAGCGGTTATGTCGGCCAGGCGCAGGTGATCGCGATGGCCGAGGCAGCCGGTTTCACGCTGGTCGGCAAGAGCGAGGTCAACGCCAACCCGCGCGACACCAAGGATTACCCGGGCGGTGTGTGGACGCTGCCGCCGAGCAACAGCCATGACAAGGCCGATGATGCCAAGTACAAGGCGATCGGCGAAAGCGACCGCATGACCTTGAAGTTCGTCAAGCGCTGAGGCATGGCCTGCATGCCGGCGCGTTGCGCGTGTCGGCATGCAGATGTCTGAAATACGTGAGGCTTGGGTAGCGCGTCGCGCAACAGGATTGGCATGTTGGTGTTGTTGAACAAACCCTACGGCGTGCTGTCGCAATTCAGCGACCGCTCGCAGCCGCCCAAGCGCACGCTGGCCGAATTCGGCTTGCCGCCCGATGTGTATGCGGCAGGCCGCCTGGACCACGACAGCGAAGGCTTGTTGTTGCTGACCGACGATGGCGCATTGGCGCATCGGCTCACCGACCCACGCCACAAACAGCCCAAGACCTACTGGGTGCAGGTGGAAGGCGAGCCGCAAGCCGAGCAACTGCAGGCCTTGCGCGATGGAGTGGTACTCAACGACGGCCCGACCCTTCCCGCACAGGTGCGCAGCCTCGATCCGGCACCGCAGCTGTGGCCGCGCGATCCACCGGTGCGCGTGCGCAAGACTGTGCCCGATGCCTGGCTGGAACTGCAGATCACTGAAGGCCGCAACCGTCAGGTGCGGCGCATGACGGCAGCGGTGGGCTTGCCGACCTTGCGGTTGGTGCGTGTCGCCATTGGCGATTGGCGGCTGGACACGCTTGCGCCCGGGCAGTGGCGCGTTGAAGAAACGACGAGCGCACGGCCAAGTCGCAGTCGGCGCTGAGTTGTGTCCATCGCTTGTATGGCGAACGCGGGACTGCGCTGCGGCGTTTTAGCGGCTAGCAAAAACGATCGCTGCCTTATTACGGCGAGATAGCCGGTGCTCGTGACCGTGGAGGTTCTGTACCTGAACCATGCTGCGTTTGAGCCTCATGGCTGACGGTTGCTCGGACCATTTTGATCGGCGCGTCATCGCATGATGCGGACGACACGGAGAGCGGGTATATCAGTCGCCGACATCAATGCACCAAATTGCACGCATATCAGAAACGACAACGCCACGGCGCAAGACCGTGGCGTTGGAGAATGCTTAAAGCGTTGGCTTATTCGATGCCGTCGCTCGGCGTCACTGCACCGCGACGCTGGTAAGCCGCACGACGTGCGTTGGCATTGCTGGCGTGTTCGCGATCCAGGCGATGCACATTGCCGCCGAGCACCTGCTGATCGCGCTGACGCTTGCGGTACACCGCGTAGCCGATCAGGCCCAGGCCTGCGACCGCTGCAGCAACCGTGACGGCCGGGTTGCGCTTGACCAGCTTGCTGGCCGCCTTGCCACCGTTACGCACTGCACCGAGTGCGACGCCGGTCTTAAGCCATTCGCTCGCGCTCGGGCCGAAATGACGCAGGCTGCTCCCAGCATTGCGTGCCTGATCGCCCGCATTGGACGCGGCATGACGCAACTGGTCGCCTGCAGTGCCGGCCAGTTCCAGGGCACGCTCCAGGGCGCGTTCAGTGATCACAGTCAGCTTGCTCATCGGAGGCGTTTCCTTTCTGAGTACGTGCTGTGCAGTCTGTGCGCTGATGCGTATAGGCGGCGTTAGCGGGGCTGGGTGTCGTTTGGCTTACGGTTAGGAAGGGCGCTGCGCACTGGTGCAAACGCTGCTGAAAAGGGCAGGGAAAGGCAGCGCAAGTTTGGATTCCCTCGAGCCTGCGCCCCGGACCCTCGCCCCACTCCGCGCCCCACTCCGCGCCCCGGCCCGGCCCGCGCCAGCGACGCGGGCGCTCCTAAGACACGCGCTCTTTCGGTGCGCAAGCAGTGCCTTGTCGCCTCGTGAGAGAGGGGCTCGTTCAGGAGACCAGGGCCACCGGGTCCTCTCCCGCTGCCGCCGGTCCGTGCGTCTCAGGTCCCGCGAGGTTTGGCCCGATGGGTTGCTGCAGCCGTCCAAGGATCGTCAGGCCACGGATGCCGCGGATACCGCCCCCTCATCTCTTTTTTAACGTCCGGATACGTGTTCGCCCAGAAACTCTCCAAATCCTGTGTCACCTGCAATGGGCGTCCGCCGGGGGAGAGCAGGTGCAGGGTCAAGGGGATGCGGCGGTCGGCGATGCGCGGGGTTTCGGCCAGGCCGAACAGTTCCTGCAGTTTGACTGCCAGCACCGGCGGTAGCGGTTGGCCGGCATGGTCGAGGGCGTAGTTGATCTGCCGCTCCATGCCCGACGGCACGCTGATGCGGGTGGGTGCGTGGCGGTCGATGGCCTGGCGGCGCTCCCATGGCAGGGCGGCCTTGAGTGCTTCGCCCAGGCTGGCTTCGTCCAGTGCGTCCAGGCGGGTCTTGCCGGCGAAGGCCGGGCGCAGCCAGGTATCCAGCGTCGCCAGCAGCGCGGTGTCGGAGAGATCGGGCAAGGCGAGTTCGGGCATCCACGTGCGCAGCGCCTGCACGCGTGCGCGCCACTGCTGCAGATTTTCGGTCCACGGCAGGGCGTCCAGGCCGAGCTGACGCACGGCGTCGGTCAGCGCGGCGGCGGCGTGCGCCGGGTCGACGCGGCCGGCCGGGCGGCTGTCGAGCACGATGCGGTCGAAACTGGATTGGCGACGAGCGACCAAGGCCCGCTTGTCTGCGTCCCATTGCACCACGTCCTGCTGCACGAAGCGCTCGGGCAGGCTGCGGCGCAGGTAGGCTTCATCCACCGGGGCGGCGCGCAGCAGCAGGGCGTCCTTGGCTTCGTAGCGCAACTCGCTGGCGACCAGCCACGGTTCGCCACGCAGATCGCTGTGGTCGAACAGGCGCGCGCTGCGTCCATTGGCGAGCAGGTAGCGCAGCGGGTCGGCCGGGTGGCGTGCGGCAATACGGTCGGGGAAGGCATGCGACAGCAGGTCGCCGAGTGCGTGCGCTTCCACGCTGGACGGCGGGGCGCTGTCGCAGCGCAACCGGCGTCGCCATTGCTTGGCGGCGCTGTCGATCGCGGCCAGGCCGCCGCGATTGGCGTCGGCTGCGCTGCGGCCCTGACGGAAGGCCGCCAGCGCACGCCAACGCGCGGCCAGCCCGTCGCCGCCCTGACGCAACGGGTCGCGTGCTTCCAGCAGTGCGGCCAGGTCGCAGGCCAGCGCCACACGCGGCGCTTCGCCAGCCTGCGCCAACATCGCGGCCAGGCGTGGATGCGTGCCCAGCGCGAGCATGCGCCGGCCGAGCGCAGTGATGCCGCCGCCTGCAGTGAGCGCGCCCAGCCGCTGTAGCAACTCGTGCGCGGCGGCCAGCGCACCGCTCGGTGGTGCATCGACAAAGCGCAGCGCGGTGCTGCCCCAGGCGGCCAATTCCAGTGCCAGGCCGGCCAGTTCCACCTGGGTAATTTCGGCGCGGCGCTGCGGTTCCAGCCGTTGCGATTGCGGCCACAGCCGGTAGGCCCAGCCGCTGGCGACACGCCCGGCGCGACCGGCGCGTTGGTCGGCCGAGGCCTGCGCAATTGTGGTCACATCCAGCCGCGAAAAGCCGCTGTTGGGGTCGTAATGCGGCTCGCGTGCGAGCCCGCTGTCGATCACCACGCGCACGCCGGGCAAGGTGACCGACGATTCGGCCACGTTGGTGGCCAGCACCACGCGGCGGCGGCCTTGCGGGTCGGGCTGCAACACCTGGCTTTGCGCCTCCACCGACAGCTCGCCATGCAGCGGCAGTACCTGCACCGCCGGGTCCAGTACATCCTGCAGCGCGCTGTGCACGCGCGCGATTTCGCGTTGGCCGGGCAGAAACACCAGCACGTCGCCGGGATGCGTCGCCAGCGCGTGCTCCACTGCACGCCGCGTCTGCGGCTCCAGCGCTTCGTCGCGGCGTGCGGGAAAGTGCGCGATCTCCACCGGGAAACTGCGCCCGGCACTGCTCAGCCGTGGCGCCTCCAGAAAGCCGGCCAGGCGCTCGCCATCCAGCGTGGCCGACATCGCCACGATGCGTAGGTCCTCGCGTACCTGTGCCTGCACATCCAGCGCTAGCGCCAACCCCAGGTCGCCGGCCAGATGGCGTTCGTGGAATTCGTCGAACAGCAGCACGCCGACGCTTTCCAGCATCGGGTCGTCCTGGATCAGTCGGGTCAGGATGCCTTCGGTAACGACTTCAATGCGGGTGCGCGCGGAGGTCTTGTTCTCGAAGCGGATGCGGTAACCCACCGTCTCACCGACCGGCTCTTCGAGCTGGCGCGCCATGAACATCGCCGCGCTGCGGGCAGCCACGCGGCGCGGTTCCAGCATCACGATCTTGCGGCCGGCCAGCCACGGTGCATCCAGCAGCGCCAACGGCACCTGGGTGGTCTTGCCGGCGCCAGGCGGCGCTTCCAACACCAGTCGCGGATGCGCGGCGAGACTGTCGCGAATCTGCGGCAACAACGGGGAGATCGGAAAAACGGGGTCGGTCATGCGCGGGAAGGATACGGGCTGCGGCACGCTGCGGCGACGATGTGACGCGTTGGATGCATCAATGCCGCCAACGGTCACGCAATCAGCGAGGACGCCGCGCAAGAACGTTCGCAGGTGTTTTTGCTGAAGAATGAAACCGCAAGGTCACGCGGCTTGGTTGTTGCTCATTGCTGCGCTGAAACGGTGCGGATCGACCAACTCGACTGATCCTTGCCCGCTCACCGCGTAAGTGCGTGCAAGGACGTACTTGCAGCGTATCGCACGACCGTGGGCCGCCAAGGGCCTTGCAAACGCAACGAGGTCGAGGACATCGCACCAGACAGCTTGCTGGCGGTCTCTTGAAGAACAAGGACACCGCATCGCGGTGTCATCAGACCGTCCGGGTCAGGCCGATCTCACCAACAGGACGTCGACCGGGACATCAACCGGCTTCGCGCATCCGGGATGTCAGGCCCTTGAGGAAGGCGCGCAGCAGCTGGTCGCCGCAGGGACGGAAATTCTTGTGGCCGGGTTGGCGGAACAGGGCGGAGAGTTCCGGCTTGGACAGCGGGAAGCCGGCGCTGGCGAAGATGGCGTGCATGTCGACATCCTTCAGTTCGAAAGCCACGCGCAGCTTCTTCAGCACCAGGTTGTTGCCGACCCGGGTTTCCAGCGGGCGCACCGGCTGGCTCTCGTCGCGGCCGCGGAATCGCAGCACCAGGCCGTCGAGAAAACGCGCCAGCATGGCATCGGTGCAAGGCTCGAAGCCCGGCTCGTCTTCCTTCTTCAGCCAGGCCTGTACCTGCGGCTTGTCGAGCGCGAACTCGGGGTCGGCCAGGTGGGTGATGTCCACCACCTTGTCGTCGCTGAGGTCGAGCATGTAGCGGATGCTGCGCAGTACATCGTTGTGGATCATGACCGTTCCGGTGCCCCGGCCTGTCGCCGGAAAGCGGTTATTCTACGGGGCTTGAGTGAAACCGGCCTGACACTGGGCGCAGCGCGTCACTCGCGCCAGCGTTGCGATGGAAGCACGGACCGTCGGGCAGGAGGGCCCGCACTGCCTGCGCCGCGTTAGACAGCGCTCAGCTGCCGCGATAGGTGGAGTACCCGTACGGCGAGAGCAGCAATGGCACGTGATAGTGGCCGTCGCTGGCGATGCCGAAGGCGATCGGCACCTGTTCCAGAAACGGCGGGTCGGCCAGCGCCATGCCGGTGGCCTGCCAATAGCGGGCGACGTCGAATTCCAGCCGGTAGCGGCCGGGCTGCAGCGCGAGCGCGGCCAGGTCCGGGCAGCGGCCGTCCTGGTTGGTGACGCCTTCGAAGTGCAGCGTGTCGCCGGCGAACAGGCGCAGCGGCACGCCAGCGGCGGGGCGGCCGCTGGCGATGTCCAGCACATGCGTGGACAGGGTGCTCATGCCACCGCCTGGGCGGGTTGCGGCCATTGGCCGACAAATTCGGGCTGGTCGTAGGCCAGATAGGTTTCGACGATGGCTTGGCGGTCGTCCAGGAACAGTTGGTCGGCCACCGCGCGGGCAAGCCGTGGCAGTGCGATCTTTAGCCCTGACAACGCTGCGGCCGAGGGGCCGTGGTTGATCAGCGCCGAATAGTTGAACGCGAACAGCCCATGCAGCAGTGCAGCATCGTCGGGCGTGCGCGGTAGCAGCTCGAAGCCCGGCCCAAGATACGGATGCGCGTCCAGCACCGGGTTGGCCTGGCCCGGCGGCGGCTGATAGCGGTCGCCCCAGCAGGCGATGCGGCTGGACAGCGCAGCCAGCTCCGGGCGCAGCTGCGGGTCTGTGACCAGGCCAGTGGCCACTGCCAGAAAATCGAAACGGTGTTCGCCCTGCGGTGTGCGGACGATGACGTCGCCATCGCGTTCGGCGACGTCCAGCCATGGCGCACCCAGATGCAGCGCAAAACCGGCATGCGCGCAGGCGCGTTGAAAGGTGTCGTTGGTGGGAGGTTGGTTATGCGCGAAGAAGCTGGCCATCATCCGGTACTTGTCCGCATCCGGCAGGCTCAAAAAGCGCGGAATGATGCCGGCCTGCTCCATGTGCCGGAAGGGATTGATGCGCGGCAGTTCATTGCGGCGTACGAATACTTCCGCACTGGCAACGCCTTGTTCCAGCGCAAAACACGCATTGTCAAACGCCGAGGCACCGCCGCCGAGAATGCCCACGCGCTTGCCGGCCAGCGCGGCGAAATCGATATGGCTGGAGGTGTGTGCGTAACGCTGCGCGGGCAGGGTGCGGCTGATCCACTCGGGCACCACCCACTGGCCGCCGCCCTGGATGCCGGTGGCCAGAATCAGTTTGCGCGTGAGCAGCGGCGCACCCATCGCCAGATGCAGGCGATGGATGCCGGGCGCGACGTCCGGTTCTACGCGCACCAACTGGGTGGCGTTGCGCACCGGCAAGCGCAGCGTTGTGCGATACCAGCGCAGGTAGTCCATCCAGCGGGCGCGCGGAATTTTGTCCAGCGCGTCCCACGCGGCACTGCCGTACTGCGCCTCCCACCACGCGCGGAAGGTGAGCGATGGCACGCCCAGATCGATCGAGGTGATGTGCTTGGGTGTGCGCAAGGTCTGCATGCGCGCGTAGGTTACCCACGGGCCTTCCTGCCCGGCCGGGTTTTCGTCGATCACCAGCACGTTGTGCACGCGCTCGCGTTGCAGCGCGAACGCCGCACCCATGCCGCTCTGGCCGGCGCCGACGATGATCACGTCATACACATGCCCGGCCGGATGCACGCGCGGTTGCACCCAGGCATCGCCGCCGTGTGCCAGGCATTGCAGGTCGTGGGCGAGCGCGCGTTCGAGTTGGGCCAGGCTCATGGCAGTGCCTCCAGGCGCAGGTGAACGATCTTGCCGATTTCGGCGATAGCGGTGGCGATCTCTGCCTTGCGTGATGCGTCCAGCCGCTGCTCCAGCGCGGCGAGAATGCCGGCCTTGTCATGCAGCCGTACGCAGATCACGAACGGAAATCCGAAACGGTGGCGGTAGGCTTGATTGAGCGCGTGGAAGCGCTTGAATTCGTCTTCGCTGAGCCGGTCGAGCCCTGCCGATGCCTGCTCTGCAGCGGAGGCTTCGGTGAGCGTGCGATCGATCGCGGCCTTGCCGGCCAGCTCGGGGTGCGCGCGAATCAGTGCGACCTGATCTTCCTGCGAAGCGTCCAGCACCACCTGCATCAAGCCGCGATGCACATCGGCGAACGGCCGCCGCCGCAGCGCACGCTCGAGCACCCACGGCGAGTGCTCGAACAGGTCGCGATAACGCGCCACGAAGGCGGCATCGTTCAGCATGCGGTCGTCGATAACGCTCATGCGTGCATTCCTTGCAGTGAGACGTGCGCGGCCACCACTTTCCAGCCGTCGGCAAAGCGCACCCAGCTCTGACTTTGCCGCCCATGTGCATTGCTGCCCTCGCGCATGAATTCTGCGTGCGTGGTGGCGAAGTCGTGGCCAAAGCCGTGCACCTGCACATGCGTCAACTGACGCTGCGGTGAGCCGCCGCGGCCGATGCGGAATGCGCGGATCGCATCGATGCCGTACAACACTTCGCCCACGCCATAACGCACCGTGCTGGGCGCTGCATGGAACAGCGCGTCCATCGCCGCGATGTCGTCGCGCATCAGGGCTGCTTCATAGGCATGAAACGCGGCCGTCACTTGCGCGATCACCTCGGGCAAATCGATGTCGGAGGCTGCAATGTTCATGCGGGATGCACCTGTAGCCAATGGCGCGCGATATCGATGCGGCGCGCAATCCAGGCATCGCCGCTGTCCAGCACATGATCGACAAAGCGTGCTAGGGCCGCCGCACGCGCCGGCTTGCCGACGATGCGCCCATGCAAGCCGATCGAGAGCATGCGCCCGCCCTCGCTGCGCAGTTGCTCGAAGCTGTCGCGCAGATAGCGGAAGAACGGTTCGCCATCGGCAAAGCCGTTGTAGGCGACGAATTTCATATCGTTGGCGTCCAGCGTGTACGGCACGATCAACTGCGCGCGGCCGTGGCGGCTGTCGTAGTACGGCACATCGTCGGCATAGCTGTCGGCGTCGTAGACAAAGCCGCCTTCTTGGGCGATCAGGCGCGCGGTGTTGGGGCTGGTGCGGCCCTGGTACCAGCCCAGCGGGCGGCTGCCGGTGACGCGCGTATGCATGGCGATGGCCTCGGCAATATGCGCGCGCTCGGTGGCCTCATCCAGGTATTGGTAGTCGATCCAGCGCAGACCATGGCTGGCGATTTCCCACTCGGCCGCCTGCATCGCGGCTACCGCTTCCGGATTGGCTGCCAATGCCTGCGCCACACCGAACACCGTCAACGGCACATTGCGTGTGGTGAACAAGCGATGCAGCCGCCAGAAGCCGGCGCGGCTGCCGTATTCGTACAGGCTTTCCATCGCCATGGCGCGTGCGCCGGGTTGCGATTGCGCACCCACCATTTCGGAGAGAAATGCCTCAGAACCAGCATCGCCATTGAGTACGCAGTTTTCCGCGCCTTCTTCGTAATTGATGACGAACTGCACCGCGATGCGCGCGTCGCCTGGCCACTGCGCCGCAGGCGGCGTGGCGCCATAGCCGACCAGGTCGCGCGCAGCGTTCATGCCTGCGCTTCCGCGTGCCATGCGGCCAGTGCTGCTTCCACCGCCAGGCCTTGCGTGCAAGCGTAGCCTTCGGCACGCAGCACCGCTTCCAGCGCGGCCAGGGTGATCAGCACCTTGTGCTTCATGGCGTTGTAGCCCATCGCCCCGATGCGCCAGATCTTGCCTTGCAGCGGGCCGAATGCCGTGCCGATTTCGATCTCGAAATCTTCGCGCATGCGCCGGCGCACCGCATCGCTGTCGATGCCGGGTGGAATCACTACGCCGGTGACATTGGTCATGCGATGCGCATCGTCGCCGAACACCTCCAGCCCCAATGCGCGGATGCCGGCATTGACCGCACGCCCGGCGGCCGCGTGACGCGCGAAGCGTGCATCCAGGCCTTCCTGCAGGGCAACGCGTGCGCACTCGCGTGCGCCGTATAGCATGGTGGTGGCTTCGGTGTGGTGGTTGAGGCGCTTGTCCGACCAGTAATCCATGATCATCGCCAGGTCGAAATAATTCGAGGCGATGCGCGGGCCGCTGCCGTTGAGGATGTCGTCGCGCACGATGCCGCGTTCGACATGGCGGCGCGCGAAGATCGCCTCGGCCGCGCGTTCGGAGACGGTGATCGGTGCCGAGCCGGACGGCCCGCCCAGGCATTTCTGCAGGCCGGCGGTGACCACATCCATCTGCCAGCGGTCGCTGGCGATAGGCATGCCGCCCATGGTGGCGGTGGCGTCCACATAACTCAGCGCGCCGGCTGCGCGGCACAGTGCGCCGACGCCATCGAGCGGCTGCGCCATGGTGGTGGAGGTGTCGCCGTGCACGGTGGCCACCAGTTTGGGCGCGACGCGCTCGATCGCCTCGGCAATCGCGCTCAGCGGCAGCACTTCGCCCCACGGCGCGTCCACGGTGTGCACCTCGGCGCCGAGGCGGCCCAGGATTTCGGTGAGCAACAAGCCGAAGCGGCCGAAGTTGAGCACCAGCACGCGGTCGCCGGGGCTGACCAGCGACACCAGCGCGGCTTCGATGCCGGCGCGTGCGGTGCCATCGACCAGAAACGTCCAGCGGTTGTCGGTGCCGAACAATGGACGGTACAGCGCCATCACCTCGTTCATGTAGGTGGTCATTTCCGGATCGAACTGGCCCAGCAGATCGGCTGCCATCGCGCGCAGCACGCGCGGATGCGCATTGACCGGGCCCGGGCCCATCAACAGGCGTTGCGGTGGATCGAGTTCGCCGAAGGTGTGCAGGTGGCGCAGATCAGGTGACAAGGGGATCTCCCAGGTGTTCGATGAAGTGGCGCATGACCGCCAGTGCGCGTTCGGCATCGGCCGGGTCGACGTGTTCGTCCGGATGATGGCTGATGCCGCCGGCGCAGCGCACGAACAACATCGCGGTGGGGCACAGCGATGCCATCACCATGGCATCGTGGCCGGCACCGGAGACCAGCTGACGCGGTGCAATGCCTTGTGCGGCGACCGCGTGTTCCAGGCGCGTGATCAGTGCCGGCGCGCAGGGGCTTGCGGCCAGTGTTTGCAGCGGCTCGATGGCGATGGCGATGCCGCGGTGCGTGGCGATCTGCGCAAGCGCCTGTTCGATCTGGTGCACGGCTGCATCGCGGCTTGCATCGCTGCCGGCGCGTACGTCCAGCGTGCAGTCCACACGGCCTGGCACCACATTGGTGGCGCCGGGTGCGACCTGCAGCTTGCCGACCGTGGCGACCAGATCGCTGCTGCCTGCGCGTGCGATACGTTCAATGGCCAACAGCGCTTCGGCCGCGGCGCTCAATGCGTCGCGGCGCAATGCCATGCTGGTGGTACCGGCATGCCCGGCGCGGCCGTCCAAGCGCAGTGCGAAGCGCCGCTGCGCTGCGATAGCGCTGACGATGCCGAGCGGTAGTCCTTGGGCCTCCAAGACCGGGCCTTGTTCGATATGGGTTTCCAGATACGCCAGCACGCTTCCGGGTTTACGTGCGGCGTGCTGGACGTGGGCGATATCCAGATTCCACTCAGCCAGCGCGTCGGCCACAGTGATGCCGGCGGCATCGGTGACCGCCAACGTGGTGGGGTCGAGGGTGCCGGCCACCGCGCGGCTGCAGAACATGGACGCGGGAAAGCGCGAGCCTTCTTCGTCGCCGAAAGCGATGACCTCGATGGCGAACGGCAGCCGGCGCCCATGCGCATGCAGTGCGGCCACGCATTCGATACCGAGCAGGATGCCGAGCGGGCCGTCGTAGCGGCCGGCGTCGCGCACGCTGTCCAGATGGCTTCCAATCAGTAGCGTCTGCGCGTCTGGTTGCGTGCCTGCGAAACGGCCGACCAGGTTGCCCAGGGGGTCGATGCGCACCTGCATGCCGGCTGCTTCCATCCAGGCTCTGACCTGTTTCACCGTGGCGCGGTGGGCGGGGCCAAGCCAGCCGCGGAAGAGTCCGGTGTCGCTGTCGCTATAAGGCGCAGTGCCCAGCGCGTCGCAGCGCGCCACCGCACGCGCACCGCCAGGAGCGGTGGGGTCGGCGGTGGCTTGGCGGGAGGGCAGGGCAGCGGGCATCGACAGAACCAACAGGGCTCGCGGAGCTTTCAATAGCAGCCCGGGGAGCAGGCGGGAGAGGTGACGCTTCGACTATAGGGAGCCGGTCCTGTCGCCATCAAAGAGTATTTTCGCAGGCTGGCGCTGCAAAAAATGCAACGCGTCGTCTGCATGCGCTGGCCACGCATTGCACGGCGATGGTGCAAGGCTGGCCGATGCCAGCCACCCACACCGGCGCAACCACGATCGCCGGCTCTGCAGAACGTCGGTTGATCGAATGCGCACATGCCAGCCGCCGCTGCCGACGCCACGAGGCAAGCGCGGCCAGTCTTCTCTTCCCGCGAACGCGCGGGCCTAGCGCAAGGGTCTTCCGATGGCTCAACAGGGCACCTCGCACAGGAGACGCATGCGATGAAGATTGCCAACTCCATCACTGATTTCTTTCGCGCACGCTCGGGGCATCGGCATAACGCTGTGGGTCCGCATCCGCAATGCGGAAGTCGCGACAGGGATGCGTCCACGTGCAAATTGGCGGGCAACCAGGCGTGCTAGCTTGCGGCGCTCACCGCCGAGATATGCCGATGATCGCCTCGCACCGATGGACAGCGTTGTTCGTGCTCGTCAGCCTGATGCCGGTGCCTGCGGTTGCAGGGACGCCGGAGGGTGGTTACCGGCAGCCACCGGAGCCGCTGCTGAGTGTGATGCGCGCGCCGCTCAATCCATCGCCGCGGCCGGATCCTACCGGCAGGACCTTGTTGCTGGTGCAGCGCACCCAGTACCCGCCGATCGCGCGGGTGGCCGAGCCCTATCTCAAGCTCGCCGGCGTGCGGGTGGAGCCGCGCACGCATAGCCGCCACGATATGTCCGACGGATACGGCATTCGTTCCTGCCTGGAAGGCTTCAGCCTGGTGGATATCGCCAGCGGCAAGCAGACGGCGGTGAGCTTGCCGGCCGGCGCCTGTCCGGCCTTGCCGGTGTGGTCGCCGGATGGGCGTCGGTTCGCCTTCAACAACACGGCGGCCGACCGTGTCGAGCTCTGGGTGGGAGACGTCGCCACCGGGCAGGTACGCAAGATCGACGGTGTGCAGCTCAATCCTGTGCTTGGCGGCGAGATCCAATGGCTGGGCGGCAGCAACACACTGCTGTTGAAGACGGTACCGCAGGATCTGGGCCCCGCACCGCGCAAGGCGGCGGTGCCGCCGGGCCCGGAGGTCAAGGAAACCATCCAGGGCAAGGGTGAAAGCAGTACCTATGAAGCCCGCGACACGCTGTCCAGTCCAGAGGAGGAGGCGTTGTTCACCTATTACGCCACCGCGCAACTTCTCACGGTGGATGCGGCAACCGGCAGTCAGCGCAAGCTCGGGACACCTGCGGTCTACAGCAATGTGGATGGCGCGCCCGATGGCCGCCACGTGCTGGTGGAACGGTTGAAGCAGCCCTATTCCTACGTCACTACCTATGCGCGGTTTGCTCACGATGTAGCGGTGCTGGATCTGGCCAACGGCAACGCGCGTGTGCTGGCCAACCTGCCGGTCGCGGACCGGGTGCCGGTGCAGGGCGTACCGAGCGGCCCGCGTGCTTATTCCTGGCGCGCCAACCAACCAGCCACGCTGGTCTGGGCCGAGGCGCTGGACGGCGGTGACTGGAAAACCAACGTGCCGGCACGCGATAAGTTGATGACGCTGGCGGCACCGTTCACCGCCAAACCGCGCGAGCTTGCGCGCGTGCAGCAGCGGTATGTGGGCCTGTCGTGGTTTGCCGAAGGCGGGCAAGCCTTGCTGGACGAGTACGACGATAACCGCCATTGGCGGCGGACCACGCTGGTGGATACCGACCGCCTCAGCGCTGGGGGCCGGGTGTTGTTCGACCTGTCCACCGACGATCTGTATGCCGATCCCGGCCTGCCCGAGATGCGGGTGCTCGCCAACGGCCAAGCCGTGCTGCGCGAGGCGCAAGGTGTGCTGTTCCTGAGCGGGCAAGGTGCCTCGCCCGCGGGCGACCGGCCATTTCTGGATCGCTACACGCTTGCCACCGGCAAGAGCCAGCGGCTGTTCCGCAGCGACGCGAATGTAGACGAGGTGTTCTTCGGATTTGCAGAAGACGAGACCTCGCGCCTGCTGACCTGGCATCAGTCGCTGACCGACCCGCCCAATGTGTACTTGCGGACCTTGGGCGAACCGTTACCGGCGCCGGCTGCGGGCGAAGCCGCCTTTGCGTCCACTGCCACGCCGGTGACGCATTTCGCGGATCCAACCCCGCTGGTGCGGCAGATCAAGAAGCGTCTGGTGAGCTACAAGCGCAAGGACGGTGTGGACTTGTCGTTCACCCTGTACACGCCGCCCGGCTACAAGGAAGGCACGCGCGTGCCGGCCATCCTGTACGCCTACCCGCTCGACTATGCCGATCCCTCCAAGGCTGGTCAGGTCAGCGGTGCCAGCGAGCGCGATTTCACCCGTCTCAATTACTACCAGCTGCTGCTGTTGGCCGGTTACGCCATCATCGACGATGCCGCATTCCCCATCGTGGGCGACCCCAAGACCGCTTACGACACCTACCTGCAGCAGTTGGTGGACGACGCCACCGCTGCGGTGGACAAGGCCGTGGCGTTGGGCGTGGTCGACCGTCAGCGCATCGGCGTCACCGGCCATAGCCACGGCGCGTTGATGACGGCCAATCTATTGGCGCATACAGACTTGTTTCGCGCAGGCGCCGCCACCAGCGGCAGCTACAACAAGACCTTAACGCCATTCGGATTCCAGAACGAGCGTCGTTCGTTCTGGGCAGCACCGGACGTTTACGCGCAAGCATCGGCGTTCTTCCACGCCGATAAAATCAACCAACCGTTGTTGATCGTGCATGGCATGGACGATGCCAACCCCGGTACCGAAACCACCCAGGCACCGCGCTTGTTTCAGGCCATTCGCGGCAACGGTGGCACTGCACGCCTGGTGCTACTGCCGTTCGAACCGCACTGGTACAGCGCACGCGAATCCAACGAAGACCTGGTGGCTGAAATGCTGGAGTGGTTCGACCGTTACGTCAAAAACGCACCGCCGCGCGCGAAGGTCAGCACGCCAAAAATGTGAGATGACCCGCACCTCACACAAACGCGGACCTTGCCAGGCTTAGACCGGCTAACAAACCGTAGCGAGCGGTCGTCAGGTGGGCGTGGACGGCGCGCTCAGAATCGCAGCGTACGCGTGGTACATGCCGATTCCGAGCACCGGCCGCGCCCGCCTGGCGGTGAGCGCAGTCGTTTTGTTACCTGCTCTTAGTCTGCCGACAGCGACCCAAGGGTAAAGCCGGACACAGCATTCACCTTGCCGCGCCACAGCACGCCACGGTTGCTGGGCAGTGGCTGGCCGCCGGGCGAGAAGCAACGCGATTCGATCAGGTGGATGAACTGCGGCGGCGTGCTGCTCTGCTGCGCATCGTCTTCGGAGTCGTAGATGCTGGCGTGGCTGGCAAACGCGCGGCGGATATCTTCTTTTTCATCGGCACCGCCGGGGTAGGCAGCAGAGAATTCCTGCGCAAACGCCTCGAAATATCGCTTGCCGCTGACCAGTTGGCCGGAAATGACGACGCCTTCGACAAACAACGTGACGCCGAACTGCACGTCCGAGTTGTTGGCAATGCCGACCAGCTTCTGCAGATACCAATCCACGCTTTGGCCATCGAACGCCAGCTTGACGTCTTCCAGCGACGGCTGATTTTGATCTTGGTCTGTCATGTTGCTCTCCCTGAGTAGATTCAACGACGCGTTAGCAGTAACGCAGATGTGGTTGGCTCGCCATTGGCGTGCTTAAGCATGGCACACGGACCGCCAAGTTTGCCGCGGTTGGGTTCGCTACCGACTCTCCGGCACGGCCGCCCTGCGACACATGGACGCTTCATCCTGATGCGCGCCATGCTGCGAGTGTTGGGGGGGGGCGCCGCAGTCGCGAAACGAGCGCCGTGGTCACCACCCCGCCACCGCCCCATCGGAGCGCGGGTCACTTGCGCCGCTGATCACGCCATCGACCTCGCGCACCAACGCGCCGGCATGCCCCATCACCGAGGTATAAGCCGGGTGCAGTTCCACCGCATGCCCAGCCTCGCGCAGGGCGTGCACCGCTGCTGGGTCGAAACGGTTTTCCAGCTTCAATGACGTGCTGTCTTCGCCCCAGGTGCGGCCGAGCAGCCAGCGTGGTGCGGTGATCGCTTGTTGCAGCGGCATGCCGAAGCGCGCGTAGCGGGAGAACACGGCGGCCTGGGTTTGCGGTTGGCCTTCGCCGCCCATGGTGCCGTAGGCCATGACGCGGCCGTCGTCGAAGGTGGCCAGCGCCGGGTTGAGGGTGTGGAAGGGTTTGCGCCCGGAGGCGAGGGCGTTCCAGCCATCGGGGGCGAGGCGGAAGCTGCAGCCGCGGTTCTGCCAAGTGATGCCGGTGCGCGGCAGCACCAGCCCGGAGCCGAATTCGAAGTAGGTGGACTGGATACAACTGACTGCGCGGCCGTGCGCGTCGATGGCGCCGAACCAGACGGTGTCGCCGGCTTGCGAAGGCTGCGGCCAGGGCAGGGCCGTGGTCATGTCGATGCGTGCGGCAAGCGCGTCGAGTGCAGCACTGTCGTCGAGCAACGCCTGCGCGTCGAGCGTCATCCAGGCAGGGTCGCCGATGTGCGCGTCGCGGATCAGGAAGGCCTGTTTGCTTGCTTCGACGAGCCCATGCAGATGCGCGTAGCTGTCTGCTTCTTCCACCTTCAAGCGATCAAACAGTGCAAGGATCAACAGCGATGCCAGCCCCTGCGTTGGCGGTGCGTGGTTGTAGAGACGCGCGCCATGGATGGCGGCCGAGAGCGGCACGCTGGCTTCGGCGTGATGGGCGGCGAGATCGTCAGCGCTGAGCGGGCTGCCGAGCGCGTGCAGATCTGCAGCGATGTCGTAGGCAAGCGCACCGCGATAAAAACTCTCCAGTCCTTCATCGGCGAGCCGTTGCAAGGTATGCGCGAGCTGCGCTTGCTGCAGCAGCGCGCCTTCGTGCAGAGGGATGCCGCGCGGCTCGAAAATCTCGGCATAGGCGCCCGGTTGTGGACGCAGCTCTGCACTCTTGCTTGCAGCAATCTGCGCGCCGCCCAGCGTCATCGGCACGCCAGCACTAGCGTGATGGATCGCATCGCTCAACAGCCGTTGCAGGGGCAACGTGCCGCCGGCGTGCTGCAGCGCAAGCGCCCAGCCGGAGACGGTGCCGGCCACGGTGTTGGCCGCACCGGGGCCGCGCCACGGGATGCTGCTGTGGCCGCGATAGAAATCCAGTGTTGCGGCTCGTGCGGCGCGGCCGCAGGCGTCGATGGTATGCACGCGCCCATCGGGTTCGTGGATGAGCCAGAAGCCATCGCCGCCGATGCTGGTCATGTGTGGGTACACCACTGCCAGGCAAGCGGCGGTGGCGACGGCGGCTTCGATGGCATTGCCACCGTCGCGCAAGACATCCCGCCCGGCCTGGCCGGCGAGATGGTGCGGGGCGACCACCATGCCGCGGCGCGCGCGCAGGGTATGCAGCATCAGCGTGGCTCCGGCGGCGGGCTGAAGGCGAGCAAGCCGTCGCGTTCGAGTTGCGCGGCGAGGGCGAACACGCGGTCTTCGCGACCCGGCGCGGCAATCAGTTGCACGCCCAGCGGTAAGCGCCCGGGGCGCGGCAACGGCGCGGCCAGCACCGGGCAGGCGGCCAGCCCAAGCGGTTGGGTAAAGATGCCCAGATTGGCGCGTGCAGAGACCGGCAGGCCGTCGATCTGGATGGTGTCCTGGTCGATGCGTGGCGCCACGCACGGCGTAGCCGGTGCGATGAGCACATCGACGTCGTCCCATAGCGCGTGCATGGCATTGGCAAACCAGTGTGCAAAGCGCTGCGCGTCGGCCACTGCGCTGGCGGGCAGCTGCAAGCCGGCGAGCAGGCGGTCGCGTGTGGCTGGGTCGAATTGCGCGCCGTGCGTATGGAGTGCGCTGCGGTGCCGATGTCCGCCTTCGGCGGCGGTGAGGACGAAGGCCGCTGCGCGCGCGCGTTCTGCTTCCGGTAGTTCGATCATGGTGGTGCTGTTGCAGGCGGTGAGCAATGCCTCCAGCCCGGCATCGAGATCCGGATCGAGATTGCGTTGAAACCAGCCGCCCAGCCGTGCGATGCGCAGGTTGCCGGTCGTGCGCGAAGGCAGTGCATGCCCGCGCATTACTTCATACACGCGGCGCAAATCGGAAACCGACGTGGCGAAGGGGCCCACCACATCCAGCGCATCGACAAACGGGAACACGCCATCCACGGGCACGGCGCCATGCGTCGGGCGCAGGCCGTAGACACCGCACAGCGCAGCCGGCACACGGATCGAGCCGTTGGTGTCCGAACCGAGCGCGAACGGCACCAGCCCGGCGGCCACTGCTGCAGCCGAGCCGCCCGATGAGCCACCGGCCAGGTGCTGGTGATCGTGCGGATTGGTGGTCGTGCCGTAATGCGCGTTGACAGTGGCAAAGCCGTACGCGAATTCGTCCATGTTGGCAGTGCCCACCAGCACCGCACCGGCATCGCCGAGCCGTTGCACGACCGCGGCATCGCGGGCGGCAGGCGCACACTGCGCGCGCACCGCCGCACCGGCGGTGGTGACCTGCCCGGCGACATCGAACAAATCCTTGACCACGAATGGCACGCCGGCCAACGCGCCACCGTCGCTGCCACCGGCGAGCGCGGCCTGCACACGCGCGGCATCGGCCGCAGCACGCGCTGGCAGCAGGCGGGTGATGGCGCACAGGCGGTCGTTGGCCTGGTTGATGCGCGTCAGCGTCTGCGTGGCCAGCCGCGCGGCCAGCGTGGGCTGACTGCGCGTGGTGCTGACGATGGAAGCGATCTGGCCGCGTGGGCCGCCACCGTCACGGGTGGTCGCGGGCGGCGCGTTGAAGGCGGCCAGCAGCTGCGTGTGCCCGCGCAGCACTTCGGTATTGCGATCGACGCCGGCCTGCCACTGCGCTGGGAGTTGCATGGGTCACCTGTTGGAGAGCGGAATTTGGGATTGGTGATTCGTATTGCCTGCGCGGTGTGCAAGCAACGCAACTGTGCCTGCTGCTGATTTAGAACCTGACGCGGGGCGGATGGGACGAATGTATAAGCCGTTGAAGCACGAGCAGGCAATGGAATGACTGCGGATGTACAGTTTCTAGCGTTCGATCTAACCACGCGGTAGTGGCATGGCGCTTCGTTTCGTCTCAGGCTTGGGTTGGGCCCTTCTCACGCCGGGGCGAGAAGGTACGGTTTGCGCACCACTGGCACGCGTGCGTTGGAGCGCTCGCGTCGCAAACGCGGGTTGGGGCGCGGGGCGGGGGTTGGGATGAGGGTGCCTCGGGAGTTGGAGATGTGTCAGGCATTTGCTCCGCGCCGTTTACAAGCTACTCAACCGGCGCAGCACTGTCATCAGCACGCCGAACACTCATCCGCCCTTCGGGCACCTTCTTCCCATAAAGGGGACCGAGGTCTCGACGGGAGAAGGGGTAAAGGCAATCCCACCGCTGGCGGTTGCGGCGCAGTGAGGCGATCGATCAACAGCTGCTCGAATGCCTGCACATCCACTGCATGCACCACCGTCTGCGCCTGTTCGCCCAGCCCGGGCTGATACCCCGGTGCCCACGACAAGATATCGCCATACCCGGCATCGAAGGCGGTGTTGGTGTCGACGTAGAGCCTTTCGGTGTGCGTTGCCAACTCCGGGTGCAGCCACACTGCGGTGGCCAGTTCGTCCCACATCGGAAAGCCCGGCTCGCGGCTGCGTAGCGCGTGGCCGATGGTGGTGTCGGCCGCACTCATGCGTGCCAGCAATTCGGGAGTGAGTTCGGTGGCGGTGGATGGGTCGACCGGCACCATGGTGATTTGGCGCCACGGGGCGCGCATGACGATGCTGGCCGCTTCCGGGTCCCAGCGGATATTGAATTCGCGGCGCGGCGAGTTGACGAATTCGCGCGCGAATTGCTGTGCGCTGATGCTGTTGCGCTGTTGCCGGGGATTGAGGCTGCCGCCCATGTAGACCAGCTCGCGCGTCAACGTGGCGAAGGCCGGGTCCAGCGATTGCGCCAGTGCCAGGTTGGTCAACGGGCCGGTGGCAATGATGCTTACCTCGCCCGGGTATTGGCGCACCATGCGCAGCATGAATAACGCGGCCGGCTCGTCGGAGGCGCGCACCACACTGGGATTACCCAAGGCCAGATCGGGCACCACATCGTGCGCGTGATAACGCGGCGCGCTCTGCACGGTGTCGCCATCTACCCAGTGTTTGGTCCACGCGCCTTTCCAGACGAGTTTGCCGTACAGCGCTTCCCAGCGTTCGGTGGCCAACTCGCTGTTGAGCAGCGGATGCACCGGGCCGGGGAGCACTGGAATCTGCGGGTGTCCGGCAAGTTCCAGCAGGCGGCAGGTGTGCGCCAACACTGCATCGCGCCAGATGTTGCCGCTGACAGCACTGATACCCAGCACCTCGACGTCGGGCGATTGCAACAACAGCAACTGCGCGGGCGTGAAGCCGTCGATATCGTCTTCGAGAATGACGAGGCGCTTGGGATGTGGGGAGGAAGAAGCGGTCATTGATGTCGGGTGATCGAAGGTGAGTGCATCGTGGCGATGATGAAACACGTTGGCACAGAGAAGTTGTAGGAGCGCGCTTGCGCGCAAGGTGGATTTACCGGCGACGCCACATCGCGCGCAAGTGCGCTCCTACGTCATATGCATCTGCACTAGCGACGCTGCGCAAGCAACGTACGCTCGTACTGCGCCAGGTCGGTTTCCAGCTGCCATTGCAGGCGTGCCTTTTCGCTGCTCTTGCGGAAGTCGCGGCAGGTTGCGTCATCCGTCTCGCGCTGCACTGCTGTGGCGCAGGCCGATGCAGGGGCACCTTCGGCAGTCCACAGGCTGGCACCTGGCAGGAAGCTGTAGCTCAGACCATTGCGGGCGAGTTGTTTCAGGGTGGGGTAGTCGATGCCTTGTTCCTGCATCGCGCGTTGGTATTCGTGGGTCATGTCCGCGCGCGAGACGCCGGCATCATCGGTGGACAGCACCACCGGTACGCCGGCACGCAGATACAGCGCCAGCGGATGCGCGGCGCCTTTGACGCCCAGGATCACATCGTTGCTGGTGAGATTGATCTCCACTGCAATCTGCTCGCGCCGCATGCGCTGCAGCAGTGCATCGGCATCCTCTTCGTAGGGTAGATCCACGCCATGACCGATGCGGCGCGCACCCGCATCCAGCGCCTGCCGGATATGCGAGCGCAGCTGCGCCGGCGGCACCAGCCCCAACGTCAGCTCGCCGGCATGCAGCGACAGCGGCACACCGGGGTAGCGCGTTGCGAAGAAGCGGAACATCGCCATGTGCCGCGCGTAATCGGCCAATGCCACCGGGTTGTCTTCCGGCGCGACGATGTTGAGCGCCACTGCGCGGGTAGTGCCGGCAGCGATCAGCGCATGCGCTAGCGCCATCTGCCCAAACACCATCGGCTGCGGCAGCACACGCAACACGTAGGGAACATAGCGGTAATCGACCGTGCAGCCGGGGCGAGCATCGGCCTGGTCGCAATGCAGCACACGGCGTATCTGGGCATCGATGTCGGCGAGGTCGCGCTGCGCGGCTTGCACCAGCGGCGGCAAATCGGCCTGCAATGCGCGCAGATTGGCCGCGTCGTCATAGCCCTTCCACTGCAAGGCTTGCATGCGCTTGGCAGCCTGATCCATCTGCGGTGGGTTGGCGATGATTTCCACGTACGGCACGCGGTCGCGTGCGGCCTGCTCCAGCACTGCGGCGACGGTGTCGGCAACGCGGGTGCGTACCACTGCATCGAACTTGCCGAAGGTGCTGAAGAACTGATCGTGCCCGGTGGGTTGCGCTGGGCTGGGCAGGAATTTGCGCATCGACAGCGAATCCACCACCCGGCCATACAGCGCGGCATTACGCGCTGCCAGGCCGCTGGCCGGTTCCTGGCCGGCACCGCAGGGCGGCGCGCGCAAGCTCAGATCGCTCAGTTGGACGCAGGCACCATCGTCGCTGGCCCATTGCAGATAGTCCTCGGCATACACCGAGCCAGAGAGATGGTTGTGCAGATCGCCACCTTTCGGCATCGCCTGTAGCCAGGTGCGTAACTGCGCCGGCTGCGCGGCAGCATCACGGAATAATTGCGCGACATGTTGTTCGCGTTGTTGCGCAGGCGCTAGCGCTGGCCGTGCGTGCGCGACGATGGGTAAGAAAGCGCACATGCTCAGAAGCAGGCAGCGGTGAAGAATGGGCATGCAGGAAGCTCGGTAAGAGATGCGTTGGCGTGCGAGCGCCGATGAAGGTGTAGCTTGCCTGGCAGCGCGACGCTCGGCCAGCCACGTGCTCGCCTGCAGGTCGTCGCGCGCGCGACGCCGTCGGTCATTCCAGCGCATAGCGCAACACGAATAATCCCGCGATCGCCCAGGTGGCTGGATGCACACCGCGCCAGCGCCCACTGCCGAGTCTGAGCGCCGCATAGGTGATGAAGCCGAACGCCAGCCCGGTGGCAATGGAATAGGTCAACGGCATGGCTAGCATGCAGATGGCCGCCGGCAACGCATCGCCCACATCGTCCCACTGAATCTGCGTGCATTCGCGCAGCATCACCGAGGCCAGGTAGATCAATGCCGGTGCAGTAGCGTAGGCCGGCACCATCGCGGCCAGCGGCGAGAACAGCAGCGCGAGTAGAAACAGGCCGGCAACCACCAGCGCGGTGAGGCCGGTGCGCCCGCCCACCTGCACACCGGCGGCGCTTTCCACATAGGCGGTGGTGCTGGAAGTGCCAAGCAGCGAGCCGGCCAGGATGGCGGTGCTGTCGGCAAGCAGGGCGCGGTCGAACTGGTGGCGCTGCGCGGGCGTATGCAGCAGACCGGCGCGTTGTGCCACGCCCATCAGCGTGCCGGTGGCGTCGAACATTTCCACCAGCACGAACACCAACACTACGTGCACCACTGCAGCGAGCGCGCCGCTGCCGCCATGGCCGTGCAGCGCGCCTACGATGTCCAACTGCAACAACGTGGGCGCCAGGCTCGGCGGCAGCGACAGCACGCCGGTGTAGTGCACCAACCCCAGTGCCAGGGCAGTCACGGTCACCGCCAGAATGCCGAGCAGCATGGCACCACGCACGCGGCGCAGTTCCAGTACGCCGATCAGCAGCAAGCCGGCCAGCGCAAGCAGCGGCTCGGGCCGATGCAGATCGCCCAACGTGAGCAAGGTCTGCGGATGTGCCACTACCAGCCCGGCTTTCTGCAGCCCGATCAAGGCCAGAAACAAGCCGATGCCCACCGCAATGGCGCTGCGCAAGGTGGGTGGAATCCCATCCACCAACCATCGCCGCGCACCAGTGACGGTGAGCAGCAAAAAGATGCAGCCGGAAACGAACACCAGCCCAAGCGTCTGCTGCCAGCTGTAGTCCAATGTGCCGACCACGCTGAAAGCGAAGAACGCGTTCAAGCCCATGCCCGGCGCCATGCCGATGGGGTAATTGGCCAGCACGCCCATCAACAGCGAGCCGAGCGCGGCGGCAAGGCACGTGGCCACGAACACAGCGCCATGATCCATGCCGGTGGTGGCCAGGATGTCGGGATTGACGAAGACGATGTACGCCATGGTCAGAAAGGTGGTGGCACCTGCCAGCACCTCCGTGCGTACCGTGCTGCCGTTGGCGGCGAGCGCAAAACCCGGCCAGCGCATCAGCGTGCGCTCGGGGCGGGGAGTGAGTTGACGGCAGGACAAACGAACATCGGTAGACATCTCATCGATATGGGGCGGCATGCGGCAGCAGCGCACTGGCGCGGACTGCCCATCTTGCCCTGTTGTGCTGCGCTTGCCACGGACATCGGGCGCGGATTTTGGTGCGAGGGGAACTCACCAAACGTAGCGCGGAATCTTTAGGCGGCGATATCACGCATTGTCGCGCTGTATGTGCCTTGGCTGACGTGCGCATTGCAGCGCGCACGCGAACGGATTGCGCGGCACATTGCGCGCCGTTGTTGGGCGCAAGCAAGTCCTCCGCCAGCGCGACGTTACGGAACAGGCGCAGATGCACCGCGTAGACAGCGGTCAAAGGTCCAGCACCAACCGCGGCGAGCGGCTGCGCGAGCAGCACACAGTGATCTGCCGATTGGTGGCATGTTCGGTGTCGCTAAGCACGCTGTCACGATGATCTGGCGTGCCAGCCAGCACGCCGGTGAGACACGCGCCGCACATGCCTTGTTCGCACGACAGTGGCACTTCAATGCCTGCATCGAGCAGGGCGCTGGCAATGCTGCAATCAGCCGGCACCTGCACCACACGTCCGCTGGCGGCCAGTTCCACTTCGAATGCGCTGTCGGCATCATGGGCAACGCTAGGCGCGGCGGCAGCGAAGTGTTCGCGATGCAGTTGCGCCACCGTCCAGCCATGCGCTTTTGCCAGCACGGTGAAGTGGTCCATGAACGCGGCCGGCCCGCAGAGATACAGCTGATCGCGTGCACGCGCTTGGCCCAGTTCTTCCGGTACATGCACACGCGGGCTCTGCCCGCCATCGCTTAGGTGCATGCGCACCTGCCCATGCGTAAAGCCTTGTTGCAGCCGCTGCGAAAACGCCACATCCGCATGCCGGCGTGCATAGTAATGCAGCACGAAGGGCTCGCCGCGGGCCTCCAGTGCTTCGGCCATCGACAGCAGCGGGGTAATGCCGATGCCGGCCGCTAGCAGCACATGGCGGTCGCCCGGATGCAGCGGAAATAGATTGCGCGGTGTGGAGATGCGCAGACGATCGCCCGGTGCGAGCTGTTCGCACAGATGCCGCGACCCGCCGCGCGAGGCATCGGCCAGCTTGACGCACAGCAAATAGTGGTCGCGCACATGCGGTGCGCTGGCGATCGAATACTGGCGAATCAAGCCATCCGGCAGATGCAGGTCCACGTGTGCGCCGGCCTCGAATGCGGGCAATTGCGCGCCCACCGGTTCCAGCCGGATCGCGCGTTGGCGGTGGCCTTGATCGACGACCTCGGCAACGCGCACTTCATGCAGGCTCATGCGAGTGTCCTTGGTCGTCAGCGCAGGAAGAAATCGCTATAGCCCTGGCTACGCAGCCCACGCCGATAGGCGATGGAACTGCGATCGGCGGGAATATGCACTTCCAGCAGCGGGTCCAGCGGCAGGTATTCCGGCCGCTGCGCTTCCACCATCGCGCGGTCCTCTTCGAACACGCGCAAGTTGAAGGCGTGCACGTCTTCCACCGGCAGATGGGTATCGAAATTGCGCGCAATCGGCACCAGCAGCCGGGTCTTGTGCTTGGACACCGGGCTTGCGGCATTCATGATCACCAGCCGCTTGCCCGGCACCGGGAAGTGGATGGTGAGCGTGGCGGTGAACGGCAGATGCACTTCGAAGTGACGCAGCCACTGGAAGTCCGGCGCCACCTCCGGCAGCGGCATGTCCACCGAATAATTGGCCACCGTGCTCAGGTAATCGGCATTGAAGCCGGTCGGCGTTTCGGTGGTGGTATAGGCCGGCACTTCGCGCTTGTCCGGCTGAGCAAACGTGGCGGTGTGCACGAAGGCGAAATGCGCCACGTCGATGAACCCCTCCAGCTGGCGCGCGGCACTGCCGCCGATGTCGAAGGCCGGGCACACGATCTGCTGGAAGCCTTCTTCGTCCCAACCCGGCATCGGCGGAATCTGGATTTCCGCATCGCTCACCCCGGCCGGCTTGGCCAGGCACACCCAGATCAACCCGTAACGCTCGGCCACCGCATAGGTATGCAGGCGCATCTTGGCCGGGATGTTCTGGCTGGGGCTGGCAGGAATGTGATTGCAGCGCCCGCCGCTGCCGAAGCGCAGGCCGTGATAGGCGCAGACCACCCCGCCGCCGTCAGCCGTGCCCATGCTCAGCGGCACGCCGCGGTGTGGGCAGACATCGCGCGCGGCCACCAACTCGCTGCCCAGCCGGTACAGCACCAGCGGTTCGTCCAGCAAGGTGGCCTTGGACGGCACTTCGCTCACCTCGCTGCTCAGCGCCACCGCGTGCCAGTGCTGGGCCAGGCGCTGCCAATCGGCGGCCTCGAAGGTGCAGTGCAGCGGCAGAGCGGGGACGGCGACATCCATGGGGCGGTCTCTGGCATAGGGCGGGAGCGGTGCCGGATTGACTCTAGGAAGCCGGGGGTGTGTGATCAAACATCGTTTTTCCGTCTAGCCATTGCAAAAAATGCAACGCCAACAGAGCCCCGCCGCATGCTGACCTTTTCCCGCTTCACCCGTTACTTCATCGAAGTGGCCCGCTGCGGCAGCATCCGCAAGGCCTCCGACGTGCTGCACGTGTCGGCCTCTGCGATCGACCGGCAGATCCTCAAGGCCGAGGAAGAGCTGGGCGCGCAGCTGTTCGAACGCCTGCCCGGCCGGCTGCGGCTCACCGCCGCCGGCGAGCTGCTGCTGGTGGACGTGCGCGGCTGGGAAAAGGCCTACGCGCGCACCCTGGAGCGCTTCGACGAGCTCAAGGGCCTGCGCCGCGGACATGTGGAGATCGCCATGATCGACGCGCTCAGCGAAGGCGTGGTGCCGGCGGCGGTGGCGGCGCTGGTGCAGGAGTACCCCGGCATCACCTTCAACCTCTCCACCGCACGCAACCAGCGCGTGATGGAAATGGTGACCTCGGCCGACGTGGATATCGGCCTGCTGCTGGACCCGGTGAGCAGCGTGGACCTGGAAGTGCGCGCGTTTGCGGACATTCCACTAGGCATTGCGATGCCGGTGGGTCACCCGTTGAGCACCCGCACCGAGCTGCAGCTGAGCGAGACGCTGGAACACCGCCTGCTGCTGCCGGCGGCCCCGTTGATCGTCGGCGAGCACGCCAAGGTGCTGTACCAGCGCCAGCACATCGACGTGAAGCGGCTCACCCACTGCAACGACGTGCGCACCCTGCGCGGCCTGGTGCGTGCCGGCGCCGGCGTGGGCCTGATGTCGTGGCTGGATGCCGCCCCCGACGTGGCCGACGGACGTTTGGCGTTCGTGCCGTTTCGCCAGCACCTGACCAAACCGATGACGCTGGCGCTGTGCGTGGCCCCACAACGGCAACTGTCGCGCTCGGCGCAACTGGCGATCCAGGCGCTGGCAGCGAAGATCGATGCGATGTCGGTGCCGGCGGTGGGGTAACCGCTTTCCCTGTTGAAGAGGGGTGAAGGTATGGGCGTAGCAGCCGCTGCGTCACTTCTTCAGGCGCGTGGCGACGCGTTTGTCACTGCAGGCGCTGGCAGATGCGTGAGGCTCCCTCCGGCACTACGCGCCAGCTTCTCCCCCATGAAGGGGGACAATGTCCCGATGGGAGAAGGAAGCCCAAGCCCCTGTCCTGCGGGTTGGGGTGATGGTAAGGCGCGCAGCGACCCTCACCGAGCAGGCATGCAAACCGCGCCGCTCGTTACACTTGCCCGGCTCACCCCCACACGACACCCGCAGCATGCAATTGATCGATATCGGCGCCAACCTCACCCATGACGCGTTCGACCGCGATCGCGATGCGGTGCTGCAACGCGCACGCGATGCCGGCGTGGCGCAGCTGGTGATGACCGGCGCCAGCCGCGAGCATTCGCCACTGGCCTTGCAACTGGCGCAGCAACACCCCGGATTTCTGTATGCCACCGCCGGCGTGCATCCGCATCACGCAGTGGAATTCACTGCCGAATGCGAAGCGGAAATGCGCACCCTGCAGGCGCATCCGCAGGTGGTGGCGGTGGGCGAGTGTGGGCTGGATTACTTCCGCGATTTTGCGCCGCGCCCGGCGCAGCACAAGGCATTCGAACGCCAGCTGCAGTTGGCTGCAAACAACGGCAAGCCGTTGTTCCTGCACCAGCGCGACGCGCATGAGGATTTCATCGCCATCATGCGCAGCTTCGAAGGCCGCTTGGGTGCGGCGGTGGTGCACTGCTTCACCGGCACGCGCGAAGAATTGTTTGCGTATCTGGACCGCGATTACTACATCGGCATCACCGGCTGGCTGTGCGATGAGCGTCGCGGTGCGCATTTGCGCGAGCTGGTGCGCAATATTCCGGCTAATCGTTTGATGATCGAAACCGATGCGCCGTACCTGTTGCCGCGCACACTCAAGCCGATGCCCAAGGACCGTCGCAACGAGCCGATGTTCCTGTCGCATATCGTCGAAGAACTCGCGCGCCATCGTGGCGAAGACGTTGCCGTGACCGCCGCCAACAGCACGGCGGCAGCGCGTGTGTTCTTCCGCTTGCCGGAGCCGGCCAGCGCCAAGAGCGGCTGACAAACGTAGCGAGCAGACATCAAGCGGGTGCGGGCGGCGCGCAGGGAGCGCAGCGCACTCGTGGTACATGCCGCAACGCGCACTGCCAAGTTTCCTGACGGTGAGCGCAGTCGTCTTGCTCGCGGCTCCAAGCGGGTTGGGCTACGCTGCGGTTTAGGCTGCCAGCAATTCCCAGCCTTGCGCATCGCGCGGGCGCAGGCCGGGCTGTGGCATCCACGCTGACGCGCAGGCCGTCGGCCCAGGGCAACGACCTCAATCGCAGTTGAGGTCAGGTGGTATGCGCGGATGGTGTGTCCGGATTCGGCAGGGTGTTCTGCCCGAAACGCTACGAGGACAGTAAGGAGTTGCCGCGATTAATCGCCGCCCTAGATCAACGCAATGTCTATCCAACACGGCATCACAATCATTTCGCCGTGAAGCGCGTCACACCCGAAGGGCATTACTCCATTTGGTTTCGCGTGTCGCGCGGACGAAATCTCTTGTTGCTCGTTGTTGAAAGCGCTTATGTCCGTCTAGACATGGACGAGCAAATTGCGCGCTCGGCTGCTACAAAGCTGATAGACGTCTTGGTCAACACAAAGTGAGCAGACAGCAAAAAGCCCGCGTGAGCACGCTTTTTGTTAACAGCATGGTAGTGCGGGCCGGAGTCTCTTAACCCCACTCTGGGTGGGACCTTCTTTAGAAGGTGGCCAGCTCCCCCTATACACTGGGTCGGGAGAGCCTGTAACTTCTCAAGGGCAGTGGCGCTATCTCGGCCACTCCTGACGCTTCCGTCAACTACAAATGACGCAAACATCAACAAGCGATTCAGGCTCCAGGCTAGCTAGTCTCAATGTAGGTGAGATGCATGCCGCCATCCACACCGTCGGTGCCGGCGCATGAGCGACAACATCCCGGAGGAAGGCATGCCATGGGATTTGGGACATCATGGTCCCGAGGCTGGTAGTAAAACGCCGACCGGCTCTGCTTGACGACCGCGCAGGCTCGACGAACCCCACGTAGTCCGAGTTGGATCATCCATTCGCCATTGATGACAGAATTTCACATACCGGCAATGTGCTTGTTTGCTCGCAATTACCATCCGGGTGTCAGTCCATAAACAACGATACATACTCGACATGCCAATCGGTCAAACAAAATTTCCAGGAATCTATATTTCCACGCAGACAAGCGCTCGAGAAGAGCCATACAAGAACCAAGTTGAATCAGCGCTTGAGAAGATTGCGGCCGGCAGCTCAGGCAGCGCTCTCCTTCAAGGCTTGAGTGCTATCAGCGCTTGCAAGAATCGAAAAGTGACCATAGCGGAGATTGGCGCTGAAGCGCAGCCCACTACCAGCGCCGTCCTGAGCGCGAGAGAAGTTGAAAAATATGATCCTAGGACCTTCGCCGATAACCAAGCGCTCGCCAATGAACGGGCAAGAAAAGGAAAGGGCTGCAACGCCATTATAGAATGGAGCCCGCATAGTAATATCGAACTGAACTCAAACGGCTCCCCTCTTCGTCTTGGCTCCAATCCTGAGGAGTCGTTTGTAGTTCTTGCACACGAGCTTATCCATGCTCAGCATCTATTGGCAGGCACGTCGAAAGCCTGCAAGGGTGGAGATCGCTACGACGAAACATCCGAAGCCGGTAAAGAGGAACTCAGGGCCGTCGGCGTCGGGAAATACGAATATCGAAAGACCAGGCAACCGAGCGAAAACTCGATCAGGCAGGAGCATGGGCTACCGATCCGCAAAAAATATAAGCCTCACGGCAGGTGAGGCTGCATATCGGTCAGGATCCTGCGGGGTTGATCACTGCGCGCTCAACGCCACCTTGTAAGTATCGAATGCTCGGGCAAACTCGCCTGCCGCGATAGCGTTAGAAAACTGATATTCCTCTTGAACGCCTCCCGGGCTGGTGAACAGCAAGCGTCCATACTGGACGATCGGGATTTGGTCGTTGTCCCGGAAGCGCATGTCGCGCGAGCCGTCCTTATTCACCTTCTCCCATGTCTGCCCCACGACGACAGCGTCGGGTGGCACGACCTCATGCTCAAGGAAGCCAACGACGTGGTATTGAAGGTCAACCTCTCGAAGCTCGATAAGGGCGAACGCGCCATCTGCGCGTGGCATGATCACCACCCCTGGATAAATCAAAATGTCCTCACCATTAATGTTGCCGAACCGCATCGCATGGCCGGCAAACCGCACCAATTCGGACGATGAGAAATGAATTTGAACCGGCTTCCGATCCAGCGTCCGAGAGGCTGCGGATCGCTCACGCACGCGATCGGTGTCCCGATCAAAGGTAATATCCCAAATTGCCTTACTTTGCCCCAGTGCTTCAAAGGCCCGAACTAACGCGCCATAAGCGCGCTGCGCAACGTCGCTCGCTTCGAAGCACATCTCGATGTGCGTTACGCTCTGCCACTCCATAAGTCGCTGGACCTCGCCAGCTGCTTCTGCCACCGATGCATCAAGCTCGGCAATGCGCCGTTTCATGAACCACCGAAACCAACTTCGCTGTCGCCGTTCCAGATCGGCCGACTCGGCACGATGGGTCGCCTGCGCCTCCGCCAAATCCTGATCGACTTTCTTCCGCTGCGATCGGGCCTTGGCAATCAGGTCGCGAACCTCGACCAAGCTATGACTTGTAAGCCGTTCAACGGACGCGCTGTTGATTTCGCGCATGGGTTGCACGGGGGCGTAGGTCGGAGCGTAGCCTTGAGTTGGCACGAACGCGTGCGGCGTCGGCGAGCCTGATGGCGAGCAGTGGTTCGTTGTGAAGGACAGGCCCGAGCCCGGAATGCCGATCGCGCTGCGGACCCCTTGAGCCCCGACATTCACTGTCGCGCCGTCTACTCCGAAGCTGGCGGTGATGCCGCTACCGGACAGGTTCAGCCTAACACCTGGAAACACCTCAAACGATTGCCTGAACTCAAGCCCCATGTCATCCATCCCTATGCCGAGTTGCCGGTGACGTTGGCCAGCAGCGCGCCGATCAGCGTTTATACGATGGCGGTGTCCCCGTCAGGACATAGAGGATATCTACGCCAATGTGGTGCGCAGCGATGAGATACGCGCCACCCGGTAGATTGGTGTCCTTTTCGAAATTCAGCTGCGCCCACCGAGTGACAGAACAGCGCTCGGCCATTTCGGTTTGAGTAAAGCCGAGGCGCTTTCGCTCCGTCACCAGACGTGCGCCGACCGTCTCGGGGAGTGCGGTTGTAGTTGTACGAGGGTTTGAACTCATCCTCACCAATGCCCCGGCTTGTCGATGGGCTTGCCAGGCTTACGAACGCGCTCGGGAAGCTGCGCTGCGGCCAGCTCATCGTCCAAAATGTATTGACGTATCCAGTCAGCACGGCTCGACAGCTCGACGCTGACTCGCCTGATCGCTTCACCCTCGACTGGCGGCCTGCGTGGCGTGACAACGCCTAGCACGATAGTGGGAAGTCCTCGCGGATCGCCGCAAGGGCCGGCGCGATATCGCTATCGTTGGAGCACACCACCAACTGCTGATAGCGCCCCGACGCCGCATCGCGATACATGGCCAGCGCCAGGTTCACATCGGTCTGTTTCTCTTCGAGCTTCCAGACCCGCACCCGGCGCGTCCGATCATACGGCTGGCCGCTGACAAACTCCGCCAGAAAGGCTCCGCCTTTGTCCCAGCTGTGTTTGCCTAATGTGGTGGTAAATCGCTGCGGGTGGGTGTGTGCTAAGGCGCGCAGATACGTTGTTTGCGCGATTTCCGAAGCCTGCTTGTTGGTCGCAAACCGACCCAGCGCCGGCGCTGTGAAATACCGGACGTGCAGCAGATCGGTGCTCGGGTCTTGGTCATGCAGGAGGCGAACAGTGCGACCACATCGAGCTACTTGAATGCAGTCCCACGGATGCGTCCGTAGTACAGGTTGTAGCCATCGATGTAGACGGCAGTCGCTTTGGCGATGGTCACACGGAGCTTCCTGCGCGCATGAAAAAACCGCCTTGCGGCGGTTTTTTCGTCCCAAGCCGTTACCCTAACTTAATGGGCGCGACAAGGGAGGAGTGGTGAGAGGACTATAACGGATGCGCCCGGGCTATGCAACATCTGGAATACTTTTGGTTCATGTGCGGAGGAAAGACCCGCCCCCCGACTGCGTGGAATTGGCCGTTATGTCCGCCAGGCCCCTCGCCGCCCTCGCCAGTGCCGGGGCGTGCGCGCTGGCCACGTGCTTGCGCTGTCTACGGTGGAGGCCTTTGCCGCGACGACGGCACTAGGCAAGCGGCATCGCGGGCATGTGCGCTTCGACAGGATCAACGGCGGCTGGTGTGGCTGAGTGGGTGTTGATCAGATCTCGGCTCAAGAGAACCAGCGCCATCGCTGGTGGTGGGCAACGCAATCCAACATCTTTTCGCCTGGTGGCAGGTAGGAGCGCACGCGTGCGCGAAAGGGCGTTACCGGGAGAGCCACGTCGCGCACGCGCGCGTTCCTACGATGGCCGTGGTGCTGTCGGCTCAAGATCAGCCTGGCTCACAGCACTTCCGCCAATGCCCATAAATGCCGCACCAACGGTGTGCTCTCCAACGCGCCCGGCGCTGCGGCCAGGGCCAGGCGCGCCAGCGGCATATGGCCTTCGATATCCAGATAGCGCACGCCGGGTCGCAGCAGTTGCGCAGTGGACGCGGGCACCACCGAGACGCCCAGTTCGGCGGCCACAAGATTGATGATCGACGACATCTGCGGCGCTTCCTGAGTGATGCGCAGGGTCACGCCGGATTCGCGGCAGGCGGCCAGGATTTCGTCGTACAGGCTCGAGCCGAAGCTGCGCGGAAACAGGATGAACGGCTCGCCGGCCAGCGCCGCCAATGGGGCGCTGTTGCGCGTGGCCAGGGGGTGCGCGGCGGGGACGGCGATCTTCATCGGCTCGTCGGCAAAGCGCAGCAGCCGCAAATCCGGTGGCGTGCTCAGCCCATAGCGCACGAACGCCGCATCCAGCCTGCCTTCGGCCAAGCCCACCAGCAGGCTGGCGGTATTGGTCTCGTCCAGCAGCAACTCCACTTGCGGCCACTTGCGGCGGAAATCGCGAATCAACCGCGGCACCACCGGGCTGAAGGCGGCCGAGGCGGTGAAGCCCAGGCGCAACCGTCCAGACTCGCCACGCGCCACCCGGCGTGCGGTCTCGGCGGCGCGTTCCACGTCGGCGAGCACGCGGCGCACTTCGCCCAGAAACGCCTCGCCGGCTGGGGTGAGCTCGGCACCGCTGTGGGTGCGCCGAAACAACGGCGTGCCCAGCTCGCGTTCCAGAGTCTGGATCTGCTGGCTCAGCGGCGGCTGGCCGATGCCCACCCGCGCGGCGGCACGAGTGAAGTTGCCTTCTTCGGCAACCGCGAGGAAATAACGCAGGTGGCGCAGCTCCATCCATCTGTTCCAGATATGGCAACTGCTACCATCATATATTGGACAGGGGGTGGTGGCAGGCGAATACTCGCCGTCTCACGTCTCACGTCTCACGTCTCACGTCTCACGTCTCACGTCTCACGTCTCACGTCTCAAGTGCGCGCCTGTGTCTTCCTCCGATCGCCATCCGGGTCCGCTGCCCGAGCCATCCGCCAGTTCCGACGCCGGCGCCCACGCACCGGCAGCGCTGCGCATTCGTCTGGCGCTGTTTCTGGCCGGCTTTGCCACCTTCTCGCTGCTGTACAGCGTGCAGCCGGTGTTGCCGGAATTTGCGCGTGCCTTCCATGTGGACGCAGCGACCGCCTCGCTGCCGTTGTCGCTGGCCACCGGTGCATTGGCTCTGGCGATCTTCTGTGCCGGCGCGGTGTCGGAAAACCTCGGCCGGCGCGGGCTGATGTTCGTGTCGATCGCCATCGCGGCTGTGCTCAACCTCATCGCTGCCTTCCTGCCGCACTGGGGTGCGCTGGTAGTGGTGCGCACCTTGTCCGGCATCGCGCTGGGCGGGGTGCCGGCGGTGGCGATGGTGTATCTGGGCGAAGAATTGCCGGCCAACAAGATGGGTGCGGCCACCGGCTTGTATGTGGCCGGGAATGCCTTCGGCGGCATGAGCGGGCGCATCGTGATGAGCGTGCTGACCGACCACACCGATTGGCGCACCGCATTGGCAGTGTTAAGCGTGTTTGATCTTCTTTGCGCGCTTGCGTTCTTCTGGTTGCTGCCGCCGTCTCGCAATTTCGTGCGTCGGCACGGCATTAACCTGCGCTTCCATCTGCGCGCCTGGGCCGGGCATCTACGCGATCGCAATCTGCCGTTTCTGTTCACGCTGCCCTTTTTGTTGATGGGCGTGTTCGTGTGCCTGTACAACTACGCCGGCTTTCGCCTGGGTGGGCCGGAATTCGGCTTGAGCCAAAGCCAGATCGGCATGATCTTCAGCGCCTATGTATTCGGCATCGTCAGTTCGTCGGTGGCCGGTGCGGCCTCGGACCGGTTCGGGCGCGGTCCGGTGGTTACGACCGGCATCGTGCTGTGCCTGCTGGGCGTGGCGTTGACCTTGGCGCACGCGCTGGCGGTGGTGGTGACCGGTATCGTGCTGCTGACGATTGGGTTTTTTATCGCGCATTCGGCCGCCAGTGCGTGGGTCAGCCGGCTGGGTGGTGCGCATCGCAGCCATGCCGCGTCGCTGTATCTGCTGGCCTATTACGCCGGCTCCAGCGTGATCGGCGCGCTGGGTGGCTGGTTCTGGCAACACGGCGGCTGGGACGCGTTGGTCGGCATGTGCCTGACGCTGCTGGCGATTGCTTTTGCGGCCGCCTACATCTTGCGCCAACGTGCCGACGATGCGCGTCCTTATGGCCGGTTTGCGCCGCATCCTGCGCGCGGCGAGTGATGCAGCGCGACCGATGCGGTCATCCGTTATCGAACATGGCCGATCTGGATATCACCCGCGTGGTCTGCGCGCGCGTGCTCAACATCGGCGGTGATTTCCCGTGAGGGCGCGCATCGACGTCGGGCAAGAGAAGATCGTTGTGTCGACGGCCGGGCATGCGCGCGAACCAGCCGCGCGCAGCAGCCCACCGCTGGTTGGCCGCATCACCACGCCAAGCGTCCACCTTCTGTGTAATACCCGCCCGTGCCCAATTCGGACATCGCCACATGTGCGATTGTGGCGGCGGCTTGCTCCACGCTATTGGGGCCGGTGTGTCCGTTGAGGTCGGTCGCGGTGTAACCGGGATTGACTGCATTGACCGCGAAGCCTTCGTTGCGCAACTCCTTCGCCAGCAACACGGTGAAGGCGTTGAGCGCGGTCTTGGACGAGCAATAGGCCAGCACGTTGACCGCGTGATAGCGATAACCCGGGTCGCCCTGCAACGACAACGAACCCAGATCGCTGGAAACATTGACGATGCGTTTGAGCGTGCCGGCGCGTAGCACTGGCAGCAGTGCCTGGGTGATGGCGACCTGGCCGAACAGATTGACCTCGTAGGTGGCGCGCAGGTTGTCCAGCGTCGCGGTGGCGGGCGTGCCGTCATCGATAATCACCGCAGCATTGTTGACCAGTACATCGAGCGCGGTGCCGGTTGCCTGCAGCTGCGCCACCGCTGCAGCGATGCTGTTGGTATCGGTGATATCCAGCGGCAGCACGTGCACGTTGTCTGGAGTGCGCAGCTTGCTGCGTGCGGCCTCGCCACGTGCAGGGTCGCGGCTGCCCAGGTACACGGTCCAGCCGGCGTCGGCGAGGTGGGCGACCAGCGCAAGGCCAATGCCTTTGTTGGCGCCAGTGATCAATGCAACCGGTGTGGAAGCGGACATGCGGGCAGTTCCTTGGAATTGCTGAGAAGTCCCCCCAGACTAGGTGTCATCCCGCAATGTGTACATTCGCATTCGTGAGCACCTCCATGCCGCTGCAAAAAACGCGTAAATCCCCGCAGCAAGCGCGTTCGCGCGCCACTGTGGAGGTCATTCGCCAGGCCAGCATTCAGGTTTTGGTGGCTGAAGGACTGAAAGGCTGCACCACCACGCGCGTGGCCGAACGTGCCGGGGTTTCGGTGGGTAGCGTGTATCAGTACTACCCGAACCGGCAGACCATGTTGACCGCAGTGCTGGACTGGTATTTGCAGGCGGTGACCCACGCGGTGGAGCAGGCCTGCGCGCAACAGCACGGGCGTACGCTTGCGCAGCAATGCGAGGCGCTGGTGCATGCGTTTGTGCACGCCAAGTTGCAGCACGTGGATGTCTCACGCGCGCTGTATGCCATCTCCGAACTGCATGGTGGTGCGGCATTGGGAGCGCAGGCGCGCAAGCGCTCGCAGCAGGCATTTGCAGCCGCGCTCGCTACCACGTCGGATATACGTTTCGACGATTGCGAGGCAGTCGCGGAGATCGGCATGGCGGCCATCACCGGGCCGCTGAGAAGCCTGCTGGAAGATGGTGCGCCAGCCGCGCGTGTTGCACCGCTACAGGCGCAACTGGTGGTGTTGCTGCACAGTTATCTCGTTGCCACCGGAGTTTCACGATGAGTACGGCGAGGGTTCACGACGGCGACGCACTGCAGGACTTCATCGAGCGCCATCAGCGTCTGTTCGTGCTGACCGGCGCCGGTTGCAGCACTGATTCGGGCATTCCCGATTATCGCGATCTGCAAGGCGGCTGGAAGCGTCCGCAGCCGGTGACGTTTCAGGCCTTCATGGGCGAGCTGTCCACGCGGCAGCGCTATTGGGCACGCAGCCTGGTCGGTTGGCCGCGCTTTGGCCTGGCGCAACCCAATGTCACCCATCACGCGCTCGCTGCGCTGGAAGCGCGTGGCCAGTTGGAAGTGCTGCTCACCCAGAACGTGGACCGCCTGCATCAGGCCGCCGGCAGTCAGGCGGTGATCGATCTGCATGGGCGGCTGGATGTGGTGCGTTGCATGGGCTGCGAGTGCCGCATGCCACGCACCGACTTCCAAGTGCTGCTCGAGCAGGCCAACCCCGGTTGGGCGGAGCTGGAGGCCGCGCAGGCGCCCGATGGCGATGCCGATCTGGACGATGTGGCCTTCGAGCATTTCGTGGTGCCGCCGTGCCCGGTGTGCGGTGGCGTGCTTAAGCCGGATGTGGTGTTCTTCGGCGAGAACGTGCCGCGCGAGCGGGTGGAGCGCGCATTTGCACATCTGCAGGCCGCCGACGCGGTGCTGGTGGTAGGGTCATCGCTGATGGTGTATTCGGGGTTTCGCTTCGCGCAGACCGCGGCACGCAACGGTTTGCCGATTGCCGCGCTTAATTTCGGGCGCACGCGCGCCGACGACCTGCTGACGTTGAAGGTGGAGCAGTCGTGCGCGCAGGCGCTGGCATTCCTGCACGGGCCGCCGGACCTGCCGCGTGTACGCAGCGTCAATGACGCCAGTGCGCGTTCTGCATGACGCAGTGATCCATCGCAGCAGTTGTGCTGACGCGCGCGGCGCAGTGCAATAAGCGTCCCCGTGTCAGTTGTGGATGCCGCCTTGAGCCAGTTGTTCTCCCCCATTACCTTCGGCCCGCTTGCGCTCGCCAACCGGATTGTCATTGCACCGATGTGCCAGTACTCGGCACAGGACGGCCGCGCCAGCGATTGGCATCGCATCCATCTGGGCACGTTGTCGCAATCCGGTGCCGGCCTGCTGATTCTCGAAGCGGCCGCAGTGGTGCCGGAAGGGCGCATCAGCTACGCCGATCTTGGCCTGTACGACGACGCCACCGAGCAGGCTTTGGGTGAGGTGTTGCAATCGGTGCGGCGCTGGTCGCCGATGCCGATCGGCATCCAGCTGGCACATGCCGGCCGCAAGGCTTCGACCGATCTGCCATGGAAAGGCGGCGAGGCCATCGCACCCGATCACGCGCATGGCTGGCAGACGGTGTCTGCATCGTCTGTACCGTTCCGCGCAGAGCAGCCGGTCCCACAAGCGCTGGATGAGGCGGGGATCGATGCCGTGGTTGACGCCTTCGTCGCATCGGCAAAACGTGCCGAGCGCCTGGGCCTGGAGTTGATCGAACTGCACGCCGCGCATGGCTATTTGATGCATCAGTTCCTGTCGCCGCTGAGCAACCAGCGCAGCGATGCGTATGGCGGCTCGCTGGAAAATCGTATGCGGTTGACGTTGCGCATCTTCGACGCGGTGCGTGCGGCGGTGTCGGACAAAATCGCCATTGGCGTGCGTATCTCGGCCACCGATTGGGTCCAAGGCGGTTGGGATGTGCAGCAGAGCATCGCCTTGTCGAAGGCGCTGGATGCACGCGGTGCGCATTACATCCATGTTTCCAGCGGCGGGCTCGATCCGCGCCAGCAGATTCCGCTGCAGGCGGGCTATCAGATTCCGTTCGCGCAGGAGATTCGCGCAGCAGTGAGCACGCCGGTGATTGGTGTGGGCTTGATCACCGAGCCGGCGCAGGCCGAGGCGATTCTGCAAGAAGGCCAAGCCGATGCGATCGCGCTGGCGCGTGGCATCCTGTACGACCCGCGCTGGCCGTGGCATGCCGCCGCAGCGCTGGGCGCGTCGGTCACTCCGGCGCCACAATACCTGCGCTGCGAGCCACGCGATGCGCGTGGCGTGTTCGCCAATTGATCCACCCCTGACGTGATACCGAACAAGGACAACGCATGCCGATAGGATTTCTGGGCTTGGGCACGATGGGCCTGCCGATGGCGCACAACCTGGTGCGCGGCGGGTTCGAACTGAGCGTGTGGAACCGCTCACCCGAACGTGCCCAGCCGCTGCGCGACGCTGGCGCCACGGTGGTCGAGCAACCGCGCGACGCCGCGCACGGCCCGCTGCTGTTTTCGATGCTGGCCGACGACAACGCAGTGCGCCAGACCTTGTTGGAACGCGGCGTGCTGGACGCGCTGCCGGCGGGCAGTGTGCACGTCAACATGGCCACCATTTCGGTGGCGCTGGCGCATGAGTTGACCGCGCTGCATGCCGAGCGCGGTGTGGCCTACGTTGCCGCGCCGGTGCTTGGGCGCGTGGAGGTGGCCGAAGCCGGCAAGCTCAATATTCTGGCCGGCGGCGATGAAGCCGCAGTGGCACGCGTGCAGCCGATGTTCGATGTGCTGGGGCAGAAGACCTGGCACATCGGTCGCGCACCGGAGCAGGCCAATGCAGTGAAGCTGGCCGCCAATTTCTGCCTGGCCAGCGCCATCGGTGCGATGGCCGAAGCCAGTGCGCTTGCACGCGGCCACGGCGTGGATGCCACGCAGTTTCTGGGCATGCTCACCAGCACCTTGTTCGCCGCGCCCGCCTACCAGGGCTATGGCCGTCTGATCATGCAACGCGAGTACCTGCCCGCCGGCTTCACTGCCACGCTCGGTCGCAAGGATGTGGACCTGGCCATCCAGGCCGGTGCCGATAAGGAGGTGCCGATGCCGTTGGGAGAATTGCTGCGCGCCGGCCTGGACGAGGCCATCGCGCATGGCGACGGCAATGCAGACTGGGCGGTGCTGGCGGAAGTTTCGGCGCGGCGGGCAGGGCAGGTGGCCTGATCGCGCTGCCGCAAAGCGGATTTGGAGCGGTTAACACAACATAGTGAGCAGTCGTCAGGTGGGCGTGGAAGGCGCGCAGGAACTGGGGTGTACGCGTGGTGCATGCCGCTTCCGAGCTCCGCCCACGCGCGCGTGGCCGGCGCTCTTTTTGTTAGCTGCGCTTAGCCCTGCACAAGGCACTTCGCTTCAAAGCACGGCAGCCCACCGCTTGCTCACCTAACCATGCAGCAGACCTTCTAAAATGCCGGCTCGTGACAGCCGCCGCTCCAGGGAGGATGCGATGCGACACCTGCATATCACGCTCGGTTCGATCGCGCGCACACCGCGCGCACTGGCTTGCGCCGGTGACACACGATGACCGACGCTCCGGTCATCGCCCAAGGCCCGGTAGGCCCGGACCATCCCGAGCACCCAGACCACTATCTGTTCGCGCAGATCCGCGAAGCGGTGAGCGTGCTGGATGCCGAGTTGGGCAAGCCTGTTGATGAGGCGAGCGAGCGCATGGCCGCGCGTCTGCTGCCGCTGGCCAAGCAGCATGGCTTCGATCAGGTGGATTACGTGGTACTCAGCCGCCACCTCGGCGAAGTTGGCGAGAACGTGTTCCTGGTGCGTGGCGAGTTGTCCGACCCCGCACATCTGCGTGCGCACATCACCACGCAGGAAGCCATGGAGACGTCGGTGGACGCGTCGCTTGCACAACTGGACGAGATCAATCGGCGGCTGATGCTGCGTTTGCCGCCGCGCTGAGTACGTGTGTGGAATCGCGCATGCGGTTGCGCCGCGCGATCGACTCCAGCACCACGTCTCAGCGAAGCACGCGGTGTGCAGCACGGACGTAAGGCAGCAACGACGCATCGGTCAAACGCTGCAGCGTTGCATACCAGACCTTGGCGCCCGTTCGCGCTAAAAAAGTTACCGACGCAAGCACTGCGTCGGTGATGTCGCGCATTGGCTATCATTGCGCCGATGCGCTCCGACTACATCCTCACCCTGTCCTGCCCCGACCGCACCGGTATCGTCTATCGCGTGACCGGGCTGCTGTTCGATCTGGCCTGCAACATTCTCGACGCGCAGCAGTTCGGCGACGACGAAAGCGGGCGGTTCTTTCTGCGCGTGCATTTCCACAAGCCGGCAAAGACCGAGATTGCCGCCCTCGAACAGCGCTTCGCGGCGCTGGCCGACGAATTCCAGATGGACTGGCAACTGCACGATGCCCACCGCCGCGCGCGCCTGCTGGTGCTGGTGAGCAAGCAGGGCCATTGCCTCAACGATCTGCTGTTCCGCATGCATAGCCGGCAGCTGCCGGTGGAAATTGCCGCGGTGGTCTCCAATCACACCGATTTTGCAGCGCTGGCCGCCTCCTACGGCATCCCCTTCCACCATTTACCGGTGAGCGCCGACACGCGCGCCGCACAGGAAGCACAACTGCTCACGCTGGTGGACGACCTGCAGATCGATCTGGTGGTGCTGGCGCGTTACATGCAGATCCTGTCGCCGGAACTGTGCCGTGCACTGGCCGGGCGTGCGATCAATATCCATCACAGCTTCCTGCCCAGCTTCAAGGGTGCGCAGCCGTATCACCAGGCGCACGCGCGCGGGGTCAAGATCATCGGCGCCACCGCGCATTACGTCACCGAAGATCTGGACGAAGGTCCGATCATCGAACAGGACGTCGCCCGCGTCGACCACGCCATGACCCCACGCGACCTGATACGCCTGGGCAGCGACACCGAATCGCTGGTGCTCGCGCGTGCGGTGCGCCGCCACGTCGAACATTGCATCGTGCTGAATGGACATCGCACGGTGGTATTTCGGTGAGGCCGGGAATGGGGAAAGGGGAGTTGCAAAATCAAAGGCGGTAGCCTTGCTCCGCACGTTTCACAATTTGAAGTGAAACGAGGGGAGTCAAAAGCGGGAGTAGGCGAAAGATCACTCAACAGCGCAACGCTTCTGCTCTAACGATTCGCTATTCCCAATTCCCATTCACGGCTCAAAGCGATACCCCGCGCCGTACACCGAGCGGACCCAGTCCTCGCCGCCCGCATCGGCGAGCTTGCGGCGTAGGTTTTTGACATGGCTGTCGACGGTGCGGTCGGTAACGATGCGGCGGTCGGCGTAGAGCCGGCCCATCAGTTGCTCGCGCGAGTAGACACGGCCGGGCGCGGCGGCGAGGGTGCGCAGCAGACGGAACTCGACCTGGGTCAGGTCCAGGTCGCGGCCATGCACGCTGGCGCGGCAGGCGTCTTCATCGATGCGCAGGCCCGGCGCTGGCGCGCCGTTGGGATCGTGGCGATGGCGGCCAACGACTGGCTCACGGTGGCCGCCGATCAACAGCGTCTGGCGCTCGCGCAGCAAACGCTGGACAGCCAACGCAAGACGCTGCGTCTGACCGAGTTGCAGCACGATAACGGGATCGTCTCCGGGCTGGATCTGGCGCAGATCCAGACCAGCGTGGAAAGCGCGCGCGCTGACGTGGCCAATTACTCCACCCAGCTGGCGCAGTCGCGCAATGCCTTGAATCTGGTGGGCACATCGGTGCCGGCTGCGTTATTGCCTGACAGCGATGCGATTGAGACCGGTGTAGCGCTGGCGCCATTGCCTGCGCTGCTGGAATCGCGTGTGTTGTTGCAGCGCCCGGACGTGCTGTCGGCCGAACACACGCTCAAGGCCGCCAATGCAGATATCGGCGCAGCACGCGCGGCGTTCTTCCCCACCATCTCGTTGACCGCCGATGTCGGGCGCGGCAGCGACGCGTTATCCAATCTGTTCGATGGCGACCACACATGGTCGTTCTCGCCCAGCGTGAGCTTGCCGATCTTCCGTGCCGGTGCCTTGAAGGCCGAACTGGATGTGGCCAGGCTGCAAAAGGACATCGCCGTTGCGCAGTACGAACTGGCGATCCAGACCGCCTTCAGTGAAGTGGCTGATGCGCTCGCCGAACGCATGCAACTTGAAGAACGGATGGATGCGCAGCGCGCCATGGTGGCGGCAGCACAACGTGGCTTCAGCCTATCGGATGCGCGCTATCGCAATGGCGTGGACAGTTATCTGGTGGCACTGGATGCACAGCGCACGTTCTGCAGCGCGCAGCAGACACTGATCAGCTTGCGGCTCACCGAAGCGAGCAATCGGGTGACCTTGTACAAGGTGCTCGGTGGCGGTGCCGATGCACAATCGGCCGTGGTATCAACCCAAGCCCCGGCGCCGACCATGCAACGCTAACGCCGGTTGCAACGCGATGGCCAGCGCACGCACCGGCCATCGCAAAGCAGATCAATCTGCATTACCTCGCCGCATTTGCATTCATCACCGCATTGCGGTCGGCATCCAGATACTGCGCCGGGTCGCGCATGCCGGTGGTGTGGCATTGGCCAGTGGTATGGCCAAGATTGACGCCGCCCGGCAGCTGCGCGTTGACCTCCTCCACAACCCCATCTTCGGGGTCTTTCAAGACAAGGTCCGAAGCAGCGTTGCAGTAGTCGTTGGTGTACCACTTCTTGCTCTTGGCGAAGGAGGTGGTGTAGTAGTTCACCTTGGCGCGTGCATCGGGCGGAATTCCGGCCAGCCAGGCCTTGGCGCCGTCGTAGGTCATGTCGGTGTTGCTACCGCAGCCCTCACCGAACCTCGACCCTGCCGTGGCCAGTACGCCGGCCATATTGGTGCCCTGATACGGTGTACCCACCGATTGCATCACCCGTCCGCCGATGGCGTTATCCAGCCCGCTCCAGTAGTAGGTGTACAGATGCAGCGCGGCCATGCCGCCCTGGCTGTGCGCTACCGTGGAGAACGACGACCATTGGCTGGCGAACTGTGCAATCAGCTGCGCGAACTGGTCGTTGCTGCGGTTCTGCTTGGGATCCAGGAAGGTCGATGCATTGGTGAACTGGGCCTGTGGCCACACGCCGTTGGAGCAATAGCCGTGCACCAGCACCAGTTGCGAACCGGCGGCCTGTGGCTGCGCCGTCGCCATCGCAGATGCCAATGCGCTCGGGCGCGGGCCCATGCGCATGCTTTCGTCGATCGCGGTGCTGGCGCGGGCGATGCTGACACGTCGTAGCGCGGGTACTTGCAACGGCAGCGTGCCGGCCTGCACCAGCGGAATGTAATGGTCCGGGTCTTCGATGCGCAGGCTGCGCAGCGTAAACGGTGCCCGCGCACCTGCACGCGCAATCCAGCGTTCGTCCAGGCTCAATGGCAACTGGCCTTGTTGGGGTGTCAGCATGCCGCCGATCCAGGCCACCGGTACGTCCTTGCCCTTGGCATCGGTCCCCCACACCTGGCCGAACACGCGGTAATGCGATGGTGCCTTGCCACGCGCAGCGACCGGTAGCGCAATCGTCAGCCGCGTGCCTTCGGCAGCGCGTGCGCTAAGGGCATTGCCGAGCAGACGCAGCGACGTATCCAGCACCGGTAGCACATGTTCGCTGGTCCGCACGAAAGCCTGCCCTGCCTGGTCATGCCCACGCACGATCACCTGCGCAATCCAGGTGCCCTCGCTGGTGGGTTGGAACGTGCCGCCGTACACGCCATCGCCAGCGGCGCCATCGTCATGCTTGCCATCATCGGCCATCGGCAGGTTGCGGATGCCACCTTGCGGATCGATCACACGCAAGCTCGCTTCGTCGATCTTCCCAGCCTGCGCGGCCAGCAATGTGGCGCCGCTTGCATCGTTGCCGCTGAGCAGCGCATTGAGCGTGAGCGACTGGCCAACCTGTTGCTGACGATTGCGCAGGTACGAGGCGAGCTGCGTGCGCTCATCACCTTCCATCAACACATAGCCGCGCTGCGCCACCGGCGAGGCCGACTGCAGTGTCAGCGACCAGTTGCCGTTTGGTGCGGACTCCACGGCGTAACGCATGCCACTGGTGCCGTTCTCTGCGCTACCCAGCAACGTGCGCTGCGCCTGTAGCGGCGTTGCCACCGCAGCGGTGCGTGCGCCAGCAACCGCAGGTGCAGCCACTGCCGCATCCCAGACCTGATCGCCGGACAGCACCATGAAGCGCAGGTGCCCGTTTTCCACCGGCAAGCTGCCTTGCCAGCGCGCGGATTGACCGGCCGGTGCCAGTTCCACCGGCAGCAACGCACTCTTGGACAAGATCGCCGATTCGGCCGGATCGGGCGCACGCATCTGCGCGAAATCTTCCGGTGGGCCAGCCAGTTGTTTGGGCTGCAACTCGCCCGCCGCAAGCGGAGCGGAGAACAATGAGAGGGAGCACAACAGTGAAAGCAGCGGCGGCTTCGGCATGGCAAGATCTTCCTGTGAGCGTTGCAGAAACAATGCCCTCGCGCAGGGCAACGACATCGGATGGAGCGCTCCCTCGCCGTGATTGCCGACCAGAATGCCGCGCTCCTGCGACAAGTCTGCTGGCGCTGCAATACCTAACGCGCGGTAAGCGCTTCGCTACAAACTAAAGAACACGGCTTATGAACAGGATCGCGGACGAGACGTCCTTCACGAGAGAGGAGAGGGGGGGCGAACGGCGACGCCATTACTTTTCCACACGCATTGCGAATTCTGCCGCAGTGAATAACACGCCTGAGCCAACGCTGCATGAAGCACATCCAGCGGCTCTAATTCATGCCGGCTTTGCTACTCACTGATAGCCCAATTAGTCGCGGTGTAACGGTCTCAAGCCAGTGTTGATTTGCAACCGGCATTAGCGGGCTTCAGGGCCGATCCGCTCGGACGGCGCTGATGCGATCTTGTGGCGCGTTGCGCGAACGATAGTGCGCAACCCACTCCACAGACTGGGCGATGCCGCCGAAGGGAAAGACGTGCAGGCGGATATCTCCATGCGCTTCCGTCAGGCAGCTGACAAGGCGATCGACAAAGCGATCCGGCCCTGCGTTGCCGAATAACTTGCCAATCGAGATGCCATACTTCGAGAGCACTGACGCGCAGGCGCCGACACCGCAGCTTGCCGCATAGCGTGCAAGTACGGCGACACTGGCCGGACCAGGCACGCCCACACGCACCGGATGCGTCATGCCACGCGCGCGCAGCGCTTCCACCCACGTCACCACCATGTCCGCATCGAACCCGAACTGCGTCACGATCACGGCTGCCATACCGCGCTCTTCGATGCTGCGGCACTTGCGTTCCAGCACATCCCATTGCTCTGCCGTATGCATGATCGGATGTCCCTCGGGGTGACCTGCTACGCCGATGGTGCGGATACCCGCGCGTTCAAACACGCCGGTATCGATCAGAGACAGGCTGTCGGCAAACGGTCCCTTCGGAGTAGAGGGATCACCTGCGATCACAAAGCAGCGTGTGACGCCGGCCTCATCGACCAGGCGCGCGACAAATGCCTGCAGTTCGTCAAGCGACGTCATGCGGCGTGCAGAAAGATGCGGCATGGGTTCGAAGCCAAGCCCGCGCACCATCTGTGCTGCGGCCAGCCGCGCAGCGTCGTTCTGGCCTGGCAAGTAGGGAATGAACATGGTGGAGCCAGGTAGCATGCGCGGCGCCGCTTTGGTCAGCGCGCCGACGTCCTTGACGCTGACCTCCAGCGAATAGGCGTCAGCGATTGTGTTGGCGAGGCTCGGCGTGTCTGTAGACATCATGGGTATTGCAATCTTGTCATGATGATTGGGTGGCTCGGCATGGCGCGGCGCTCTGATCGAGCAGGAAAGGAACCTGAAATTCAGGCGCGGTCGCCGCTAACTGGCGCAAGACTCAGTCTTGCGGCTCGTCATCGCCATAGAACTTCACGCCGAGTTGAATACGCTTGCGACCGCTGTCTACACGATGCCGATTGGTGTCGCGCAGGGAGTACACGCAGCCGCAGTATTCCTGTTGATAGAAGTTTTCGCGCTTGCTGATCTCGACCATGCGCGAGGCACCACCGCCCTTGCGCCAGTTGTACTCCCAGTAGAGCAGGCCGGGATACCTGGCCGCTGCGCGGACGCCGCAGTCGTTGATTTGCTGCATGTTCTTCCAACGTGAGATGCCCAGCGAACTGGTGATCACCGGAAAGCCGTGTTCGTGGGCATACAGCGCGGTACGTTCAAAGCGCATGTCGAAGCACATCGTGCAGCGCACGCCGCGCTCTGGCTCGTTTTCCATGCCGCGTGCCCGCTCGAACCAGTTATCTCGATCGTAATCCGCGTCGATGAAGGGCACGCCGAACTGTTCGGCAAAGCGGACGTTCTCGTCCTTGCGCAACTCGTATTCCTTGCGCGGATGAATGTTGGGGTTGTAGAAAAAGATGGTGTAGTCGATGCCGGACGCCAGCATCGCCTCCATCACTTCGCCAGAGCAAGGCGCGCAGCAGGAATGCAGCAACACCTTGGTGTGGCCGTCAGGCAGTGGAAGTGGCGTGCGCTCGGTCGTTGCGTCCATCATTTGGGTCCTCGCGTGTAGGTGCTGGCATTGGCTGGCGCGCGCGCCAGTTTGATAAAGGCGCGCAGGTAATCGATCGCGATATCCGACTCGCGTGCGCCCAGATAGATCTGTTTGGGAATGCCGCCTGCGCCCAGCCGGACCGGCACCACGTCCATCCTGGCCGCATATTCCTCCACCAGCCAGCGCGGCATGGCGGCCACGCCGCGGCCACTGGCCACCATCTGCATCATGATGTCGGTGGTTTCGATGGCCTTGTGGCGCCGGGGCGTGACACCGGCCGGCAGCAGGAACTGGCTGTAGATATCCAGGCGTTCGAGATCCACCGGGTAGCTGATCAGCACCTCGCGCGTCAGCTGCTGCGGCTTGACGTAGGCCGCCGAGGCTAGCGCATGGCCCTTGGGCACCACCAGCACCTGCTCATAGTCGAACACCGGCTCGAAGGTGAGCCCCGGCTTGAACAGCGGGTCGGGCGTGACCAGCAGATCGATCTCGTAGCCGAACAGCGCGCCAATGCCACCGAACTGGAATTTCTGCTTCACATCCACATCCACATCTGGCCACGTGGCCAGATACGGCGCAACCAGCTTGAGCAGCCACTGATAGCAGGGATGGCATTCCATGCCGATGCGCAGCGCACCGCGCTCGCCCTGCGCAAACTGCCCCAGCCGCTCTTCGGCCAGATCCAGTTGCGGCAGCACCCGGTTCGCCACCGCCAGCAGGTATTGCCCGGCCTGGGTCAGGCGCAGGCTGCGCCCCTCGCGCAGCCAGATGTCGGTGCCCAGCTGCTGCTCCAGCTTCTTCATGCTGTGGCTCAGCGCCGACTGGGTCAGATTCAGCACGCCTGCGGCAGCGGTCAACGAGCCCTGCTGCTCGACCTGCTGGACGATGGTGAGATGGATGCGCTCAAGCATTCAGATGATCCGAATTCATGGACTGTTGAAATAACACCATTTTACTTCATCGAATGCGAGCCCTAGCATCAGGGTCGTTGTTCAGGCGCTGCCAGGACGCAGGCTCGGACCCAGATATGACCGGTCGATTTCGGGCCTAAACGTTCTTGACGCACTGTACGACTTCCCCACTGATCAGGTTGCCCCGTATGACTGTCAAAGCGCCACACACACTTCGCGTCGTTGCGGTCTCCGGCGGAATGCAACGCCCCTCCAAAGCTGTCGCGCTGGCAGAGCACCTGCTGGAGTTGATCGCCGAGCAGTTGCCGTGCGAGCGCCATTTGGTCGAAATTGGGGCCTTGGCACCGCAGTTCGCTGGCGCGCCCTGGCGCTCACACCTGCCCGACACCGTGGAGCAGGCGCTTGCGCTTGTGGAACAGGCCGACGTGCTGGTGGTGGCAACACCGGTCTACCGCGGTTCCTTCACCGGGCTGTTCAAGCATTTCTTCGATTTCATCGATCAGGATGCCTTGATCGACACGCCCGTGCTGCTCGCCGCAACCGGCGGCAGCGACCGCCATGCGCTGATGATCGATCACCAGCTGCGGCCGCTTTTCAGCTTCTTCCAGGCACGCACCTTGCCGTTGGGCGTTTACGCAACCGACCGGGACTTTCTGGACTACCGCGTGCACAACGAGGCGCTGGCCGAGCGGGCCAGGTTGGCGGTACAGCGGGCATTGCCGTTGATCGAACTTACGCGACATGCGCGGTCCATCAACGCACAAGACGTGGCCGCAGCCTGAGGGCCAGCTCGCGGTGGCCAGGCCACCGGATCGGTCGGCAAGCGCGCACTGCTGCACAACCCGGCTTGCATGCCACCGGCATACCCACCTGCGCAGCGACGTACGCGCGTTCCCATCTTAGACACCAGGCATCAGCTCGCAATGACTCAAGACTTGAACTTCACCATCAAGAGCCTGCGCTTCGATGAGGATTACCGTCCCTCGGCTACGACGCGCAACACGACAAATTTCGCCAATCTGGCCAGAGGCCAGCTGCGTCAGGAAAATTTGCGTAACACGCTGGCGATGATCAACAACCGCTTCAACGATCTGGCGCATTGGGATAACGCCAAGCGCGACCGTTATGCGCTGGAGCTGGACATCATCTCGGTTGAAATGAACATCGGCGCGCGCGCGCCAGACGATGGCTTTCCGTTGATCGAGATATTGAAGCCCACTATCGTCGATCAACACACCGGTGCGCGCATCGAGGGCATTGCCGGCAATAATTTTTCTTCCTACGTGCGCGACTACGATTTCAGCGTGCTGCTGCCAGCACACAATCAAGATGCGTCCAGCTTCAACATCCCCGAAGATTTTGGCGATCTGCACGGCAAGCTGTTCAAGCACTTCGTGCATTCGGCCGCCTACACCGCGCGCTTCCAGAAGCCGCCGGTCATTTGCATCAGCGTCTCCACCAGCCGAACCTATCACCGCACCGGCAACCGGCACCCGATCCTGGGCATCGAATACCGGCAGGACGCGTTTTCGCTGACCGATCAGTATTTCGAAAAAATGGGCCTGCAGGTGCGCTATTTCATGCCGCCCAACAGCGTTGCGCCCTTGGCGTTTTATTTTTTCGGCGACCTGCTCGGCGACTACACCAACCTGGAGCTGATCGGCACCATCGCCACGATGGAGACGTTCCAGAAGATTTACCGGCCGGAAATCTACAACGCCAATTCTGCAGCAGGGGCGATCTATCAGCCGAGCCTGAAGCATCAGGATTATTCGTCCACCCAGATCGTCTACGACCGCGAAGAGCGCAGCCAGCTCGCCGTAAAGCAGGGCAAATTCACCGAAGAGCATTTCATCCGGCCCTACGGCAATCTTCTTGAGCAGTGGGCGTCCAGCCACGCTTCCTAATCAACCGAACGCAAGACATCCTCATCATGACAAAGCTGCTCCCCACCTCAACCGCCGGTAGCCTGCCCAAGCCGTCATGGCTTGCCCAGCCAGAGACGCTCTGGTCACCCTGGAAGTTGCAGGACGCGGAACTGATCGAAGGCAAGCATGACGCATTGCTGTTGGCGCTGCAGGAACAGCAGCATGCCGGCATCGATATCGTGAGCGACGGCGAACAGACCCGCCAGCATTTCGTCACCACCTTCATCGAACACCTCAGCGGTGTCGATTTCGCAAAGCGCGAGACGGTCAGGATTCGCGACCGCTACGACGCCAGCGTGCCGACGGTGGTTGGTGCGGTGAGCCGCCCGCGATCCGTCTTCGTGGACGATGCCAAATTTCTGCGTCAGCAAACGCGTCAGCCGATCAAGTGGGCGCTGCCGGGCCCGATGACGATGATCGACACGCTCTACGATGCGCACTACAAAAGCCGCGAAAAGCTTGCATGGGAATTTGCCAAGATCCTGAATCAGGAAGCCAGGGAACTCGAAGCCGCTGGCGTGGACATCATTCAGTTCGACGAACCTGCCTTCAATGTCTTCTTCGACGAGGTCAACGACTGGGGTGTTGCCACCCTGGAGCGCGCGGTTGAAGGGCTCAAGTGCGAGACCGCCGTCCACATCTGCTATGGCTATGGCATCAAGGCCAATACCGACTGGAAGCAGACGCTGGGATCGGAGTGGCGCCAGTACGAAGAGTCGTTTCCCAAGCTGCAAACGTCCTCACTCGACATCATCTCGCTGGAGTGCCACAACTCGCACGTGCCGATCGATTTGATTGAACTGGTGCGCGGCAAGAAGGTGATGGTCGGCGCCATCGACGTAGCAAGCACCACAATCGAAACACCGCAGGAAGTAGCCGAGACACTGCGCAAAGCGCTGCGCTTCGTCGATGCCGACAAGCTCTACCCTTCGACTAACTGCGGCATGGCGCCGCTCGCCCGACATGTCGCGCGCGGCAAGCTCAATGCGCTCAGTGCAGGTGCGCAGATCGTGCGTGGAGAGCTGTCGGCTTAGAGCCGCTGACACGGCGATTGCGCGAAGCGCTGCACGGGCAGGGCAGAGGCACGGAATCGGTCTGTGCTGTGCGTGTACGTCGTCTAGCTGATCGTCAGCGGCTGTGCGCAGCCCTTGCGCGAAGTGCCGTCACGCCATCGCCATGCATAGCGCACCACTGCAGGCCAACGTCTTCCACCGCACCGTGCATGACACGCGAAAACATCTCACTCGATGCGCTGCCGGCTTCGGCCTGCATGCAACGCGGTCAGTAACGGCACCAGCAATGAGGTGACGATCACCGCGCTGGCCACCAGCGCAGTGGCCGCCGGTGCGGCCGGTGCGAACTGCGGCGCCATGCCGGCAATCAAGGCCGGCGTGGCCACGGCGGCACCTGCGGTGCTGGAGGCGGCCACTCCTGCCGTGCCATCGCCGCCGCCGAGCCAGCGGTCGGCCAGCAACAAAGGCAGCCCGGTGATCAGGATGACCGCAACGCCCAGCAACACTCCGCTCGCTCCGGTGTGAACAATGGTCGACAGATCCAACGTGTTGCCCAGCGCAAAGCCGAAAAAAGGCACCAGCGTCTGGGTCGCCTGCGCGAAGAACTGCCGCAATTCAGCATCGAGATTGCCGAGCGCAAAGCCGAGCAATAGCGGCAGCACCGCGCCGACGAACAGCTGTGGTTCGAACGTGGCCAGACCACTGGCGCCCAGGATCAGCATGGAGATCAGCGGGCCGGATTCCAGCGACATCAGCACCACCGCACCGGCGTCTTCGCTGCTGCCGTATTGCTGCATCAACGCTGCGTAGAGTCCGCCGTTGGTCATGTCCATCGCCGCCACCAGCGCCAGGACCGACAGCCCGGTCAACGGCCCGCTTGGCACACCAGCGATGGGTAGCAGCGGTGCGCAGACAATCGCGACGAGCCAGGCCACCGCGATCTTGGTCAGCACCAGGCTGCCCGAACGGCGCAACACGCGGCCGGAGGCGCGCAGCTGGATGGTGGCCCCCATGCAGAAGAACCACACCGCCAGGATCGGGACGGTGCCGCTGATCAAGCCGTTGCTGAAGGAACCCAATGTGCTGCCGGCCTGGGGCCAGAGCGTGTGGCACAGCGCCCCCAGTAGAAGGGGGACCAACATCATCCCGCCGGGAAGCCGCTCTACTGTGGCCTTGAGACGCATGCGCGATCCAGTGAGCGCGTCGTGCCGCGCGGGCCTGGCAGCATCGCGCAGGCACTAGCGCGCATGCAGATCCCGGCGCGAATGCATGCGGCCGCATGCGAAAGCGCCGGTGATGACCGCCGCAGCAGCCTTCACCGGCACGCACCGACGTTGCTCAGTAATTGACCTGCAACTGCAAGCGCAGCAAATCGCCTTCCACTACCGGATACGGCGCGGTGCTGACGTCGGTGCGCTTCATCTTTGAATACGCGAACACCAGTTCCAGCGCATCCATTGGCTGCCATTCGACACCGGCTTCCACTTCGTCCAGACGCATGCGCGGGGCATTGGTGTCGAACTTGGAACCGCCGCGGTAGGTCTGCCATTTCAGGTACGGCAACAAGGTGCCGTAGTTGAAGTCGTGCTTGAACATGGCCTGCACATAGCCACCGCTCAGCGAACTGGTGCGGATGCGGCGCTGGGCCACATCCAGTTCTGGGCCACGGCCCACCGTCCACTCGGCCTGCAGGCCGAACGGCTGCGGGTAGTAAATGATGTGCGCGGCCACGCGCTGGTCGGTATAGCCACTGGGCTCGGTGATGGCCGGAGTGAAGCTGCGGCCGCCGATGTTGACTGCTGCCGCAGTCGGCACGAAGCTGCCGGCGTAGGCGTCGGCGCCCACTTCCAGATACTGGCCGTTGGCGAACTTGAACGGGTATGTGGCGTGCACCACCGCGTGCATGCTGTCGTTACGCTCGAGGCGGTTGGCGCCCTGGCCGTTGTACACACCGGCGCCAATCACGCCGTAATCGCCCGATCCCTTCAGACCGGATTTGACCAGATCCTGGAAGCGGCCCTTGGCCACGGTGGGGCTGTAATAGAACACCGCACCGATGTCGCGTTCGTCGCGCAGGCCAGAGTTGAGTGCGTCGGCGCGATCCAGCGAGAGACGGTTCTGGCTGGACTGCAGGTTTTCCCAGCCATACGGCATTTTCGACTGGCCCACACGTACGCGGTATTCGCGCTTCTTGTCGAAGAAGATATCGGCGTAGGCATCGCGCAGCTGCGCGAAGTTGGAAGTGGTCGAACCGGTCGGCGTGCTTGCGAAATCCGGCTGGAAATACAGCGACACGTGCTCGTTGAGATCGCCGCTGAGCACCAGGCGTGCACGCCGGATGCCAAGGCTCTGGTCGTTGCCGATAAAACGGTCACCGGGCGCGCGCAGGTCTTGTGCATCGCCGCCGATGCCCTGGTTGTAGCGAATCTGGGTGTAGCCGCGCAGGCTGAGTTTGTCGTACCACTTTTTGCTCGCCTCACCGGGCTTGGCCGGCGCTGGCGCTGCGACCGGGGCAGGCGCTGGCGCGGCCTGGGCAATGGCGGTGTCGGCGGGCATGGCCGCGCCGGGCGCGGGCGGCAGCGGTTGTGCAGGCGCAGCGGGCATCGCCGAGGCTGGCAGCTTGCCGTTTTCATCTACCTGCACGAAGGTTCCCAGCTTGTCGCGGCCCGGTGCCGGCTCGGCGAAGATCTGCTTGGTCTTGCGGTCGACGTACAGCTCCAGCTCGGCGGCCAGCGTGCCACCGCTGGCAGTGGCGCTGAGGGCGCACAGAACAGTGGCGAGATTACGTTTTTTCATTGGTCCGGCTCGTGCAAGGGAAACGTGTCGGCGGCTGCGTCGATCCGGCACTGCACTGGCCGGCTACACGGCGTGGAGGCACCTGCCAGGGCGCCCGTCTTCCTGACGTCGCGGCAATGGCAGCAGTTATATTTAGATTTGATGTCAGTTTGGTGACACCCGCTGACGTCGCTGATGCGGCCCTTGCGTCACCGTCGTATCGGGGCGATGGCAGTTGTGTCACCAACCTGAGGCAAGTCCAGCTGCGCGCGCCGTGGCTGAGGTGGACGGGTCGAACTGCGCGGGAATGCGCGGTCGTTGCGTGACGGAGATCGCGCGCGGGTCATCCATGCTTTGGACGTTGCGCATCCCGATGGCTGCGCGGTATTCCATGCAGAATTCGCCAGCGTGCGTGGGTGCGATGGTGTGGGCCTGCGCCGCCGTCGTGTTTCGGCAAGCACGTGCAATTGGGAGGGACATCAGCACTCACGCTGCCATGTGCTGCGCCAGGAGTGTGTCGTGCAGTGTCCAGGCTGTCCAAGCGCCCAGCGCTATCAGTCAGTAACCCACTGCTGCATCGGCTCGATCGCAGCATCAAATGCGGATCAACCGTGGTACGCGCGGTAATTGATCGGCAGCTAACGCGCTGCCACTGCCGATCGCCTCGCCCAATGCCGCTGGCACAGCGCACTGACGATGACCGCGACACACGCAACCGCGCCGACCGACCGGCCAACGCCATCGATTGCATGGGGTGATGCACCACGCAGTTCGCCGTGATCCCAAGCAGCCACGGCGAACATCTCAACGATGAGCGAACCACGCGTGCCGAATATCTCGGCAACGCAGTGGTATCAGCGGTGCCTCAGTGCGCTGCGAGTGCCGCAGCCACTGCGTCGCGCAGTGGCGTAGTGGGGCGGCCGATCAGCCGGCTCAGCGTATGGCTGTCATCGAACAGGTCGCCGCCGCGCGAGGCCGCCGAGCACTGCGCGAGCACCTGTGCCAAGCCGGCCGGCAGGCCGATCTGCACCAGCGCTGCCGCGTAATCGGCCTCCGGCAGGTCGTGATAGGCCACTGGCTTGCCCGATTGCTGCGCCACTTCGGCGGCGTACTCGGCCATGCTGAAAGGGGTATCACCAGCCAGCTCGTAGACCTGCCCGGCCTGTGGGGCATCGGAGGCCAGCACCGCTGCAGCCGCCGCGGCATAGTCGGCGCGCGTGGCGGCACTGATCTTGCCCTCGCCCGCACTGCCAATCACCGCGCCGTGGGTGACTGCAGCAGCGATCGAGCCGGTGTAGTTCTGGGTGTACCAGCCATTGCGTAGCAGCACGTGCGGCATGCCGCTCTCGCGCAACAGCGCCTCGGTGGCCACATGCTCGGCGGCCAGCGACAGCGTGCTGGTGTCGGCATGCAGGATGCTCGTGTACGCCAGCAGTTCCACCGCGGCGCGCTTGGCCGCTTCGATCACGTTGCGGTGCTGCGGCACACGCTGGCCCACCGCATTGGACGACACCAGCAACACCCGGCCCACGCCGGCAAAGGCCGTGTCCAGGCTCTGCGGGTCCGCATAGTCGGCCTGACGCACCGCGATGTCGCGTTTTGCGAACTCAACAAGTGACGCGGTGTCCCGAGCCATTGCTACGATGCGGCCGGCAGGTACATGCCCGAGCAGCGCTTCGACAACCAGCGCACCCAACTGCCCGCTGGCGCCGGTGACAAGAATCAAAGGGGATGCATATGTCATGATGCGCTCCGGTAGGTTCGTATAAGAGATGTTGTCTACTATCTAGACCTCTTTGTCCGCCCGCATAGTGTCAGCGCCGCTCGGACCTCCGCAAGGAGGCAGTTTTGCTCCCCCTGGTTCCCGTGAGATACCCCTGTGAATGCGATTGCCTTATTCCCGCCACCGCCGTCCCTGGAAGGACCCTTCGACGCCACCAAGTGCCCGGTACGCGATGTGCTCGACCAGATCGGCGACAAGTGGACCCTGCTGATCCTGCTGACGCTGGTCCCCGGCCCATCCCGCTTCAGTGCCATCCAGCGTGCCGTGCCGGACATCTCCAAGCGCATGCTCACCCAGACCCTGCGCAACCTCGAGCGCAACGGCATGATCACCCGCAAGGTCTACGCCACCAAACCGCCGAGCGTGGAATATGCGCTGTCCAAGCTGGGCATCGCACTGCTCGGCCCGGTTTCGCAGTTGCTCAACTGGGCGGGCGAACACCACGGCAGCATCCGCGCCGCTCGCGAGCGATTCGATCGCGCGCAGCAGGCGGCAGTGGCGTTGGATCCCGACGAAGCCATGGCATAGGCGCAGCGCTGCGTGCTGCGACGTGAACGAGGCGCTGATCCTGTCGAGCATCGTCTGGCACATGCATGAACTGGCAGCCTTCAAGTGCCGATGTCCAAACCAGTGACATGCAACGTACTTCTTCAAACCACCAATCGCATCCCCCAAGCTGAGACGCGGCTACTGCTGGTATGCCGCTTCGAAGATTTGCCGGTGGCAGGGTGGCGTATTGCCTAGACGTGATCCATCGGTATTCGCTCTCGAAGCGGAAATATCTATGACGGACATCAGAAGATCTGTCTGATGGTGCGCATTTTCTAAGTGGAAAAGCGTTTCACGAGCGTTGACCGTGAGTCCTTGAGCTTCGCGAATTCAGCTGCAGTTTCCACATCAAGCGCGAGATGAATCAGGTTGATTCCGGTCTCTGCAGGCTCATAGCTTTTCTTCACGTCCGATCTCCTCGGCATAGGAAATCGGACTCCAAGGTGAGGCAATACTCAACCTTGGGGAACGTCGCTGACGACTAACCAGGGCGAATGGCTACGAGGTGTCTACAAAAGAATGGGCGATTCAAGACCGTTCGCGATGCATTACGAAGCTTCCGCCGTCTCATACGTTTATTCAGGCATTGCATTAGCATTTTCTGTCTTGACTAGGCAATGAATGACTCACATGGGTAACTGTTTTTCACCAATCTCCGCTGCTGATGGCCGCACTTACAGCCAACCCAACAATCTGCCCCAGCGCCTTGAGCCGGAGCCGACTTTCTCTGAGCAGCACTTCACACCTGTCGATACGCCTGTCGATAGCGGTCCATTGACGGGATTAAGCGGTCGTCCAATCAAGCTTTCGCATCATCGCCTTGCACAAGACGGTGACATGCTTGTCATGATGCCTGTTACTGTATATCAAGCGGCAAGATCACATCCGCACAATCCGATCAAGGACCGCAGCCAGTCGGCCTTCCCTCCTATTAATGTTGAAAGCGCCACTGCGGGACAAGATAGAGCGTTCGCAATCGATCATTTCACCACTGTCAAGGTGGCTGGTTTCAACTACAACGTGACCAATGATGCGCATACCACGCATCTGTACAGCACTGGCACCAGCTTGCCTAACACCCCGGTCATCACGGACGGTATGGACGCTTGCATTGCGGTTGCATTTGCGGCTGAACGCATCTATCCAAGGACTAAGCGTACGATGCCGGGGGCGAAGGTGCGCGTGTTTCATGTCTATCCGTTCTCCAGGCAGGCGCTTGCGCCTGGCGAAGTGATGAAAGCCATCCAGCGCTATATCGATGAGACCCGGGAGGATGGGTTGGCACTGCGCGTTGCAATGCACGGCGGATTGAGCGATAGCGAGTCCTCAATAGCGACAGCCAGCGCGTTGCGTACGCTGTTTGACAGCCAACAGGTGCCAGTAGAGTTTGATGAGACATGCGAAAAACGGATAAAGGAGACCCCCCTTGGTGCAGTCATCAATGATGACTATTCGGTCGACTTCATCACGCAGCTCGTCGCTGCGGAATAGTGCCGCGATTGCCAAGCTGTGCAACCCGGGCGCTGACCCTGCAGGCTCAGCGAATGCCTTGCATCAGATCGGTGGCGCCAGTCCTCGGCCATGCGCCACACCTCGCCGAGCGTAGTAAGCACATGACTAACGCCCGAATTAAGCCGTGCCGCAAGGTGGCATCGGCTTGAATGATGAGATGGACTCCTCCCGCGTCGCCACACGGCCTCGTGGGCCACACTGAAGCTTGTAGGTTTCAGTCACGGGATCACGAGAGGAGCCCAAGACATGCATGCTACGGCTGTTGCGATCGCGCAATCACCAAACGCGGGGATCCCTACGTGCGCACGCTGCTGATCCACGGCGCACTCGCCACTGATGCGGCAACGCGCCGGCCATCCACTGGATCCTCTACAGGCCTGGGCGCTGCAATTGCAGCAGCGCCAGGGCCACAACAAGGCCGCAGTCGGCGTGGCCAACAAGCTCGCCCGCAGGCTGTGGGCGCTTGATCACCATGGCGCGGCCTTCGATGCGCGCCATGTGAGCGACAAGCCACATGGGGAGCGTCAGCCCATGTGATCAGCAACCTGCCTCAACCCGTTTCAACGCGTCACCGTCAGCAGTGCAGCACGATCAACGTCATGACGAGGGGTTCGGCCCCCGGGTCGGACAAGGCCGATAACAATTCCGGCGCACGACGCCGCTTGAACGATAGGCCCCGATCCGCGGATTTCATGATGGCCCGAGCACTCAATGCTCAACCCAAGGCCGTACACGACTGCAACCGATCCGCTTCGCCCATCAACGATCACGCTGTGTGCTATTGCAATGGGAGTCCATACATGAGTTGTTAGGGCGACAGCCGGCGACGACGCAGCCTGAGTGCAGCCCAGCCAGCGGGGCCGCCAGCGATGCCACCCCAAATGATTCCATCTGTGAAGCGATACCCAGCAAGAAGCGCCACAACGGCACCCATGACGAAGCCTGAAAGCGAGAACCAGGCAACCATCCGACGGTCCGCCACGGCCCGATCTTTCGCGGCACGCCTACGACGAATCTTTTCTCGCGCTTCCAGATCCGGCTGAAGTATGGCCTGCGCGATTGCGTCTGCTTGTGACTGATCCATGCACCGATTCCTGAAAAGCGCGCTAGCGCTTGAATTACATTGTCGCCTGGCCGCGAGACGGGCTTGGCTTGAATGAGTTGTTAGGCCGCATTCTGCGCCGCCACACGCGACCGGAACAGTAGAAGCTCCAGGCGGTGATTGCAGTTGGCGCAGTATAGATCCCGCCCGACGCCGGGGCTATCAACCTTGCGAACAAGATGTAGCGGGTAATCTGGCACTGGCCCCTCCGGCAGGCCCCAGTAGTCCGGAAAGTACGACCCAAAGTCTGCATCACAGAAGTCGCAGAGGACAATCTCTTGGCCCAAATTTCAAAGGCGTGGGACTCGTGCTCTCCGCGAATGCACTCGTCTAAGGAAGGTCTGATCAACGCACCACAGATACGCGACACTACCCGCCTCATGTTGAGGATTCATCCATGCAACTGACGTTCGGTGATGCTGAGGGCCTGGGCAAGCGCAAGCAGACCCGGCGGGAGATCTTCCTGGCCGAGATGGTGCAGGTCGTTCCGTGGCAGCAACTGCTCGGGCTGATCGCGCCGCACTATCCGGTGTCGGGGGCGGCCAGGGCGGCAGCCGTACGCACTGGCGACGATGTTGCGGATTCATCTGCTGCAGCAGTGGTATGCGTTGAGCGATCCGGCGATGGAAGAAGCGCTGCACGAGATTCCGACCTTACGGCGATTTGCCCAGCTCGGCGGGTTGGACGACATTCCCGACGAGACCACGATTCTCAACTTTCGGCGTCTGCTGGAGACTCATGGCCTTGCCGCGCGGATGCTGGAAGCCGTCAACGCGCATCTGGCGCGCAAAGGCCAGAGCCTGCGGTCAGGCACGATCGTCGATGCGACGTTGATCGCTGCACCCAGCTCGACCAAGAATGCCGATCACGCGCGCGACCCTGAGAGGCATCAGACCAAGAAGGGCAATCAGTGGTATTTCGGGATGAAGGCGCACATCGGCGTGGATGAGTTTTCCGGGTTGGTGCATCACGTCCGTTGCACAGCGGCCAATGTCGCCGACGTCACGGTGATGCACACGTTGCTGCATGGCAAAGAAGACAGCGTGTTCGGCGACAGCGGCGACACCGGTGCAGACAAACGCGAAGAGCTGCAGGACTGCGAAGCAGCATTCTTCATCGCCGCCAGCCCTCGACGATCCAAGGCATCGGAAGCAAGCGCGAGCGTGCCCGGGAACAACGTTGGGAACACTTCAAGGCCAGCGTGCGCGCGAAGGTGGAGCATCCCTTCCGGGTGATCAAGCGCCAGTTCGGTTACACCACGGTCCGCTATCGCGGCCTGGCCAAGTACACCACACCTTGTTTGCGCTCTCCAATCTGTGGATGAAGCGAAAGCAGTTACTGCCGGCTATGGGGAGCGTGCGCCTGTAAACCGGGGAATTCCCGCGGAAAGCGCCAGAAATGGCGAAATTCCGAAGATCCAAACGCCACTCTTCGGAACGACGCGACATCCCGCACTCTCAGGCCTCGTTGTTCAGACCTTCCCTAGAGGCCCTCAATGACATCAACAGCGACCTCGTCTGTCTGTACCGCTGTGTGCGGCACCATCTTGACGAGTTCGTGCGCATGTTTCGGTGGTCGCTTGTGTCGCGTGAGATGTTTGAGTGGGCGCAGATGGAGCGCCCTGAGACCCTGACGGACATCCAGCGGGCTGCCCGGTTTTACTACTTGCAGAAGCTAGCCTTCGGCGGGAAGGTAGAGGGTCAGACATTTGGTGTCGTGGCGAGCGGTGCAGGGCCGCGACTGAACCTACTGCGTATAGAGGAAGAGCTGAGTGCTGTGCATCTGCGCCTCGCCAATGTCGTCATCGAACGACTGCCCTGGTACGAATGCATCGCGCGCTACGATCGCCCTGAGACACTGTTTTACCTTGATCCCCCGTATTGGCAGACCGAAGGCTATGGTGTTGAGTTCCCATTTTCGGAGTACGAACGGATGGCCGAGATCATGCGGTCATGCAAGGGCAAGGTCGTGGTGTCATTGAACGACCACCAGGACATTCGGGACCTTTTCTCGTCCTTTAACAGTATTCCGTTACAGCTTCGATACTCGATAGGGAATGGGCAAAGTCGGGCACACCAAGCCAGTGAATTAGTCATCAAGTCATGGCACGACAGCGGCGATCTTTTCACAGGGGCACGCTGATGCTTTGACTCCTATCTGTCGCTGATGAGGATTTCTCTTACAAGAAATTCAGAGAAGTGCCTGTTGCCTTTTTGCAAAGGGTTTGATATGAATTTTTGAGATCTGTATTCACAAATATTTTTTACACTTGTGATATTGATAGTGTGCAGGGGGCCATTAGTCGATCGGTCAGTGTACGAACTGGCAGCGACTGCTTATCGAGGAGCTGGAATGATTAACAGATATGGATGTTTGGAAAGGAATCACATGGTCTCACGGGCAGCCATCGCTGCGGGGCTGCTATTGGCGCTTACTATCGGGTCCGCCATGCCGTCAATAGCTCAAGACAAGGATGCAAGGTTTCAATTGGCGTCAGTCGATCAACAAACCAAATCGGCAATTTCTCGCTCTCTCAAGGTTGAGTTGCAGAAATATATTGATGGTCAAATGGGGCGTCTTCCAGATCAAGATGCACATATCTTGGTTAATAGCGTGAGTGTCACCTCAAAGGGCGCACTCGTGGTAGATCTCAGTAGGGGATTTCTTCCCCGAGTGCCAGGTCGCATTGAAGAGGATCGGCGTGATCAGTTGAAATCCTTATACATCGAAGTGATCGATCCAACTTTATCTGCTGACTTTAGAAACACCCCTGTCGAGTTCACCGTGGAGGGTCGTTCGTTTGAAGAGTGGGAGCCTGAAGACCCTACGCTAAAGCCAAAAAAAAAGTAAGAAAACAAGCATAGTTGAGCCCAAGAAAGTTGTTATTTCTGCATCTCACGGGTTGTACTATCATTATGGTTTAAAATCTTGGGAGTATCAGCGCCCAGAGATATCTAACGGGATTATTGAGGATTTGCTTACTCCTTCTCACGGCTATGAGCTTGCATCCTTGATTGGTGTTCGGAGCGGTGATGATATCTTTGAGCCGAGAACTAGGAGTAATACCATTAATGGCACTACGAAAAGGCCGTGGTGGGAAATGGCTGCTAGGTATACTTTGGAGCGGCAATATCCGGGACGCACAGATATATGGGGTGTTACGTCTCAGCCCACAAGTAATCAGCGGGAATATTTAAAGGATATAAATTCACGTACGCGATATGCGAATGAAGTTGGTGCAGATGCGTTGATAAGTCTCCACACTAATGCTAGTGCAACTAATCCGAATGCGCGGGGGACCTGGGTCCTTGTGTTGAATGGGCGTCCTACTGATTATGCTCTTGGTCAAAGCATTCTTTGTGGAATGAAGGAGCAAATTCATGCCCTTCCAGCTTATGCGGATTATCACGTCGACGACACTCCGCGTGAAAGTAATTTGTATGGTGAAAATGCTGGTTTTCCTGATATAAAAAAGGTTGTTATCGAAACTGGATTCCACTCAAACGCCGCTGATGCCGCTGCGCTACAGGATCCCGCGTTCATAACCGCAGCGATGAAGGGTGTGGAGAAGGGCTATAGGCTAGATCGGGATGGAATTACTTGTGAGCCATTTAAAATAAAATCGATCCCGAATGTGACATTCACGTATGGTAGCGGAGTTCAAAAAACTCCAATCGCTATTCAGGGGTCGCCGCGCTTTCCAGTGGTTTATAAGTCGGAGGTGTTGTCGTGCGGCGGTACGTGTAACCCCTACACAAAGAGCATCACTGATACGAGTGGTCTTACTATGGACTTTACTTGCGCGGCAGGTAGTACAACAACGTTGTCTGTAAAGCTTAGGTCGACGTTGACCGATGCTGATCAGGTAACTAGCTCGTACGAGCACTCTGTTACATGCAAGAAATAGTCGCTGCTATTCGTAGGTATCTACGGTAGCCTCTCCGCCGAAGGGTGGTGAGGCTTTTTAGGGCCTGTTAACACATCCGAAGCCCATCAACGGTGAGCACAAAGCTGAGGAATCCAAGGAACATGACGTCCAGCTTCTCAAAGCGCGTGAAAATCCGGCGGTAGCCCTTCAAGCGACGGAACAG
>NZ_JSBW02000063.1 GCF_000772705.2 Xanthomonas vasicola
AAGCTGTGCCTGTAACCCAGGCAACACCCCGCAAACGGCCGAAACCGGCAAAAAATCGGCGATTTGAGCGCCCTCAGCGCGGCGGATGCGGTTGCTTCGTTTTCCGGTCGCGTTGATCAGACCATCCCTAACTCATGCATCAAGCCATCGTTGGCAGTTGCGTCATGCGCCCCGCATCGATTGCATACCGGGTGCCGTCATTCGACCATGACGAAGCTGATGTCTCCTGGTCGAGACGGTTGCAACAGGTCAGATGGTCGTGCTCAAACGAGATAATGGCGAGATGGGCACTGGCACGCGCATCGGGGTGATCTCCGACACCCATGGGCTGCTCCGGCCGCAGGCGCTTGCCGCGCTCGATGGTTGCACGCAGATCATCCATGCCGGCGATGTGGGCAAGCCCGACGTGCTTGAGGCGTTGCGTGCACTGGCACCGCTGCATGTCATCGCAGGCAATATCGACGACAAGCCCTGGGCCGCGGGTTTGCCGCAGACGCTGGATCTGCAGATCGATGGTGTGCGCATCCATGTGCTGCACGATCTGAAAACACTGGCGCCGCGGGTGCAGGCCGACGTCATCATCAGTGGTCATTCGCACAAGCCGCTGGTGCACGCGCGCAATGGGGTGCTGTACATCAATCCAGGCAGTGCCGGCCCACGCCGCTTCAGTCTGCCAATCAGCGTGGCCATGCTATGGGTGGGCGATGGTGTGCCACGCGCGCAATTGCAGCAGTTAGCGGTGGGATGAGTCCGCTGACTTGGCATGCACACCGGCGGGGCCATGCTCGTGGACCACGTTGTTCCAAGGAATCGCCATGAATACACGTCGCCAATTTCTTTCCGCTGCCGCTGCCGGCACTGCGGCATTGGCCGCTGCGCCGTTGATGGCGCAATCGTCAGCACCTGGCAGCGTGATGCCGACGCGCGGAAAGACCGATGCGAGCGCATTGCCGACCAACCCCATCGTCAAGGGCGAACGCTACCGGCCACGCAGTCGTCTTGGCTTTGGTGGCGTTGCGATCGGTAACGGGTTTGCGCCCGCGAGCGACGCACAGAGCGAGCAGACGCTGGCCGCGGTGTGGGAATCGGGCGTGCGCTATTTCGATACGTCGCCGTGGTACGGGCTGGGTTTGTCCGAACGACGCACCGGCCATCATCTGCACACTCATCCGGCCGACGATTATGTGTTGTCGACCAAGGTGGGGCGCCTGCTCACCGCCACCGACAAACCGCCGAAGACGATGTGGCAGCAGCCCTCGCCATTCGGCTATCGCTACGACTACAGCGCCTCCGGTGTGCGGCGCTCGATTGAAGATAGCCTGCAGCGTCTGGGCGTCTCGCAGATCGACATCGCGTACATCCACGACCTGTCACCGGAGAACGAAAAAGATCTGGGCATGCCGTGGGAGCAGCGTTTCGCCGAGGCAGTGAAGGGCGCGATGCCGGAACTGACCAAGATGCGCAAGGAGGGCTTGATCAAGGCCTGGGGCTTTGGCGTCAATCGCCCGGAGCCGGCCTTGCGCGCCATCGAAGAAGCCGACCCCGACATCTTCCTGCTGGCCTGCCAATACTCGCTGCTCGATCATGCGCAGGCGTTGCATGACACCTTCCCGAAGATCGCAAAACACGGCGCCTCGGTGGTGGTCGGTGCACCGTTGTTGGCGGGTTATCTGGCCGGGCGCGAACGTTATCTCTACGACGGCACCATCCCGCAGTGGGCGCCGGCCAAACGACAGAAAGCGTTGACCATTTGCGACAGGCATGGCGTGGATCTACGCACGGTGTCGTTGCAATTTGCCGCTGCGCCACACGTGGTGGCGGCTGTCATCCCCGGTGCGCGCACGGCCGAGCAGGCGCACGCCAATGCGGCGTCGATGCGGGTGGCGATTCCATCGGCGGTGTGGGAAGAGCTCAAGCGCGAAGGCGTGATCGAGGCAGATGCGCCGGTGCCTGCTGCGCGTTGACGTGTGAGGCAGCGCGCAGGCGTGCAAGTGTTCCGGCATGACCAAGCAATCAGAACGTTCCGCGTTGAATAAACGGCGCTTGTTGATACAACAAGCGCTCACCGCCGCGCGGATCCAGTTCCAAGCGGCTTGGCGTATCGAACACCAGCGTTTCGCGCCGCTGCAAGGAATACGTCTGCCAGTGCGGCGCACCGCGACGATTGGGGTCGCCATGCCGCGCAAATGCAATCAGCGTTTCGCTCATCTGCGCGGCCATACGTTGCGCATCGGCGCTGTCGCCGGTGCGCGAACCGGGCTGGCGTATGTTGTCGAACACCAACGGAATATCCAGCGTGTGGAAGGCGCCGAACTTGCCATCATCCAGTGGCGAGCCCCAATCCAGTTGATAGGCCCAGGCGGGTGCACCCTGCCGCGCACGCGCTTGGGCCTCTTCGACAGCGCCGCGCCACGAGCGACCGGCCGTGGTGGCTGCGAAGAACACCTGCGACGGCGTGTACTGCGGATAGAGCCGCCGGTATTGGGCAATGACCGCCTGCGGCAATAGGTCCACGTATTGCTGCGCTTCCAGCCTGGCCGGCAACTCGTCCCAACGCAACGCGAAGTTTTTTGCATCGTTGCCAAGAAAGCCGCGTGTTTCATCGCGCGTATTGCCGATCACCATCGGAATACGTGCCGACTGCAGCGGCGCGGTGGGCCAGAACGGATGCACCGGTACGTTGCGCGCATCCAGCACCGGGCCGAAATACAGCGCGCTGTTTTCCACCCGCGAAGGGTCGCGCACTTGCGCGGCGGCCAGTAGCTGCGCCACCGGCAGCGTGCGCACGTGCGCGATCTCGCCTGGCGACATTTTCAACGCATCCAGCAGCAACCGCGCGCGCTGGGTGGCCGCACGCGGGCCGGCCACGGTGACCTGTTGTCCACTCATGGTCCAGGCGCGATGGAACAGTCCGCGTGCGGCGGGCATCGCCATCAGCGTGGCGATTTTGGCGCCACCGCCGGATTGCCCGAACACGGTGACGTTACCGGCATCGCCACCGAATTCGGCCGCATGCTGGCGTACCCATTGCAGCGCCTGGATCAGGTCCAGCTGCCCGGCATTGCCGGAGTCGGCAAAACTGGCATCGCCCAACTGCGCCAACGACAGATAGCCGAACAGATTGAGCCGATGATTGACGGTGATCACCACCACATCGCCGCGCTTGCACAGGCGCACGCCATCGTAGAGCGGGTCACTGCCGGAGCCGGTGGTGTAGCCGCCGCCATGGATATAGAACAACACCGGCCGCTTGCCGCCATCGCGCAGGCCGGGCGTCCACACATTGAGGAACAAGCAGTCCTCGCTGGTGGGTTCGCTGGCCTTGAGCTGTGGCGCCGCCGCGCCGAAGCCACTGGCATCGCGCACGTCCTGCCACGGCGTTTCCTGCAGCGGTGCCTGGAAGCGCCGCGCGGCAGTATCGCCGCCATAGGGAATGCCCTTGAACACGCAGATGTCCTGGTCGCGATAGCCGCGCAGTGCGCCGCTACGCACGCGTGCCAGGGGCGCGCTGTCGTCGCGTGGCGGCGGTGTGGCCGCGGCAGCAAAGCCGGGAAGTGTTGCCGCAGCAGTGGCGAGCAGGCCGCCGCGCAGCAGGGTGCGGCGGCGCGTGTCGGGGGCGCCCTGCATTGTCATCGCGCCACCTCCTTCTTCACGGATGCAGGTGGCAGTGCGGATGTGGCTGCAGGCAGCTGCGGCTTGGTGATATGCGCAATCCAGGCTTGCGCCAGCTGCGGCCATGCGGCCACGGTAAGGCCGGTGCCGCTGGCGGTACCGAAACCATGGCCACCCTGCGGGAACACATGCAGCTCGCTCGGCACCCCGGCGCGCAGCAGCGCGTCGTGCATCAGCAGGCTGTTGCGCACCGCCACCACGGTGTCGTCCTGCGCATGCAGCAGAAAGGTGGGCGGCGTGCGTGCATCCACATGCAACTGTGGCGAATAGGCCTGTACCTGCGCCTGGCTCGGAGCACTGCCGATCAGGCGTTCGCGCGAGCCCATATGCGCGTTGGCGCTGTCCATGTCGATGACCGGGTAGATCAGCAGCTGGAAGTCCGGTCGCGCGCTCAGCGCATCGGCTGCGTCGACCTGCGGATACACCTGCGCTGCGTAACGCGTGCCCAGGCTGGCGGCGACATGGCCGCCGGCCGAAAAACCCATCACGCCGATGCGCTGCGCATCGATGCCATAGCGGGCCGCGTTGGCGCGGATCAGCCGCAACGCACGTTGTGCATCAGCCAACGGCACGTCGGCGCCGTTGGGGTGGCCTTCGCCGGGCAGCCGGTGGCGCAATACGAACAAGGTGATGCCGGCGGTGTCGACAAAGCCGGGCACCAGCGCGCTGCCTTCATTGTCCAGCACGATGCGCTGGTAGCCGCCGCCGGGCGTGACCAGCAGGGCGGTGCCATTGGGCCGCTTGGGCCGGTAGACCACCAGATACGGCGCGCTGACCTGCTGGATGTAGCGATCCGGCTGCGCCGGGTCGCTGCTGCGATCGACGATGCGCTGCGGTTGCGGCAATGCCGTGTCCCCCGGCGCCAGTGGCGTAGGCCACAGCGCGATCCGGCTGGCCTGTTCGGCGGCGGTGTCGGCGCTGGGCCGCTCGGCGGCTGGCGCCGTGCCGGCCAGCGCGCCGAATACCAGCGTGACCAAGCCGCGCCTTGCGGCACGCGGAAACGCAGCAAGAACGCGCAGATGGCGTGTCTGTTTCATTCACCCCTCCCAGGGCCACTTCGTCACCGCGACCACACTTGCCGCAGTGCACATTGCCAATGACACCGGTTTACCATATACAGCACACCGTGCCGCTGTCGATTGGCAGTGCAACAAAACACCATCGGGGAGACACCCTTGAGCAACGACGCCGCCACTCCGCCATCGTCCACATCCACGCTGTCCGACATCGCCCAGCGCTTTGTGGAGGCACGCCGTGCAGGGGAATCGCTGCCTGACTTTCCCGGGCAAATCCCCGACGATCTAGTCACCGCCTACCAAGTGCAGGACATCGCCATCAGCCAATGGCACGACCAGGTGGTCGGCTGGAAGGTGGGCTATATCGCTGCCGAGCGCCGCGATGCCTCAGGCGACGAGCGTCTGCTTGGCCCGATCTTCTCGCAGAAGGTTTGGAATGCTACCGGTGGAACAACGGAGTTTCCGGTCTTTGTCGGCGGCTTTGGTGCAGTGGAGGCCGAATACGTGCTGGTGCTCGGCGCCGATGCCCCGGCCGAGCAGACCCACTTCACCCCGGAGCAGGCCGCGCAGCTGCCGGCCACGCTGTTCATCGGTGTGGAGATCGCCAGCAGCCCGTTGGCGACCATCAACCAGTTGGGTCCGCAGGTGGTGATTTCCGACTTCGGCAACAACAACGGCTTGATTCTGGGGCCGGAAGTGACCGATTGGCTGGCGCGCGACGCGGCAGCGCTGACGGTCGAAACCTTGATCGACGACCAGGTGGTTGGCACCGGCGGCGCCACCACCCTGCCGGGCGGCCTGCGCGCCGCCTACGCATTTGCGCTCAACCGTTCGGCACAGCGCGGGCGTCCGCTCAAGCGCGGTGATCTCATTGCCACCGGCAATGCCACCGGTATCCATGACATTGAAGTGGGGCAGCGTGCCCTGATTCGCTTCGCCGGCATCGGCGATATTTCCTGTACGGCTGTGTCCGCCAGTTAACGGCGGTCCCCGTGACCAGACGCTTGGGAGGGCGCCAATGATCACACGCAGACATTTTCTCGGTGCCGGGCTCGGCGCCGCCGCCGCTACCCCTTGGCTGAGTGCCGGCGCCACCACGCCGATTCCGGGTGGGCAGTTGCTGACCGCCACCGACGTGCACGTTGGCGACTATCCCACCGTGGAAGCGGTGCGCTGGTTCGGCAAGCAGCTTGAAGAGCGCACCAGCGGCCGGCTCAAGCTGCGCCAGTACCACTCCGGTCAGCTCGGTCGTGAGTCGGAGGCGATCGACATGGCGCGCTTCGGCGCCATCGACATCACCCGCGTGTATTCGGGCGCGTTGAACAACACCTTCCCACTCACTCAGGCGCTGTGCCTGCCGTATGTGTTCGACTCGGTGCCGCATCTGCGTCGCGCCATCGACGGACATGTCGGCGACAGCGTGTTGCGCAGCTTCGAGCAGCGCGATCTGGTGGGTCTTGCCATCTACGATTCGGGCGCACGCTGCTTCTACAACACCAAGCATCCGCTGCACCGCCCGGAAGATCTCAAGGGCCTGAAACTGCGGGTCGCCTCGTCGGACATCTTCCTCAAGTTGATGCGCATGCTGGGTGCCAACCCGACGCCGATGTCACTGGGCGAAACGTTTTCGGCGATGGAAACGCACATGATCGACGGTGCGGAAAACAATATGCGCAGCTTCCAGTCCAGCCGGCATTTCGAAGCCGCGCATTACTGGTCGCAGAGCGAGCATTCCTACGCGCCGGACATCCTGGTGATGTCGCGCAAGAGTTTCGAATCGCTGAGCCCGGCCGACCGTGGCCTGGTGGTGGAACTGGCGCGTGCGTCGGTGCCGGTGATGCGCAACATGTGGGATGCCTCCGAGACAGTCGCGCGCAAACAGGTGATCGACTACGGCGTGAAGCTCAACCAGGTCGACATGCCGGCGTTCCGCGCCGCCGCCGCTCCACTGCTGGCCGAATACCGCAAGCAGCCGGAGATCGAAGCGCTGTACCGCCGCATCCGCGAATTTGCCTAGAGGTGATTCAATGACCGAATCCGAGACCCTCGCCGTCCCGGTCGCGCCGTTGCAGCGCGCGCTGGACCGCGTTTCCGATATCGCCGTTGGCGTGGCCTCGCTGGCGCTGCTGGGCCTGGTGGTCGTGCAGGGCTGGCAGGTGTTCACCCGCTACGTGCTCAACGACTCGCCCAGCTGGACCGAGCCGGTGACCTTGTTGTTGCTGAGCACCGCACTGAGCCTGGGCGCGGCGGCCGGCGTGCATACCAACCGCCATTTCGGCTTCTATCTGCTGGGCGAACATGTGCCGCCGCTGATGCGCAAGATTTTTGAAGTGATTCGCCCGCTGATGATCATGTCCATCGGTGCGGTGCTGGCGTGGTGGAGCGCGGTGCTGCTGATCGATGGGCTGGATATCAAGATGGCCGGCGCGCAGATGCCGCAGAGCATCAACTACCTGCCGCTATCGATCGGTGGTGCGCTGATGGTGGTGTTCGCCTTGTTCAAGTTGTGGCGTGTGCTGCGCCCGGTCCATGTCGGAGGAGTGCGCTGATGGGCATCGCCATGTTGTTGGGAACCTTCGTGGTGCTGCTGCTGATCGGCGTGCCGGTGGCTTACGCTTTGGGCGCGGCCGCACTGGCCACGCTGCTGTATCTGGACCTGCCCACGGTGGTGCTGGTGCAGCAGATTTCGGCCGGCAGCGGCTCGGCGTCGTTGATTGCGATTCCGCTGTTTATCTTCGCCGGCGAGTTGATGCTGCGCGGTGGCATTTCCGAACGCTTGATCGCGTTGGCCTCCTCGTTGGTGGGGCGCGTGCGCGGCGGTCTGGGTCAGGTCAGCGTGTTGTCGTCGCTGTTCTTCGGCGGCGTCTCCGGCTCGGCAATTGCCGATGTCTCGGCGGTCGGTGGCACCATGATTCCGCAGATGATCAAACGCGGTTACGACCGCGATTACGCGGTGAACGTGAGCATGACCGCTGCGCTGGTGGCGCTGCTGGTGCCGCCTTCGCACAACCTGATCCTGCTCTCCGCGGCGGCCGGTGGCGGCTTGTCGATTGCCGATCTGTTCGCAGCCGGCATCTTCCCTGCGTTGTTGATGACCGCCGCAATGATGGTCACCGGCTATGCAGTGGCGCGTCATCGCGGCTACGGCACCGAGCCGTTCCCCGGCTGGCGTGCCGTGGCGCTGCGCTTGATCGGTGCGTTGCCGGGCCTGGGCTTGGTGGCGTTGATCTTCATCGGTATTCGCGCCGGCATCTTCACCGCGGTGGAGAGCGCCGCCATTGCGGTGGTGTACGCGTTGATCGTCACCGCATTGCTGTACCGGCAATTGCGCTGGGCCGAGTTCTTCGCCGCGGTGACGCACGCGGCGCGCACCACCGGCGTGATTCTGTTCGTGATCGCCACCGCCGCGGTATTCGGCTGGCTGCTGGCATATTTGCAGGTGCCTGCGGCAGCGGTGAAGTTCCTGCAAGCCATTGCCGACAGCAAGAACATGGTGTTGTTGATGATCGTGGTGATGCTGCTGTTGCTGGGCATGTTCATGGACCTGGCACCGAAGATCCTGATCTGCACGCCGATCTTCCTGCCGGTGGTCAAAGCGTATGGCATCGACCCGATCCACTTCGGTCTGGTGATGGTGTTGGCCGGCGGTATCGGCCTGATCACCCCGCCGATCGGCTCGGTGCTGTTCATCGGCACCTCCATCGGGCAGATCACCATCGCGCAAAGCATGCGCTCCATCTGGCCGTTCTGGCTGGCGGCGTTGTGCGTGCTGTTGATCGTGGCGTTTTTCCCCGAATTGTCGCTGTGGTTGCCGCGCGCCCTGCGCGCCGGATGACCTGAGCGACTGCATGACTTGCAGGCGAGTGATCGCTACGGCGCGCCGCGTCGTAGCGATCACTCCCGACGACACGCGGTGCCTTGCGAATGCGTCAGGCACCGCTGCCGGCGGACACGTTCTGCCGCATCTGGTTAACCGGTGGCATTAACCGCCGCTCGTGGTAACGCCCGACATCCGGGATCAGGAGAAAGCATGCGTGTGCGTACCACTTCATCCAGATGGCGTTGGCTGCTTGCTGGCGGGTTGCTGCTGTGCGCCGGCCTGAGTGCTGCGGCGGACTGGAAGCGCGGCATCGAACACCAGCGCATTGCCGACCAGGGCGATGGCACCTTTCTCAATCCGGTGCTGGCCGGCGACCACCCCGACCCATCGGTGCTCAAGGATGGCGACGACTACTACCTCACGCTGTCTTCGTTCGATGCGTACCCGGGCCTGCCGATCTGGCACTCGCGCGATCTGGTCAACTGGCAGCCGCTAGGCCACGCCATCACCCAGAACGTCGGCGCAATCTGGGCGCCCGATCTGATCAAGCACGGTAAGCGTTACTACATTTATTTTCCGGCGCGGCGCGGCGACCAGGGCGAGCGCAGCAACTTCGTGGTCTGGGCCGACAACATCAAGGGCCCGTGGAGCGCGCCGATCGACATTGGCCTGGGCAAGTACATCGACCCCGGCCATGCGGTGGGCGAAGACGGCAAGCGCTATCTGTTCCTGAGCGGTGGCGATTACGTGCAGCTGTCCGACGACGGCTTCAAGGTGGTCGGCAGCCCCAAGCACGTTTATGACGGCTGGAAATACCCGGAAAGCTGGGATGTGGAAGGCTACGCCCAGGAAGGCCCCAAGATCACCCGCCACAACGGCTGGTACTACATGACCACCGCCGTGGGCGGCACCGCCGGCCCGCCGACCGGGCACATGGTGATCACCGCGCGCGCGCGCTCCATCCATGGCCCTTGGCAGAACGCGCCCAACAACCCCATCACGCGCACCAACAGTGCCGACGAGCCATGGTGGTCGCGCGGCCACGCCACCCTGGTGGAAGGCACCGACACGCGTTGGTGGATGCTCTACCACGGCTACGAACACGGCTATTGGACGCTGGGCCGCCAGGCCTTGCTCGACCCCATCGAGTGGACCGCGGACGGCTGGTTCGTCGCCAAGGGCGGCGACCTGGGCACCCGGCTGAAAAAACCCAGCGGCCAAGCGTTGCAGCATGGGATGGCATTGTCGGACGACTTCCGCGCCGCCACGCTCAGCCCGCAGTGGGCGTTCTTCAACCCGGCCGCCGACGAAGCCAAGCGGCTGCAGGTGGGCGATGGCGTGCTGCGTCTGCAGGGCAAGGGCACCGCCCCGCGCAATGCCTCGCCGCTGACGGTGATCGCCACCGACCCGGCCTACCAGTTCGAGGTGCAGATGACCGTAGCACCGGGCGGGCAGGGTGGGGCGCTGCTGTTTTACAGCGACAAGCTCTACGCCGGCGTCGGCAGCAATGGCGAAAACTTCGTCATGCACCGCTATGGCGAAGAACGCCCGGGCACGCTGGCGCCCAGCACCAACGGCGGCACGCTGTGGCTGCGCGTCACCAACAACCGCCACATCGTCACCATTCACAGCAGCAGCGACGGCAAGACGTGGACCAAGTACCCGGTGCAGATGGAAGTGTCCGGTTACCACCACAACGTGGCCGGCAAGTTCCTGGCCCTGAAGCCGGCGCTGTACGCCGCCGGCACGGGCCAGGTGGAATTCCGTAACTTCCGCTACCGCGCCCTGGACTGATCGTTCTGCATCGGCGGGCATGGCGTGGCGCTGCCCGCTGTGGCAGGCCCGACCTGGCGCAACCGGTGCAGCGGCAGGCGTCGCTCAGGTCTACCGCCCCCGGGGCCGGTAGAATCCAATCAACTTCACTGGTTGACCGCTATGCCCGCCCGCAAGATGCCTGAAGAGGGAATGCCCGGCCTGCCGAAGGGCAAGGTCGCGACGATCAACGACATCGCGCGCATGTCGGGCGTGTCCAAGAAGACCGTCTCGCGGATCATCAACAATTCGCCGCTGGTGCGGCAGGACACCCGCGAGAAGGTCGAGGCGCTGATGCGTGAGGTCGGCTACGCGCCGGATCCGCTCGCGCGCGGGCTGGCGTTCCGGCGCTCGTTCCTGATCGGCATGGTCTACGACAACCCCACCGCGCAATACATCGTGGACATGCAATACGGCGCGCTGGACGCGCTGCGTGGCTCCAGTTTCGAGCTGGTGGTGCACCCCTGCGACAGCCGCAGCCCCGGCTACATCGAAGGCGTGCGCCGCTTCGCCCAAGCGCAGAAGCTGCATGGTGTGATCCTGGTGCCGCGTGCCTCCGAAGACCAGGCGCTGGCCGACATGCTGGCCGAGATCGGCTGCCGCTACACGCGCATCGCTTCGATCGCGCTGGACACCACTTCGCAGACAGTGATCACCCACGACCGCGACGGCGCCGCCGAAGCAGCCGATTACCTGCTCTCGCTCGGCCACCGCGACATCGCCCTGGTCACCGGCCCCAGCGCCTACCGCTCCTCGATCGAGCGCACCTGCGGCTTTGCCGACGCGCTGACCCGGCGTGGCATCGAACTGCCGCCGGAGCGTATTGTGGAGGCCGGCTACACCTTCGAATCCGGTGTGGCCGCGGCCGAAAAGCTGCTGCTGGGCAAGAAGCGCCCCACCGCCATCTTCACCGGTAACGACGAAATGGCCGCCGGTATCTACAAGGTCGCCCTGCGCGCCGGCATCAACATCCCGCGCCAACTTTCGGTCATCGGCTACGACGACAGCTCGCTGGCCTCGCGCCTGTGGCCGCCGCTGACCTCGGTGCGCCGCCACACCCGCGACACCGGCCGTACTGCCGCCGCAATGCTGATCCAGCCCGACAACGCCCCTCAGCTGCCCACCGCCAGCGTGCGGCCGCACCTGATCGTCAGAGATTCCTGCCAACCGCCGGAGGATTGAGCACGTAAAGCCCTCCCACTCGGGAGCGCGCGCAGCCGCGTACCCTCATCCGGCCTGCGCGCCACCTTCTCCCGACGGGGGAAGGAATCAAAGCCCCTCGCCCGACGGGAGAGGGGTGAGGGTACGGCGGCAGACCGCCATCTGAGAAAGCTCAGCCGTGATCTCCGAAGGAGGCGCATATAAGCGGCCACCCGACCGCCAAGCCGCGCTCCCAACACAGCGCGCAGCCTCGTACCCTCGTCCGGCGCTTGCGCGCCACCTTCTCCCGGCGGGAGAAGGAAGCAGGGGGCCCATCAGCCCCCCATCCCAACTATCGTGCACTGCGCAATGACACCGGTTAACCAGAGCCGGTAGACTACCCCCGTGCAAGCCCATGTTCCCCCTCGCTTGCCTCGGAGATGTGCCATGTCCCTGTACTGCAAAACGCATTACGCCACCCATCCCGGCGCCATCAAGGGCGCCAGCAACGATGAGCTGCGCGAGCTCTACCTGCTCGACGGCCTGTTCGTCGACGATGCGGTGACGCTCAAATACACCCACTACGAGCGCTTCGTGCTCGGTGGTGCCGCGCCGTTGGGCAAGACGCTGGACCTGCCTAAACAAACCGAGCCCGCCTCTGCCGCCGGGCATCCGTTTCTGGAGCGTCGCGAGCTGGGCATTCTCAACGTCGGCGCAGGCACCGGCACGGTGACCGTGGACGGCACCGCCTACACGCTGGAGCCGAAGGACGGCCTGTACGTGGCGATGGGCAGCACCGATATCAGTTTCGCGTCCGACGATGCCACCAACCCGGCCAAGTTCTATCTCGCATCTACCCCTGCGCATGCGCGCTTTGAGACCAAGCAGCTCTCAATTAAGGATGCGGTGGCACTGGAGCGCGGCGCGCTGGAAACCAGCAACGAGCGCACCATTTACCAGTACATCGTGCCGGCCACCTGCCAGTCGTCGCAGCTGTTGCTCGGCCTGACCGTGCTCAAGCCCGGCAGCGTCTGGAACACCATGCCGCCGCATCTGCACGACCGCCGCAGCGAGGTGTATTTCTATTTCGACCTGGGCGCCAACGACCGCCTCTATCACTTCATGGGCGAGCCCGACGCGCAGCGCCATATCGTGATCCAGAACAACGAAGCGGTGGTGTCGCCGCCGTGGTCCATCCACATGGGTGCCGGCACCAGCAACTACGCCTTCATCTGGGCGATGGGCGGCGAAAACCTGGATTACACCGACATGCATGTGCTGGATATCTGCCAGCTCAAGTAAGGCCTGCAGCAACGCGCCTGCACCGACGCGGCCGGCAGTCGTCATGACGCCGCTGTGTTCAAGCCGGCGCCAACAACGCCAGCGCGATTCAGATGGGCGCCGGCGCTGCATCAATTCGTACAACGCACTCGGCCGCGCACTGCGCGGCTTACTCAGCACACCACGGCACATCCAGCAGGAGCGATAAGGTAATGAGCAATCCGTTCAGTCTCGAAGGCAAGGTCGCACTGGTCACCGGTGCCAACACGGGCTTGGGGCAGGGCATCGCGTTGGCGTTGGCCGAGGCGGGCGCCGACATCGCCGCCGCCGGCATCCAGGCACCCACCGAGACTGAAGAAAAGGTCAAGGCGCTGGGCCGTCGCTTTATCGCCATCGAAGCCAACCTGATCAGCATCGACCCGGTGCAGCGCATCATCGACGAGACCATCGCCGGCCTCGGCGGGCTGGATATCCTGGTCAACAACGCCGGCCTGATCCGTCGCACCGATGCAGTGGATTTCAGCGAGCAGGATTGGGACGACGTGCTCAACGTCAATCTGAAGTCGGCGTTCTTCATGGCGCAGGCGGCGGGCCGACATTTCATCGCGCAGGGCCGCGGCAAGATCATCAATATCGCCTCCATGCTGTCGTTCCAGGGTGGCATCCGCGTGCCGTCTTACACCGCCAGCAAGTCTGGCATCGCCGGCATCACCCGCCTGCTTGCCAACGAATGGGCCAGCAAGGGCGTGACCACCAACGCCATTGCGCCGGGCTACATGGCCACCGACAACACCGCGCAGTTGCGCGCCGACGAAGACCGTAACAAGTCGATCCTGGACCGCATTCCCGCCGCGCGCTGGGGTGTGCCGGCCGACCTCGGCGGCACTGCGGTGTTCCTAGCCAGCGGCGCTTCGGACTACGTGAATGGCGCGATCATTCCAGTCGATGGTGGTTGGTTGGCGCGCTGAGTCAACGCGCTTAGCCGAGTGCATTGCAGCACTCCTCCTCCCTCCGGAACCTTGGGCCCTTTATGGGGCGAAGGTGCCTGAAAGGCGGATGAGAGTCGGCGACGACGCATCAACCAGATGCGCACTTCCTCTCCTGCAATTGCTCTTCCGTTCTGCATCAGCGCGTTGGCCGCTTCAGCAAACAACACGCGCGCAGTCCAAAAAGACCGGCAACCCAACGCACGCATCATCGCTATCTAGCAACAACTTTTTAAAAAACTTCCCCCACCAATCGGAGCATTCCCATGAAAATCGCACTCATGAATGAGTTTAGTCAGGCCGCCAAGAACCCGGTGATCCTGCAGCAACTCAACGACGTCGCCAGCGAGCAAGGCCACAGCGTATTCAATGTCGGCATGGACGGCGACAACGACCATCGCCTGACCTACATCCACCTGGGCATCGTCGCCAGCCTGCTGCTGAACTCCAAGGCGGTCGACTTCGTGGTCGCCGGTTGCGGCACCGGCCAGGGCGCGATGATGTCGCTCAACGCGCACCCGGGCGTGTTCTGCGGGTACTGCATCGAGCCGACCGACGCGTACCTGTTCGCCCAGGTCAATAACGGCAACGCGCTGTCGCTGGCATTCGCCAAGGGCTACGGCTGGGGCGCGGAAATCAACGTGCGCTACATCTTCGAAAAGGCCTTCAGCGGCGAGCGCGGTCTGGGCTACCCGGCCGAGCGTCGCGAATCGCAGGCGGCCAACGCCGGCATCCTGACCCAGGTCAAGCAGGCCACCGCCAAGTCCTACCTGGACGGCCTGCGCGCCATCGACCCGGAACTGATCAAGCAGGCGATCGGCGGCGAGCGTTTCCAGCAGTGCTTCTTCGACAACGCGCAGGATGCAGAGATCCGCAACTTCGTCGCCGGGCTGCTGGGCAAGACCTAAGCTGCTGCTGCGTAATCCAGTAACGCGTTTGAGCCCCTCTCCTGCCGGGCGAAAAGGCAGGGCTAGCGCGCCATCGGCGCGCCTGCCTTTGAGCGCCCACGCTGCAAGGCGTGGGCCGGGGCGCGGAGTGGGGCTGGGGTTGAGGGTGCGGCGGAAGACCGCCCTCTTAAACGAAGAGGCTTGAGGCAACGGCAGCATGTTCAACATTGCTGATACCGACGCATCCTCATCCGCTCTTCGGCACCTCCTTTCCCCATGAAAAGGACAACATTCCGATGGAAGAAGGCAATAGCGCCCAGCATCTGGTGCGAATAACAAAGCGACTGCGCAGTCGCCAAGCGCGCGCGGCCGGTGTCCTCAATCGGCACAAACAAGTCGGATGTCGTGCTTCCTCCGCACCGTCCGCACCCACCTGACGACTGCTCGCTACGTTTCTTTCCCGCTCAGCATCCACCCCGGAGCCCATCATGCGTCTGCTGCTGTTCGCATTGCTGCTGCTCTCCGCATGCATCGCCCACGCCGCGCCACACCGCATTCTCATCGCCGGCGATTCCACCGCTGCCGAGTACAGCGCCGAGCGTGCTCCACAGGCCGGTTGGGGCCAACTGCTGCAGGACTGGTTCGATCCGGCGCAGTGGCAGGTGCATAACCATGCCAAGGGCGGGCGCAGCGCGCGCAGTTTCATCGCCGAAGGGCGGCTGGATGCCATCGCAAGAGAATTGCAACGCGGCGATGTGTTGCTGATCCAGTTCGGCCACAACGACGCCAAGCGCGAAGACCCCACGCGCTACACCGATCCCACGATCGACTACGTGCAGTTCCTGCGCCGCTACATCGCCACTGCGCGAGACAAGGGCGCTACGCCCATCCTGATCACTCCAGCTGCGCGGTTGTTGTACGACTTCGGTGCGCTGCTCGACACCCACGGCCGCTACACCCTGGCCATGCAGCAACTCGCCGCGCAGGAACGCGTGGGTCTGATCGATCTCAACGCCAGCTCCAGCGACTGGATCCGCGCGCTCGGCGAACAGGCGGCCAAACCGTATTTCGTTGTCCCTGAAAAATCCCCTTCAAGCGCCCCGTGCCGTCTGTGACAGCGGCACGTGGCTAAAGGATGGCCATTCCATCGCCCGCATCCAGGCACGCAAAAACGCGATCCAGCGCAGCAGCCAGCGC
>NZ_JSBW02000064.1 GCF_000772705.2 Xanthomonas vasicola
CATCAACGCGTCAGATACTGATTGATCAGGTTTTCGTACGCTTCCTGGCGGCCGCTGATCTGCTTGGGCACATTGCCGGTGGCATGCTTGGCCAGGTCGGCCAGCGTGATCTTGCCAGCGGCAAAGTCGGCGCCTGCGCCGCTGTCGAAGCTTGCGTAACGCTCGGCGCGCCAGTGTTCCAGCGGCGAAGAGGTCAGCAGCGCATTGGCTACTTCCAGCCCGCGTGCGAACGCATCCATGCCGCCGATGTGCGCCAGGAACAGATCCTGTGGGTCGGACGATTCGCGACGCACCTTGGCGTCGAAATTCAAACCGCCCGGTGCCAGACCACCCTGACGCAGTACCACCAGCATCGCACCGACGGTGTCGTACAGATCGGTCGGGAACTGGTCGGTATCCCAGCCGTTCTGCGGGTTACCGCGGTTGGCATCGATGCTGCCGAGCAGGCCGGCATCGGACGCCACCTGCAGGTCGTGCTCGAAGCTATGGCCGGACAAGGTAGCGTGGTTGGCTTCGATATTGAGTTTGAAGTCCTGATCCAGGCCGTGCTGACGCAGGAAGCCAATGACGGTAGCGCTATCAAAATCGTACTGATGCTTCATCGGCTCCATGGGCTTTGGCTCGATCAGGAAATTGCCGGTGAAGCCGATGCTGCGGCCGTAGTCGCGCGCCAGGGTGAGGAAGCGCGCCATGTTGTCCTGCTCGCGCTTCATCTGCGTGTTGTGCAGGCAGGCGTAGCCTTCGCGGCCGCCCCAGAACACGTAGTTTTCGCCGCCCAGCTCCACCGTGGCATCGATTGCGGCCTTGACCTGTACCGCCGCACGCGCGACGACGTTGAAGTCCGGGTTGGTCGAAGCACCATTCATGTAGCGCGGATGCGAGAACAGGTTGGCCGTACCCCACAACAGCTTGATGCCGGTGTCGGCCTGGCGCTGCTTGGCAATGCCCACCATGTGCTTGAGGTTGCTCTCGTATTCGCCGATGTCATCGGCATCCGGCGACAGGTCGATGTCGTGGAAGCAGTAGTACGGCACGCCGAGCTTGGTGAAGAACTCGAACGCGGCATCGGCCTTGGCTTCAGCGCGGTTCAATGCGGTATTGCCCACATCCCACGGATACGCACGCGTACCCGGGCCAAACGGATCGGCGCCATTGCCGCAAAAGCTGTGCCAGTACGCCACGGCAAAGCGCAGGTGCTCGGCCATGGTCTTGTCGCCGATCTTCTTGGTGGCGTCGTAGACCTTGAAGGCGAGCGGGTTGTCCGAATCGCGGCCTTCGAAACCGATCTTGCCGATGCCGGGGAAATATTCTTTCGCGCCGATGTAGACGGTGTTGCTCATGGGGTGA
>NZ_JSBW02000065.1 GCF_000772705.2 Xanthomonas vasicola
AACACCTCACGCCGCGTCCGCTTGCGCTTGCCGTTGTACTCCGCATCGCCGAAGGTCAGTTGCATCGTCGTTGTCCGTTGCGTCTGTGTGATTGTCGCAGGATCAAGGGGAGTTGTTCAGAGTTTCCTTAACGCGCAGACCGAAGCCATGCCCCCCTGCGCGTACACATGCATTTCCACCGGCACGTTGGCGTGGTTGAGCGCGACGTAGTACGCCAGCACCTGCGAAACGCCGTCCACATGATCGTCCTGCGCCTGCAGCAAAAAGGTCGGCGGCGTTTGGGCGGTGACGGTGATGTCTGGCCGTAGCGACAACTGGGTCGGATCGCGCGTAGCACCGTCTTCGTCCTCGTGCGCCCATAGATGGCCCGGGTAGACAGCAATGGCGAAGTCCGGCCGGCAACTCTGTGCATCGGACGCATCCACCGGCGGATACGTGCGCGTTGCAAAATGGGTACTGATCGCGGCCACTCAATGACCACCGGCGGAGAAACCGAGCACACCGATCTTGTGTGGGTTCACGCCCAACTGCTCCGCCTGCGCGCGCACCATCCCTAACGCTCGTTGGGCGTCCTGCACGGCGGTTTGCACTTTCGGGTAATAGCAGCGGTCGTTGACCCAGGTCGGCCCCGAGTTCGGCACGCGGTATTTCAGCAGCACGCAGGTGATGCCGCGTGCGGTCAGCCAGTCGCAGATCTCCGTCCCTTCCAGATCCATGGCCAGGACGTGATAGCCACCACCGGGGAACACCAGCACCGCCGCACCGGTGTTGTGCCCTTGGGCGCATAGACCGTCATGGTCGGGCGGCTGACATCGCTCACCTTCGTCCATGGGAAGCGCCCCTGGCCGGTACTCACTGATTCGGGCTTCGGGTGGCGCAGCGCATCAGGCACCGCGCCCGGCCAGAGCGGTATCTCGACCTGGCCAGGCGCTGGTTGCCAGCGCTCCGGCCAGTGCAAGCCCATGCACAAGCAGCAGCGCAACTGCCACCTACCAATGACGCAGCCTGATTTGCACGGTTGACCTCGAAAAAGCTGATGGAAAACAGGAAGCACCCTGCGAACTCGTGCGCGGATGAAATGCGCGAAGCACCGCGCCGTTGCACTCAAGCCGCGATGCTGTCGCGTACCGCGACTGCCACCGCTTTCAACGCTGCATCACGTGCAGCGTCGTCGACCTTGGCACCGTTCAAGTACGCCGTCAGCAACAGTGGCGCCCTGCCCTTCGGCGGCCAGAGGATGGCGATGTCGTTGCGGGTATCGATGCCGTTGCTGCCGGTCTTGTCGCCGATCTTCCAGTCGCGCGTGAGCCCCGCGCGCAGGCAATCGTCGCCGGTGCGGTTGTTGATCATCCAGTCGGTCAGCTGCTTGCGCGAGGCCGGCCGCAGCGCATCGCCGAGCAGCAGCGTGCGCAGCGTGTTAGCCATCGCTGCCGGGGTGGTGGTGTCGCGTGGGTCGCCGGCAGCGAATCGGTTCATCTCCGGCTCGTGGCGGTCGCTGCAGGTTTGGGCATCGCCAATGCTGCGCAGGAACGCGGTCACGCCGGCCGGGTCGCCCACCAGCGGGAACAACAGGTTGGCGGCTGGGTTGTCGCTATAGATCATCGTGGCCCGGCACAGCTCACCGACACTCAGCGACCCGCCGATATGGCGCTCGGTAACCGGGGCGTGCTCAAGCATGTCGGAGGCACGGATCTTGACCCGTTGCGCCAGCATCAGCTTGCCCTGGTCCACCCGCTGCAGCACCGCGGCAGCCAATACAAATTTGAAGGTGCTGCACATCGGAAAGCGCTCGTCTTGGCGCTGTCCGAGGTGCCAGCCGGTAGCGCTGTCGAGCAAGCTGATGCCCAGGCGGCCGCCGGTGCCGCGCTCGATCTTCGCCCACTGGGCCCGCAGCATGTCGTCCACGTTCAACGCCGGACTGGGCGCCCATGCGGGTCTGGACGCCGCAAATAGCACGCCCGCGCCGGTTGCGTGCAGGAACTGTCGCCGATTCAACATGCGCTTGCCTCCTTGAGAGAGCCCACAGTATCGGTGCGCGCGGAGTGACTCACCATTACGAGGTTTCGATCCCAGACATGAATTGAACTAATCTCTGCGCATGCCCCGGCCCCGTCTCCCGCTCAATGCCCTGCGCGCTTTCGAGGCCGCCGCACGTCACCAGAATCTGACCCGCGCGGCGGACGAGCTGTGCGTGAGCCAGGCCGCGCTGAGTCACCAGATCAAGGCACTGGAGCAGCAACTGGGCACCAGTTTGTTCCACCGCCTGCCCCGCGGTGTAGCGCTGACCGACGAAGGCGCCGCGCTAGCGCCGGTGCTCGGCGAAGCGTTCGACCGCATTGCCGCCACCCTTGAACGCTTTGCCGATGGCCGTTATCGCGAGGTGCTCAGCGTGGGCGTGGTGGGTACCTTCGCCACCGGCTGGCTGTTGCCGCGACTGGCAGCGTTCCATGCGGCGCATGCGGGTATCGAGCTGCGCCTGTCTACCCACAACAACCGCGTCGATCTGGCCGGTGAAGGCCTGGATCTGGCTATCCGCTTCGGCGATGGCGACTGGCAGGGGCAGGTTGCCGAGGCCGTGATGGAAGCGCCCTTTGCGCCGGTGTGTGCGCCGGCAATGGCGCGCGGCCTGCGCGCCCCAGAGGATCTGGCACGGGTGCCATTACTGCGCTCGTATCGTTCGGATGAGTGGCGGCAGTGGTTTCGCACTGCACGTGTGCCTGAGGTGCCCGCGCGCGGCACGATGTTCGATTCGTCGCTGACCCTGGCCAGCGCAGCGGCAGCCGGCGCCGGCGTGGCGTTGTTGCCGCTGCCGATGTTTCGCCAGGACCTGGATGCCGGGCGCCTGGTCTGCCCGTTCCCCATCACCATCGACGCTGGGCGCTATTGGCTCACGCGGCTACGCTCGCGACCGGAAAGCGACGCCGGGCGACGGCTGCGCGATTGGCTACTGGCCGAACAGCACGTCAGCCGCTGAGCAGCGCTGGCGTACTGCCGCGCTTAGCGGCTAACAAAACGACTGCGCTCATCGCCCAGGCGGGCGCGGCAGATGCTCGGTGCGGCAGGTGCCACTCGAACACGACGGCTCTGAGCGCGCCGTCCACGCCCACCTGACGACTGCTCGCTACGTTTTGGTAGCCGCGCTTAGAGCGCTTTAGATGTCTTGCCCACCCGCAAGCCAACTGACGAAATGCATCGTACTGGGCCCTGCCGGCGAACCAGTGTGGGCAAAACAGCTCGGACAGGCGATCATTGTGATACAGCAACAGCACCCGCTCGCTTTCGCGAACGCGAATGTCATCGGACCAGGAGCGGCGGAAATGCCCGCCCGCCCAGGTGACTTACAGCCCGTTCTCGTCCCATGCATAGGTGTAGGCATGCCGCAGGGCGGCCCGCTGCACATGCAGGCGCGTGATCCGCCGTGGCAGACCGCATATGTGCAACAGCGCCAGGCCGATCAAACCGCCGCCACCGCTGCCGATCAGCACCGGGCCGATGATCTGGCCCGCGTCAGTCAGTTGCAACAACACGACCCCGATCAGCAGCAGAACCGCCAGAAATACGATCACGCGTTTGGAAGAACGACGCGCATGCAACCACTGGGCGGCCAGATGGTCTTCCAGGCTGATGGTGGCGGTGATCAGGGGCAACCTCGTTTGACTCCAGGCGCAGCGTAACCCAGGCGTTTTTGTCGTGGCTAACGACACGTAGCGCAGTCGGCAGGCGGTTACGCACCGTGCACAGGAACCGCAATGTCAGCGTGGTCCCTGCCGCAGCGAGCACCGGCAGCGGCCACTGCGCAGTGGTGGTATTAGCCGCTCTTACGCGCCGTCGATCAGCTCCATCCACGCGGCCTCTGCCTCAGCCAGCTGCTGCGCGGTTGCTTCGCGATCACGCCCCAGCACGGCCATTTTCTCGCTGTCGGCGTAGTTGCCGGGGTTAGCCAACTCGCGATCCAGCGCAGCAAGCGCCGCTTCCAGCTCGCCGACGCGCTTTTCGGCGCTGGCCAGCTTGTGCGGGTTGACGGCTTTTTTCGGCGGCAGCGGCTTGGTCGGCGGTGGCGGGGTCGGCGCCACTTCGGCCATCTTCTGCTTGGTACCCTGCGCGGCCGGGCGGCTACGCAACCAGGCGGCGTATTCGTCCAGGTCGCCGCCGAAGGGCTCGACCACGCCATCGGCCACGCGCCAGAAACTGTCGCAGACCAGGCCGATCAGATGGCGATCGTGCGAGACCATCACGATGGCGCCTTCGAAATCGCTCAACGCTTCGGCCAGCGCTTCGCGCATTTCCAGGTCCAAGTGGTTGGTCGGTTCGTCGAGCAGCAACACGTTCGGCTGCTGCCAGGCGATCAACGCCAGCGCCAGGCGCGCGCGCTCGCCGCCGGAGAAACCATCCACCACTTCGAAGGCGCGGTCGCCGGCAAAATTCCATTTACCCAGGAAGTCGCGGAACGCCTGATTGGAGCCATCCGGCGACAAGTCGCGGAAGTGGTCCATCGGCGATTGGCCTTCGTGCAGCGATTCCACCGTGTGCTGTGCGAAGTAACCGATGCGCAAATCCGGATGCGCACTGCGCTCGCCAGACAGCGGCGCCAGTTCGCCCACCAGTGTTTTGACCAGCGTCGACTTACCCGCGCCATTGGGCCCCAGCAAACCAATCCGGTCGCCCGCTTCCAAGCCAAACCCGACATCATGCAAAACGGTAATCGCATCGCCAGACCCACGCTTTTGCGATTCCCCATTCTCCATTCCCGGTTCCCGCGGCGCAGCGGCATAGCCGGCTTCCACGTGATTGAGCCGGATCAACGAAAACGGCAGGCGATTGGGCTGCGCAAACTGGATGCGGAATTCGCGCTCGGCGCGCACGGCTTCGGTGCCGGCCATCTTGGCCAGACGCTTCATGCGGCTCTGCGCCTGGGTGGCCTTGCTGGCCTGCGCCTTGAAGCGGTCGATGAAGCTCTGCAGATGCGCGCGCTCGGCCTGTTCCTTGTCATGCGCGATCTGCTGCTGACGCAGGTGCTCGATGCGCTGGCGTTCGAAATCGGTGTAGCCACCGACATACAGCTTGGCGGTACCGCCATGCAGATGCAGGGTGTGGGTCGCCACGTTGTCGAGAAATTCGCGGTCGTGCGAAATCAGCAACAGCGTGCCAGGGTACTTGAGCAACCACTGCTCCAGCCATAGCACTGCGTCCATGTCCAAGTGGTTGGTCGGTTCGTCGAGCAGCAGCAGGTCGCTGGGCATCATCAGCGCGCGCGCCAGATTCAGACGCACGCGCCAGCCGCCGGAGAACGAGGACACCGCGCGGTGGTGCGTGTTGGCCGGGAAACCCAGGCCATGCAGCAGCTTGCCCGCGCGCGCTTCGGCGTCGTAGGCGCCGAGTTCAGCCATCTTCTGGTGCGCGTTGGCCACCGCCTCCCAGTCTTCGCGTGCGGTGGCTGCGGCTTCTTCCTGCAGCACCGCAGACACCTCGATATCGCCGCCGAGCACGAACGACAGCGCCGGGTCAGGCAAGGACGGGGTTTCCTGCGACACGCTGGCGGTGCGCACCTTGCCGGGCAGATCGACATCGCCCTTGTCGGCCTCCAGCTCGCCCTTCACCGCAGCGAACAGGCTCGACTTGCCGGTGCCGTTACGGCCCACCACCCCGACGCGGTAGCCGGCGTGCATGGTCAGGTCAACGTTGGAGAGCAGCAGACGCTCGCCGCGTCGCATGGAGAAGTTACGCAGGGAAATCATTGATGGACAGTCCGATAGAACGAAAAGGAATGAGCAGATGAGCAGCATTCCTGCGATACCATTCTAGCGTTAACGAATAATTAGCGCCTTCAGCGTGGCCGCCGCAGTCTTCGCACTGCAGCGACCGCCGCCTGCCCAGCCTTGCCTGGTCCTGCCTGGACCCACGTTTTCGGAGTTGTCATGCACATCCCCCTTTCCGCCCTTGCGACCGCTGTGGTCGCTGCACTGCTTGCTTCCCCCGCCCTGGCCCAGACCGCCGCGCCGGCGACCGCCCCGGCCAACACGTTGGATACAGTCATCGTCACCGGCACCCGCGTGTCTGACCGCACCGTTGCCGAGTCGCAATCGCCAATTGACATCATCAGCGCCGAATCGCTGCAGGCCACCGGCACCCCGGAACTGGCCACCGCGCTGGCGCGCGCGCTGCCCTCGCTGAACTTCCCACGCCCCGCGCTGAGCGACGGCACCAGTGCGATCCGCCCCGCGCAGCTGCGTGGCCTGTCGCCGGATCAGGTGCTGGTGCTGGTCAACGGCAAACGCCGCCACACCTCTTCGCTGCTCAACCTCAACGGCACGATTGGTCGGGGCTCGGCGGCGGTGGATCTGAACACCATTCCGGTCGCTGCAATCGCGCGGGTGGAAGTGCTGCGCGACGGCGCTTCCGCGCAGTACGGCTCCGATGCCATCGCCGGTGTGGTCAACATCGTGCTCAAGGGCGCAGAAAAGGGCGGCAGCCTGCAAGCCGGCTTCGGCCAGTATTCGGCCGGCGACGGCAATAACTACGAGCTGTCCGGCGACACCGGCGTGGCCTACGGCGGCGACCGCGGCTGGCTGCACGTGGCCGCCCAGCTCAATCAACAAGACCCCACCGACCGTGCGCGCGCCTACGCCGGCGCGCCCAGCGCCTCGCAGCCGGCAGTCGGCCAGAAGGCCTTCAAGATCGGCGACCCGGAGGTCAATGCGCAGGCGGTCTCGGCCAATACCGAATTCGCCTTCAGCGACAGCATCACCGGCTATGCGTTTGCCACCGCCAGCAACCGCGACATCACCTCGTTCGCGTTTTTCCGCGCGCCGGGCAGCGCCTCGCAGAATATCTTGTCGATCTATCCGCAGGGCTTTCTGCCGGAAATCCAGACCTATGCCAAAGACCGCTCGCTGGTCGCCGGTGTGCGCGGTTCCACCGCCAGCGGTTGGGATTGGGACGCCAGCTACAACTACGGCTACAACCGCATCGATTTCCACACCCGCAACACACTCAACGTAAGCCTGGGCCCGACCTCGCCCACGGCGTTCTACGACGGTGCGCTGGAAACTACGCAGAACATCGTCAACCTGGACGTCAAGCGCGGCTTCGACTGGGGCTTGGCGTATCCGGTGACGGTGGCCTTCGGTGCGGAATACCGCAACGAAAAGTGGAACCAGTCTCCAGGCGAAGTGGGTTCGTATTTCCAGAGCGGCACGCTGGCCGCTGGCGCGCAGGGGTTCGGCGGCTTCGCTCCTAGCGTATCGGGCCGGTATTCGCGTGACAGCTACGCGCTGTATGCGGATCTGGAAGCCGACTTCACCGACAAGTTCTCTGCCGGTCTGGCTGGGCGCTACGAGGACTACAGCGATTTCGGTAGTCAGGCCTCGGGCAAGTTGTCCGCGCGCTATGCGTTCACCGACAAGATCGCGTTGCGCGGCACGGTGTCGTCGGGCTTCCGCGCGCCGTCGCTGGCGCAGCAATATTTCCAGTCCACCAGCACCACCTTCCTGGCCGGCAACCCGAACCCGTTCGAGATCGGCACTTTCCCCGCCGACAGCACCGTGGCGCGCGCGCTCGGCGCCGAGCGGCTGGACGCGGAAACCTCGCTGTCCTACAGCCTGGGCCTGGTGTTGCAGCCGACCGATGCGCTCTACCTCACCGTGGATGCGTACCAGATCGATGTGGACGACCGCATCGTGCTGTCGTCCAACCTCACCGGGACCGGCGTGCGGAACCTGTTGGAATCGCAGGGCATCTTCGGCATCAACGGCGGGCGTTACTTCACCAACGCCGTGGACACGCGCACGCGTGGCGTGGACGTGGTGGGCAGCTACCGCTGGCAGCTTGCCACCAGCAGCGTGGACCTGACTGCCGGCTACAATTATTCCGAAACCGAAGTGCGCAGCGTCGCCGCCAACCCGGCAGCGCTGTCAGACAACGGGCTGAGCCTGGAGCGCATCGACCGCACCGAGCGTGGCCGCATCGAAGAAGGCTTCCCGCGCGATAAGTTCCTGATCAACGGCAGTTGGAATTTGGAGCACTGGACGCTGGCCCTGGGTGCGACGCGCTACGGCAAGTTCAGCACCCGCCCGGCCGACGCGACCAACGACCAGACCTTCGGGGCCAAGTGGGTGGTGGATGCCTCGGCCAGCTACAAGGTGGACCGCTGGACGCTGACGTTGGGTGCAGACAATGTGCTGGACGAATATCCGGACGAAAACAACTTCGCCAATTCCACCAGCGGGCAATTTCCATACAGCAATCTGTCGCCGTTCGGTTTCAACGGTGCGTATGTGTACGGGCGCATCAACTACCGCTGGTAAGCACTGCGCTTGATCGGCGGATGTCGCCGTTGCGATCGCAAGGTGGGCGACGCGATTGGCAATCTTGCGATCAGCATGAGACAGCCGCAGCATACGCCGTGATTGGGGATGCGCTGTCACTGCACATGCATGGCGCGTCGGAGTGCATCTTCACCATTGATGTTCGACCGCACGCCCCGACCAGTTCGGGGCGTGTGCGTATTGGCCGGCGTTACCGCAGCCTTGTAGAGCGGCAAACAGATGACTGCCGAGCCACCAGCGGACGCGGCCGGTGCTCGGTACTTGTGCTTTGTGCGCCATGTCCCACGCGTACACCGCGGTTCGCGTGCGCCGCCTGCGCGTACCTGACGACTGGTCGCTACGCCTTGCTAGCCGCGCTTACGCACCGCATCGCTGCGAGGTGAAGAGCTAGCGGCAGTTGCGGTCGTATCAACAGCGTTCCCGTCGTTGCTGGAGCACGCACCATGGAAAAACATCGCAGCTGTCGCGCGGACGCTTGATCGACTACCTGCACCTGGTGGTGCAGGACCTGCCGGCCAGCCGGCGCTTCTACAGAGCCGTACTGGACGTTCTTTGCATTCCGCTCGGCGGTGAAGCGACGGATTCTTCTGGGCCGGCGAACTGTTTGTCTCCAACCGCGACACGGTTGCACAAGGCATGCTGACCGGCCGCCATCACCTAGCATTTCAGGCGCGCGATGTGGCGATGGTGCATGCCTTCCATCAGGCGGCGCTCGCCCTTGGTAGTCGCGACAATGGTGCACCCGGCTTGCGGCCGTATCACCGGCACTACGACGCTGCGTTCTTGCTCGATCCGGACGGCAAAAATATCGAAGCGGTCTTCCATGGTGTTGCGCAACACAGTGCAGATGCGGTGCAGATCACGTTCTGATGCACAAGTTTCATAACTGGTATTGCTGTCCAACATGGTGCAAGCAAACCCTTGCGCTGGCAGGTCTGGTGCACGCAACGCATCACTTTGGTGCACGATGACAGCGTTGCCAGCGGCAAGACAGATATGACAGTTTGCTTGCCAACGTAACCAAAATTTGACATGTGGTTACGCGTGGTTAATGGTTGAGAACGCATCGCAGTTGCCGCGTTAGACGCGGCCCGGGAGGGGGCACCTGCGATGCATCCGTTCCCCACTCGGAGTTGTCACCGCATGAATTGCAAGACCAGTCCACTCGCAGTTGCCGTTGTTCTTGCACTGTCGTTTTCCGCTTCCACCGCCGTTGCACAGTCGCAGTCGCCGACCCAGAAAACACTCGACACCCTGATCGTGACCGGTACGCGCGTGGCCGATCGCACGGTCGCCGAATCGGCATCGCCGATCGACATTATTTCGCCGCAGGCGTTGGAATCGACCGGCACCACCGAGTTGGCGACCGCGCTCTCACGCGCGATTCCCTCGCTCAATTTCCCGCGTCCGGCCATCTCCGACGGTTCTGACGCCGTGCGCCCGGCGCAGCTGCGTGGCCTGTCGCCGGATCAGGTCTTGGTGTTGGTCAACGGCAAGCGCTATCACAGCACCGCATTGATCAATCTCAATGACACGCAGGGGCGCGGCTCCTCGCCGGCAGACCTCAACACCATTCCGATTGCAGCGGTGGAGCGCATCGAAGTATTGCGCGACGGTGCATCCGCGCAATACGGCTCGGATGCCATCGCCGGCGTGATCAACATCGTGCTCAAGGGCAGCGGCGAAGGCGGCAGCGTCAATGGCCGCTACGGCAAGTACAGCGCTGGAGACGGCGAGCAGTATCAGTTGTCCGGCGATGCCGGCTTCAGCTTCGCCGGCACCGGCAAGGTGCACCTGGCCGCGCAGGCCGGACATTCGGATCAGACCAACCGCGCGTTGCCGTTTCAGGGCCGTGTGGAGCAGCGTTACGGCGACCCCGAGATCGACCAGGGCGCCATCTCGTTCAACGGCGAATACAGCCCAACCGATTACCTGACCTTCTACTCGTTCGGCATGGTCAGCCGGCGCGAAGTGTTGTCCAACGGCTATTTCCGTTTTGCCGGCGATAACCGCAATCGACCGGAAATTTATCCGGACGGTTTTCTGCCGCAGATCTACAACGTCAGCAAGGACGTCTCGTGGGTGGGTGGTTTGAAGACTTCCACCGACGGTGGCTTGAACATCGATCTGAGCTACAACTACGGCCAGAACAATCTCACCTTCGATGTGCGCAACAGCTTGAACAACAGCCTGGGCGTGACCAGCCCGACCGACTTCCATGCCGGTACGCTGGAAGTGACGCAGAACGTGCTCAATGCCGATTTCACCAAGACGCTGGATTGGGGCTTGGCGTATCCGCTCACGCTGGCGTTTGGTGCGGAATGGCGCGGCGAGAAGTTCAACGAATCGCCAGGCGATGCGGCCTCGTCGGCCAACGGTGGCATTCCTTCGGCCAACGGATCGTTGATTCCCGGCGCGCAGGTGTTCCCGGGCTTCAAGCCCTCCGATTCCGGTTACTACAATCGCAATAGCCATTCGGCCTATGTCGATCTGGAAGCGGATCTGACCGATAAGTTCTCTGCCGGTCTGGCCGGGCGCTACGAGAAGTACAGCGACTTCGGCGACACCGCTACCGGCAAACTGTCGATGCGCTATGCGTTCACCGACAAGGTGGCGGTGCGTGCCACTGCGTCCACCGGCTTCCGCGCGCCGTCGCTGCAGCAGCAGAACTTCCAGTCGATCGCCACCCAGTTCCTCAACGTGGCGCAGCCCAACGGCACAGTCACTGCGACTCCGTTCGAGATCGGCACCTTCCGTACCGATAACCCGGCCGCAATCGCGCTCGGTGCCGAGCCACTCAAGGCCGAAGAGTCCAAGAATTACGGCCTGGGTGTGGTGCTGCAGCCGGTGGAGAATCTGTACATCACCGTCGACGCCTACCGCATCGATATCCACGACCGCATCGTGTTGTCGGAGAACCTCACCTCGACGTCGGCACGCAACTATCTTCAGGCCAATGGTTTCCCGGGCATCGGCGGCGGGCGTTACTTCACCAATGCGGTGGACACCAAGACGCAGGGCGTGGATGCGGTCGGCACCTATCGCTGGAATCTGGATGGCGGCAGCGCAGAGCTGACCTCCGGCTACAACTACAACAAGACCGAAGTGAAACGCATCGCCGACAACCCGGCAGCGCTGATGGCGATCGACCCGGATGCGGTGCGCATCGGCCGCGCCGAAATCGGGCGTATCACCGAAGGCACGCCACGCGACAAGTTCTTCCTCGGCGGTACCTGGTCGCCAGGCAACTGGTCGTTCACCGGCACCGCCACGCGCTGGGGTGAGTTCAGCACCTTCGGCACCAACGCTGGCAGCGACCAGACCTACGCGGCCAAGTGGACGCTGGATCTGGCTGCGTCCTACAAGCTGGGCGCATGGAACTTCACTGTTGGTGGCGACAACGTGCTCAACGAATATCCCGACCGCCAGCAAGCGGGTCTGGGCACGCGCACCTACCTGCCCTACAGCAGCGCCTCGCCGTTCGGTTTCAACGGTGCGTTGGTGTACGCAAACGTGAGCTACAAGTGGTAATTCCCAGGTACCGGTCGGCAACGACCGGCACCTGAGTCGCGCGGCACAGCACGTTTGCGTGCTGCCGACGTCACCACCGCCACTGGTCACCCTCGCACACGTGAGGGTGACCAGGTTAGACGCTCCGCTGCACGCTGCACCGCTTCAGCAAGGATGCGCACAGCTAAAGTGCGTGAGGCGCCAACACCACGCATTGCCGATTGCTGCCATCTTCGCCCGCACGGCTCCGCACTCCGGCAGCACGCGGCGCGCAGGCATGACAGATCACCCGTACGCAGTTGCATTCCCCGGCGCTACGTCGCTACGTCCATCATCTTTTTGAGCCTTGATTCCCATGCACACCTCCAACGCACTCTCGCTGGCGATTGCAGTCTCACTCACCGTCTGTTCCTTCGCTGCAAGTGCGCAGTCGCAATCGCCCCAGCCGCAGAAGACCCTGGATGCCCTGATCGTTACCGGTACACGTGTGAGCGACCGTACCGTGGCCGAATCCGAATCGCCGATCGACATCATCTCCGAGGAGTCGTTGCAGGACACCGGCGCCACCGACGTCGCCACTGCACTCGGCAAGCTATTGCCATCGCTGAATTTCCCGCGCCCGGCCATCGCCGATGGCAACGACGCCGCGCGTCCCGCCACGCTGCGCGGACTGTCGCCGGACAACGTGCTGGTGCTGGTCGACGGCAAGCGTTACCACACCTCCTCGCTGGTGAATTACAACCCCTATGTGGGTCGTGGTTCGGCCCCGGCCGATCTCAACTCGCTGCCAATGTCGGCAATCGCCCGCATCGAGGTGCTGCGCGATGGCGCATCGGCGCAATACGGCTCCGACGCCATTGCCGGTGTGATCAACATCGTGCTCAAGCACGGCGCCGATGCTGGCAGCAACAGCATTTCGGTCAACGGCGGCATCATGGACAAGGGCGACGGCGCGCAGAACGGCATCGACGGCTCGGTCGGTCTGCCGTTCGGCAGCACCACCGGCGATACCGCGCCTGGCTGGGTGCGGCTGTCCTGGAATTATCAGAATTCGATGGACACCAATCGCAGCGAGAACACCAATCGCGCCACCACGATTGCCGGCTCCGCCAATCCCAGTGGGGTGCCTTACCAGCGTCATGGCGATCCGGATGCCAGGTTCTATCAGGGCCTGGCCGCATTCGGCTATAACTTCACGCCCAACGTCGAACTGTATGGCCATCTGAGCGTCAGCCGCCGCGAAGTCACCTCCAACGGCTACTACCGTTCCTACGACAACACCGACCGCAATGTGCAGGCGGTGTATCCCAACGGCTTCCTGCCGCAGATCTACAACCCGATCAATGACCGCTCGGCGGTGCTCGGCGTCAAAGGCACCACTGCAAGCGACTGGCATTGGGACGTGTCGGCCACCTACGGCAAGAACGACATGACCTTCAACATCCTCAACAGCATCAACAGTAATTTGTACTGGAGCACCGGCAGCTCGCCGACCAACTTCAATTCCGGCGGCTTCGAAACCGAGCAAGGCACGCTCAACGCCGACTTCAACAAGTCCTTCGATTGGGGCCTGGCCTATCCGGTCAATCTGGCCTTCGGCGCCGAACACCGGCAGGACCGCTACGAGATCGTCGCCGGCTCGCCAGCGTCGTATTTCTTCGACCCCGACACCATCAACCCGGAGACCGGAAGCTCCTACCCCGGCGGTGCGCAGGTGTTCTCCGGCCTGGAGCCCTCGGTAGCCGGCAAGTTCGGCCGCCACAGCAACGCGGCCTACGCAGCGCTGGAAGCGGATCTGACCGACAAGCTGTCCGGCGGCATCGCCGGACGTTACGAGAACTACAGCGACGCCGGCGCCACCCGCTCGGGCAAGCTTTCGGCGCGCTATGCGTTCACCGATACGTTCTCAATGCGTGCAACGGTCTCCAACGGGTTCCGTGCGCCCTCGCTGGCCCAGCAGAACTATGCGTCGGTGGTGACCCTGCCGCAGGAAGGCCAGCTGATCCAGGTCGGCACCTACCGCACCTCCGACCCGATCGCCGTGCAGTTAGGCGCGCGCCCGCTCAGTCCGGAAAAGTCCACCAACTACGGAATTGGCAGCGTCTGGCAGCCAACCGCCAACTTCACCTCGACGCTGGACGTGTACCAGATCCGCATCTGGGACCAGATCCTGTATTCGGACCAGATCCAGCTCGCCCAGCCGATCGGCCAGGTTGGTGCGGTGCAATTCTTCGTCAACGGCGCCACCAGCCGCACCCGCGGCGTCGACTGGGTCAATAGCTACAAGGCCGATCTTGGCGCCGGCGGCAGCCTCAATCTGAGCGCTAGCGCCAACTACAACAAGACCAAGATCCTGGAACTGTCCAATCCGAACTTCGGACGCGCCAGCCAGGGCTTGTTGACCGAGTCCACGCCACGCACCAAGTACATGTTGGCAGCGGACTGGACCTTGGGCAGCTTCTCGCTCAACGGCAACGCCACCCGCTATGGCGCGATCAAGCGCATTGCGGATCCGGTCGACGGCAGTCAGGACCAGACCTATTCGGCACGCTGGATTCTCAATCTGGCGGCCAACTACACCTGGCAGGCGCTGACCTTCACCGTGGGCGCCGACAACGTCACCAACCAGTATCCGACCAAGGCACAGTTGACCACCGGGTATGACGACCGTGCCAGCGGTCTGCAGTATTCCTCGCTGTCGCCGTTCGGCTTCAACGGTCGCTACTGGTACGGCCGAGTGACCTATCGCTTCTGAGAAGCGCGTAGCCTTGGAAGGCTAGGCGCGGCATGCATCAACGCCGCACGATAGTTGTTAGCCGTTCCAGACATCTGCGTTGATCGGATTGCGCTCAGACATCGACAGGCATCACCGATCTTCGGTGGTGCCTGTTTTGTTCTAGGCCTGTATGCAGTGGCGCATGTAGCGAATGCTGCTGGCTGCGCGTGCAAGTCATGCGCAAAGCTGCTGCATCACCAGGACGCCGGCAAGGCATCCACCTGTTGCGATTGCGTCATCACTCTAGCTCAGCCTGAGGTTGCTCCAGGCGCAGTGCCTGCAACTGCGTGAGCAGCGCGGCAAGCGCTGCTTCCCAGCGCGATCGATACAAGCCGGTTGCGAGGCGATGGGGATTCCGCCACCGCATGATTGCCTAAATGCGCGATCAACTGCGTCGCGAGATTACTGACCACTTGGCGCATCACGTCGATGTGCCGCGCGGCGAAAACGTGACTCATCAGCAGGCGCTCGGCCAGTTCCAGCAGCGGCTGTGCATCGCGTATGTACGTGTTGATCAGGCATGCATCGTGCCGAAAACTGTAGCGTTGCTATGTGTTCACTCCCGGCATTAGATGGATCGGGTTGACCTTGAACCGCTCGGGTTCGGATGTCCACTGTTCGCAGATAAATTCGTACGGTGTCAGACCTTCCAACGCTGTGAGCCTGCGACCGAAGTTGTAGGCGTCGATGAACATGGTCA
>NZ_JSBW02000066.1 GCF_000772705.2 Xanthomonas vasicola
GGCATTGCCGCACTGACGCGACCAGCTGACCAGGTCAAACAGGGTGTGCAACTTCATGCCGGGGATTTCGAACAGGTCAGTCATGACCAACCCCGCTGAAATAGGCGATCAGACCGGCAGGCGTCAGAAACAAGAACACGCCACAAACCCATGTCCACGGCTCAGGCAGGTAGTAGGCACCGATGATGAAAAGGGAGATGAAGGCAGCGAGCGCCCACACGTAGCCGATGCACTTTGCGAACTCCTTCATGCGACGGACCGTCCATACCAATAACCAGAGGTGGCATCCGCCATGAGTTCGGCGCGTTCCTCAGCAGCAGCTACACACGGATCAACGTAGTCCACCGCCAAAGACGATGCGACCAGATCGGCGTAGCTTTCGATAATGAAGACCTGCTCGCGGTGTGCGCGCAGCGCAGCTTCGGCGCGACGGTCAAGAATCCAAGCGACCAATCGGGCGAGGCCGACGATCACGGTCAGCGCGGAAGCGCCGAGCAGTGCCAGTGTGTTGGTGTCCATGAAGCCCCTATCCCCTGCCCCTTGACGCGGACCCCGGAGGGGAGCCGGGGGTGCGCGGTGTCGAGTACCACTCGTCACGAAGTGGATATAAACTAAAACTCAACACCCACGTCAAGTAACACTCATCATGCAGACGATAAAGAAATTGCTTGACACGGCTCTAAAAGCATGTAATGAGCCGTCCGACCGTCAATTGGCGAAGCACTTGGATGTATCGCCGAGCGCGATATCGCTATGGCGTAAGGGGAAGCCGATCAAGGATGAACACCTGATGGCACTGATCAGGCTAGCTCAAGCCGACCCGGCAATTGCAGTGTTAGTAAGAACGGAAAGCGCTGAAAGTCCAGAAGCGCGGAAGGCGTGGAGCGTGGTGTGGGACAGACTGTCCCCGGTCACTACGGTGGTCGGGGCGATGGTTCTGGCCATCGGCATGATGCCGGCGACGGGTCGGACGAAAACCCTTGAAATTCAAGGGCTTAATCGTGCCGACTTCGCATATTCTGTATATTATGTAAGATCGCGCCGGGCACTGGACGTAGCCGAACACGAGAATCTTCAAAGCATGGGTCGCCTGTCATGAAGACGGCAGCCAGCCATTTCAGAAACTCACGGCCGCCGCTGGTCATGAATGCGCTTTCTCTGTATCGCTGCAAGCCACGTGGGACAAGCTCGCGAACTGGTGATGTATCGACTGATGACTTTGAACGGGCCACCGATCGCTCATCACGGTGCATGACACTCACTCGCCGCTACGGCGCAGCACACCCTTGTCTTCCTGCAACTCCCGCTTGAACGGGACGTCCGGCGATGGGCGTGCGGTTGCGGGTTGATCGTTGAGGTTGGGGTCGCTCAGGCCGCAGCCGCCGCCGAATTGCAGCAGCGACACCACGCAGCTGATCTTGGTGGTCGTTCCCGGGATCGGAATCTCGATCTTCTTCAGGCCGCGACGCACCCATTCCTGCAGCAGCGTCTGGTTCGGCATCCAATACTTGTCCAGCGAGGTCGGCGTGTAGCCGTAAGGCGGACGTTTGAGCCAGGTGCCGCCCTGGGCGATCTGGTCGCGGGTCCAGGTATCGGTCTCGCTGCCCGGTGGTCCGCGGTCACCTGCACCCTTGCCGGCATCACCGGTTCCGGTGGCCACCTCGACGCTGCCATCGGCATTGAACATGCCGTTGCGCTGGGCGCTGGCACCGGTCGTGTCGCCTTCCCGATTGCGGTCGGATTTACTCCAGTCGTCGGCGTTGGCGGCCGCGTTCCACCCGCCGCTGCGATCGGCAGGCGCCAGGCCGGCATGACTGCTGGCGGCAGGCTTGACAGGCGACGATGCAGCGGCCGCCACGCTGCTGGAACGCTCGGACCGAGCAGGACTGGCCTGCGACTGCGCAGGTTGCGCGGCTGCTTGCGTGGATGGCGCCGCCACGGTGGCTGGCCGCGGGTCGGGAGTCGCAGGCGTCGCTGGCACGACAGGTGTCGCCGCCACTGGCGCAGGCGCCGGATCCGGTACGTTCGGAAGCTCTGCAGGACGCACCGCGATGTCAGGCATGCGCACCGTCGGCGAGATCTCATGCAGGCGTGCAGCCGGCGTGGCGATTTGCGGGCGCTCGGGGATGACGATGTCGCGCTCGCGCACCGTTGGGGCCGTGGGAGAGCGCACCGCCATATCGGTGGCCGAACGTTGCATTTCGCGCACCTGCGGGCGTTCGGTCACCGTCTGGATGTCGCGTTGACGCACCTGGACCTGCGGTGCTGCCCGTTGGATCGCACGCGGCGTCAGAGTGATCGTTGGCGGCGGCGGGACCACAAAGTCGGTGGTGGCGACTGCGGTTTCGGTGACCTGCAGCGGCGATTCGATCGTTACCGGCGGCACCTGCACCGTCACCTGCGGAATATCCGCTGTGACGGGTTCGCTGGCAGCGTGCACCGGTTCCGGCGCATGTTCTGGTGCATGGGCCGTGTCGGGGCGCTCGAGAGGATCGGCTGCTGGCTGCGCTGATGTCGGTGTCGACGATGGAGCTGGTTCGCTTTTCGCCGCCGATGTACCCGCTTGCGCTGGCGAAGACGTCGTAGCTGCAGCCGCCTGCGTCGACGCCTCGGCCGCAGGTTGACCTTCCTCGCCGCCCTGCTCTGCCGCCCCATTGCCGATCAAGGTCATGCGGACCCGCGATTCGTCGCCGGGTGTGGTTTCTTCCGGCGCCCAGCGCACGGCGACAACCCAGACGAGCAGCGCAATAAAACCGAGGTGGATCAGAAAACTGCCAAGCACCGCCAGCCAGTGCTGCCGATGCTGATCCTTCGGCCGCGGGTCCCAGTGCTGCCACCACAGGCTGCGGAACGCTTGGAACGGCGACAGCAGAGAGACGCCGACCATGCCACTACTGGGCGGCTGCCCACGCGCCAGCAGTACATCTATCACCTGGTCGTCGTTGAATGGCGCAGCCGCGTGCTTGCGGTTGCCCATCCAGATGCCCCAGCCATACGGCAGGCCGGTACGCCGATCCAGAATGAGCTTGCTCGGCATGCGCGCGCGCAGTGTCTGCAGCAGATCGGCAGCCGTTGTCACCGGTGGTGGGGAATCAGGCCGCGCTGTCGCGCGGAATGTACGGCGCGTCGCCGGTGGCGTGGTCGGTCGCGTCGCGCACCGCAATCACACCGGGCACGCGCCCCATCAAGGTCTTTTCAATACCCTGCTTCAAGGTCACATCAGCCATGCCGCAACCGTGGCAGCCGCCGCCGAAACGCAGCAATACCACGCCATCGGCCGACACTTCCTGCACGGCAACGCGCCCGCCATGCGATGCCAGCTGGGGGTTGATCTCGTTCTCCACCACCCAGCGCACGCGCTCCACCATCGAGGCAGACTCTGCGGGCGCTTCGCCCTTGATCTTGGGTGCCTTGATGGTGAGCTGCTGGTTGCCGGTGGATTGGGTGACGTAGTCGATCTCGGCGCCGTCCATCCATGGCACGCTGGCAGCGACGACATATAAGGTGAAGCCGTCGCAATCGATCGCCCATTCGTCGCCGCTCAGGTCTGCCGGCTCGGCGAACTCGAGCCGGGCATCGGCACGTGAGGTGCCCGCATCCACCGCACTCAGGCGCACGCCCATGCCGGGCACGCCCTCACGTTCGATGAGCTTGCGGAAATAGGTCTGGGCTTTGTCGGATATCTGGATCATGCGGGTTATTCTACCGCTCAAAGCGCCCTCGCTCATGGAACACCGTGATCCTGGTGGGTGCGCCGTCCGCCACCCCTGCGAGACCGTCATGACCGATCTGATTCCCCTGGAGCAGGCGCATTGCCTCCCGCGCAAAGGCAGCGACCACAAGCTGGGCGAGGCGCGCCTGGCCGAATTGCTGCCGCAGGTCCCCGGCTGGGAGCTGGCCGAAGCCGGGATGGCGCTCACGCGTACGTTCCGCTTCGTCGACTATTACCGCACCCTGGCCTTTGTGAATGCGCTGGCCTGGATCGCCCACCGCGAAGACCACCACCCCGACCTGGGTGTGCATTACGACCGCGTCGTGGTGCGCTATTCCACCCATGACGTGGGCGGGCTGAGCGAAAACGACTTCATTTGCGCGGCCAAGGCCGCGCAGCTCTACGATCAGGGAATCATCGCATGAACATGTCTCGCGCCGCGCTTGCCGGCCTCATCGTCGCCACCGGCCTCAGCAGCTGCGGCAAGTCGCAACAGGCGGCCGCGCCTACCGTGGCGCCCACCGAGTTGGCGGCCTTGAAGACGCCGCCGCCGGAATATTCGCCGCAGCTAGCCTGCGCCGGTGTCGGTGGCACAACCGTGCTGCGGGTCGTGGTCGGCACCCAGGGCACGCCCACCGATGTTTCGGTGGCGCAGAGCAGCGGCCAGCCCGTGCTCGACGAAGCTGCCCAGAAGCGCGTGCGCGAATGGCAGTTCAAGGCCGCCACCCGCAATGGCCAGACCGTGCCGCAGACCATCCAGGTGCCGGTCTCGTTCAAGCCGCCGGTACCGCGTCCGAACGAATGTTTCGCCATTGAGGAACGCACACGCCGCGGCGGCTGAGGACAGTGCAGGTCATGACATCTTCTGTCCACAGGGCACATGCGCGGAAAGAAGCGCACGTTTAGCAGCTAACAAAACTACTGCGCAGCCGCCAGGCGGGTGCGGACGGTGCTCGGAAACCTCCTGTACCACTCGTACACTGCGGTTCTGAGCGCGCCGTCCGCATCCACCTGACAGCTGCTCGCTACGTTTCGTTAGCCGCTCTCAGTAGCGTCCTGTTCGTCTTTGCTTGACGTTCGCGCCGGCGTGAAGCTGGCGCCGCTGCGCTGTTTTTTTCGTGTTCAACACCACGCGTTCGTCATCCAGGCATGGCCATCCTGCGTTCGCGGAGGGCGTGCGCATATAGCGCAGCTGCAATCGCCACGTTCCCCGCCGGAGAATTTTCCATTCAACGAGGTTGCCGCGTCACATGCTTGAAGTGTCATCACACAATGTCTGGATCGCGCTTGCAGTCACGCTGGCTGCGGGTCTGGCGACCGGGCTCGGCAGCCTCATGGTGGTGTTCGCCAAAAAGCCCAATCCGCGGCTGTTGGCATTTGGGTTGGCCTTCGCTGGTGGCGCGATGGTGTACGTGTCGCTGACGGAAATCCTCAATAAGTCGATCGCCGCGTTTTCCCACGCCTACAACGACAAACTTGGCTTCACCTTCGGCACGCTGACCTTTCTGGGCGGCATGCTGTTGATCATGGTGATCGACCGCCTGGTGCCGAATCCACACCAAAGTCTTTCCAGCGACGATCCGCAGTTTCGCGACGACAACCGGGCCTATATCCGCCGGGTTGGTTTGATGACCGCCATTGCGATCACGGCGCACAACTTCCCGGAAGGGTTGGCAACCTTCTTCGCCACGCTGGAGAGCCCGGCGGTGGGCATGCCGCTGGCGTTTGCGATCGCCATCCACAACATTCCCGAAGGCATCGCGATCGCGGTGCCGGTGTATTTCGCTACCCGCAACAAGTTCTACGCAGTGGGCGCCAGCCTGCTCAGCGGATTGGCCGAACCGATCGGTGCGGGCATCGGCTATCTGGCGTTGTCCAGTGTGCTCTCGGATGCGGTCTTCGGCACCGTGTTCGGGCTGATTGCCGGGGTGATGGTGTTTCTGGCGCTGGACGAGTTGCTGCCGGCCGCCAAGCGCTACGCACAGGGCCACGAGACCGTGTATGGATTGGTGTCGGGCATGGGGACGCTGGCGATCAGTCTGGTGCTGTTCCGCTTCGCAACGCCTTGAAGCGCACTTTATCCAAGCACGTGGTGCGCTGGCAGCGCCAAGCGTTATGCCCTGGCAGCGAACCCACCACAGCAACCTGACACCACCGCTTCAACGTTGATGTCGCTGTGGTGCAAATGGCGAGCGGATACGCGCTACCTGCCCGCAATCATCCTCCGGTCCTCGCACCGCGCGTTCTTGGCATGCGGCTTCCCGCACGTTTGCTGAACACGGTTGCGCCTGGTCGACTGAGGAGCAATTTTAGAAAGGTTCCAGACATTCAAACCGGCGCATGGTACGCGCGTCATCAACGCGCACACAGCGAGGTGCGGTATGCAACGCATATGGTCACAAGGGCGCCTTGCTTTGGCGCTGTCGATCGCATCCACCGGCATGATTGCATTGGGTGGGTGCCAACGCACTGACTCGCAGGCGCCAGCCGCCACCGAGCCTCCTCCGCCTCCCAGTGCAGTCGCAGCGCCGGCTTACACGTCGCCCACGGCGGATCAGCTGTACCAACTGGTTGCGCCGATTGCCCTGTTTCCGGACAAGCTGCTGGCGCAGACACTGGCCGCTTCGGTGTATCCCGATCAAGTGGTCACCGCGCAGGAGTGGCTGCGCAGCAACAGCGGCTTGAGCGCCGCCGATCGCGCGCAGGCCACGGTGTCGCAATCCTGGGACCCGAGCATCAAGGCCCTGACCGCATTTCCGGACGTCGTGTCCCAGTTGGCCGGCAATCTCGATTGGACGCGTGCGCTCGGCGATGCCTATGCCCACGACCCCAACGATGTGCTCAATGCCGTGCAGATCATGCGCCAACGCGCTCAGGCCAGCGGCCACCTGCGCAGCACGCCGCAACAGCAGGTGCAGGTTGCGCGCCATGTGGAGGTCACGCCCATTCTGGATGAAGGACGCATCCCGCCGCCGTCGCAGGTGATCACCATCGAACCGGCACAGCGGGACGTGGTGTACGTGCCGCGCTACGACCCCGGCGTGGTCTACGGCACGCCGGTCGATGTCTATCGCGAGTATCGCTACCGTCCGGTCCGCTGGTACGACGAAGGCGACGTCGTCACCACCGGCCTGGTGTCCTTCGGCGTCGGCGTGCTGGTGGGCGGCGCACTTGAACATCATCACGGCTGGTTCGGCTGGGCCGAGCCGGCGCCTGGCTGGCACAGCTGGGGCTGGAATAGCTGGGGGGTGAACTGGAACGCACCGCCGGCCGCACCGCATTACGTGGTCTACCAGAATCATGTCTATGCGCCGCGCACCACTATCATCAACAACCGCAATACCTATATCGATTCACGCTCGTATGTGAATCAGGATCAGCGTCATTGGTCCAATGCGACATCCGCGCCTGCGCCCGTTGCAGGCATTGCCCCAGCAAGCTTCCGCGCAGCGCAAGCGGCCGCTCTACCGGCAGCGATGGCCAGCGCAAAGGGGCTCAGGGGATTTGCCGGAGCAGGTGCGCCAGCGCCCTCGCCCGACCAGCTTCATCGTCCGCCCGACTATGCGCATCTGGCCGCGCCGCATTTCAATGCGCAGATGCTGCAGCCGGGCCGTCCGGTAGCGATGAACACTTCGGCGCCGTCGCCGTTGTCGCATGCGGCGCCGCTGACAACCGCGGCCCATACGATGCCGCCACCGCCTGCAGGGATGCGCTCTCCGCGCGTACAAGCGCCGGCATTCGCATCGGTTATACCGCAGCCTCGGGCGAATGACCTGCAGGCCGCACAGCATCAGCGAATGGCGCAACTGCACGCAGATTCGCGGGCAGCGCAGCAGCAAGCAGCCGCGGCAAACCACGCACATGCGGCCATGCCGCCGCGCGATGCATTTGCCAGCCGCGACGCCCGCGATAGCCAGTTCCGCGCGCAAGCCAAGCCTGCGCAATGGAAGCCGCTCATGCAAGAGCAGCGACAGCTGCCGCCCCATCAGCAATTTGCGTTCGCAGCCTCGCCGCGTGCCGAACATGCGCAGCCATCGCAGCCGCGCTACGAATCGCGCCCGGTCATGATGAAGGCCGAGCCGCAGCGACACATGCAGCGGATGGTCTCCTTCACGCCGCCGCGTGCCGCGCCAGCCCGTCCGGCGGACACGCACCAGCAGCGCCCGCATCCGGCAGCGCAGCCGCAACATCACGACCACCGCCACGACAGCTGAGCCAGCACGCTGACGCAGCCACACTGGCTGCGTCAGCGACCGAGTTGGTCCAGCGCTTCGGCCAGTTCGGGCGCCAGCGGCGCGCTCAGCACGTAAGGCGTCTTGCCGGCATCCAGGGCGAACTCCAGCGACGCGGCATGCAGGAACAGCCGCTTCAAACCAAGCTGATCGCGCAGGCGCTTGTTCACGTCCGCCTCGCCGTATTTATCGTCCCCGGCCACCGGGTGCCCGAGGTGCTGGGCATGCACGCGGATCTGGTGGGTGCGCCCGGTTTCGATGCGCACTTCGCAGTAAGAATGCCCGCCACGCCGTTCCAGCAACTTGAAATGACTCAGCGACGGCTTGCCGATCGCATTCACCTGCACATGCCGCTCGCCGCCCTGGCGCAGGCCGATATGCAGCGGCGCGTCTACGGTCATCACGCCGTCGGGCATACGACCGACCAGCAAGGTCAGATAGCGCTTGGTGATGCCACGCCCTTCGACGCGGTCGTCTTCACGCATCAGAGCCTGTAGCTCGGTCAGCGCCGAGCGCTTCTTGGCCACGATCAATAGGCCGGATGTATCGCGATCAAGCCGATGCACCAGTTCCAGGCTCTGGTTCGGGCGCAGCGCCCGCAGCGTTTCGATCGCGCCGAAGCTGATCCCGCTGCCGCCATGGCTGGCGACCCCGGTCGGTTTGTTCAGGGCGAGCAGGCGCGCATCTTCGAACACGATCGCCGCTTCCAGCCGCGCCATGAACGACGGCGGCGGCGCCGCTTTGTCGCCCTCTTCATTGACCCGTACCGGCGGAATCCGTACTTCTTCGCCGCCTTCGAGCTTGCGCTCGGCCTTGGCACGCCCACCGTTCACACGCACCTGACCGCTGCGCACCAGCTTGTAGATCAGGCTGCGCGGCGCGCCCTTCAGCTGGCCAAGCAAGAAATTATCCAGCCGCTGCCCAGCACGGTCTTCCGGAACTTTGAGAATGCGCACACCGACACGGTCGGTCGGAGGCTTGGGGGACTGGGGGTCGGTCATCCGGCTCTTTATTCTGTTACACTCGGCGAGCGAGATAAGGGTTTGATTTTGTTGGAAGTTGATTGGCCAGAAGCCTGACTTCCGATGATTCCGGCACAGTGCGCGACCACCGCCCCCGGGGCGGCCATGTTAGCGGCTCACCGGCCTACCCGGCCATCGCCAGCGGTTTTTGACCGTTGCGCTGAACATGTCCCGTGCGCTGCCCCGGTTCGTCCGGACGCGGCTGCCGGCCCTGAAACACCTATAAAACTTAAACAAGCGCTCCCGCGGCCTGCCGTGGTGTTGCAGCGCTGGAAACTCTGGTCAGGCCTGTCCGCGCGTTGCGCGAAGGGCCGACAAGCTGTTCCAGAGGCGAAACGTCACGGCGTTCCGCGCGGTAGAGCGCGTGAGGAACGCAACAATGAAGCGAATGCTGATCAACGCAACGCAGGCCGAAGAGCTGCGCGTGGCGATTGTGGACGGCCAGACCCTGTACGACATCGACATCGAACAGCCGTCCAAGGAACAAAAGAAGTCCAACATCTATAAGGGCCGTATCACACGGCTCGAGCCTTCTCTGGAAGCGGCGTTCGTGGACTACGGCGCCGAGCGTCATGGCTTCCTGCCGCTGAAGGAAATTTCCCGCGATTACTTCCAGGCCGGCGTCGACCATAACAAGTCGACCATTCGCGAGCTGTTGCGCGAGGGCCAGGAAATCGTGGTGCAGGTCGATAAGGAAGAACGCGGCAACAAGGGCGCTGCCCTAACCACGTTCATTTCGCTGGCCGGCCGCTACATGGTGCTGATGCCCAATTCGCCGAGCGCCGGTGGCGTTTCGCGCCGCATCGAAGGCGAAGACCGCGCCGCGCTGAAGGAAGCGCTGGACAAGCTCGATATTCCGGACGACATGGGCGTAATCATCCGCACCGCCGGTGTGGGCCGCGATGCCGAAGAGCTGCAGTGGGATCTGGACTATCTGCTGCAGACCTGGAAAGCGATTGCCGAGGCTGCACTGAGCAAGCCGGCCGCGTTCCTGATCTACCAGGAATCGCGCTTGATCATCCGCGCCCTGCGCGACTACCTGCGCGCCGATGTCGGCGAGATCCTGGTCGATACGCCGGAACTGTATGCCGACGCCCAGGAATTCATGAAGCAGGTGATGCCTCAGAGCCTGCGCAAGCTCAAGCACTACACCGACGACATTCCGCTGTTCAACCGCTTCCAGATCGAATCGCAGATTGAAGGCGCCTATGAGCGCAACGTGCGCCTGCCCTCGGGCGGCTCGATCGTGGTCGACCAGACCGAAGCGCTCACCGCCGTCGACGTAAACTCCTCGCGCGCCACCAAGGGCAGCGATATCGAGGAAACCGCGTTCCAGACCAATCTGGAAGCGGCCGAAGAAGTGGCACGCCAGCTGCGCCTACGCGACCTGGGCGGCCTGGTGGTCATCGACTTCATCGACATGGCCTCGTCCAAGCACCAGCGCGAAGTCGAAAACAAGCTGCAGAACGCGCTCAAGTACGACCGCGCCCGTGTGCAGCTGGGCCGTATCTCGCGCTTCGGCCTGATGGAAATGAGCCGCCAGCGCCTGCGTCCGAGCCTGGGCGAATCCAGCCAGATCGTCTGCCCGCGTTGCGATGGCCATGGCCGCATGCGCAGCGTCGAGTCGCTGTCGCTGTCGATCATCCGCGTGGCCGAAGAGCACGCGATGAAGGAAAACACCGGGCAAGTGCTGGTCCAGGCCCCGGTGGAGATCGCCAACTACCTGCTCAACGAAAAGCGTAGCGCGCTGCGCGAGATCGAAAATCGCCACGCCTCGCCGATCATCATCGTTGCCGATGAGCAGCTGCACACCCCGCACTACGAAGTCACGCGCCTGCGCGAGAACGAGTTGGGCGAAGACAGCGGCAAGCCGAGTTACCAGCGCGGCACCCCACGCAAGCTGCCGGTGCATGCGCTGACCAAGGCGCAGTTGAACATCCCGGCACCTCCGGCAGTTACTTCGATCAAGCCGAGCCAGCCGGCTCCGGTGCGTGAAGAGGCCCCTGCCCCGGTGGCGCCAGTCGCGGCTCCGGCACCGGTGGTCACCGTGCCGATTCCGGCACCGGTCACCGGCGTGGTCGGCTGGTTGAAGCGCATCTTCGGCGGCGTCGAGCCGGTCGCTCCTGCTCCCGAGTCGACTCCGCGCCCGCGTCAGAACGATGCCGGCCGCAATAACCGTAACGAACGCGGCGAGCGTGGCGGTCAACGTCGCGACGGTCGCGATGCCCGCAATGGCGGCAATCAGCAGCGTGGCAATGGTGGCAATGGCAACGGCGCCAACAAGGAACGCCGTGACGAGCGCCGCCAGCCAGCCAGCGGCCAGGGCGCGCAGAACGGAGCACAGGCACAGCAGCAGGTGCAGGCTCCCAAGCCGCCGCGCAATGAAGCGCAGGCACCGAAGCAACAGCAGCCGCAGCAGTCTCAGCAGCAGAAGCCCAAGCCGCAGAACCAGACGCCGCGCCCGCCGCGTGCACCAGCACAGCAGGACGGCGCGCAAGCTGAGCGTCAGCCACGTCCGGCACGTCAGGATGAAGGCACGGCGGCAGCGCAGACCCTCACATCGACTGCCGCAACGGCAACGACGTCGAGCGTGGTGGCTGCCATTGCCGATGCCGCTGCACCTGCCACTGCGCGGACCATCGCTAATGAAGCAGCGCAGGCGCATCCGGTTGACGTCATGGTAAGCGAGTCCACCGCTGATCGCGGTACCGACGCAAATACGGGTGTACCGACCCAGGATGGCGCGGGCGACGATGCAGCCAATGGCGAAGGCGGAAGCCGTCGCCGTCGCGGTCGTCGTGGTGGCCGTCGTCGTCGTCGTGGCGCTGGTGCCAACGGCGAAGGCGGAGCCAGCGTCGATGGTCTGGAAGGCGACGACCTGGACGGCGATGCCGACAACGATCTCGATGGCGACAACGAAGCTGACGCCGCCGGTACTCAGGCGCATGTCTCGGCCGCAGCGCGTGCAGGCCAGCCGGAGTTCGACTTCGATGACGACGCACCGGCACCTGCCGTGCGCGCCAAGCCCGAACCTACTGCTCAGGCAGCCGCCAAGCCGCGCCCGGTTCCCAAGGAGCGTGCAGAGCCAGAACTCGGCAATGACACGTCCTCGACCACTGCGCCGGTGTCCAGCACCGTGCCGGCATCGCAGCCAGCAGCAGCACCTGTTGCCAAGGCTGACGCTGACCACAAGCATGCAGATGCACCGACCGTGGCCGCCGATGCACCTGCCAAGCCCGCGCCGGCCGCCACAGCGCCGACCGCCGTCAATGCTGATGTTGCGGCAACGCGAGCTGTGGAACAGCGCCCTGCTCCGGTCGCGCAGCAAGCTGCCGCTGCCCCGGCACCGGTTGCTGCTCCGGCACCCGTGGCATCCACGCCGGCGCCGGCTGTGGCTCCCGTCGCCGAGACCGCATCGACGACACCTGCTGCTCCGGTCCCGGCACCGGCTCTCGCAACGCCTGTGACAAACCATGCTCCGGCAAGCACACCACAGTACCAGCCTCTGCACTCGGCGTCGGCTAGCGTTGCTGCGCCCGCCGCAGAGGAGACTGCGGCAGCGAAGGCCGACCAGCAGCAGCGCGCTGCTTCGGCGGACGTTGCACCACCTGCGGAGCAAGCGGCGCCGGTCCAGAAGGCAGCTGCAATGCCTGCTGCCGAGCTATCGGCACCTGTGGCAGCAACGCCGGCTGCGCAGGCCGAGGTAGTTACGGTCACGTCGCCGCCCGCCGAACGGTCTGCTCCGCCCGCGTCATCGGCGGAGGTGGCCGTGACCGCTACATCGACGGTCGCGCAGGCCAGCCCGAGTGCAGACGCTACGCCAGTACGTAAGCCGTATGCCCCTGTGCAAACCACCATGCTTGATGCGTTGAGCCCGAAGGATGCTGCAACGTCAGCCTCCTCGGTCAGCGAGCATCCGGCGCCTGCTGCAACCACGCAGGAGTCGGACGCAGACAAGCCCAAGCCGACGGTGGTTGTGTCCGAAGTAAAGCCTGTTGCCCCATCGACCGAGGCCGACAAGGCGCAGGAAAATGACAGCAACAAGCCGCGTGGCGATCACTGATTAACAGGTGATTGCCCAGGCCGGCTTGTGAAGTCACAAGCCACGTCAGCATCAAACACAGCGGCCTTCAGGCCGCTGTGTTTTTATGTGCCGTGTGCAAACGACTGCACGGCAGACGCGTCTATCGAGATCCAAGCAAGGTTCCCACGCATCACATTCCACCGCATGCCAGTGGCATTGGACCGGCAGAGAGCATCAGCTACTGCAAGGTGATCTACAGGCTACTGGCGCGGAGCGCTTGTCTGGGGTGCTGCAAGAACTCTCTGCCGAGCCGGGAATTCGGCAACGGTAGAACCTGCTGGCGCATAACGAGTCGCCCCTGAAAAACCCCAACCACCCAACGACCGCAAGGCCTTGATGTCTGCACCGGCGTGCTAAAACTACCAGTGTTCGCTACGCTGAAGGCTGGTTTCTTGCAATTTCCGCCCATGCGTACAC
>NZ_JSBW02000067.1 GCF_000772705.2 Xanthomonas vasicola
CGTGCGGATGAAGGTGAAATCGCTCGCCCAGGCCGTGTTCGGCTCAGCGACATCGAACTGCCGATCAAGCAGGTTGGCTGCGGCGACGTACTCAGTCCCGCAATGGAAGCGGGGTTTGCGCCCATAGTCCCCACATGCGCACGTAACCCTTCCGCACGCATCAACCGATGCACCCGATGGCGACTGCAGCGCTCCGCCAGATCGCGCAGATCCTTGGTGATCTTGCGATGCCCATAGACACTGCCGCTGGCCAGCCACTGGCGCTTGATTAACCCCAGCAGGCGTTCGTCTTCCTTGGCGCGCTCACTCTTGGGCGACTTTAGCCAAGCGTAGTCACCGGCCCGGTTCACCCGCAACACCCGGCACATCGCGCACAGCCTAAATTCCCCGCGATGGGTCTGCATGAAGGCGTACTTTGCCTTTACCCCTTGGCAAAGTACGCGGCGGCCTTTTTTAGGATGTCGCGCTCCTCGGTCACTCGGCGCAACTCGGCCTTCAGGCGCCGAACCTCGGCGCTCTGGTCCACCTCGGCGCGCTGCACGACGCCGCGCTTGCCGAACTTGCGCATCCAGGCGTACAGGCTGTGCGTGGTGACACCCAGGCGCTCGGCAACTTCTGCCACCTTGAACCTGTGATCGGTCACTTGCCGGACCGCTTCGATCTTGAACTCATCCGTATACCGCTTGCTGCTCATGGACACCTCCGAATTAGCCATTTTCCATGGCCTTGAGATGTCTAGAAAAGCCTGGGCGTATCAGATCGAATCCAGCCATCGGCGTGAGACAAGCACGCGAAGCAAAGAAACACCGGATGCCAACGCCGACCGCCTTCGAAAAGGTGCTGGCCTTCGCTAGAGAACGCGGCTCGCTTCCGCCGCATACAAAGGGAAGCTGCCCAAGCTATCTCGCGCCAGTCATGGTGCTGGCGTATAGCGCGCGCCTACGCGGCATCGAGGTGTGCACACTCAACGACACACATAAGCAGCCAACAGGCATCCATGCTCAACGGCGCAAGGGGTCACGCGACACGCTCACCGAGTGGGATCCAGAAATGATCGAAGCGTGGAATTTCCTCGTAGCACGACGCACCGCTATCTGGACTAAAAACGGTCGAAATTTTGCAGTGCCCATTAAGGCTGAGGATCGGCGCCTACTGGTTGAACAGTCAGGTAACCCGATGGCTAAGTCATCGCTGGATAGTGCCTGGCAGCGATTCATCACACTTGCAATGACAGACGGGATCATTTCGAAGCAGGAGCGCTTTTCGCTACACGGCCTCAAGCATCGCGGCATTACCGACACAGTGGGTAACCGGGGCGACAAACAAGACGCTGCAGGGCATGTGACAGCAGCAATGACAGGCCGCTATGACCATGCACTGCCGGTGGTAAAACCGCCAAAGCGCCGCTAATTTTCCCGGCAGCCTCGAATCAAGGCGCCTGGCGTGAGCTAAGCCTTTGATTTCATGGTGGGCCCACCAGGATTCGAACCTGGAACCAAAGGATTATGAGTCCTCTGCTCTAACCGTTGAGCTATAGGCCCGTGTGTCTGGCAGCGAGATGGCGAGCATGTCGGGCCGTGCAGCGGACGCGAAAGTTTACCTGTCTACGCGTCACCCTGTCTGCTGGGCGGCGTGTACCTACAACGATTCAAGCGTCTATAGCTGCAAGATCGTGTATCGGTAACCACAACGAAAAAGCCCAGCGGCGGCTGGGCTTTGAGAATCATATTTAAGAGTTACGTCCCGCCGCCGCTCTACAAACGCCTTTGACGGACCGATGCACCCGAGCAGATTACCGCATGGTGTGGAGCTTGGTGATGCCGAAGCTGGTTTAGTTAGCAGTCGATCGCAGCGCCATATGTGCGTCACCGTTAGCGCAAGCATGGCAATGAACACAATGTTGGCGGTCAATCGCAGCGTGACAATCAGCACGCTGTAGCAGCGGACGCGATGATCGCAACAAAGCGCGGGGTGGCCCTAGAAAGGCGGTACCTAGAAGCAACCAGCAGAACCTACCGATCCCGAATCACCAATCCCGCCCCCTACTCCCAATCCCAGCCCATTACGCATCGGCGGTCTCAAACTGCCCATCGATCAACTGCCGGCCCGCACGAAACCCGTGCGCGATCGCCTCCTGGTACGTCCCATAACCTGGCCCGTTACCGGCAATGCGCGGTTGGCGCTTGCCGCCGAGCGCGTACACATCCACCCACAGCGTCCACTTGGCATCCGGGGAAGCCTGCTCGACGCGTACGCGGACCTCGTGTTCGCGGTACGTGGTTGTTTCGAAGCGGCTTTGCCTACTCATAAGACGATCCCGTTTCCATTCGTCCGCCAACTTAGAAGTCACGGTCAGAACGCGACGTGAGGTTTGCAGAAACATCTGTTTAATGTTGCGTGGCCGTGTGGCTTCGTCGCCGCTGCGTGAACGCATCAGCGCGCCGTTCACAGCGCGCAGCGTCTTCCAAGCCTCATGCCGCCATAGGGCAAGCATAGCCAACTGCCCACGCCACAATGCAGCAGCCCCGCATGAGCGGGGCTGCTGTGTGATCACTGCACGGTTACGACTGAGGCATCAGTCGATATCCAGGAACGAGCGCAGCTGTTCCGAACGGCTCGGGTGACGCAGCTTGCGCAACGCCTTGGCCTCTATCTGACGGATCCGCTCGCGGGTGACGTCGAACTGCTTACCGACCTCTTCCAGCGTGTGATCGGTGTTCATGTCGATACCGAAGCGCATCCGCAGCACCTTCGCCTCGCGCGGGGTGAGGCCGGCCAACACGTCACGCACCGTCTCGGAGAGATTGATGTTGGTGGTGTTGTCGATCGGCGACTCCACATTGGTGTCCTCGATGAAGTCGCCCAGATGCGAATCCTCGTCGTCGCCGATCGGGGTTTCCATCGAGATCGGCTCCTTGGCGATTTTCATCACCTTGCGGATCTTGTCCTCGGGCATGTCCATTTCCTTGGCCAGTTCCTCCGGCGTCGCCTCGCGGCCGAACTGCTGAAGCATCTGGCGGGAAATGCGGTTCAACTTGTTGATCGTTTCGATCATGTGCACCGGAATACGGATGGTGCGCGCCTGATCGGCGATCGAACGGGTGATGGCCTGACGGATCCACCACGTTGCATATGTCGAGAACTTGTAACCGCGACGATATTCGAACTTGTCCACGGCCTTCATCAGGCCGATGTTGCCTTCCTGGATCAGATCGAGGAACTGCAGGCCGCGGTTGGTGTACTTCTTGGCAATCGAGATGACCAGACGCAGGTTGGCTTCGACCATTTCCTTCTTGGCCTTGCGCGCCTTGGCTTCGCCATAGGCCATCGCACGGCTGATCTCTTTGATCTCGCCCAGCGTCAGATAGCTGGACTTCTCCATTTCCATCGAGCCCTGCTGCTCGGAGATGATCTGATCCTTGACGTCGCGCAGCGCCGACGACCACTTCTGCTTGCGCTTGAGTGCGTCTTCCACCCATTCCAGGTTGGTCTGATTGCCTTCCCAGGAGCGGATGAAATCCTTGCGCGGCATACGGGCCACGGTGGTGGCCAGGTGCAGCACCTTGCGCTCGTGGTCCTTGATGCCGTTGACCACGCCACGCAGCTGGGTGACCAGCGCGTCGGTCAGCGGCAGCGGCAACTTGAGCGTGGTGAAAATGGCGGCCATGTCTTCGCGCGCCTTGACCACCAGCTTGTGCTCGGCGCCGTTCTTGGCATAGACCTTCTTGAACTTGGCGTATTCGTTGGCCAGGTTCTCCATGCGCGTGGCGACTTCCACCGGGTCCGGACCGGTCGGGCCGGCCTCTTCTTCGGCAGCGTCGTCATCGCCATCTTCGTCGTCGTCTTCATCCACCGCGTCCTCGTCGACAGCGACGGGGCCAGCGGCAGCCAGCGCGGCGGCAGCGGCGTCGGCTTCTTCGATCAGGTCGTTGAAGCCCACCACGATCTCGGCCAGACGCTTCTTGCCTTCCTTATGCGCTTCGTAATCGGCGAGCAGCATTTCGGTCGACAGCGGGAACACGCCCAGTGCTGCCTGGACCTGGCTCAGGCCTTCTTCGATGCGCTTGGCGATGGCGATTTCGCCTTCGCGGGTCAGCAGCTCGACCGTGCCCATTTCGCGCATATACATGCGCACCGGGTCGGTGGTACGGCCACCTTCGGTGTCGAGCGCAGTCAGCGCGGCGGCAGCTTCTTCGGCTGCGGTGTCGTCAACCTCGCGGTTGCCGGTGTTGCCATCGTTGAGCAACAGGGTTTCGGCATCGGGTGCAACTTCATGGACATCGATGCCCATGCCGTTGATCATGCTGATGATGTCTTCGATCTGCTCCGGGTCGACGAGGTCGTCGGGCAGATGGTCATTGACTTCGGCATAGGTCAGATAGCCCTGTTCCAGGCCCTTGCTGATCAGTAGCTTGATGTCGGATTGCTGGGCAGGACGTTCGTTGGCCATGAGTGCTCGCGCCACCGGCTTTGAGATTGGAAAGAGAACCTAGCATTATACCAGCGTGAAGCCCGGTCTGCCGGATTCAAGACGGGACCGCTGGTGGACGTGTTGTATCTAGGGTCTGAGAAGGAAAGTCACCGGGCCATCGTTGACCAGGTCGACAACCATATGGGCACCGAAGCGCCCCGTTTCCACCCCGCCGCGGTGTTTTTCGCGACAAATGCCCACTAATTGATTGAACGCCCGTTCAGCCTCTTCGGGCGGCGCCGCGGTGCTGAAGCCTGGGCGATTTCCGGAACTGGTGTCAGCGGCCAGGGTGAACTGGCTTACCAGCAGCAGGCCGCCGCCGGTATCGGTGAGTGAGTGATTCATCTTGCCGGCGTCGTCGCCGAAGACGCGGTAGCTGAGCAGGCGCTCGGCCAGGCGCCGGATCTGCGCATCGGTGTCGCCGGGCTCCACGCCGACCAGCGCCAGCAGCCCGGGGCCGATCTGCCCGACGATCTGGTCATCGACCGTGACGCTGGCGCGGATGACGCGCTGGATCAGTGCAAGCATGGGCATTCTCGGGCGGCAAACTGTGCCGCGCAGCATGCCCAGCGCTGCCGGCACTGTCACGCGCGGGCCTTCGCGGTCTGCGCTGTTTAGAATTGCGCCGATGACACCTGATGTTCGCGCTCGCCTGTTGTATGCCACCGCCGCCACCGTGGGACGTTTGCCGTGGCCGTTGCTCAAGCGCGTGGCCGACACGCTGGCCTGGAGCTGGGGCAAGCTCAACGCACGCGAGTCACGCGTGGCGCGCCGCAATCTGGAGCTGGCGTATCCGGAACTGAGCGCCGGGCAGCGCGCGCGCTTGCATGCGCAGGTCCTGCAATCGACCGCGCGGCAGACGCTGGAAGTGCTGCGCACCTGGACCCGCCCGCCGGCGGAGAATCTGGCCCGCCTGCAACGCAACGGCCAGGAACTCTACGACGCCGCGCTGGCCTCCGGGCGCGGGGTCATCGTGGCGGCGCCGCACTTCGGCAACTGGGAACTGCTCAACCAGTGGCTGTCCGAACGCGGGCCCATCGCCATTGTCTACCGGCCGCCGGAGTCCGAGGCGGTGGACGGTTTCCTGCAGTTGGCACGCGGCGGCGACAACGTGCGCCAGGTACGCGCCGAAGGGCCGGCGGTGCGGCAGTTGTTCAAGGTACTCAAGGACGGCGGCGCGGTCGGCATCCTGCCCGACCAGCAACCGAAGATGGGCGATGGCGTGTTCGCACCGTTCTTCGGCATTCCGGCCTTGACCATGACCTTGGTCAACCGGCTGGCCGAGCGGACCGGGGCGATCGTGCTGTACGGCTGGTGCGAGCGCGCCGGCGACGATCTGCAGTTCGCACTGCATGTGCAATCGGCCGACCCCGCGGTGGCCAATGCGGATCCGGCACGTGCGGCCAGCGCGCTCAACGCCGGCATCGAACAGATTGCCCGGCGCGACCCGGCGCAATATCAGTGGACCTACAAGCGCTACACCCTGCGCCCGCCGGGCAGCGGCGAGGCCAATCCGTATGCGACCGAGCGGCATCCGCATTAGCGACGGGCGGCATCTGCAGCGCGACCTGTCAAGCGAGCGCGGCGGCGGCTCGCAAGGCTGGTCCTTTGGTCCGCCAGGTGTTTCACGTTGCGGCTCGACCACTTGGTCGCTGCTGGCGTGGATGCCGGCAACGCAAGATGCAGCGCGCCCCAATCACGCCTGGTGCGTTTGCGTTCCACCCCTTCAGTACCTCCGTGCGACCGCGCAACCGCGCAACCGCACTGTTCGTCATGCCAGCGGACCATCCGGCCAGCGCAGTGCGACTGGCGCAGCGCAACCGAACCGTGTCGCGCGGTGCCCGCATCGCACTCAGTCGTCGTGCGGATCGGCAGGCGTGGCCAAAATGCGTTGATAAAACGCCAGATCCAGCCAGCGCCCGAACTTGAAACCGGCTTCGCGCACGGTGCCGGCATGGGTGAAGCCGAACTGTTCGTGCAAGGCGATGCTGACCTGATTGTTGGCATCGATGCCGCCCACCAGCACATGCACGCCGCGCGCTTGCGCCGCCGCGATCAAGGCTTGCAGCAGCAGGCGCCCCAGGCCTTTACCGCGATGGTCGCGGTGCACATAGATCGAGTGCTCGACGCTGTACTTGAACGCCGGCCAGGCGCGGAAGGTGCCGTAGCTGGCAAAGCCCATCAGGGTGCCGTCAACGTCCTCCACGCCAATCACCGGAAAGCCGCCCGCCTGCTTGGTGGCGAACCAGCCGACCATGCTCTCCGGTGGCCGTGGCCGGTAGTCGTACAGCGCAGTGGAATTGGCGATGGCTTCGTTGAAGATGTCCAGAATGGCGCTGGCGTGGCGCGCTTGGCTGCAATCGACAATGTGCATGGTGCCCGACGAACATGGAGGTCGCCCGATTAGAAAGCATTGCCAGGCGCTGAACAACGCGGGCCGCAGGCAACCAATCGGCACATGGCGCGCCACTCAATCGGCAGCGGCTGGATGCAGCGTTCTACCCGGTCGTGGCGACTGCCTGTTGCCAGGCGCGCGACAATGGACAGACGCGATCATGCAGTGACCGCGGCGGCGCCCGCCTTGAAGCGGCCGTGGCAATCCCCATCTGGAGTCGTGCATGAGCAGCCCCGTCCCCTCCCCCAGCGCACAGGCCTTCGGCGATCCGGCGGCGATCCGCTGTGAGCGCGCCGCTTCCGAGCTGCGTGCCGGGCGCCCGGTGCTGCTGACGGCGGCGCACGGTCAGGCGCGTGCGGTGCTGGCATTGGACAGCAGCACCGCGCAGTCGTACGCCGCCTTCGCCCGCGCCGCGCAGGGGCGCCACTATCTGTTCGTGACGCCCACCCGCGCCCAGGTGCTGGGCCTGAGCGCGCCGCAGGGTGCGCGCGTGGGCTTGGTCGATCACAGCTACGACCAGCTCGCCGCGCTGGCCTACCTGCGCGACACCCCGGTGCCCACGCAATGGACGGCCGGCGATGCGCTGGATGCCGGCGGCGCGGAGATCGCGCGGCTAGGCTTGCTGCTGCCGGCACTGCTGGCGGTAGAACTGCGCGATGTGCACGACCATGCTGCGTTCGCGGGCTGCCAGTCGCTGGCGCTGGACGATTTGAGCCGCGGCTGCGCCACCTCCGCAGCGGCCGGTTACGAGTTGGTGACCCGCACCCCGGTGCCGCTACGCGGCCTGGGCATGAGCGAATTTGTGGTGTTCCGCGGCGGAGTGGCGCAGCGCGACCAGGTAGCCATCGTGGTCGGCCAGCCAGACCTCACGAGTGCCGTGCCGGTGCGTGTGCATTCGTCGTGCCTCACCGGCGACCTGTTCGGCTCGCTCAAATGCGATTGCGGCGACCAGCTGCGACACGGCCTGGCCAAGCTGAAAGAACTCGGTGGCGGCGTGCTGCTGTACCTGGATCAGGAAGGCCGCGGCACCGGCATCGCCGCGAAGATGCGTGCCTACGGCTACCAGCATGCCGGCCTGGACACGATCGATGCCGACGCGCAGCTGGGCTTCGGCCCAGACGAGCGCCGCTACGGCAGTGCGGTGGCGATGCTGCGCGGGCTGGGCATTGGCCGGATCCGGCTGTTGACCAATAACCCGGCCAAGGCCGAGCGCCTGCGCGCAGCCGGCATTGCGGTCGAAGATCGCATCGCGATCACCGGCGACATTACCGCCGAAAACGAGCAGTACCTACGCACCAAGGCTGCACGCGCAGGCCATGCGCTGGATGTGGATGCGTTGATCCTGGCTGCGCAATAGCGCGCCCGGCGCCGGATGCGCCTGCACTCGGCGGCCGGCTATGCTTGCGAACCGCTTCTGCAGGCTCGCCTCGTGCACGACGCTCCACCGCCGCACCCCGACGTCATCGTCGCGCCTGCTTCGCCAGAAGCGCCAGCCGTGAACCACAGCCAGTGGCAGTCGCTGCCGCGCCGCGGTGCGTATGTGGCGGCGGTCAACGGTGCGCTCGGCGGCGGATGTGCGGGCCTGATCGCAGGCGGCGTGACGGTTGTCTGGCTGCACGCTTGGCATCAGTGGCCGGCGGTGCTGGGCGTAACCGTGGCCATCGCCCTGCTGGGTGCCTGGTTTGCTGTCAAACGGCATCGGCTAACGCATTGGAAACTCGATCAGTATGGCTTGGCGCTACAGCGCGGCCATCTGTGGCAAAGCGATACGCGCGTTCCGATCTCGCGCGTGCAGCACGTGGATCTGCGTCGCGGGCCGATCGAACGCGCGACCCGCCTGACCACGCTGGTGGTGCATACCGCCGGCAGCCGGCTCAATGCCGTGGCGCTGTCGGGGCTGGATCAGGACGATGCCGAACGCCTGCGTGATCGCCTGGCGCGACAGCTCGATCACGACGACGACGCGCTATGAGCGCCATCGAACATCCCGGCAACGACGAGCAGCGCCTGCATCCGTTGTCGTGGGTGTTCGTGTTGCTTCAGCAGATCCGTCAGTTCCTGATTCCGCTCGCCGCACTGGTGCTGTTTGGCAGCCGCGACGGCAGTAGCGATTTTGCCGACCAGATCGCCACTGGCGTGGTGATCGCGGTGCTGGTGGCGATTTCGGTGCTGCGTTACTTCACCTACCGCTACCGGATCGGCAGCGATGGCGTGGCGATTCGAAGTGGTCTGCTGGAACGCAGCCGGCGTGATATTCCGTTTGCGCGCATCCATAACGTGGTGGTGCATCAATCGCTGCTGCACCGCCTGGCCGGCGTGGCCGAGGTCCGCCTGGAATCGGCTGGCGGGCACAAGCCGGAAGCGGAAATGCGCGTGCTGCGGCTGGATCAGGCTCTGGCGCTGGAAGATCTGATCCGTCGCCGCGTGACGGACGCAGATGTCCAGGCAGCGCACATCGACGAAGACAGCGGCAGTCTGCTGCGCCTGTCGATGAACGAAGTGATCCGGCTGGGGCTGATCTCCAATCGCGGCATGGTGGTGGCGGCGGCCAGCTTCGGCGTGATTTACCTGATGATTCCGCGCCGCACGGTGTCCAACTTCGTCGAGCACAACGGCGAGCTGGCGTACCGCTACGTCAGCCAGACGCATCCCGGCGTCGCGGTCACGGCAACGCTGGTGCTGATCGCCACGCTTGCCGTGCTTGCGGCGATGCGCGCGCTGTCGGTGGCCCTGGCGGTGACGCAGTACCACGGCTTTCATCTAAGCGAATCCGAGCGCCGCCTCACCGTGGAGCGCGGGCTGCTGACGCGGATCCGCAGCAGCGTGGCCTTGCGGCGGATCCAGTCGTGGACGCTGTACGAAGGCCTGCTGCATCGTTTGTTCGGACGCCGCCAGTTGCGGGTGGACACCGCCGTGGCCGGCAGAGGCGATAACGAAGGCAGCGCACTGAAGGAACTCGCACCCATTGCCGACCCGCAGCACTGCGATGCCTTGCTGCAGCGCCTGCTGCCCGGTATCGCATGGCCGCCGGCGCAGTGGCAGTCGATCGCCACGCATTGCTGGTGGCGATTGAGTCTGCCCACGGCGCTCGTGCTGCTGCCGCTGGTGGGAGGCCTGGCATGGCAGTTCGGCAGCCAGGCCTTATGGTTGCTGGCATGGCTGCCGTGGAGCGCCTTCAAAGCGCAGCGCCAGGTGCAACGCATGGCGTATGCGATGGATGCGCGTTACGTTGCGGTGCGCGGTGGCTGGTGGAAGCGCTGGTGGCGACTGGCCGAGCTGGACAAGCTGCAGGCGCTGCAACTGCAACGCTCGCCGCTGGACCGGCTGTCCGGCACTGCCACGCTGTGGCTGGATACAGCCGGCGCGAGTGCAACCGGTCCGGCGCTGCGGCTGCGGTTTGTGCCGTTTGCCCAAGCGCAGGCGTTGCAGGCGCAACTCGGTGCCGCGTTGGCGCGGCGCAAGTTGCGCTGGTGATCAGCAACAGCGATCAGTCATGGCGCTGATCAGCACCGGCCATCAGCAGTTGTGCTGATTGACATTGGCACTCGGGTCGGTGACCTGATCAATGACGGCGATCAGCTGCGGCAATGCGTTGCCGGCAACCATCGCCGCGCTGGTTACGGCTGATGAAGCTTGGAGCGGCTCTCAACACGTAGCCAGCGATCGTCAGGCGGATGCGACGGCGCGGAGCAACCGCAGTGTACGCGTGGTATGTGCCGCACTGAGGACGGGCCGCACTCGCCTGGCGGCCGCGCAGTCGGTTGGGTAGCTGCGCTCAGCGTTGCGCCGGCCCCCAGTAGCCCAACTCACGACGGATCTGCAGCCCGCGCCACACCGCGCCCAGCGGTTTGCGCCGCAGTTCGCCGAGCTTGCCGACAATGAAATCCTCGGTGGCGGCAATCACCCGCTCGGAGGAATGCCCGTCGCGATACGGGTGGATCGCATCGGCGTAGCTGGCAAGTGCACTGCGCAATGCCGCATCCGGGGCCAGCGCGCGCGTCAGCTGTTGCGGCAACTGCTGGGCCTGTTGGAAGTCGAGCATGTGCGGCTGCGGCACGCGATTGCGAAAGGTCACCACCGGTTTGTGCTGCACCACGAACTCGGACACGATCGATGAGGTATCCGAGACCAACACGTCGGCCGCGCGCTGCGCCGCCATGACGTCTTCGGGCTCGATGAAGCGTGCGTTGGCTCCCGCCAGCGCGCGATAGCGATCGAACAACTCCGGCGCGCACTTCGGGTGCAAGGTCAGCAGCCAGTAATGCGCGCCGCGCGCGATATCGGCGGCAATCTCCTCATAGAGCGCAGGCGCCGCGCTCAGCCGCTCGGTAAAGGTGGAACCGAACAGGATCACCGGGCGGCCAGCGGCTCGAGCGCGCAAGCCGGCGCTGCGGCCACCATCGTCGCGAAACACCGGATCGAGCTTGGGCCAGCCGGTTTCCACCACCGCAAAATGCCCTTCGCGCTGCGCCAGTGCGCGGAACGGCGCGGTGGTGGCCGGACCTTGCGTGCAATACAGATCGAACAAACCGCGCACGCGGAAATGACCGCGATTGTCCTCGCGCTTTTGCACATTGAAGCCGTGGAACAGCTGCACTTTGGCGCCCGACACGAACGGCGGCACCCAGTTGGCCGCGCTGAATACCGCGCGCGGACGCAAGGCCAGCGCCTCGCGCAGGCCGACCTCGCGCACGCCCGGCAGCGCCAGCCCGCGCGCGCCACCTTCGAACCAAGCCGACACCGCGTGCCCGGAGGCCTGTAATGCCTGCGCCAATGGCGCCAGAATAGGCAACGCGTAACGCTCCGTTGCGAACAGCAGGTAATCGGCCATCACATGTCCTCTTCGACCGCACCCGACGAACGGCCTCGCATTTCGGCCTGCATTATCGCGTTCAACGAGGCCGATCGCCTACGCGACTGTTTGACCTCGCTGGCGTTCTGCGACGAGATCGTGGTGGTGGACTCCGGCTCCACCGATGCCACCGCTGCCATCGCCAGCGCACACGGCGCGCGCGTGCTGCAACGCGCTTTCGATGGCTACCGCAGCCAGAAAGCGTTCTGCGTGGCACAGGCCAGCCACGACTGGGTGTTGTGTCTGGACGCCGACGAACGCGTCAGCGATGACTTGCGCGCCTCGATCATCGCTACACGCGATGCTGGGTTCGTCACGGCGGCCGGCTACCGCTTCGCACGCTTGTCCGACTACTTCGGCCGCTTCCTGCGCCACGGCAACGCGTATCCGGACCGAGTGCTGCGCTTGTTCGATCGTCGCCGTGGTGGCTGGCGCGGCAAGCGCGAGATCCACGAAGCGGCCAGCGTGGATGGCGCGGTGGCGACGCTGGCGGGCGATCTGATCCATTACCCGTACCGATCGCTGATGCAGCAACTCGCCAAAACCCAGCGCTACGCGCAGATGATGGCCGAACACGAACACGCACGCGGCAAACGCGCCACCTGGAGCAAGCTGGTGCTGGCACCGGCCTGGCGCTTCTGGCGCGGCTATCTGTTGCGCGGCGGTTTTCGCGATGGCTGGCACGGGCTGATCTACGCCTACGTGCGCGCCAACTACGTGCGTCAGAAGACCATCATGCTGTGGTTGCTGCAGCACAACCAGCCGGTGCAGGATCCACCGCGCCCGCCGGATCATCGCAGCGAGTAAGTTCGGATAAAAACGTCGAAAGCAGCCGTAAAGCAACTACACATGGCGCGAACGCTGCTAGAAGCCGACATGTCCAAGTGACACGCGCCGATTCCAGCAACGGCTGCACATTCTGCTTCTGCGCAGGTATTTGATCGGCCACTCAATGCGCACGCTGCGGGCAAGTGCGCCACATGCAGCCGGTGGATCACCCGTCGCTACCGGGTGCTCGTCACACCTGACTCGGCCTGCTGCGCCTGACGCGCTGCCAGCCCCACCAACACGCCGACCATGGCCGTGTAAAAGCTCGCCGCCACTTGGTGCGCAAACATCGATTGAGTCAGCCCGCACAACGCATAACTGATCACGAGCATGACCCCGGCCGCAGCCGGGCCACGGAACTGCTTCTGCCCACTGCGCCGATGCAGCCGCACGAAGATCCACAGCGGCACACCATAGACGGCAAGCAGCAGCAACAGGCCGGGCACGCCCTGGGTAGCTGCCCATTCGGCCAAATCGTTGTGCGCATGTCCCAACTGGCAACGAAACAACGCCGGGTTGGCGGCACAGGCCGGCAGGTCGTGCATCGCATCGTCGAAACGACCAACGCCCACACCCGTCAACGGATGCGCCTTTACGGTATCCCAAGCCACATGCAGGCGTTCGATGCGGGCACCGGCCGACGAATCGGTGTCGCCCACTTCGTAACGTTGCAGGTCGCTCTGCAATTCGCCCAGGCGCATCTGGTCGGTCAGGGCCGGCACGCTGAGCGCAACGCCCACCGCCAGCACCGCGCCGCCGATGAAGGTCAGCAAGCGCGCACGCGCGCTATGCCAGGGTGCACCCCAGATCAGCACGCCCAGCGTCGCCAGCAGTGACAACAACACCCCACGGCTGCCGCTGAGCACGACCACCACCACGGTGGCCACCGCCGCGCTCACCAGCCAACGCACATTGCCGTCCGGGCGGCAGAACACCGCCACCACGAGCAACATCAGCGCGATGTCGGCAAACACAATGGCGTTGGTGAAGCCTTCGGCGCGGTCGGCACCGTTCATCACCTGCAGCAGCGCAATCAACATCGCCGCGAACACACCAGCCAGGGCACCGCGCCATAGCCAGACTTGGCGCGGCTGCAATGCATACGCCCACAGCGCCGCCCATGGCAGCACCAGGAAGCGTGATCGGTTGCCCACATCGCGCAGCCCGTGTTCGAACAAGGCGATCGACAGCAGCGACATTGCAATCACCGCCACCGTCAGCCAGCCCGCCACGCGCAACGACCACTCGCGCGCAGCAATGCCCTGACGCAGGCTGCGCCAGCCCACCAGCGAACCAAGCAACAGGCACAGGCCAAACGGCAGCAGCCCGCTCGGCATGCTGACAACCAGCGCGGTCAATGCGAACACGCCCAGCTCGGCAATACGCACGCCTGCCCGCGATGTGATCGGGGCAGACGGCGAAAGAGATGCGGGCTGGGTGTGCGAAGAATTCATCTAAAGATCGGTGGGAAAAGGGAGGCAACGCAGGGCCGGGCATGCGAACACTCCCAGCTCGGCAATACGCACGCCTGCCCGCGATGTGATCGGGGCAGACGGCGAAAGAGATGCGGGCTAGGTGTGCGAAGTATTCATCTAAAGATCGGTGGGAAAAGGGAGGCAACGCAGGGCCGGGCATCGGCAACGCCGGCCAAGCTAACGATGCGGCGCATGAATCCCTGCTAGACAGCCACTGACCGCTGCATGGTCACCGCGCCGCTGGCGCCTGGCACGTGCGCGTGCCTGTGGGGTCCGCTGGCTCATTCGGTGTCCAGGTTGCCCTGCTCTTTCGCTTCCACCGCACGCTCGCTGGAGCTGGCCACGCAGTCGCCGCGCACCGCATCGGCCGGCACCAGCCACCAGCGCCGGCGGTTAGCCACGCCCACCAACTGGCTGCGGCTGCGATCCACGCAGGCCAGCAATGCGGTCTCTTGCGCCATCAGCCAGCGCTGGCCGGGTTGTTCTGCCTGCCAGGCCACGCCGCGCTGCAATTGGGTTTCCCATGGCACCTTGAAGCCGAAGGTCTGCGCCGGGCGATCGGCCATCAGCAGGTTCTGCTCCTTCCACGCCACCAGCCCGAGTTGCGCATCCGGGCCGATGCGGCGCCCGGCCTCGCGCATCACCGCTCCGGCCGAACTGGAATCGTTGAAGATGGGGTAGCAGACCAGGCCGAACGCCACCCACCACGCGCCCAGCAGCGAGACCACCGCAAACGCGGAGCGACGCACGCGCATCAGCAGCAGGCTGGCGATGCCCCAGGTGCCTACCGCGAGCAGCAGCCAGCCGAGAGGGTCGGTGGCTTCGCTGCCGACCCCGCGGCTGTCCATGATCTTCTGCTCAAAACCCGGGTGCCCGATCAGCATCGCCGCGCCACCCGCACTGAACACCAGCGCCAGCAGCAACCCGAACCCGAACAGCAGCCGCTGCACACCAGCCCGGCGCAGCAGGCCTGGCACCAACGGCGCCAGCGCCAGGCAGAACATCGGCAGCGCCGGCAGGATGTACACATCGCGCTTGCCGCTGGGAATGGTGAAGAACACCAGCACCAGCAGCCACCAGGCCAGCGGCAGCAAATAGCGCGGATCGCGCCGCTTGAGCCGGCGCCTCCACGCTGGAATCGCCCACGGCAGCAGCAGGATGGTCGGCAACCACATCGTGGCCATGCTTTGCAGGTGGTACCAGACCGGCTGCGCATGATCCCAGGAGCTGGCGTAGCGCTTGGCGGTCTGGCGCAGCAGGATGTCGTTGAGATACACGCGGTATTCGGGCTGGCCGGCGGTGAGCGCGGTCACCATCATCGGCACGAACCACAGCAGGATCGCCACGAAGAAGAACAGCGGCCCCAACCAAAAGCGCCGGTCGCGCACATGCACGCGCACGCCCGGCCAGCCACGCGCTGCGGCAATCCCGGCCGGGATCAGCATCAGCAGCGCGATGATGCCCACGCCCTTGGTGATCACGCCCAAGCCGGCGGCGAACCAGCCCAGCGTCCACCAGCGCCAGGCCGGACCCATCAGCAGATGGCGCAGCAAGCCGTAATTGGCCAGGGTGATCCAGAACACCACCAGCGGATCGATCTGCGCTTTCTTGGCCTGAAAGGTGAAGTGCAGCGTAAACAGCAGCATCCAGGCCGCATAAACCCCGACGCGGCGTGTCCACAGCCGCCGGCCCAGATCGTAGACGCAGGCCAGCGTGCCCAACGCGGCGAGCAACGAGGGCAGCAAAAACGCCACCCGCCAGTTGCCCAGCAGCGTGTAGAACAACGCCTGCAGCCACATCAGCATCGGCGGCTTGTCCGAATACAGCTCGTTGCCGCGATGCGGGAACAACCAGTCGCCGCTCACCACCATCTGCTTGGCGACCAGCGCAAAGCGCGGCTCGTCCGCCGGCCACGGGTCACGCAAGCCCAAGCCCGCGCCGATCACCAGCACGGCGGTGATGGCCAGCAACCAGACATCGGTGGAAGCGCGGTTCTTGAGCATGTTGGGCCGCAGTCGGACGCAGAGGGTGGAGCGCTGAGCTCAGCGCGCGATCAGGGGGCTTTTAGCAAAAGCGCGTAGAAGAATCCGTCGCAGTGCTGCTCGCCTGGAAACCGCTGACGTCCGGGGCCGGCCGCATGCCCGAACTGCGCACCCAAGGGCTGCGCCTGTGCGTCGGCGGTGCGTTGCAGGAATGCCTCGACCTGGGTCTGGTTCTCGCGCGCCAACAGCGAGCAGGTGGTGTACAGCAACTGCCCACCTTGGCGCAGCGTGCGCCAAGTCGCATCCAGCAGCCGCGCCTGCAGCGCACACAACGCATCGATATCGTCGGCACGCCGGTGCAACAGCACATCCGGTTGACGGCGCACCACGCCGGTGGCCGAACACGGCGCGTCCAGCAGCACCGCATCGAACGGCTGGCCATCCCACCACGCATCCGTGTCTGCAGCATCGGCCGCATGCAAGGCGACCCGGGCGTTTGGCACGGTACGCTGCAAGGTCTGCTGCACGCGCTCCAGGCGGCGCGCGTCCACATCCAGCGCAGTAAGCTGCAACCCGGGATAACGCTCCAGCAGATGCGCCGCCTTGCCGCCTGGTGCGGCGCAAGCATCGAGCACGCGTGCCGACGGCGCCAACGTCAGCGCATCGGCCACCTGCTGCGCAGAGCCGTCTTGCACCGAAACATCGCCTTCGGCAAAGCCTGGCAACTGGCTCACCGGCACTGCGCTGTGCAAGCGCACCGCATCCGGCAACACCGCATCGGTGTGTGCACGAATGCCCAATTCGACAAGTCGTGCGACATAGGCAGCCGGGTCGATGCGCGAACGCTGCACGCGCAGCCACATCGGTGCCATCTGCGCACTCGCGGTAAAAATCCCTTCGGCACGATCGCTCCAGTCGGCGCGCAACTGCTTGCGCAGCCACGACGGCCAGCCGGCATCATCCGATACCGCCGGAAATCCTTCGCGCTGGGCGCGCCGCAAAATCGCATTGACCATGCCGGCCTGACGCGGCCGCCCCAGCGCGCGGCATGCATCCACGGTGGCCGACAACGCGGCGTGCGCGGGCAGTTGCAGCACATCGAGCTGGGCGAAGCCGACCATCAGCAGCGCCTTGAGTTCGGCATCGCGGGGCGGCAACGGGCGCTCCAGCCATTGCCGCAGCGCGACGTCATACGCCGGGCGGCAGCGGATGACCGCAAAGCAGATCGCCTCCACCAGTGCGCGGTCGCGCGGATCACCGATCCCGGGCAGCGTCGCGGCCAGCTCGGTTTTCAGCGAGCGGCCCTGATCGAACACCGCTGTCAGCACGCGTGCGGCTGCCAGGCGCGAGGCAACGCCAGCGGTTGCGGTGTCGGCCGACATCAGCGCAGCGCCGGCAGGTCGCGCCGCGCGTTGAGGTAATCGGCGGCGGTGATCGCCTTGCCACCTTCGCGCTGGAGCACGCGCACCCGCAGTGCACCTTCGCCGCAGGCGATATCGATGCCCTGCTTGCTGGCCGCCAGCAGGGTGCCGGGCGGCTGCTGATGCGCCAGCTCCAACGCCACTGCGCCATGCAGGCGCACGCGTTCACCAGCCAGGATCGCCTCGGCCACCGGCCACGGGTTGAATGCGCGCACGCGCCGCGCCAGTTCCTGCGCCGGCTGCGCCCAATCCAACCGCGCCTGCGCCTTGTCCAGTTTGTGCGCGTAGGTCACGCCTTCGGCCGGCTGCGATTGCGCCACCGGGCGGATGCCGGCGCGCAACAGGCCCAGGCCGTCGGACAACACCTGCGCACCCAGCGCGGCCAGACGGTCGTGCAGCTGACCGCCGGTTTCCTGCTCGCCGATCTCGATGCGCTGCGACAGCAGCACCGGGCCGGTATCCAAACCGGCTTCCATCTGCATCAGGCAGACACCGGTTTCGGTATCGCCAGCCTCGATCGCGCGCTGGATCGGCGCCGCGCCGCGCCAGCGCGGCAGCAGCGAGGCATGCACGTTCCAGCAGCCGTGGGTCGGCGCAGCCAGCACCGCCTTGGGCAGGATCAATCCGTAGGCCACCACCACCATCAAGTCTGCATTGAGCGAACGCAGCGTGGCCAGCGCTTCGGGCGAACGCAGCGTCTGCGGCTGGAACACCGGAATGCCGCGCGCAATTGCCTCGATCTTGACCGGCGAAGGCGTCAACCCGCGGCCGCGCCCGGCGGGCCGATCCGGCTGGGTATACACCGCCACCACCTCATGCCGCTGCGCGGCAGCGCGCAACGAAGAGACAGCGAAATCCGGCGTACCGGCAAAGATGATTCTCATAGGGCTGGAATTCGGCATTCGGGAGTGGGGAGTCGCAACGGCAGGTGTGCTGCCCGGGGGCGAGAATGGCGTGGAGCTAAGAGGTAGGAGCAGATTTGTGGGGGGATTTGGAAACTTGGCGCCAGAACCGGCGTTGCCCGTCGCCATCGAGCGCAAGGCGGGAATCGCGGCCGGCAATTCGATGCCTGCGACGGCAATGCCTTATCCAATCCCGAATCCCGAGCTTCAAGACCATCCGTCTGCAGACTGGCCGGTATCGCGATGCGCGGGCAAAGCCCATGAGCCAGATCGCAGCAGACTTCGCATTCGAGGGTTCGACACCAGCAGATTCAAAACACTGCAAAAACCCGCTTTTGCCAATCCCGACTCCCCAATCCCGCCCTCAAGCCACATGCTTACGCTGTTTGGCCAGCTTCTTGCGCACCATTTCGCGCTTGAGCGGCGAGAGATAATCCACGAACAGCTTGCCATCCAGGTGATCCATCTCGTGCTGGATGCAGACGGCCAGCAGGCCATCGGTGTGCAGTTCCTGTGGCTGACCCTGGCGGTCGAGATAGCGCACCGTGATCGCATCGGCGCGGCTGACATCGGCATAGATGCCGGGCACGGACAGGCAGCCTTCCTGATACAGCTGCTCGCCCTGCTTGCTCACGATTTCCGGGTTGACGAACACCTGCGGCAGATTCTTCTCGTCGCTGACGTCGATCACCATGAAACGCTTGTGCACGTCCACCTGACTGGCAGCCAGGCCGATGCCAGGCGCCTCGTACATGGTCTGGAACATGTCATCCAGCAGCGTCTGGAACGCCGGGCTGGTGAGCTCGGCAGCATCAACCGGCACGGCCTTGGTACGCAGCCGCGGGTCGGGAAACTCGAGAATTGGTAGCAAAGCCATGGGGTTACCCGTCTGGGAACACCGGCGCGGCGCCGGCAAGACGGTGTCATTCTAGCGCAATGCTTGCGTGGCGCCCCTGTTTCTGGACTATAGTGCGCAGACCTGTTGGGGAATCAGGCAAGAAGGTACTCATGTTAATCCGACTTCGTACGGTCGTCGCTGCGGCGATGTTGACCGTCGCGACCTACGCTGCCGCGCAAGCGGTGGGCGAGCATCCAGACACCTATGTGGTCCGCAAGGGCGATACCTTGTGGGACATCGCTGGGCGTTTCCTGCAAAAACCATGGCTGTGGCCGGAAATCTGGCAAGCCAATCCGCAAATCCAGAATCCGCACCTGATCTATCCGGGTGACGTGATCAGCCTGGCCTATCTGGACCGCGTCGGCAAAGGCACGATCCAGCCCGGCCCACGCCAGGAAGCGCCGATCAATGCCATTCCATTGGCCGACGTCGAGCCGTTCCTGAAGAACCTGCGGGTGGTCGACCACTTCGACGAACTGCCTTACGTGGTGGGTCTGGAAGGCGGGCGTTCACGCGCCACCACCGGCCAGGTCGCCTATGTGGTCGGTCTGGAAAACGCACAGCCGGGCCAGCGCTTTGCTGTCGTGCGTCCGACCGTGAAGTTCAGCCTGCCCAAGCACAACGAAGACTTGGACGCGGCCGGTAACATCACCGCCGGCTCGGGCAACATCTGGAAGAGCTTCATCGCGCCGAGCACGCGCCGTGAGTTCCTCGGCTATGAGATGGCGCAGGTCAACATTGGCACCATCACCCGCAGCGCAGCGGGCGGCAACTCCAAGGCAGCGACGCTGCTGTTGCAGGACAGCGGCCGCGAAGTGCGGGCCGGCGATCGTATCGTCGCGGTCGAAGCGCAGCCGTACGACCTGCAGTTCATCCCGCATCCGCCGTCGGAACAGGCGCTGCAGACCGAACTACGCGTGCTGGCCATCTCCGATGCCTCCACTGTCAGCGGCACCCGCGATGTGATCGCCATCTCCGGCGGCGCCCGCGAAGGTATCAACAACGGCACGGTGTTCTCGATCTGGCGCAAGGGTCGCACCGTCAGCGATCGCGTCAAGCATTCGCGCTTCTCGCGGACAGACGACGACTTCAGCGGCCCTTCCGGTTCCACCGTCGGCCTGCCCGACGAGTACGCCTCGCATGCGATGGTGTTCCGCACCTTTGACAAGGTCAGCTATGCGTTGGTGATGGAAAGCGTCAAGCCGACAGGCCTGGGCTATTTCGTCAAGCATCCTGACGCGCAGTAGGCGAAAGTTCCGATGCATCAACGCGACGGCGCCCGAGGGCGCCGTCGTCGTTTACTGCCTAGCCTGGATGCATGGCCCTGACTGCTTCCGACGTGCGCGCATTCCTGATCCTGCTGCTGGCAGGTGGCCGCAGCCCACCGCGCCGAAAATTGCTGGCCTCGTACGGATCGGCGTCCGAGATGCTGGCAGCCGGGCCTGCTGCGTGGCGCTCCGCCGGCTGCGACGAGCTGCAATCTGCGCTACTGCGCACGCCTGACCCGCGTGCGCTGGACACAGCGCTGCGCTGGTGCGAGCAACCGGGGCACCACCTGATCGGCTGGCACGACCCGGATTACCCTGCCTTGCTGCGCCATATCGCCAACCCGCCAATGGCCTTGTTCGTGGACGGCGACCCCAATGCGCTCTGGCACCCGGGCGTAGCGGTGGTCGGCAGCCGCTCGGCCACCGCTGGCGGGCGCGACCATACCCGTGCATTCGCCTCCAGCCTGGCAAGCGCAGGGCTGAGCATCATCAGTGGCATGGCCGCAGGTGTGGATGCGAGCGCGCACGAAGCCGCCCTGGCCCAGCACGAGGGCATCACCGTGGCGGTGGTCGGCACCGGCACCGATGTGGCCTATCCCGAACGGCACCAGGGTTTGCGCGATCGCATTACCGAACGCGGCGCGGTGGTCAGTGAGTACCTTCCGGGCACCGCCCCGGTCGCAGCGCATTTTCCGGCCCGCAACCGCATCATCGCCGGGCTGGCATTGGGGACGCTGGTGGTCGAAGCGGCCATGCGCTCGGGCGCACTAATTACCGCCCGGCTGGCGGCCGAGGCCGGGCGCGAGGTGTTCGCCTTGCCCGGCTCCTTGCACAATCCGCTCGCACGTGGCTGCCATCACCTGATTCGGCAGGGCGCCACCTTGGCGCAAGAGCCGGCTCAGGTCATCCAGGGACTGGGCCAGCTGTCGGGCGAATTGGCCAGCGCCTTGCGCGAGCGCCTGGCCGCCCCCACTGAGTTGCCCAGGAAGACAAAGACCGGCGCTGGCGCCGGTCTTGCCCGCTCCGATCCCGACTACCAGCGCTTGTGGCAAGCGCTGGGCCACGACCCAACCTCTATGGATTCATTGGTGCAGCGCACCGGATTGACGGCCGCCGCGCTGTCCTCCATGCTGCTCATCATGGAACTGGAGGGAGACGTGGTCACCGAGCACGGTCGCTATACCCGCAATCCTTAGTTTCTTCACCTCCACAGCGTCGCGCGACGCAGGCCGAGGGCAATGAAAGAGAGCATTCTCGATGTACTGCTGTACCTGTTTGAACATTATTTCAGCGAAGACGCGGACCTGGTCCGTGACCGTGACTCGCTTCAGAACGGCCTGATCCAGGCCGGTTTCAGTCCCGCAGAAATCAGCAAAGCCTTCGATTGGCTGGACGCGCTCTCCGAGCAGCGGCCCAGCGTTGCGCGCCCGCATGTCGATGGACCGGTGCGTATCTATCACGGGCCGGAGCTGGACAAGCTTGATCTGGACTGCCGTGGGTTTCTGATGTTCCTTGAGCAACACCGCATTCTGGACGCCGATCAGCGCGAGTTGGTGCTCGACCGCGCCATGGCGCTGGACCAGGACGAACTGGATCTGGACGACCTCAAGTGGGTGGTGCTGATGGTGTTGTTCAACCAGCCCGGCGCCGAAGCTGCCTATGCCTGGATGGAAACCCAGATGTTCCTGGACGAACCTGAACCCGTACACTGAGCGTTGAAGTAGCCACGGATGTGCGTGCAAGGGGACGGGGATGCGCAGTTGGTATTACGCCGATGGTCACCGCCATCGGCACGGTCCGGTGGCCGACGACACCTTGGTGGGCCTCTATCGCGATCGCGTGATCACCCTGGATACGTTGGTCTGGCGCGAAGGGCTGGACCACTGGTTGCCACTGTCTGCCTGTGCCGACACGCTTGGCCCACCCGTTCCCACTGACGTGTGTGCGGCCGCGGTTCCGCCGTCGTTGCCGCCTGCTGCGGTACAGCCTCCGCGTACGCATTCTTCCGCAATTCCAGCACAGCCGCGCAGCAACTGCCCTGGCTGGCCGCTGGTTGCGGTGCTCGGCGCAGTGGTCGGGTTTTTTGTGCTGGTGGGCGTCATCGGCATCCTCGCCGCGATCGCGTTTCCGGCGTACAACGATTATCTGGGCCGGGCCAAGGTTACCCAAGCGGTCGGCGAGTTGGCAGCATTAAAGCCGCAGATCGCCGAATTTCTCGCGCGAGAAGGCCGCTGCCCGGTCAATGGCGACGCTGGCTTCAAGCCGCCCGAGCAGTACGCGAGCGAGCGCTTGAGCAGCGTGCGCATCGGCCGCTTCGAGGGCAGCGAATGCGGTATCGAGGCCGTCATCCATGCGCCCAAGTCGGCCAAAATCGACGGCAGGGCGCTGTGGCTGGAGCTGGACGCAGATGCCGGCAGCTGGCATTGCAGTTCCGAAATCGACGACAGCCAACTTCCACCGAACTGCCGCGGCTGACCGCCTGCTGCATGCCGATCGCTACACGTTTAGGGGACAACATGACGCAATGGTATTACGCCGACGCACAGCGGCAGCGCCAGGGGCCGGTGGACACGGACACGCTTCGCGCACGCCTGACGCAGGGCATCATCGACCGTTCCAGCCTGGTCTGGCGGGAAGGTCTGGCGCAATGGGTTGCGCTGCACGAAGTGGGGGCCGAACTGGGCCTGGACAGTGCTGCGTCTGCGGCTCCGGGGTCCGCCAGGTCAACGCCTGCGGATGCGCTGATCGATGCGCCGCTGCCGGCTGCGTACCCCGGCGGCAGCGCCTCAGCCACGGCGCCGCGAGCTGCGACCTCACCGTTACATGACCATGTGCCTGAGACATCGCCGTGGCAGCCGGCAGCAGCTGGCGGTGGCATCGTCACTGCCAGTGCCAGCGATGCCGCCGCGACTGACCGCGCCAACCACCACCCAGCCGTCGACTCCCCGCTACACCCGCCACACAAACAGGCTCCAACATCGGATGCGTCGGCGTGGTCCACCGCACCAGCAGACACGGCGACCACGCCGCTGACGTCAGGTCCAAGCCTGGCCAAGACCGCGGACGCGACATCGCCACCGGGTTACACCCCGGCAGCTGCGACCACGCCACTTCCAAGCGCCTGGGACGCTCCGGCCTTCGCCGCGCCCGCGGCAAGCGTCGCGCTGCAGGACGCGCCGGTGGTCTACGCCGGCCTGTGGCGGCGCGTGGCCGCCAGCATTCTGGATAGCCTGATCACCACCTTTGCGGTGTACCTGATCGTGATCCCGCTGGTGTTCGTGGTAGCGCTGATAACCACGCGTGGCGATTCGGGTTCGGCGCTGGACGATGGAAGTGCACTCGGCATCGCCATCGTGGTGATGTCCTACGGCATCGGCCTGGCGATCCCGACGCTGTATTTCGCCTGGATGCAATCCAGCCGGCATCAGGCCAGCCTGGGCAAGCTCGCCTGCGGCATCAAGCTGGTGCGCGCCGACAGCAACGGCGGCCGGGTCGGGTTCTGGCGCAATGTATTGCGCTATCTGGCCTATATGCTGATCAGCGTGCTCACCCTGGGCATCGGCGCGATCGTGGCGGCCTTCATGGCCGGCATGACCGAGCGCAAGCAGGCGCCGCACGACAAGGTCTGCGACACCCTGGTCGTGGACCGTTGGGCCTTCACCGAGTATCCGGAACGGCAATCCAGGGGTCTGGATACCGTCTCCATCGTGGTTCTGGCCATTTATGCGGTGATCCTGGTGCTGTCGGTAGTGGTCGTGGCCTTCATGCTGGCGGCGATCAGAATGAGCCAGAGCTAGCAGCTCACGGCGCTGGCCGCTTGACACGGCGGCGTCCGCCATGATCTTTCTAATAAGCGAACTGAACGCCCGGGAGCACTTCCCGGGCGTTAACGTGTGGGAAACGGCCGATCTGCTTCCCTCGACCGGCCAATTAGGCCACGCTACCCGCCCCCCGGGCTCCGCCCCAAGAAGTTGCCATCATGCCCAAGCACCTGCTCATCGTCGAATCGCCCGCCAAGGCCAAGACGATTAATAAATACCTCGGCAAGGACTTCACCGTCCTGGCCTCGTATGGGCACGTGCGCGACCTGGTCCCCAAGGAAGGCGCAGTCGATCCGGACAAAGGCTTTGCGATGCGTTACGACCTGATCGAGAAGAACGAGAAGCACGTCGAAGCCATCGCGCGTGCCGCCAAGGGTGCCGACGACATCTTTCTGGCGACCGACCCGGACCGCGAGGGCGAGGCGATCAGCTGGCACATCGCCGAGATCCTGAAGGAGCGCGGCCTGCTCAAGGACAAGCCGATGCAGCGGGTGGTGTTCACCGAAATCACCCCGCGCGCGATCAAGGAAGCCATGCTCAAGCCGCGCGCGATCGCCGCCGATCTGGTGGATGCGCAGCAGGCGCGCCGCGCGCTGGACTATCTGGTCGGCTTCAATCTGTCGCCGGTGCTGTGGCGCAAGGTGCAGCGCGGCCTGTCCGCTGGCCGCGTGCAATCGCCGGCGCTGCGTATGATCGTCGAGCGCGAAGAAGAGATCGAAGCCTTCATCCCGCGCGAATACTGGTCCATCGATGCGCATTGCCGGCATCCCTCGCAGGCGTTCAACGCGCGCCTGATCAAGCTGGACGGACAGAAATTCGAGCAGTTCACCGTCACCGACGGTGACACTGCCGAGGCCGCACGTTTGCGCATCCAGCAAGCGGCGCAAGGTGTGCTGCATGTGACCGACGTGGCCAGCAAGGAGCGCAAGCGCCGCCCTGCCCCGCCGTTCACCACCTCCACGCTGCAGCAGGAAGCCTCGCGCAAGCTCGGCTTCACCACCCGCAAAACCATGCAGGTGGCGCAGAAGTTGTACGAAGGCGTGGCACTCGGCGACGAAGGCTCGGTCGGCTTGATAAGTTATATGCGTACCGACTCGGTGAACCTGTCGCAGGACGCGCTGTCGGAAATCCGCGACGTGATCGCGCGCGACTTTGGCACCGCCTCGCTGCCCGACCAGCCCAACGCCTACACCACCAAATCCAAGAACGCGCAGGAAGCCCATGAAGCGGTGCGCCCGACCTCGGCGCTGCGTACGCCGGCACAGGTCGCGCGCTTTTTGTCCGACGACGAGCGCCGCCTGTACGAATTGATCTGGCGCCGCGCGGTGGCCTGCCAGATGATTCCAGCCACGCTCAACACCGTCAGCGTGGACCTGTCGGCCGGCAGCGAGCATGTGTTTCGCGCCAGCGGCACTACCGTGGTGGTTCCGGGCTTCCTGGCCGTCTATGAAGAAGGCAAGGACACCAAGAGCAGCGAGGACGAGGACGAAGGCCGCAAGTTGCCGCTGATGAAGGCCGGCGACAACATTCCGCTGGACCGCATCGTCACCGACCAACACTTCACCCAGCCGCCGCCGCGCTTCACCGAAGCGGCGCTGGTCAAGGCGCTGGAGGAATACGGCATCGGCCGTCCGTCTACCTACGCCTCGATCATTCAGACCCTGCAGTTCCGCAAGTACGTCGAGATGGAAGGCCGCAGCTTCCGCCCCACTGACGTCGGCCGTGCAGTGTCCAAGTTCCTGTCCGGGCATTTCACCCGCTACGTCGATTACGACTTCACCGCCAATCTGGAAGACGATCTGGATGCGGTGTCGCGTGGCGAAGCCGAGTGGATTCCGTTGATGGAGAAGTTCTGGGGCCCGTTCAAGGAATTGGTCGAAGACAAGAAAGACTCGTTGGACAAGACCGATGCCGGCAGCGTGCGCGTGCTTGGCACCGACCCGGTCAGCGGCAAGGAAGTCAGTGCGCGCATCGGCCGCTTCGGCCCGATGGTGCAGATCGGCACCGTGGAAGACGAGGACAAGCCCACGTTCGCGTCGCTCCGTCCGGGCCAGAGCATCTATTCGATCTCCATCGAAGACGCGCTGGAACTGTTCAAGATGCCGCGCGCACTGGGCCAGGACAAAGACCAGGATGTCAGCGTCGGTATCGGCCGCTTCGGCCCGTTTGCGCGCCGTGGCAGCGTGTATGCGTCACTGAAGAAAGAAGACGATCCGTACACCATCGACCTGGCGCGTGCAGTGTTTCTGATCGAAGAGAAGGAAGAAATCGCGCGCAACCGTGTGATCAAGAACTTCGAAGGCAGCGACATCCAAGTGCTCAATGGCCGCTTCGGCCCGTACATCAGCGACGGCAAGCTCAATGGCAAGATCCCCAAGGATCGCGAGCCGGCGTCGTTGACGTTCGAAGAAGTGCAGCAGCTGCTGGCCGATACCGGCAAGCCAGTGCGCAAGGGTTTTGGCGCGAAGAAGGCCACGCTTAAGAAAAATACGGTCAAGGACTCCTCGCCGAAGCAGCCTGCCGTCAAGAAGACCGCGACCAAGACGGCGGCCAGCAAGAACACTGCAAAGAAAGCGCCGGCCAAGAAGGCCGCTGCAAAGAAAGCCACCAAGCGCGTGGTCAAGAAGACCGTGAGCAAGGCGGCAAACTGAGAGACGCAGCATGGCCCACACACTCACCCTGGATAACGCCGTCGACACCCTGACCCAGGGCGGCGTGATTGCCTACCCGACAGAAGCGGTGTGGGGCCTGGGCTGCGACCCGCGCCAGGAAGCGGCCGTGATGCGGCTGCTGGAGATCAAGCGGCGCCCGGTCGACAAGGGCGTGATCGTGGTGGCGTCGAGCGTGGACGTATTGCGCAACTGGGTCGACATCGACGCACTGGAGCCGGCACGCCGGCAGGACGTGCTGGCCAGCTGGCCCGGCCCGCATACCTGGATTCTGCCGGTCACCGAACGGGCGCCGCGTTGGGTGACCGGCGAGCATGATGGACTGGCAGTCCGCATCAGCGCCCATCCGGTCGTGGCAGCGCTGTGCGCGGCCTGGGGAGCACCGCTGGTGTCGACCAGCGCGAACCTGGCCGGCGAGCCGCCAGCGCGCAGCCGCGCTGCGCTGGACCCGGCCTTGCTGGCAACGATCGACGGTGTGGTGGACGGCGAAGTGGGCACACTGGCGCAGCCCACCCAGATCCGCGACGCGCGCAGTGGCCAGATTCTGCGCGACTGAGCGCAGCTGACAAACCACTGCGCAGCCACTCGCTGCCTGCGGTCCTGCTCGGTGCGGTTTGTCTCCACTCGCACGCCTATTCTTCGCGCTGCCATCCCCTTTTGAAGGCTGTCGGCAGCAGAGCTCAGCTGAGTGCCGCGTTGTTGTATTCACGCCGCACGCCGTTCAGCCGCGCCCTCTTTGCGGCAGCCGCACAGACGCGCACACTGCGCCCATGCGTACCGTCCTGACCCTTCTGCTGCTGGCCGCGGCGCTGCCTGCCTCGGCCGCCAAGCCCGCGAGCAAGCCCGACCCGAACGTGCGAGTTTACCGCTGCGTGAGCAGCACCGGCACCGTCGCCCTGCAGGACGCGCCCTGCAGCAGCGGTCGCCAGCAGGTGCTGGACATGCAACGCCCGCAGGACCCACCGCCGCGTGCGGCGCGTGCCGAGCCACCGGCGCCGGTCGCCGCAGCGCCCGCGCGCGAGGTCCGCATTGTCACAGTGCAACCGCCGCAGCCGATGTACGAGTGCACCACCGAAGACGGCAACCGCTACACAAGCGACAGCCCGGAAGGCAATCCGCGCTGGGTACCGACCTGGGGGCCGGCCTATGTGGGCAATGGCGTTGGCCGCCCGGTGAATGGCGGCGGCATCCAGCGCCCGCCGATCTCGGTGAACCCGCGCCCGGCAATCTCGGTGCAAGGCGGCTCCGGACGAGGAAGCATCCGCGGCAGCGCGAGCTTCGGCGCAGAGACCTATCAGGGCAGCTACCAGGGCGGCTATCAGGGCGGTTACAACGACGGCGGCTACGGCGGCACGGTGATCGTGCCGTACGGCAATGTGCAGATCCGCGACGAATGCCATGCCCTGCCCGCGCAGGAAGTCTGCGCGCGCCTGGCCGACCGCCGCTGGGAGCTGATCCGCCGCTACAACAGCGCGCTGCAAAGCGAGCGCGAAGATCTCAGCCGCGAACAGCGCGGTATCGAAGCGCGCCAGCAACGCGACTGTGGCGGCGCATGAGGCGCTGGCAGCTGTTGGTCATGATGGCGTTGAGCATGACCGCGATGGGTTCGCTGGCCGACGCGCAGGAAGTGGCGATCTACCGCTGCACCGATCCCACCGGTGCGCTGACGGTGCAGAACATGCCGTGCCCGAAAGGCATGCAGCAGCAGAAGAAGCTGATGACCGCACCGGCGGCGGTGCCCTTCGCGCCAGGCGGAGTCACCGCATCGCCGGCACGTGCGACGCCGGCGACGCAACCACGCGCTGCTGCGCCAGCGGCTGCATCGGCGCCAGTGGCACCTGCCACGCCCGTCGCACCACCAGTACCGGCGGTGACCTCTACCTCGACGCTGCCGCCGCCACCGCTGTTCGAGTGCACCACGCACGACAACGGGCGTTACTTCACCGAAGACCGCGAACCCGCCACGCGCTGCTTGCCGATGCAGACCACGAATCTGGCCGGCGGGCCGGCGACCGGTGGCGGCAGCGCCTGCGAAGTGGTCACCGACCGCTGCGCGCCGGTGCCCGACCAGAGCCTGTGCGAGGCCTGGCGCAAACGCGCCGAGCAGGCCGAATCCACCTGGCGCTTCTCCGACGAAGCGCAAGCGGCCGAACGCAAACAGCGCTTTGATCAGATGCGCCGGGTACTCGATGAAAGCCGCTGCGCCAATCCGGCCGCAGCGCCCTGAGTGCGTTTGCTGCTGTGTCTGGGCACGCATGCAGGTGCAGGAATGTGACACGCTGAGTCGGTACGTCTGCGCTGCTGCACCGCCCTTTTGCAAGCGACTGACGGCAACCTGGCAAGCACTCACCAGATGGATGAAAACTGCGCGCTCAATCCGGCATGCGCAAGAACATGCCCGCTCAGCGCGCCTGTGAAGCCAATCGCGCGATGACGGTGATTGATTGGCCGCGCTAAAACCCGTAACGCAAGAATCCGCCATCCACCGCGATGCATTCGCCGGTGATGTAACTGGCGGCGGGCAGACACAGAAACCCCACCGCGGCGGCCACTTCTTCCGGTTCGCCGATGCGCCGCATCGGGGTGCGTTCGATCACCTGCTCGTAGTAATCCGGATCCGACAACGGCCCGGACGTGCGGCGTGTGCGGATGTACCACGGCGCCACCGCGTTGACGCGGATGCCGTCTTCGGCCCATTCCACCGCCAGGTTGCGCGTCATCTGCTGCAACGCCGCCTTGGTCATGCCGTACGGCGCGCCGCTGCGCACATGCATGATGCCGGAGACACTGCCGACATTGACGATCGCCGAGGCAGCATGTTGCGTCAGCAACGGATGCGCATAACGCGACAATTCGAAGGCGGAAAACACATTGGTTTCGAAGATGCCGCGCCACTCGTCCTCGGTGTAGTCGATCGCGGCGCGGGTGACGTTGCCGCCGGCATTATTGATCAGTAGATGCAAGCCATCAGCGTGGTCTTCCACCCAATCCAGGATCGCGCGGCGCTCTTCATCGTCGGACACATCGGCGGCAAGCCCGTGCAGTTCGCGCTCGGGAAATTCCTCGGCAAGTTCATCGCGTGCCTGCGCCAGAGCATCGGCATCGCGCGCCACCATCAGCAGGTCGGCGCCGAAGCCGAGCAGTTCGCGCGCAATGGCCAAGCCAATCCCGGCGCTGGCGCCGGTGATGAGGGCGGTCTGTCCATCCAGCCGCCAACGGTGTGTTGTCACGTGGGTGATCCTCTTCAATCCGCAGGAAACGGCCGCTGCTGCGCAACTGACGCGCACGCGTGGCCCGAGCGTTAGGATACCGCCACCCCAAGCGAGGTCACGACGATGAAGATGCAGTGGATGCTTGCAGCGGGCCTGGCATTGTCGCTGAGCGCCTGTCAGCGGCCGCAGCCCGCGCCCACCGAACAGAAGCCCGACCCGCAGGCCACCGCGCTGCGCGACCACATCCAGGAACCGTTGAACAAGGCGCACGCGGTGCAGGCCGCAACCGACCAGGCGGCCGACGATCAGCGTAAAGCGATCGATGCCGCCACGCAGTAGCGAAACCTCGGTAACCGGGTGAACTGGCGCCCTGAAGCGCCTGCTTTTGGTGCCAATCAGCGCACGGATGTGCCAATACCTGTCGGTGAACGCCTGCCAAGGCTGTAGCTGTGCTCAGCACAACATGCGCGATGGCGAGTGGCTGATGGTTGCACGCTCGACGATTCCTGCATGGGTCTTGCAGCCTGCTTCGTTCGTTCGGCCGTTCAAACCATTGCATCACCCGCGCGCGCACAACAACGCCGGCACATGGCCGGCGTTGTCGATGCATCACTCGCTCACTGAGCGCGCCGCATCAGAATCCGCAGAAGCAATACGCCAGCGACTTGACCGGCGTGCCGCCTGCCTTGCTGTCGTGCACGGCGCTTTCGACAAAGCGCAGCTGCGTATCCACTTCCGGCAACGAGCGGGCCACTAATGCGCGTGCCATGCCCGAGTCGCTCAGCATCCAGGCGCCCATGCGGCTGCCGGCAAACCCGCTCATCAACTGCGAGAACGGCGTAGCCGGCTTTTCCACATAGCGCACGCGGAACTTGCCGCGGCTCAGCTTGGCGCGGTCGGCCGCATCGGCTACCGCTTCCTGCATGCCGCCGAAGGCATCCACCAACCCACGCTCCTTGGCCTGCGCGCCGCTCCACACACGCCCACGCGCAACCTTGTCGATCGCATCCACCGACTGGTGACGCGCCTGCGCCACCTTGCCGGTGAAGTCGGCGTAGCCCTTGTTGATCACCGCCTGGATGACCTGGCCGGCCGCCGGATCCAGCGGACGGGTGATGTCGAACGCACCGGCGAACCGCGTGGTGCCCACGCCGTCGGTGTGCACGCCAATCTTGTCCAGCGCGCGGGTCAGGTTCGGCACCATGCCGAAGATGCCGATAGAACCGCTGATGGTCGACGGATCGGCGTAGATGCGATCGGCATTCATACTGATCCAGTAGCCGCCGGAAGCGGCCAGATCGCCCATCGACACCACCACCGGCTTACCGGCCTGCTTGAGCGCGACCACTTCGCGGCGGATCTGCTCAGAGGCGAACACTTCGCCGCCGGGCGAATCCACGCGCAGCACCACCGCCTTCACTTTCTCGTCGTCACGCGCCTGGCGCAGCAGCGCCGCAGTGGACTCGCCACCGATGCGTCCGGCCGGCTGTTCGCCGCCGCTGATTTCGCCGGTCGCCACCACCACGGCCACCTGCGGGCGGCTGTCCATCGGCGAACCCTGGGCCTGCAACTGGCTCAGATAATCGTTGAACCCGATATTGCGGAAACCGCTGTCGGCATCGCTGTCGGCCACGCCGCGCTCGACCAGCAACGCATCGACTTCTTCGCGGGTCTTGAGCCCGTCCACCAGCTTCTGTTGCAGCGCGAACTTGGCCAGGTCGCCACCGGCGGCGGCCACGCCTTCGGGCAGCGTATCGATGCCGGCGGTCAGCTGCGCCGGGCTCAGCTTGCGCGCGGTGCCGACGTCGGCCAGATAGCGCTGCCATACATCGTTCATCCAGAACAGATCCGCTTCCTTGGCATCGGCCGAGGCCGCGTCGAGGATGTACGGCTCGGCCGCAGACTTGTACTCGCCCACGCGGAACAGATGAACGTCCACGCCGAGCTTGTCCTGCAGGCCTTCGCGGAAGTACTGGCGATAGCGGCCCAGGCCTTCCAGCATCACGCTGCCCATCGGGTCCAGATACACCTCGTTGGCCTGCGCAGCGAGCAGGTACTGGCCCTGGCTCATGCTCTCGCTGAAGGCCACGATCTGCTTGCCGGAGGCACGCAGCTTCTGCAGCGCAGCGGCCACTTCGCGCTGCGAGGCAAAACCGGACGGCTGGAACTTGTCCAGATTCAACAGCACGCGCTCGATCTTGCGGTCCTTGCCAGCCGCCTCGATCACCCGCACCAGGTCGCGCAGCTGCACTTCTTCAGCGCTCTTGTCGCCCACTGCCTTGGCCAGCGACCGGCTCACCGGGTCAGCGCTGAACTGCTCGACCAGCGTGCCTTCCGGGTTGATCACCAGGGTGGTGCGCTCGGCCAGCGGCTTGGTGCCGTCGCCACGCGCGAGCGCCACCACGAACAACAGCAGCAGCAAAAACAGGAAACCGAAGAACACCAGGTTGAAAATGAGGCGCCGGGTGAAATTCATCACATCCCACAGGCCGACGAAGAAGCTGGCGATGGGACTGCGACGCACGGGGTGGTTCATGGAAAACTCCGTCGAAAGACGCTGCATATAGATCGATGGTGCCCAGCATACCGGCTGCGCAGCGCGCGCGGCATGCGCAGGAAGTCAGAGTGTCGCGGTGGCGGTCAGCCGCCGGCTGGTCTGGCGGAAGCGCAGCCCCATCAGGATCGAGGCCACCGTCAGGCCCAGGATCAGGCCGACCCACATGCCCTTCGGTCCCCAGTCCAGCCCCAGGCCAAGCCCGGCGCCGATCGGCATGCCCACGCCCCAATACGAAAAAATCGCCAGGAACATCGGCACGCGGGTGTCCTTGAGCCCGCGCAGCGCGCCGGCCGAGAGCACCTGAATGCCATCGGGAAACTGGAATGTGGCGGCAAACAGCAGCAACACCGAAGCTAGCGCGGCCACCGCCACATCGTCGGTATAGACGCCGACGATGGCATCGTGGCCCAGCAGCAGCGCACTGGCCGATAACGCTTGAGTGCCCAGCACGATGGCATAGCCGGCCCAGGCCGCGCGCCGCATGCCCAGCGGGTCGCCGCGCCCCACCGCATGGCCAACGCGCACGGTGGTGGCCTCGGCCACGCCCATCGGGATCATGAAACACAGCTGCGCAACGTTGATCGCAATCTGGTGCGCGGCCGCTTCGGTGGAGCCCAGCCGACCGATCAACAACGCGGTGACGATAAACAGCCCGCCTTCCATCAACACGGTGATGCCGATCGGCAAGCCGGTGCGCAGCAACTCGCCGATGGCGCGCCAGCGCGGGCCTTCCAGGTGGGTGAACAAGTGCAGATGCGCAAAGCGCCGCGCGCGCCCCAAATACAGCGCGAATACGCTCGCCTGCACCCACATGGTGATGGCCGAGGCCATGCCCAGCCCTTCAGCACCGTGCTCGGCAAAGCCGAACTTGCCGTAGGTCAGCGCATAGCCCAGCGGCGCCAGCACCAGCAGACCGCCAAAGCCCAGCAGCATGGTCGGCAGCGTCCAGTGCATGCCCTCGCTGAGGTAGCGCATGCAGAAGTAGAACGTCAGCGCGGGTACGCCCCAGCGCACTGCATGCAGAAAGTCGGTGGCGCCAGGCACGATGTCCGGCGCAATCCCAAAGGTAGGCAGTAGCGGCGGCACCACGCTCAGGAATGTGAACATCAGCGCACTCAGCCCCAGCGACATCCACAGCGCCTGCCGGAACAGCGGCCCGATCTCGCGCTCGCGGCCGGCGCCCATCAGCTGCGAGACCGAGGCGGTCAATGAGATCAGCGTGCCAATCGGCACCAGCATCGGCAGCCACAATAGCGAGGTGCCGATGGTCACCGCAGCCAGCGTGGCGGTGCCGTGGTGGCCGGCGATGACGTTGTCGACAAACCCGATCAGGCCGGTGGAGACGTGGCCGAGCACTAGCGGCAACGCAAGCAGGCCAGTGGTGCGCACTTCCGAGGCGAGGCCTGGCGTCGCAGACGGGGGTGCAGAAGAAACAGACATGAAAACCAATCGCTGCGCGGACTACGGCCGTGCCGGGAGGCGCTGGCACCGGGTCGCGTGGGCCGTCTATCTTACCCGGACTTTCCGACTGCGCCCTTGTCGCCCAAGTGGGTAGCGCCTGCTGCGCGTAAGCGCGTGCGGACAAGACGCGAAGGCTGCTGCCACCGGGCCAGCGCGGGATACCGTTGCACGCGTGCGCCAACGCTGCTCCTTCGGGATCACATCTTCGGCAACGCGCCCTTCCCACGACCCGCCAACCGGACCTGGCTCATGTCACTGCATTCGACCGCGCACCACCGCACGGATTGCGAAAACTGTTCGACTGCATTGCACGGCGCGTTCTGCCACGCCTGCGGGCAAAGCGCGCATAACCGGTGCGCAGCGTCGCGCATGCGGTGGAAGAAGTCTTCGAATCGTTCTGGCATCTGGATGGGCGCATCTTCCGCACCCTGCGCGATCTGCTGGTGCCCGGACGCCTGGCACTGCGTTTGCTGAGCGGCCAACGCGTGCGCTATGTGGCGCCGATGCGGCTATTCCTGATCCTGAGCTTGTTGACGTTCTTCATCGCGCGCATCGCCGTGCACGCGTCCGACGCAGACGACGACGCCACGGCGCCCGGTACCAGCCAGACCACGGTGCCCAAGGATTTCGCGCACGCACGCACGCCGGCACAGGTGGAAGCGCTGCGCAGGCAACTGGTCGACATACTCACGCAGACGCGCACAGTGGTGCCGACCGGCATCGCGCGCACCAATGCCGAAGCGCAGCGCCGCTTGACGCAGTTGCAGGCCGATGCGCGCCCGACCAGCGCCGTGCCTACCGCGGAGACAGAGAACGACAGCACGTTCTTTTCAGTGATGGGCAAGCCGTGGGATCCGGTGAGCAACCCGCTGCACTATGCGGCGCTACCGCAATTGGCCAACCGCTGGATCAACACGCAACTGAGCCACATCCGCGACAACGTGCCGCGCCTGCGCAGCAATCCGCAGCTGCTCTACAACGCATTCTTCGCAGCGGTGCCGTCTGCGTTGCTGATGCTGGTGCCGCTGTTTGCGCTGCTGTTGCGGGTGTTTTATGTCCGCAGCGGGCAGGTGTATCTGGAGCATCTGGTGGTGGCGTTATACAGCCATGCATTTTTGTGTCTGAACCTGCTGGTGCAGCTGTTGTTGTCGCTACTCAGCGATGCTTTGGCGCATATTGCCAGCCCGATCATCTGGAGTATTGGACTGGTGCAGTTCGGCCTGACGGTGTGGATGCCGGTGTATCTGCTGTGGATGCAGCGACGCGTGTATGCGCAGTCATGGTTGATCCGTGCTCAAGTACGTCGGACTGAGCGGGGTGTATCTGGTGTTCGTGACGGTTGCCGCGGCGCTGTTGATGGTGGCGAGTCTGGCGCGTCTTTGATGCGGCGCCGATGTGGATGCGACTTAGCGATAACAGCCGCGTTGCAGCGTGACGCATCGTTGGGCCTGCGCGCGTGATTCGCAGTACGTGGCGGCGCTATCTGACGCCAACAGCCGCTTGAACCAATGCCGCGCGCAATCCGCAACATCACGCGCACGCTTACCGCAGCGAAATCGTGCCGTGACCGATCAGCGCGCCAGCTGCCGCTTCAACCAGGTGCTGCGCGTGGCCGGCGCTTCGGCCAGGAAAGCATCGCGCAAACCATCGCGTTCCTGGGGCGGGGTGCGCTGTGCCAACACCGCCAGTTGCTCTAGCTGGCCGGCATCCAGGCTGCGCAGCGCGGCGAGCATGGCGTCGCGCTGGGCCAGTGGCACGTAGCCGATCAGCGGCTGCAATTGTGCATAGAACGCCCCCACCTGCGAGCCCAGGCGCCAGCCATCGCGATGCAGGCGATCCATCGCGCCGAACTGCGTGCGCAACGCGCGTTGCTGATCCTTAGGCAAAGCCTGCAGGCGCTCGCGAGCCTGACGCAGCACCACGCGGTCCGTCGCAGTCAGCCCCTTCCAGGCGGCGTAGCGGGCACGCAACTCGGCCTGCTGCGCGGGCGTCATCGCCTCCCAGCGCGCGCGTTGCTGCGCGGCGCTCGGGGTTGTACTCGCCGTTGCGGCAACCGCCGTGGATGCGAGGGGCGCAGCGGCGGATTCTTCCAGCGGCGTCGGCAAGGTCTGCGCGCCGGCAATGCCGGCAATGGCGCAGAGCAACAGGCCCCACCAGTTAGTTGGCTTCATCATCGACCGTCTCCAGAGGGGCGGAAGGCTGCTCGGCCGCGGTGGCATGCGCGCCAGATTCATCGACCGGCACCGGGTGGCCGGCGGCATACCAGGCATAGAAGTCTGCAGCACGTGCCAGCTCCAGATCGGGGTCGGCCAGCATGGTCTGGTCGCGCGGGTCCAGGCCCGGCTTGGCCACTGCTTCCGGCAGGTCGGCCGCGGGCAGTTCTTCCACCAAGACCGGCGCCGCGTCGGTCACATGCAGCACGCCAGCCGGCGCCTGCGACACGGGCTCGGGCGGTAGCGCCGGCCGGCGGTGGGTCCACCACCAGCCCAGCACCGCCAGCAGCAGCGCCACCACCAGCACGCCCAGCGCCATGCCTGCGTGGCGGCGCTCCAGCTGCGGCCACTGCCATTGCCGCCTGGGACGCGTGCGTGCGGTGGCCGGACCCGGACGATGCGGCGCCGGTGCTGCCGCGGCCGGCGCGGCCGTCTGTAGCGACATCCCGGCCAAGGCCGAATCGCGCAGCTGGCTGAGCCGGGTCAACTGGGCCGGGGTCAGGTCGCGCAGTTCCACTTGCGCCGCCTCGGCCAGGGCCCGCCAGGCCTGTGCATCGGGGTTGCCGGCAGCATCGCGCGGGCAGGCGCGCGCCAGCGACTGTCGGTAGTCCGCCGCCTCGACACCCTGCACCTCGCTGGCCACTACCTCTTCCAGCCCGGCCACGATCCGCAGCAGCAGGGCCAGGCGGTCGGCGGTCTGCATCTGGCCCAGCGCGGTGAATGGGGGCAGCCAGGTGCCCGGCATTGGCTCGCGTCGCAGCGGTGGCGCGGTGGCCAGCAAGCTCCAGAAGCGCATCGGCCAGCCAGCCATCGGCCGACCTGCCGCCTGGCTGCTGAAGGCGCGCAGAGCCGCTGCGAGGGTGCGCTCGGCGGTGGCAACGTCGCCGCATTGCAATTGGGCGAGTACCAGACCCCGGCGCTCGACACCGCGCAAGAAGGCAGATAGCGCGGCAGGGGTCACGGGGGCGTCGGGGACTACGGTCATGAGAACTCCAGCATCGGCCGGCATGATACCGACGCGATTGGCCACCGCCGATGGCTTGACAGATCGGCCCGGCCCAGCTCCGCCTTCACGCCAGCCGCGCCCATCACCGCTGCGGGTTGTGCACAGCGGCAGACATACCGATACGCGGGCATCTGTCAACTGTTGTTTTTTCTTTGTTGCAATCGTGTTTCACGCCTAAGTGATTGAAATTTATTAACTTATGCATGTTGGCTAAAAAATGTCCAAGGGGTTGAAGAGACTAGTGAATCCGTCGTCATAGCGTGGAGCACGAGACTAATTCACAGGTTTATCCACAGGCGGTGTGGATAAACCCGTTTCCTTAACCCTCACATAGGTTTACGTCGGATTTATCACTTCCGTCACAGAACGCGGCGCCGCTCCGGCGCCGATTTGAACCGGCTCGGGTCGGCTGCCGGCCTCTGGACAGGGTCGGTAGACTGGTCGGATGTCTTCGACCGTCGCCACCCTGCGCGTCGCCTTGCCGGTGCCGCTGCCTCAGTTATTCGACTATCTGCCCCCGGCCGATGCGCCGCTGACCGATCAGGCACGGGTCGGCTGCCGGGTGCGGGTGCCGTTTGGGCCGCGCGAGCTGGTCGGCGTGGTGGTGGAGATCGGCCAACTGCCAACGGCCGACGGCCTGCGCCTGGCATTGGCCTGGTGCGACCAGGCGCGGCTACTGGTCGATGAACTGGCACGCTCGCTGCAGTGGCTGGCCCGCTACACCCATGCGCCGCTCGGCGAAGCCCAGGCCAGCGCCCTGCCCGGCCCTTTACGCCGCGGTGAGCCCTTGGCCGACACCCACGCCTGGGCCTGGCAGCTGACCGAAGCCGGCCGCAGCGGTGCCGCCAGCCTGCGCGCGGGCAGCCGCCCCGCTCTGTTGGCGGCTCTTCTGCTCACCGGTGCAGTCGGCGAAGAGCAACTGGACCCGCTCCTGCCGCAGTGGCGCGAGGCCGCGCGCAGCCTGGCCAAGCGTCACTACGCCGAGCGCGTGGCGATGCCGGCGGACACCATCTCACCGCGCCCGGGCAGCGGCCCCCAACTCAACGACGAACAACAGGCGGCGGCCGCCGCGATCCGCGCGCACAGCGGTTTTGCCACCTATCTGCTCGATGGCGTCACCGGCAGCGGCAAGACCGAGGTCTACCTGCAGGCGATTGCCGATTGCCTGGCCGCCGGCAAGCAGGCGCTGGTGCTGGTCCCCGAGATCGGACTGACCCCGCAGACGCTGGGCCGCTTCCGTGCACGCCTGGGCGTGCCGGTGCACGCGCTGCACTCAGGACTCTCCGATGGCGAACGCGCACGGGTGTGGGCAGCGGCCTGGCGCGGGGAGGCCAAGCTGATCGTCGGCACCCGCTCGGCGGTGTTCACCCCATTGCCCAACGCCGGCCTGATCGTGATCGACGAAGAGCACGACGGCAGCTACAAGCAGCAGGACGGCATCCGCTATCACGCGCGCGATTTCGCGCTGGTGCGCGGCAAGGCGCTGGATGTGCCGGTGATCCTGGGCAGCGCCACCCCATCGCTGGAGAGCCTGCACAATGCCTACTCCGGCCGCTACCAGCATCTGCGCTTGTCGCGCCGTGCCGGCGAAGCGCGCCCGCCGCGGGTACGTGTGCTGGATGTGCGCAAGCGTCCGCTCAAGGACGGCCTGTCGCCCGAGGTGCTGGCCGGCATCGGCGCCACCCTGGCGCGCGGCGAACAGGTCCTGGTATTCAAGAACCGCCGCGGCTATGCGCCGGTGCTGCTGTGTCACGACTGCGGCTGGACCGCCGCCTGCCAGCGCTGCAGCACGCCGCTGCATCAGACCCCGATGACCGTGCATGCCGGCGGCCGCCGCCTGCAGTGCCACCACTGCGGCGCGCGCCAACCCGCACCGCTGGCCTGCCCGGCCTGCGCCAGCCTGGCGCTGCAACCGCAGGGCATCGGCACCGAACGGCTGGAAGAGCGTTTGACCGAGGCGTTCCCGGACTTCCCGGTGGTGCGCATCGACCGCAGTACCACCCAGCGCCGCGACGCACTGGAAACTCAGCTCGCCCGGCTCGGCACCGATGCCGGCATCCTGGTCGGCACGCAGATCCTGGCCAAGGGCCACGATCTGCCACGGCTGACCATGGTGGTAGTGGTCGGCATCGACGAAGGCCTGTTCTCGGCCGACTTCCGCGCCGCCGAAAAACTCTCCCAGCAGTTGATCCAGGTGGCAGGACGCGCCGGGCGTGCCGATCGCCCGGGTGAAGTCTGGCTGCAGACCCACCACCCCGAGCATCCCTTGCTGCAGACCCTGGTCAATGGCGGCTACCACGCCTTTGCCGATGCCGAACTGCAGCAGCGCGAAGCGGCTGGATTCCCGCCCTTCGCGCACCTGGCCTTGTTCCGTGCCGAAGCCAAGGATGTGACGGCGGCCAATCAGTTCCTGCTGGCGGTGCGTGGCTTGACCAGCGCCGACCCCAGCACGCAATCGCCGGCATTTGCTGCAGTGGAATGCTACGGCCCGATGCCGGCACCGATGCCGCGCCGCGCCGGTTTCCAACGCACCCAGCTGCTGTTGTCGGCGCAGCAACGCTCGGCATTGCATCGGCTGCTCGATACGCAACTGCCGGCGATCTATGCATTGCCGCAAGCCCGCCGGGTGCGCTGGTCGCTGGATGTGGACCCGATCGACTTGTATTAGCGCATGGCGTATCAAACACGGCCGCTGGCAGCCCCACGCATGTTTTTGCGCGGTGTGCTCACGTCGTGGAGGAGCGCGCTTGCGCGCGATGGGGCATTACCGGCAATGCCCTCGCGCATAAGTGCGCTCCTACCCGCAACTGCTCACCACGTTGTGTTAGCCGCTTTACGTCAATGCCGTCATTACGGCGCGCTGGTACGCCGGCCGCGCACGCAGGCGCGCGTACCACGCCTGCAGATGCGGCAATTCCGGGCGCTCGATCGGCATTTCGAACCACGCGTAGATGAAGCTCCCCAGCGGAATATCACCCATCGCGAACTGCTCGCCGGATAGATACGGCTGCTGCGCCAATGCCGCATCCGCGCGTGCGAGCAGATCGCCCGACTGGCTCAACGCCGCATCTATGCGTGCGTGATCGCGCTCGGCCTCCACTGTGCGCACAACGCCCCAGAACAGGTCGCGAAACACACCGGCGAACGTGGAGGTAGTCCAATCCATCCAGCGGTCGCCCAGCGCGCGTTCGGCCGGTGCCTGCGGATACAACGCCGGCGCATAGTGCGCGGCCAGATAACGCACGATCGCATTGGATTCCCACAGCACCAGCGCGCCATCCTGCAAGGTCGGCACGACGCCATTCGGATTCAAGGCGCGATAGGCCGGCGTGTCGTTGCCGCCGAACGCACCGCCCACCTCGATCGAGGTGTAGACCACCCCGGCTTCTTCGGCGCACCACAACACCTTGCGCACGTTGCTGGAATTGCGCCGTCCCCAGATCGTGATGGCGGGCATCGCTGCGGCGGGCAGATTTGCGTCCTGCGTCATGCTCAGCCCCCTGCTGCAGGTTTGGCTGGCGCACGCGCGGGGCGCTTGGCAGCCGCTGCCGGTTGCGCCTTCGCAGCGGCCGGCTGCGCCGGTTTGGCGCGCCCACCCTTGGGCGTGTCGCGCACCCACAACGCCTGTTCGTCCTGCTTGATCTCGAACAAGCCGATCGCGCGCACCAGATCGCTGAGCTTGCGATAGCCGTAGTTGCGTGGATCGAACGAGGCCTGGTTGGCGACCTGTTTACCGACTGCACTCAGCAATGCCCAGCCATCGTCTTCGCAGGCGCTGACGATCGCGTTGCGCAGCATTTGCACCAGGCGCGTATCGCCGCGTAATGCGGTGGCGTCCTTGCGACCGACAGCGGTCTCGCTGGCAGCCGCCGCCTGTTCGCCGAGCGCTTCGACATAGGTGAATTTGGAGCACGCATTGACGAACGGCGCCGGTGTTTTCTTCTCACCGAAGCCATACACTTTCACGCCGTCGGTGAGCAGGCGCATCACCAGCGGCGTGAAGTCGGCATCGCTGGAGACAATCGCAAATCCGTCCAGATTGCGCGCGTACAACAGATCCATCGCGTCGATCACCATCGCCATGTCCGAGGCGTTTTTGCCGGAACTGTAGGCAAACTGCTGGATCGGGCGGATCGCGTAATCGTGCAACGCTGCTTCCCAGCCTTTCAGATGCGGGCTCTTCCAGTTGCCGTAAGCGCGGCGCACGTTGGCCACGCCGTAGCGCGCCACTTCGGCCAGCACCACGTCGATCTTGCCGGCCGGCGCATTGTCCGCGTCGATCAGCAGCGCGATGCGTTTGTCGGGATTGTCGATCATGCTCATTGCTCCAGGGACGCGGCAGATTCAGCAGATTCGGTCTTGATATCGGTGTCGGTGTCGACGTCCGCCTCGGCCTCGACCGGCAAGGTGTACTAGGTGACATCGCGCAGCGTGAGCACGCCTGTGCTCAGGATCTCGCGTTCGGCGCGGTCACTGATCTAAGTGGCATGCACGCGTCCAGTGCCGCGATCGCCTTCCACATCGAACACGAACTCATCGCCACTCGGTGCCAGACTGGTGCGATAGAGATCCACCCGCATGTCGCGGATCTGCCCGATATGTTCCTGCACGACTGCATCGTCCTGCAACGCGCTGCGCGCCTGATCGGCAAACAACGACCAGCCGATCGATATCAGCCAGACGAGTGCGCCGAGCACTAGCATCCCGAACCGCACCACACAGGTCACCACGACGACCAGCCCGATCGCAACGCCGCTGAGTGGCTTTTTGGCCGCGGGCGCGGATGGGACCAGTGGCGGCGCAGCGCACGATGCAGCTGGCGGCACAGACGACAATGGCGGCAACGGGGGCGGTAGCGACGACATGCGGTCACCGGAAGCAAGGATGCGACATGATGCCGCAGCAGGGCCGCGCTGACGCGGCATGTTCATTGCCGATGCGGCATGCTGTGGAGCCCGCGTCGCAATCCATCGGACCTTACGATGACCCCTCCCCCCTCCCAAGCTCCACTGCACCTTGTTGTGGTTGGTGGCGGTTTCGCCGGCTTATGGGCGACCCGCGCGCTCGATGACCCCAATATCCGCATCACCTTGATCGACCGCCAGAACCATCATCTGTTCCAGCCACTGCTGTACCAGGTCGCCACTGCCGGCCTGTCGGCGCCGGACATCGCCGCACCGCTGCGGCACATCCTGCGCGAGCAACGCAATGTCGAAGTGCTGCTCGGCGATGTCACCGACATCGCACCGGCCCGCCGCGAAGTGGTCCTGGCCGACGGCAACACGCTCGGTTACGACATGCTGCTGCTGGCCACTGGCGCCACGCATGCCTATTTCGGCAACGACCACTGGGCCGAACACGCACCGGGCCTGAAAACGCTGTATGACGCGCTGGTGCTGCGGCGCAAGCTGCTGCTCGCCTTCGAACGCGCCGAAGCCGAATCCGACCCTGCCGCACGCGCCGCCTGGTTGAGTTTTGCGGTGGTCGGTGGCGGGCCGACCGGCGTGGAACTGGCCGGCACCCTGGCCGAAATCGCCCGCCACACGCTCAAGAACGAGTTCCGCCACATCGACCCGCAACAGGCGCGCGTGCGCTTGGTTGAAGCCGGCCCGCGCGTGCTGCCGTCGTTTCCGGAAGATCTCACCGACAAGGCGCGCAAGCAGTTGGAACGCCTGGGCGTGGAAGTGCACACCGGCACGCCGGTCACCCACATCGATGCGCTGGGCTACCAACTCGGCGACACCTTCGTGCCGGCGCGCACCGTGGTGTGGGCGGCCGGCGTGGCTGCCTCGCCGCTGGCGCGCACGCTGGGCGTGCCGCTGGATCGCGCCGGTCGCGTACTGGTGGAGCCCGACCTCAGCGTGCCGGGCCACCCGGAGATCTTCGTCGGCGGTGACCTGGCGTCTGTGCAGCAAGACGGTCGCCCGGTGCCGGGCGTGGCGCCTGCCGCCAAGCAGATGGGCAAGCACATCGCCAAGGCGATTGGTGCACGCCATCGCGGCCAGACGACGCCAATCTTCCGTTACCAGGACTTCGGCAACCTGGCCACGATCGGCCGCATGGCGGCCATCGTGCATGTCGGCAAACTCAAGCTCTCCGGGATCGTCGCCTGGTGGTTCTGGCTGGCCGCGCACGTGTACTTCCTGATCGGCTTCCGTAACCGGTTCGTGGTGCTGGTGAACTGGGCGATGGCGTACTGGAGCTATCAGCGCGCTGCACGCATCATCTTCGGCGGCGCCACCGACGACCCGCCGCCCAGCAGCAAGGACGGGTGACAGCGGCGCAGGCCGTGCGCGATGCTGTGCGGCCTGAGTCGATGGCCTGATCGTGGCAACTGTCCTGTTCCTGCTGGATCTGCTTGGCACCTTCGTGTTCGCCCTCAGCGGCGCGACCGTGGCGGTGCGCAACCGCCTGGATCTGTTCGGCGTGCTGGTGCTGTCCTGCGCGGCCGCGGTGTCCGGCGGCATCGTGCGCGATGTGCTGATCGGCACCACCCCGCCGGCCGCGCTGGTGCAGCCGCAGTATTTGCTGGTCGCCTGCCTGGCCGGCGTTGCCGGCTTCTACTGGCATGCAGCAGTGGAACGCCTGCGCAACCCCGTGCAGATCTTCGACGCGGCCGGGCTGGCGCTGTTTGCGGTGTACGGCACCAGCAAGGCGCTGGACTACCACCTCAGCCCACTGAGCGCGACGCTGCTGGGCATGCTCAGCGGCATCGGCGGCGGTATCGCGCGCGATCTGCTGGTGGCACGCACGCCAGTGGTGTTGCAGGCCGAATTGTATGCCGTCGCCGCGCTGGCTGGTGGCGGGCTGGTCGCGGTCGGGCACATCTTGGACGTGCCGCAGGCCTGGTCGCTGGCAACCGGTGCCGGCGTGTGTTTTGGCCTGCGCTTTATGGCCATCCGTTACGGCTGGCATCTGCCGGTAGCGCGCGCGCCGGAGTAGCGATTGCGTAGCACCTCATATGCAAACGGCCCGGAAAACCGGGCCGTTTGCGCAACAACTCCTGCGTCATCGCAAGATCAGGCGACGAACAGCGCCTTCATCTTCTTTAGCGCATTCGCTTCGATCTGGCGGATACGCTCGGCCGACACGCCGTACTCGTCGGCCAGCTCCTGCAGCGTCACCTTGGAATCCGAATCCAGCCAGCGGCGCTTGACGATGTCACGCGAACGCGTGTCCAGGCCAGCCATGCCTTCACGCAGCAGCTGCAGCTGATTGTCTTCACTGTCGTGACGCTCGTACGCCTGCGACGGATCTTCTTCGTTGGCGACCAGGTAGCTCACCGGCGACGGCGGGCCGTGATCGTCGTCTTCATCCGACGACGCATCGAAACCGATATCGCGACCGGACAGACGCGACTCCATCTCCATCACTTCACGCTCGGAGACGTTCAAGTCTTTGGCGACCGCAGTCACTTCCGACGCATTGAGCCAGCCCAGGCGGGTCTTGGACTTGCGCAGATTGAAGAACAGCTTGCGCTGCGCCTTGGTCGTGGCGACCTTGACGATGCGCCAGTTCTTCAGGATGAACTCGTGCATTTCGGCACGAATCCAGTGCACCGCGAAGCTGACCAAACGCACGCCCATGTCCGGGTCGAAGCGCTTGACCGCCTTCATCAAGCCGATATTACCTTCCTGGATCAGGTCGCCCAGCGGCAGGCCGTAGCCGTTGTAGCCGCGGGCAACGTGCACCACGAAGCGCAGGTGGGAATGGACCAGTTCGCGCGCGGCGTCCAGATCCAGCTCGTCGCGGAAGCGGCGGGCCAGATTCTGTTCCTCATCGACCGACAGCACCGGAATCTGGTGCACGGCACCGATGTAGGCGTCCAGCGAACCGAGCGCACTGGGAATCGGGAGATTGTTTGCCACAAGGGCAGTCGAGGTAGTCTGGTTCATAGGCACCATCTTAGCAGTCGAACTATTGGACTGCCGGGTATAGAAAGAGTTCCCAGAATTCTATTTATAGAACATTCGGGCTTTTTATGCCGCCGGTGTTCTACAGTCCGGCAATCCGAATTCGACACCTACGTTACCACCCAGCCCCTCTGCAAACCATGACACATTGGTTGCGAAAACGAGGCTGTCGGCAACGCTGTTCAGGCACCGGCGGAGGTAGTGTCCAACTCATTGCGCGGCGGCAGCGACCAGTCGATCGGGCTGATCCCGCGCCGTTGCAAATGCGCGTTGGTCTTGGAGAAATGCTGGCAGCCCAGGAAGCCGCGGTGCGCCGACAACGGCGAGGGATGCGGCGCCTTGAACACGCGATGGCGCGCCTGGTCGATGACCTTGCCCTTGGACTGCGCGTAGCTGCCCCAGAGCAGGAACACCAAGCCTTCGCGCTCGCGATTGAGGGTTTCCACCACATGATCGGTGAAGCCTTCCCAGCCCTTGTTCTGGTGGGCGCCGGCGCGTCCCTGCTCCACCGTCAGCACGGCATTGAGCAGCAGCACGCCCTGGCGCGCCCAGGGCATCAGGTAGCCATGATCCGGCCGCGCGATGCCCAGATCGTCCTGGATCTCTTTGTAGATGTTGAGCAGCGACGGCGGCACCGGCACGCCCGGCAGCACCGAAAAACACAGCCCGTGCGCCTGGCCTTCGCCGTGATACGGGTCCTGGCCCAGGATCACCACCTTGACCTGATCGAACGGGGTGGCGTCGAAGGCAGCGAAGATCTGCGGGCCGGGCGGAAACACCCGCGCACCGGCAGCCTTGCGTTGGCGCAGGAATGCCGACAGCTCCTGCATCTCCGGGCGTAGCAGCCAGTCGCCCACCTTTGCCTTCCACGACGGTTCCAGCTGGATACGTGCTTCCACTTCAGTCATAGCGTGACAGCCTGATCCTCTAAGCGTGCCAGGCGCAGCTGGAACAACACCTTGGTCACCAGCAGGCGCTCTTCGATCGGCTTTTGCACCAGATCGTTGGCACCGGCGCGCAGCAATTCGGACTGATTGCGCGGGTTGGTATCGCCGGTCATCACCAGCAGCGGCAGACGGCGCTTGCCGTAGGCGAAATCGATGCGGATACGCTCGACCACATCGCGGCCGTTGAGCTCGCCTTTCAGGGTCACGTCGGTCAGCACCACGTCGATACGGCGCTCGGTGCGGCCCAGCGATTCGGCGGTAAGCAGTGCAAAGGCATCTTCGGCGGTGAGTACGTGCACCACTTTCAGGCTCTGGCGCTCGAGCATGCGTTTGGTCGCCTCGGCCACCACGCGACTGTCTTCGATGTAGAGCACGGTCGCGCCCACCACCGGCTCGGGCTGCACGTAGCCGCGGATGAAGGTGGCAAGGGCTTCATGCCCCAGCGCCTTGTCGAAGTAGTCGGTGACGTATTCGGTAAAGCGACGCTCCACCAGATGCTGCTGCGCATCGCCGGAAACCACGATCACCGGCACATACGCCTGCCCGGCGGTTTCGCGCACGCTGCGCGCCAGAGTCAGGCCATCGCCATCGGGCAGCGAGAGCGAGGTGGTCACCAGATCCACTGCCCCAGCTTCCAATGTCTGGCGCGCTTCGGCAATGCTGGAACAGCCGATCACCTGCACGTTGGGCAGGTCGCGCTTGAGCACGTCGGCAATCAGCTTGCGTACCAGCTTGGAGCCATCGACCACCATCACGCGCGGCGCGTCGCTGATCAGGTGTTTGAGATCTGGTGAATGCATGGCAGGTCTCAGGTCTCGGTGGGGCGGGTCTGGCGAAGGAAATGGCCGGTCACCAGCCAGGCGCCCAACCATCCCAGCACCAGTGTGCCGACCAGTACCATCGCAGAATGCAACAGATCTAGCCCGTGCAGGGTAAAAGAACTACCGTAGCTGTCGGCTAATGTCGCCAGTGGCGCACGCAACGCCAGACCCGAGGCAGCAATCAAAGCGAGCGCAACGGCGCCGGCACCGAGCCCGTACCACGCGCCCAGATACAGGAACGGGCGACGGATGAAGCCATCGCTGGCGCCAAGCAACTGCAGCACGCCGATTTCTTCGCGCCGCGACTGGATATCCAGTCGCACGGTGTTGCCAACTACCAGCACCGCACCGATGCCGAGCAAGGCCGACAACACCTGCACCAGGCGCTCGCCAAAGTGCAGCCAGCCATCCAGACGCTTGCGCCACAGCGCGTCGTGCTGCACTTGATCGGTCTGCGGCAGCGCCTGCAGCGCGCCGGCCAGTTGCGCATCGTCGGCCGCATCGGCGGGGGTGACGATCAGCAAGGTGGGCAGCGGGTTTTCGCCCAGCGCATCGGCGGCTTCATCGAGCTTGGCGCTCTCGCGTAGCTCGGCCAAACCCTGCTCGGGCGTGCGCAAGGTGACCTTGGCAACGTCCGGGCGCGCACGCAGCTCGCCAGCCAGCGCCTGCGCCGCGTCGGCGGCCACGTCCACCTTCAGAAACAGATTGATTTCGCGCGACTGCTGCACGCTGCCTGCCAGCAGCTTGACGTTGTCCAACGCAATCGACAGCCCCAGCGGGAGCGCAAGCGCCAAAGCCATCACAACGATGGTCAGCAAGGTGGCCCACGGCTTGCGCATCGCACGGCCCAGGCTGAAGGCGATGCTGTGCAGGTGGTGGTCGATCCATACGCCGAATCGCGACGGCGCGACGGCTTCGGTATTGGCGGGCTTGCTCATTCGGCCAGGTCCTGCGGCGAGATGTCGTCGACCAGGCGGCCGTGATCCAGGATCAGCACGCGTTTGCGCATCTGCTTGAGCAGGGCAAGGTCGTGGCTGACCACCAGCACGCTGGTGCCACGCGCAGGAAGTTCGGCGAACAACTGCATGATCTCTGCGGCAAGCGCCGGGTCGAGATTACCGGTGGGCTCATCGGCCACCAGCAGGCGCGGTTCACCGACGATGGCGCGCGCGATGCCCACGCGTTGCTGCTCGCCCGCAGACAATTGCGACGGCAAGGCTTTTTCGCGATGGGACAGACCAATACGTTCCAGCGCAGAGCGCACGCGCTTGCCGATCTCGGCACGCCGGGTGCCGCGCAGGATCAGCGGCAACGCCACGTTCTCGGCGATGCTGCGGTCGTTGAGCAGACGGTGGTCCTGATAGACCGCACCGACCTGGCGCCGATGCAGCGGAATCTGCCGGCCGCGCACCTTGAGCAGGTTGCGTTCGCCCAGCAGCACCGCGCCCTGGCTTGGCCGCTCGCTGAGGTGGATCAATTTGAGCAAGGTACTTTTGCCGGCGCCGGAGTGGCCGGTCACGAACAGCATCTCGCCATCGGCCACTTCGAAGCTGACATCGGTCAGCGCCTGGTGGCCCCCGGCGTAGTGCTTGCTGACGTTGTCGAAACGCAGAACGGTCATCTAACGATTATGCCGGAGCGCCAGTGCTTGCGTCGCATCGCCGATGCTCGGCGATGCGATCGATACCGCAAACGGTCAGTTGCCCGAGACCAGCGAGCGTAGTCGGCGACCGATCCGGCTGAGCAGCGACGGGCTGCCCGACGGCTTATTTGCAGCGCGCACTGGCGTGGCAACCACCTGGGTGGGCTTGCGCGGTGCGGCGGGAGCGGCAACCGGCGTGGATGCCACTGCCGGCTCGGCACCTTCAACCGGACGACCGTTGCGACGACGACGGCGCTTGCGCGGTGCGCGCTCGGCATCGGCCACGCCCGCGGAAGGCGCCTGCGCCGCTGCGGCAGCAACCACCGGATGTTCGGTCGGCGCGGAAGTTGCGGGCGCTTCGCCTTCCACACGCGGCTTGCGGCGCGGACGCGGCTTGCCGTCGGCACCGGCGCTGGCACCATCGCGGCGACCGCCGCCACTGCCGCTGCGCGATGCGCCGCCGGGGCCACTGCGCCCGCCACCGCGACGCTGTTCTTCGGCAGCACGCTGTTCGCGCGCTTGGCGGAAGATCGTGCCCACGCTGTCGCCAGCGTCGTCATCGACCTCTTCGCCTTCCACCGGCACGCGTGCTGCACGCGGCAACGGCGTCAGTAGCTCGGAGGTCACCGGCTCGACCGGGATCTTCTGCTCGATGTAAGCCTCGATGTCCGGCAGGCTCATCGCGTAGCGCTCGCAGGCAAAGCTGATCGCATCGCCTTCTTCGCCCAGACGCGCGGTGCGGCCGATGCGGTGCACATAGTCTTCCGCGTCGAACGGCAGGTCGTAGTTGTAGACGTACTTGACGCCGTCGATGTGCAGACCGCGCGCAGCCACGTCGGTGGCAACCAGGATTTCTAGCTGGCCCTTCTGGAAGCGGTTGAGCAGCGACTCGCGCTTTTTCTGCGGCACGTCGCCCGACAGCACGCCAACGCGGTAGCCATGCCGCTCCAGGGCACGCGCCACGCGCTCGACGAATGCCTTGGTGTTGACGAACACCATCGTGCGGGCGCCTTCGCTACGCGACAACAAACCCAGCAGTAGTGTCTGCTTCTCTTCGTCGGACGGGAAATAGATGCGCTGGCGCACCCGCGCGGCGGTGATGGTCTCGGTCTCGACGACGAGCTTTTCCGGCTCGTTCATGTGCTCGTAGGCCAACTCCAGCACGCGGTGGCTGAGGGTGGCCGAGAACAACAACGTCTGCCGGGTGCCGCGCTCGGGCATGCGCCGCAGCAGGAAGCGGATGTCCTTGATGAAGCCCAGGTCGAACATGCGATCGGCTTCGTCCAGCACGCAGATTTCGCAGGCGTGCAGCGACACCACCTTGTGCTGCTTGACGTAGTCGATCAGGCGGCCCGGGGTGGCGATGATCACGTCCACGCCCTGCTGCAGCAGCTCGCGCTGTTTGTCGTAGTCCACACCGCCGTAGACCAGCGCAAAGCGCAGGCCCAGGTCGGCGCCAAACTTCACTGCGTCCTTGTGGATCTGGATGGCCAGCTCGCGGGTCGGCGCCAGGATCAGCGCGCGCGGGTCTTCGGGCTTGCGGTCGGCCAGGGCCGGGCGATTCAGCAGGCGGTTCACCACCGTCACCAAGAACGCCAGGGTCTTGCCGGTGCCGGTCTGGGCCTGGCCGGCGACATCGCCGCCCGGCAGCGCGACCGGCAAGGTCAGCGCCTGGATCGGGGTACAGCGGGTAAACCCTGCGCTCTCCAGGCCGGCGATCAGCGCCGGATGTAGGTCGAACGAGGAAAAGGTCAAATCGGTTAGCGGTTTGTCGCTCATTATTCCGTCTTCGTGGGGCGCCCTGGGCAGCCCGGGCGCGGCTTGCATCGATGCCGACAGCGTCGCAAACTGCGGCTCTTGTGGCGGACAGCGCGGCTTCAGGACTGACACTTGATTCAGTCGCGCAATGCCCCAGTTTAACGCAATGTAGCGGCCTGCCCGTTCGGGTGGGCCGTTTTGGTTTCCAGGAGACCCAACGTGAGCGATAAGGTTCAACATGTCGGCGATGCCGACTTCGATACAGCGGTACTGCAATCCGGCGAACCGGTTCTGGTGGATTTTTGGGCCGAGTGGTGTGGCCCGTGCAAGATGATCGCGCCGGTGCTGGACGATCTAGCTGACACCTACCAGGGCCGCCTGAAGGTTGCCAAGGTCAACGTGGACCAGAACCGCGCGCTGGCCATCAAGTACCACGTGCGCTCGATCCCGATGCTGTTGCTGTTCAAGGACGGGGAAGTGCAGGCGACCCAGATCGGTGCAGTCGGCAAGGGCCAGCTGACCCAGATGATCGACAAGACCCTGGGCGGCGCAGCCGCCTGAGCAGACGGGCGTCCAGCGATGGGCGCCCGATGGGCGCCGGCAGTTAAATCCTGCCCCGGAAGACGCTTGCGCGTTAACGCGCCGCGGTGATAGTGTCAGTTGGTCCGGCACACGTTCGTGCGCCGCCGTACCCCTCTAGAAACTCTTCTAGACTCCCATCTACCAATAGTTCGCCCCCTAGCTGGGCGCTCGCACCTTAGCGAGGAATCACGCACTTGTCCGATCATCCTTCCTCCGATACCGGGAGCAGCGTCGACGCTCCCGTCGAGAAGCGCGTGCGCAAGCCGCGCGTGAGCAAGACCGCCGTCGCCAATGAAGACGGTGGCGCACAGCAGCCCAACCTGCCCTTGCCCGCCAGCCCCCCACCCGAAGCACCCCGTGCCCCGCAGGCACCGTCGCACGCTGCCGATCCGGCACCGGCGCAGACGTCCAGCGATAGCGCACACGCCGGTCAGGCGCCCAGCGCCAACCACGGCGGTGACACCCACGGCGAGCCCCGCGAGGGCGGCCAGTCGCGGCAGCAGCGCTTCAATCAGGCGCAGCAACAGCAGAACCAGAATCAGGCCCAGAGCCAGGGGCAAGGCCAGCAGCAGGGTCAGGCCCAGGCACAAAGCCAGAACCAGAGCGCCGGCCAGAATCAGCAAGGCCAGGGCGGTCAGGGTCAGGGACAAAACCAGCAAGGCCAGAACCAGCAGGGCAATCGCCGCGATCGGTTCCGCAACCGCCGTGACCGCGGCCCGCGTGATCGTTTCGGTAACGAAGGCGGCGGCATGCCCTCGTCCGATGGCAGCAACGAGCCGTTTATCGCACGGCCGCATCCGGCCGTGCCGGAAGGCTTCCCGGTGTATTCGCTGAGCGATCTCAAGCGGATGCCGGCGCAGAAGCTGCTGGATATCGCCGATCAGCTCAATATCCAGGAAGGCGTGGCGCGTGCGCGCAAGCAGGACGTGATCTTCGCCCTGCTCAAGGTGCTCACCCGTCATGGCGAAGGCGTTGCCGCCGACGGCGTACTGGAAATCCTGCCGGACGGCTTCGGTTTCCTGCGTGCTGCAGAAGCCAGCTACCTGGCCGGCCCGGACGATACCTATATTTCGCCCAGCCAGATCCGCCGCTTCAACCTGCGTACCGGCGACCATCTGTCCGGCCGCATCCGCTTCCCGAAGGACGGCGAACGTTATTTCGCGCTGTCGATCGTCGACACCATCAACGGCGAGCCGCTGGAAGCGAGCAAGGGCAAGGTTCTGTTCGAGAACCTGACCCCGCTGTTCCCGCGTCGCCGCTTCCGTCTGGAGCGTGGCGATGGCTCCACCGAGGACATCACCGGCCGCATTCTGGATCTGATGGCGCCGCAGGGTAAGGGTCAGCGTGCGCTGATCGTCTCCCCGCCGAAGGCCGGTAAGACGATGATGATGCAGCAGGTGGCCACGGCCATTACCACCAATCATCCCGAAGTGCACATGATTGTGCTGCTCATCGACGAGCGCCCGGAAGAAGTGACCGAAATGCAGCGCACCGTGCGCGGCGAGGTCATCTCCTCCACGTTCGACGAGCCGGCTGCGCGTCACGTGCAGGTCGCCGAGATGGTGATCGAGCGGGCCAAGCGCCTGGTCGAGCACAAGAAGGACGTGGTGATCCTGCTGGACTCCATCACCCGTCTGGCGCGCGCCTACAACAACGTGGTGCCCAGCTCCGGCAAGGTGCTCACCGGTGGCGTGGACGCCAATGCGTTGCATCGCCCGAAGCGCTTCTTCGGTGCGGCACGTAACGTGGAAGAAGGCGGCTCGCTGACCATCATTGCCACCGCGCTGGTGGAAACCGGCAGCAAGATGGACGAGGTGATCTACGAGGAGTTCAAGGGCACCGGTAACAGCGAAGTGCATTTGAACCGTCGCATCACCGAAAAGCGTGTGTACCCGGCCATCGACATCAACCGTTCGGGCACGCGCCGCGAAGACCTGCTGATCGAGCCGGAGCTGCTGCAGAAGATCTGGATCCTGCGCAAGCTGCTGCACCCGATGGACGAAATCGCGGCAATGGAATTCCTGCTGGACAAGATGAAGACCACCAAATCCAACGACGAGTTCTTCAGTTCGATGAAGCGTTGATTTCGGTCGGTTTTATCGAAACAAAAAAGCCCCGCGTTGCGGGGCTTTTTTTATAAGTGAGGTGACTATCGTGCAGCCGTTAGCCGCTTCGACCAACGGCCCTCAACTCTCTTGCAACGGTGTTACCAGGCGAACACCTTCTCCGCGTGCGGAGAACAATCCACTGCCAGGCAGAGCATCCGGGCTATCGTTCGATGTCCCTGCGCCGCGCTGTTCATTCCAGGGAGCGCTCTGACGCGGACCAGGCAGATACGACCGCCATTTCTGGACCTGCTTTGCGGCGATCAGATCGCGTGCCGAGGTTTCGAGGTCAAAGCTGACCGGGACACGCATGACCCAATAAGGCGCATTGACATCCGACCCCTCTGTCGGCGGCAAAAACTTCCACTCACGCGCCTTTGCAGACGCTGCATCGGCTAGCACCTGGCGTACCCGTGCACGTTTGGATTCCGGCACCAGCGACGTGAGGTTGACCTGCTCTGCGATCAGATCTTCGACCTTGCCATCGCGCCCGATCTTGAGCATTAGATAGACCACACCGGTGGCGCCGGCCCGAAACGCCGCTTCCGGGTAGCGCGGTGGTTGCATGTCCTTGGTCCGCACACTCGTTGCGTCTTGCGCTTGCCCGCCGAAATGCGCGCTGCGGATCGACACCAGATAGTTTTCTCCCTCCCCTTGCTTTGCAACCAGCAGCAGGCTCATCGGCAACTGCGCGGGCAAAGCGCTGCCGTCCCCGCGCAGAGGGTCGAAGCGCCACGATGCGACCGAGTGCTTGATCCGCTCGCGCACTGCCAGCGGCAAGCTCGCTTCATCGGTAAGTTTCACTGCCGTGACGACGCCGTCCGGGGTCAATGTCAACTCGCCTGTGACATTCATGCTTGCCTCGGTCTGCGTTTGCACTTGCGCTGCGCTTGTACGCGCCTGCGCAACTCCAATACTGGCTAACGCCAACAAGATGCCAAGACTAAAACGCTGCTTCCGCTTCATGACCACACTCCTTGAGGGTTGAGTGCGTGTTGTACCAGTCTTGCCACTGCCGGTAAATCGCTACGCCAAACGCCGCGATTCCGCATAAGGCGGGGTGTCGGGATAATCGTCTTCGCGGAGGCGGCTCTGCAGGTCGCGCCACCATTGTGGGTTGAACAGTTCCGGGTGCTGGTGTTTGACCGCTTCCAGTTGCGAGGACGGCAGGCCCATGAACAATACGAAACGCTCGGGAAAGACGTCGCGTGGTCCGACATGGAACCAGGGTTCTGCGGCCATCTGTTCTTCGTAGGTGGTGGGCGTGGGCCAATCGCGAAAGGTGCATTCGGTGATCAAGCACAGCTCGTCGTAGTCGTAGAACACTGCGCGCTGATGGCGGGTGATGCCAAAATTTTTCAGCAGCATGTCGCCAGGAAAGATGTTGTTGCGCGCCATGTCCTTGATGGCCTGGCCGTAGTCCAGGGCTGCGGCATGCGCGGCTTCGGGCAATTGTTCACGCAGGTACAAATTCAACGGACGCAGACGGCGCTGCACGTAGCACAGTGCGATCAGCACATCGTCGCCATCTTCGCTCAGGCTCATCGCGCAGCTGGTCTGTAGCTCTTGCAGCAACGCCGGTGAAAAGCGTGCTTTTGGAAACCGCAGGAAACGATAGGGCTGCGCATCGAGCAGGCGGCCGATGCGGTCGAGCTGGAAGACCAACTCGTATTTGCCTTCCACCTGCGCGCGGCTCATGGTTTTGGGATACGCAAAGCGGTCGCGAATGAGCTTGAACACCAGCGGGTAACTGGGCAGCGTAAACACCACCATGACCATGCCGGGCGTGCCATCGGCGTGCACCAGTTGTTCGGACGGATGCGCCTGAAAATGGCTAAAAAACGTGCGATAGCGCTCGGTCTTGCCCTGCTTGGCGCGGCCCAGCATCGTGTACAGCTCATCGACCGGTTTGTGCGTGAGCAGGCTGCGTAGAAACACCACCGCATCGCCGACGGTGGACAGGTCGGCCTGGAAATAGCTGCGTGAATTACTGAACAATTGCGCGACATCGCTGCGCCGCGTCAGCACTGCTTCGGCGCGCATGCCGGCATCATCGTTGATCAGGGCAATCACGCACGGCGAGAAGCGATGTTCGCCGAATACGCGTCCGACCAGATAGGCGCGACGCTCGCGATAGAACACGGTCTCCAGCAATTCCACGCTGCGCACTGGATGTTCGCCCCAGTGCGCAAGGTCGTCTAGCAAGCGCACCGCAATCGCAGCCGCGCAGCGGGTGCGGTGCGCATACGGCACCGCGAACGCATAGTCGCCCAGCACCCGCACCAGCATGTCGGTCAAGCGGCCAGGCGAGACGGCATAGGTATGGCGCGCCACCGGCACAGTGATGGCATCGGTGGGTTCGATATCCAGCGCGATGAATTCGATCTCGGCATCGACGCCGTGGGTGCCGAAGTAGCGCCGGGTCAGGGTGTTGTAGAAGGTCTTGTACAACTCCTGATCGATCAACCCGCTCAGCAATGCGGCGTAGTGATCGCGGGCGCGCATCCACAGCGCGCGATCGTGCGCCTGGCCCAGCAGCACGGCACGCAAGCGCGACATGCATTCGGCAATGTAGTGGTCGTAAAGCGCGATACGTGCCACTGCGTCGTCGCGCGCACCGCTCCAATCGCGCGTTTCGAACCGCTGCTTGGCACGTGCGGTAATCGCGGAAAAGTGTGCGTGATAGTCCTCGAAGGCTTCATACACGGCCTGCGCGATGGCCAGTGCGCGACGCTCGGATTGCGGTGGTAACGATGGCTGACTCATGGCGGCAGTGTCCTTGAGCGCTTGCGACGGCGCACCGCGGAGGGCACGGTAGTCAGCTGCTGCGCGTGCGCGGCGTGTTCGCGCGCCTGCCCCTGCAGCCAGGCACGGAACGCGAGAAGCCCGCCATGCGTGGTGGAACGCGGCGGATACACCAGGTAATGCGACCAGCTGGTCTTGAGACGTTGCGTGGACAACGCCACCAGTTGCCCGGACTCAAGCAACAGGCGTGCGCGCGTCACACGCCCCAATGCAACGCCGACACCATCCAGGGCGGCACGGTGGTGCGCCTCTGATTCGTCGAGCACGGCGACATACCGCCGCGGCGCATCGCCGCCGAACGCAGCAAACCAGCGCAACCACGCGTCATCCGGGTCACCCAGCAATGGCCACTGATGCAACGGCGGCGCCTCCCTGCCGCCCATGCGTGCGATCAAGGCGGGGCTTGCCATTGGCACCAGCCAGTCGTCGAACAACGGTTCGGCGATAACGCCCGACCATTGTCCGGCACCGATGCGCATGGCGGCATCCACGTGCTGCTGGCGCTCGAAATCGACCAGTCGCTCGCTCGACAGCAGATTGATTTCGATGGTGGGGTGGATGGCCAGAAATTCGCCCAGTCGTGGCACCAGCCAAGCCGATGCCATCGACGGCGTCAGGCTCAGCGTCAACGTGTCTTCGCGACGCGCACCGAATGGCTCGAACGCTTCGGCAATCGCATCCAGATGCGGTGCGATGCGATCGAGCAGTTGCTGGCCCTGCAGCGTGGCGGTGACGCCACGCGCGTGCCGCTGCAGCAGCGGATACCCCAGCCGTTGTTCAAGCGCGCGCATCTGGTGGCTGAGCGCGCTGACGGTGAGATGCATCGCGCTGGCGGCACGCGACAGGTTGCCCAGGCGCACCGCGCTGACGAAGCCCTGCAATGCGTGAAGCGGCGGACGCGCCATGGCTCACCCTTGAACGGAATTCAACACCCACTTGTAAAAGCCTCGCTTTTACGTCCCCTAGCCTGCGCCTACTGTGGATTCCACTCAAGTGGAGGCAGGGTCATGCGCATCTTTACCGAGCTGTTGTTCCAGCATGGCCACATTGCCGATGTGGCGCTCGCGCAGCGTCTGGCGGAGCCGTACGCGGCTTTGGAGCCAGTGGAACAAGTGAGGCCGCGGGAATCCATCGCAACGGCCGCACAGGACCCACAGACTGCCGGCGATACCACGCAGCAGACCCGCGCGAGCGGCGCATGGCGCGGCTGAGCCGGCGCCTGGTACGCGAGAGATCACGGCATTGTCGCCATTACGCTGAAACGACAAGGCCCGCCTCTAACGAGACGGGCCTTGATGGCAGCGCGTCGATGCACTGACACGCGGTGCGTTGGTTCAGGCCTTCAGCGTGGCCAGGATGTCGTTGAAGGTCTTGCTTGGACGCATTGCTTCGCTGACCTTGGCCAGATCAGGATGGTAGTAGCCACCGATCTCGACCGGCTTGCCCTGCGCGCCGTTGAGCTCGGCCACGATGGTGGCTTCTTTCTCGGTCAGGGCCTTGGCCAGCGGTGCGAACTTGGCCTGCAGCGCGGTGTCTTCGGTCTGCGCGGCCAGGGCCTGCGCCCAGTACATTGCCAGATAGAAATGGCTGCCGCGGTTGTCGAGCTCGCCAACTTTACGCGCCGGCGACTTGTTGTTATCGAGGAACTGGCCATTCGCGACATCTAGCGCCTTGGCCAACACGGTGGCCGACGGGTTGTCGTAGCGGTTGCCCAGGTGTTCAAGCGAAGCGGCCAGCGCCAGGAATTCACCCAGCGAATCCCAGCGCAGGCAGTTCTCTTCGACGAACTGCTGCACATGCTTGGGCGCCGAACCACCGGCACCGGTTTCGAACAAGCCGCCGCCCGCCATCAGCGGCACGATGGAGAGCATCTTGGCGCTGGTACCCAGCTCCATGATCGGGAACAGGTCGGTGAGGTAATCGCGCAGCACATTGCCGGTGACCGAGATGGTGTCCTGGCCTTTGCGGATGCGCTCCAGCGAGAAGGTCGTCGCGTCCACCGGCGGCAGGATGCGGATATCCAGGCCGTTGGTATCGTGATCCTTCAGATACTGCTCGACCTTGGCGATCACCTGCGCATCGTGTGCGCGTGCCTTGTCCAGCCAGAACACCGCAGGCGTCTCGCTCAGACGTGCGCGCTCGACGGCGAGCTTCACCCAGTCCTGGATTGGCGCGTCCTTGACCTGGCACATGCGCCACAGATCGCCGGCTTCCACTGCGTGCTCGAACACCGTCTTGCCATTGCCATCGGTGACCTTGACGGTGCCCGCAGCGGACATCTGGAAGGTCTTGTCATGCGAGCCGTATTCTTCGGCTTTCTGCGCCATCAAGCCCACGTTAGGCACCGAGCCCATGGTGGACGGATCGAACGCGCCGTGCGCCTTGCAGTCATCGATCACCGCCTGATACACGTCGGCGTAGCAACGGTCCGGAATCACCGCCTTGGTGTCCTGTAACTTGCCTTGTGCATTCCACATCTGGCCGGAGTCGCGAATCATCGCCGGCATTGATGCATCGACGATCACGTCGCTGGGCACATGCAGGTTGGTGATGCCCTTATCCGAATTGACCATCGCCAGACCCGGACGCTGCGCATATTCGGCCTGGATATCGGCCTTGATCTGCGCTTGCTGGTCTTCCGGCAACGTGCCAATGCGTGCGTACAGATCGCCGATGCCGTTATTGGGATCGAAGCCGACCGACTTGAGCGCATCGGCATGCTTGCTCAGCGTGTCCTTGTAGAACCCGCCGACGACCACGCCGAACAGCACCGGATCGGAGACCTTCATCATGGTGGCTTTCAGATGCACCGAAAACAGCACATCGCGGGCCTTGGCATCGGCGATTTGCGCGTCGATGAAGCTGGCAAGCGCGCGCTTGCTCAACACCGCAGCATCGACGATTTCGCCAGCCTTGACCGCGACCTTGTCCTTCAACACGGTGCTGCTGCCATCGGCACCGACGAATTCGATCTTCAGCGTGCCGGCGTCGGCCAGCGTGGTGGACTGCTCGCTACCGAAGAAGTCGCCAGACTCCATGTGCGACACGTGCGACTTGGATTCGCTACTCCACTTACCCATGCGGTGCGGGTGCTTGCGTGCATAGTTCTTCACCGACAGTGGTGCACGGCGATCGGAATTGCCTTCGCGCAGCACCGGGTTCACCGCACTGCCCTTGACTTTGTCGTAGCGCGCCTTGACTTCTTTTTCGGCTGCATCCTTCGGCTCGTCCGGATACGCCGGCAGCGCGTAGCCCTGGCCTTGCAGTTCCTTGATCGCCGCCTTGAGCTGGGGCACCGAGGCGCTGATGTTGGGCAGCTTGATGATGTTGGCTTCCGGCGTGGTAGCCAGCTCACCGAGTTCGCCGAGGTCGTCGGCAATCTTTTGCGTCTCGCTCAGATACTCGGGAAACAGCGACAGGATGCGCCCGGCCAACGAAATATCGCGCGTTTCGACCACAATGCCGGCGGTATCTGTGTAGGCATCGATGATCGGCAGCAGCGACTGCGTGGCGAGGTAAGGTGCTTCGTCGGTGAGCGTGTAGAGGATCTTCGGTGTCTTCGACATGAGGTGTGCGATGGCTCTTGTGGTCGGGAGGAGCGCCGGCATTCACGGACGATGGCTGTGGTGCGCGCGACGGGGGTCGTTGATGGCACACCGGTTGGCCAGCGCGTTGGACGCGGCGATGGATCAGCACGGCATTGTCGCGTCTGAGCCGCGCCTGGGTAAAGCGACCACAGGCGGATGCTTCGTCCCGTCACACGGCCAATCGACATGGATGCAGCTGTAACGAATACGGCACGCAGCAAGAAGGGCGCGGCCTGATGGTCGCGCCCTTCTTGTATGACTCGATGAACTATCGAGCTCCTGACTGACCGCGTGATGTTGCGTATGGCCAAGGCCATCGTCATCACTGCGCAATACGCACTTACTTGACCGTGATGGTCTGCGGGTTGCCCGCCGGCTTGCCGTCCACCATCACCTGCGCGGTGTAGGTGCCGGCCGGCCAGCCGTCGGGCTTGCTGAAGCTGAGGTTGGTGGTTTCGGCGCCAGTGGTATTCAAGGTGGCGTTCTGCTCGCCTGCCACCTGACCATCCTGATACGTGAGCTTGGCCGAGACGGCAACATTGCTGGCGCTTCCATCCGTCTTGACCGACACGATGATGGTGTCCTTGGTGCCAACGCTGGACGCTGGGGTGACCGTCTTATCGGCTGCGGCCTTGGTGCCGACGGCCACGCTGGAAACCGTTACCGTACTGCCCATTGCAGCGCCGCTATCGGTGCTGGCTGCGCCGGTTGCGCTGCTCTGGCCTGCTTGATCGCTGGCCGGCGGTGTAGCAGCCGGGCCAGGCATGGCCTCGGTGGGAGCACCGGAGGTTGGATCCTTGGACACGCTGTCGTCGGTCTTCTTGCTGCAACCCGACAACGCAAGGACGCCGGCTAACGCAATAACGAGGCTGCTGGAAACGGATGTCGTGCGCATAAATAATTTCTCCGATAACGAACACCAGCATTTCATGGTGCCCGAATGATTTTCTGAATTTAGGTATTGGTAATCGGCTAGAAGCTAGCTCTTAGAAACCAGCTACCTTCACGATTTCGCAGGAAGACGCAGTACCTGACCCGGAAAGATCTTGTCAGGATTTTTCAGCGTTTCGCGGTTGGCTTCGAAAATACGTGTCCACAAATTGCCGTCGCCCAGATGGCGCTTGGCGATACTGGAAAGGCTGTCGCCAGCTTGCACGGTGACCGATTCTTCTACGAGTTGCGCGGTGCTTTGCACACTGGTGCGCACATTGGAAAAATCGGGCGCAGGCGTCACCGCAGCGGTACTGTCGACCGACGAGGTGACGTTGGAAAAATCTGCTTTCTTGTCGACACTCATTGCTGCAATCCCTGTGCATCGCGGTGTCAGCAGGGTGCGCGGGGCGCCGTTAAGCGTGGATCGCGCCACTGTGAAGCTGGCGCGATTCCATCAGTGGCGCTTACTGGCGCAGGTCCCGAAAAAACGACAGCGGCGTCGGCACGCTCGGCGAGCTGCGCAGCGGATTGATGTCCAGGCCGCCACGGCGCGTATAACGGGCCTCGACTACCAACCACTCCGGTGCGCACTGCGTCAGCACGTCATTGAAAATGCGCTCGACGCATTGCTCATGAAATTCGGCGTGGTCGCGGAAACTCACCAGATAGCGCAGTAGCCCTTCGCGGTCGATCGGTGTGCCGCGGTAACGCAGGGTGACGCTGGCCCAATCGGGCTGACCGGTGACCGGGCAGTTGGATTTGAGCAGGGCCGAGGTCAGCACTTCTTCCACCACGGGCTGGGCGTGTGCGGCGAGGTACGCGGCATTTGGCGGGCCGTAATCGTCGATGCTGACATCCAGCGCATCGATCGATTCACCCTCGCCTACCGCGTCGATCGGCGGCAGTCCGAATTCCACCGCCACATCGGCACCCGCGCGCGTGGACAGATCGGTGGCAATACGGGTACGCACCGCTTCGGCGCTGTTGAAGCGGGTGGCGTTGAGCGAATTGAGATACAGCTTGAGCGATTTGGATTCGATCAGCGCCGGCGAGTCGCACGGCACATGCAAGGTGGCGGTGGCCACGCAAGGCTTGCCTTGCGCATCGAGCCAGCTGAGCTCGTAGGCATGCCAGCGATCGCGGCCGATAAACGGCAAGTCGCCGCTCAGCCCGATCGCCTCGCGCCCGGCCGCACGCGGAATCGGAAACAGCAACGACGGGTCGTAGCCGCTTGGATAGGCGACCTCACGACCGAGGGTGGAATCTTCTGGGGTATTCATCTGCCCATTTTAGGCCGCACGGGCTGGCCGTGAGGTGTATGGGCAGGCGCATCGCGGAGCCAACGAACCACTTGCAGTTCACCGCGCGTACCCAATCATCCCGCACCGCCGCAGGAGGAGGGAATCGCCGAGCCCGCAGACGATTCCCTATTCCCGATTCAGCCCGCTTCACCCTGATGCAGATAATCCAGCGACACCTGCAGCAGCGCGCGCAAGCCCACATCCAGCGACGACTCGTCCAGCAGGAACTGCGGCGAATGGTTGCTGGGCGCGGTGGCCGGGTCGATGCCCTTGGCGGTGGAGCCGACGAAGAAGAACATCGACGGCACCTGCTGGGCGTAGAACGAGAAATCTTCCGCGCCCATCTGCAACGGCGGTTCGTACACATTGTCGGCGCCCACCACGGCCTGCAGGCTGGGCAGCATCTTGGCGGTCAGTGCGGGGTCGTTGACGGTGGCCGGGTTGCCTGGCTGATCCGGCACCTGCGCCTCGACCTTGGCCCCATGCGCGGCGGCGGTGTGTTCGGCCACGTTCTTGAGATCGGCAAAGATCTGCTGGCGCATGCCTGCGTCGAAGGTGCGGATGGTGCCGACCATTTCCACATCGTCGGGGATGATGTTGTAGCGGATACCGCCCTTGATCGCGCCGAAACTGAGCACGGCCGGCTGCTTGGACAGGTTGGCGCGACGGCTGATCACCGTTTGCGCGGCGCCGATCATGTCGGCGCTGGCCACGATCGGGTCGATGCCGTTCCACGGCGCCGAGCCATGGGTCTGGCGGCCGATCATCTTGATCGCGAAGCGATCCGACGCCGCCATCAGCGGGCCGCCGCGCACGGCGATCTTGCCGGCCTGCACGCTGGAGAACACATGCAGGCCGAACACCGCCTGCGGCTTGAAGTCGGCAAACAGGCCTTCCTTCAGCATCAGCGAGGCGCCGCCCTCTTCGTTGCCGGGCGCGCCTTCTTCGGAAGGCTGGAAGATCAGCATCACTTCGCCCGGTAACTGGTCGCGCATGCCGACCAGCGCCTCGGCCACGCCGAGCAGGATGGCGGTGTGGGCGTCGTGGCCGCAGGCATGCATCACCCCAACCTGCTCGCCGCGGTAATCGGCGGTGGCCTTGGAGGCGAACGGCAGCCCGGCCTGCTCTTTCACCGGCAGCGCGTCCATGTCCGCACGCAGCGCGATCATCGGGCCGGGCTTGCCGCCCTTGATGATGGCCACCACGCCGTGATGGGCAATGCCGGTGCGCGGCTTGAGGCCCAACTTGCGCAGCTGCGCGGCCACCGTGGCGGCGGTGCGCTCTTCGCGGTTAGACAGCTCGGGGTGCTGGTGGAAGTTGCGGCGCCATTGCACCACCTTGGCCTGCAGCGGGGCGGCGGCGGCCTGGACTTCGGGCCGTTGCGCGGTCTGCGCAGCGGCGAGCGTGGGCAGGGCGAGCAGCAGCGCGCTGGTCAGCAGATGGGAGGGGCGCATCGGCAATCCTCGACAGGTGGTTTCTTAATGTAGTGCAGGCGCGCGCCGGATGGGCTGCAGTGGGGCCCGATTCAGCCCGGCGGTCAACCGCGGTAGCCGTGGCGCGTTGCCGCTGCAGTGCAAGTGTGAACGTTGCGGCCGTTTCGCCGGCCGAGCCGTTACTTCAGTAACGTCCAATCGGTAGAGCGCAACGATATGCTTTGCACAGCCGCCCCACGGTCGCACCCACGCGGCCGGCCCGCCCTCAGGAGTTGTCGCATGTCGCGTTTTTGGAAGATCACACTGCTGGTTATAGCGGTGTTTGTCGTGATGTTCGTCGCAATGCGGATGATGGGTGGGGGCAATCATGGCAAGCGCGCAGGCACGCCGGACGGCAATGACCCGGACAACAGCGGCCCGGTACCGGTGACGGTGGTGGCGGCCTCCACGCAGGATGTGCCGGTCTATGCCAGCGCGCTGGGCACGGTCACCGCGCTCAATACGGTCACCGTCAGCCCGCAGGTGGGCGGCCAGTTGATGAGCCTGAACTTCAAGGAAGGCCAGGAAGTGAAGAAGGGCGATCTGCTGGCGCAGATCGATCCGCGCACGCTGCAGGCCAGCTACGACCAGGCGTTGGCGGCCAAGCGCCAGAACCAGGCGCTGTTGGCGACCTCGCGGGTGAATTATCAGCGTTCCAACGACCCGGCCTACAAGCAGTACGTCTCGCGCACGGATCTGGATACCCAACGCAACCAGGTTGCCCAATACGAGGCCGCGGTTGCGGCCAACGATGCGCAGATGCGCTCGGCACAGGTGCAGTTGCAGTTCACCCGCGTCACTGCGCCGATCGACGGCATCGCCGGCATCCGTGGCGTGGACGTGGGCAACATCGTCAGCAGCAGCTCCACGATCGTCACCCTGACCCAGATCCGCCCGATCTACGTGTCTTTCAACCTGCCCGAGCGTGAGTTGCAGGCAGTGCGTACCGGGCAAACGGCGGCGCCGCTGGCGGTGGCGGCGCTGGATCGCGGCGATGCGCATGTGATCAGCAGCGACGGCAAGCTGGATGTGATCGACAACCGCATCTCCGCCGACAGCGGCACTTTCGGCGCGCGCGCGATCTTCGCCAACACCGATAACGCGCTGTGGCCGGGTCAGTTCGTCAACGTGCGCCTGCAGCTGCGCACCATCACCGGCGGCACTGTGGTGCCGACCCAATCGGTACAGCGCGGCCCTGACGGCGATTACGTCTACGTGGTGGGCAGCGACAACACCGCACAGATGCGCACCGTGGTGCAGGGCGTGGAGGTGGACGACAGCCATGTGCAGGTGACCAAGGGCCTCAAGCCCGGCGAGCGCGTGGTGACCGAAGGCCAGTTCCGCCTGAAACCGGGCAGCAAGGTCAGCGCGCTCAAGCCGGGCGAAACACCGCCGGAGCCGACCGAAGCCGAACTCAAGGCCGCGAAGGACAAACAGAGCCGTGCTGGTGGCGCCGGCGGCCGCCGTGGCGGCGGTCCGCGCTAACTCTCGACCAACGGCGACGGAACCTCCGCCGCCGATGTGCGTCGGCGCTGCATGCGCCGGCTTCGCTTGACGTCTTCAGCAAGGACACCCCCCGTGGGCTTTTCGACCATCTTCATCCGCCGCCCGATCGCCACGTCGTTGTTGATGGCCGGCGTCCTGCTGTTAGGCATCCTGGGCTACCGTCAACTGCCGGTCTCTGCATTGCCGGAAATCGACGCCCCCAGCCTGGTCGTCACCACCCAGTACCCCGGCGCCAATGCGACCACCATGGCCTCGCTGGTGACCACGCCGCTAGAGCGCCAGTTCGGGCAGATCTCCGGCCTGCAGATGATGACCTCCGATTCGTCGGCAGGCCTGTCCACGATCATTCTGCAGTTCTCGATGGAGCGCGATATCGATATCGCCTCGCAGGATGTGCAGGCGGCGATCCGTCAGGCCACCCTGCCCTCCTCGCTGCCATACCAGCCGGTCTATAACCGGGTCAATCCGGCCGATGCGGCAATTCTCACGCTCAAGCTCACCTCCGATTCGCTGCCGCTGCGCGAAATCAACCGCTATGCGGATGCGATCCTGGCCCAGCGCCTGTCGCAGGTGCCGGGTGTGGGCCTGGTGTCGATCGCCGGCAACGTGCGCCCTGCCGTGCGCATCCAGGTCAACCCGGCGCAGCTGTCGAACATGGGCCTGACCATGGAGTCGCTGCGCAGCGCGCTGACCCAGACCAACGTCAGTGCGCCCAAGGGCTCGCTCAACGGCAAGACCCAGTCCTACAGCATCGGCACCAACGACCAGCTCACCGACGCGGCGCAGTACCGCGAGACCATCATCAGCTACAAGGACGGCCGCCCGGTGCGGCTTGCCGACGTGGCCAACGTGGTCGATGGCGTGGAGAACGATCAGCTTGCCGCCTGGGCCGACGGCAAACAGGCGGTGCTGCTGGAGATCCGCCGCCAGCCCGGCGCCAACATCGTGCAGACGGTGGAGCAGATCCGCAACATCCTGCCGCAGCTGCGATCGGTGTTGCCGGCCGATGTACATCTGGAGGTGTTCTCCGACCGCACCGAAACCATTCGCGCCTCGGTGCATGAGGTGAAGTTCACCCTGGTGCTGACCATTGCGCTGGTGGTGGCGGTGATCTTCGTGTTCCTGCGCCGGCTGTGGGCTACCATCATTCCCTCGGTGGCGGTGCCGTTGTCGCTGGCGGGCACCTTCGGGGTGATGGCCTTCGCGGGCATGTCGCTGGACAACCTGTCGCTGATGGCGCTGGTGGTGGCGACCGGGTTCGTAGTCGACGATGCGATCGTGATGATCGAGAACATCGTGCGCTACATCGAACAGGGCAAGAGCGGGCCGGAAGCGGCCGAAATCGGTGCCAAGCAGATCGGCTTCACCGTGTTGTCGCTGACCGTGTCGCTGGTGGCGGTGTTCCTGCCGCTGCTGCTGATGCCGGGCGTGACCGGGCGGCTGTTCCACGAGTTTGCGTGGGTGCTGTCGATCGCGGTGGTGATCTCGATGCTGGTGTCGCTGACGCTGACACCGATGATGTGCGCCTACCTGCTCAAGCCCGATGCCCTGCCCGAAGGCGAGGACGCGCACGAGCGCGCAACCGCCGCCGGCAAGCGCAATCTGTGGACGCGCACCGTGGGCACTTACGAGCGCAGCCTGGACTGGGTGCTTGCCCACCAACCGCTGACCCTGGCCGTGGCGATCGGCGCGGTAGCGTTGACGGTGGTGCTGTATGTGACGATCCCCAAGGGCTTGCTGCCCGAGCAGGACACCGGCCTGATCACCGGCGTGGTGCAGGCCGACCAGAACGTGGCGTTCCCGCAGATGGAACAACGCACCCAGGCGGTGGCCGCCGCATTGCAGAAAGACCCGGCGGTGACCGGCGTGGCCGCCTTCATCGGCGCCGGCACCATGAACCCCACGCTCAACCAGGGCCAGCTGTCGATCGTACTGAAGACACGCAGCGACCGCGAGGGCCTGGACGAGGTGCTGCCGCGCCTGCAGAAAGCCGTGGCCGGCATTCCGGGCGTGGCCTTGTTCCTCAAGCCGGTGCAGGACGTCACCCTGGACACGCGCGTGGCCGCGACCGAATACCAGTATTCGATCTCGGACGTGGACAGCAGCGAGCTGGCCACCTGGGCAGGGCGCATGACCGAGGCAATGCGCAAACTGCCCGAGCTGGCGGACGTGGACAACAACCTGGCCAACCAGGGGCGTGCGCTGGAACTGAGCATCGACCGCGACAAGGCCAGCATGCTCGGCGTGCCGATGCAGACCATCGACGACACGCTGTACGACTCGTTTGGCCAGCGCCAGATCTCCACCATCTTCACCGAACTCAATCAGTACCGCGTGGTGCTGGAAGTGGCGCCGGAATTTCGTACCAGCACCGCGTTGATGAATCAGCTGGCAGTGGCCAGCAACGGCAGCGGCGCGCTTACCGGCACCAACGCCACCAGCTTCGGCCAGGTGACCTCGTCCAACTCGTCCACGGCCACCGGTGTGGGCGCGCAGAACACCGGCATCGTGGTTGGTGCGGGCAGCATCATTCCGCTGGCCGCGTTGGCCGAAGCCAAGGTCACCAACACACCGTTGGTGGTGAGCCACCAGCAGCAGCTGCCGGCCGTCACCATCTCGTTCAATCTGGCGCCTGGGCATTCGTTGTCGCAGGCCGTGGCGGCAATTGAGAAGGCACGCGAAGCGCTCAAGATCCCGACCCAGGTGCATGCGCAGTTCGTCGGCAAGGCCGGCGAATTCACCGGCAGCCAGACCGACATCGTGTGGCTGCTACTGGCCTCGATCGTGGTGATCTACATCGTGCTGGGCGTGTTGTACGAAAGCTACATCCACCCGTTGACGATCATCTCCACGCTGCCGCCGGCCGGTGTCGGTGCATTGCTGGCCTTGATGATGTGCGGGCTAAGCCTGTCGGTGGACGGCATCGTCGGCATCGTGCTGCTGATCGGCATCGTCAAGAAGAACGCCATCATGATGATCGACTTCGCCATCGACGCACGCCGCGAAGGGGCGAACGCGCACGATGCGATCCGGCGCGCCTGCCTGCTGCGCTTCCGTCCGATCATGATGACCACCGCAGCCGCCATGCTGGGCGCATTGCCGTTGGCGCTGGGCACCGGTATCGGCTCGGAACTGCGCCGCCCGCTGGGTATCGCCATTGTCGGCGGCCTGCTGCTCTCGCAGCTGGTGACGCTGTACACCACCCCGGTGATCTATCTGTACATGGAACGCGGCGGCGAGCGGCTGCGTGCATGGCGTGCGCGACGCGCGGCGCAGCGTGACGGCATCACCGCAGCATCCACGTCGGAGCGCTCGGCATGATGACCGGTGACGTCATCGCTGTTGGGTCTGCTCGTCCTCAGCATCGTCTGCTCGCACGCAGCGTTGGCTTTCGCCGATTCCCGAATCCCGATTCCCGATTCCCGGCAGTCACCCCATGAACATCTCTGCGCCCTTCATCAAGCGCCCGATCGGCACCTCGTTGCTGGCGATCGGTTTGTTCGTGATCGGATTGATGTGCTACCTGCGGCTGGGTGTGGCGTCGCTGCCGAACATCCAGATTCCGATTATTTTCGTGCATGCCACGCAGTCCGGTGCCGACGCCAGCACCATGGCCTCCACCGTCACCGCACCGCTGGAACGTCACCTGGGCCAATTGCCAGGTATAGACCGCATGCGCTCCTCCAGCTCGGAGAGCAGCAGCCTGGTCGTGCTGGTGTTCCAGAGCAGTCGCAAAATCGATTCGGCCGCGCAGGACATCCAGACTGCGATCAATGCATCGCAGTCGGACCTGCCCTCCGGGCTCGGCACGCCGATGTACTCCAAGGCCAACCCGAACGACGACCCGGTGATCGCCATCGCGCTCACTTCGGACACGCAATCGGCCGATGAACTCTACAACGTTGCCGATTCGCTGCTGGCGCAGCGGTTGCGCCAGATCACCGGCATCAGCTCGGTGGATATCGCCGGTGCCTCCACGCCCGCAGTGCGAGTGGACGTGGATCTGCGTGCGCTCAACGCGCTGGGCCTGACCCCGGACAATCTGCGCAATGCCGTGCGCGCAGCCAATGTCACCTCGCCGACCGGATTCCTGTCCGACGGCAATACCACCATGGCCATCATCGCCAACGATTCGGTATCCAAGGCCGCCGATTTTGCGCAGCTGGCAATCGCCACCCAGTCCAACGGACGCATCGTGCGGCTGGGCGATGTGGCCACCGTTTACGACGGTCAACAGGATGCCTATCAAGCTGCCTGGTTCAATGGCAAACGGGCAGTGGTGATGTATGCCTTCACCCGCGCCGGCGCCAACATCGTCGAAACCGTGGACCAGGTGAAGGCACAGATTCCCGAGCTGCGTAGCTATCTGCAGCCCGGCACCACGCTGACGCCCTACTTCGACCGCACGCCCACCATTCGCGCCTCGCTGCACGAGGTACAGGTAACGCTGATGATCAGCCTGGCGATGGTGATCCTGACCATGGCGCTGTTCCTGCGCCGGCTGGCGCCAACGCTGATCGCCGCGGTGGCCGTGCCGCTGTCGCTGGCTGGTTCGGCGCTGGTGATGTACATGCTCGGCTTCACCTTGAACAACCTCAGCCTGCTGGCGTTGGTGATCGCAATTGGCTTCGTGGTCGACGATGCGATCGTGGTGATCGAAAACGTCATGCGCCATCTGGACGAAGGCATGTCGCGCATGGACGCCGCGTTGGCTGGTGCGCGCGAGATCGGCTTCACCATCGTCTCCATCACCGCCTCGCTGGTGGCGGTGTTTATCCCGATGCTGTTCGCCAGCGGCATGATCGGCGCGTTCTTCCGCGAGTTCACAGTGACCTTGGTGGCGGCAATCGTGGTCTCGATGCTGGTGTCGCTGACGTTGACGCCGGCACTATGCAGCCGCTTCTTGTCGGCACATGCTGAGCAAGAAAAGCCCAGCCGTTTCGGTGCCTGGCTGGACCGCATGCACGACCGCATGTTGCGTGCGTACACGGTGGCGCTGGACTTCTCGCTGCGCCACGCGCTGCTGCTGTCGTTGACGCCGTTGTTGCTGATCGCCGCCACCATCTTGTTGGGTAGCGCAGTCAAAAAGGGGTCGTTTCCCGCGCAGGACACCGGCCTGATCTGGGGCCGCGCCAATTCCAGTGCCACGGTGTCGTTCGCCGACATGGTCAGCCGCCAGCGCCGCATCACCGACATGCTGATGGCCGACCCAGCGGTGAAAACCGTTGGCGCACGCCTGGGCTCCAGCCGTCAGGGATCGAGCGCATCGTTCAATATCGAGCTGAAAAAGCGCGATGAAGGCCGTCGTGATACCACCGCAGACGTGGTTGCGCGCCTGAGCGCCAAGGCCGACCGTTACCCGGATCTGGACCTGCGCCTGCGCGCGATCCAGGACCTGCCCAGCGACGGCGGCGGCGGTACCAGCCAGGGCGCGCAATACCGCGTCTCGCTACAGGGCAACGACCTGGCGCAGTTGCAGGAATGGCTGCCCAAACTGCAGGCCGCGCTGAAGAAGAATCCACGCCTGCGCGATGTCGGCACTGATGTGGACACCTCGGGCCTGCGCCAGAACATCGTGATCGACCGCGCCAAGGCCGCGCGCCTGGGCATTACGGTCGGCGCCATTGATGGCGCGCTGTATGGCGCGTTCGGTCAGCGCTCCATTTCCACCATCTATTCCGATCTCAATCAGTACAGCGTGGTGGTCAATGCGCTGCCGTCGCAGACCGCCACGCCCAAGGCGCTGGACCAGATCTTCGTGCCCAACCGTGCCGGCCAAATGGTGCCGATCACCGCCGTCGCCACCCAGGTTCCGGGCCTGGCGCCGCCGCAGATCATCCATGAAAACCAGTACACCACGATGGATCTGAGCTACAACCTGGCGCCGGGCGTGAGCACGGGCGAGGCGGATCTGATCATCAAATCCACCGTGGACGGCTTGCGCATGCCCGACGGCATCCGCCTCAGTGGCGATGACAGTTTCAACGTGCAGCTCAGCGCCAATTCGATGGGCATTCTGCTGCTGGCGGCGGTGCTCACCGTCTACATCGTGCTGGGCATGCTCTACGAGAGCCTGATCCACCCCGTGACCATTCTGTCCACCTTGCCGGCTGCCGGCGTCGGCGCGCTGCTGGCCTTGTTCATCACCAACACCGAACTGTCGGTGATCTCGATGATCGCCTTGGTGCTGTTGATCGGCATCGTCAAGAAGAACGCCATCATGATGATCGACTTCGCGCTGGTGGCGCAGCGCGTGCACGGCATGGATGCGCGTGCGGCCGCACGCGAGGCGTCGATCGTGCGCTTCCGCCCGATCATGATGACGACGATGGTGGCGATCCTGGCCGCCGTGCCGCTGGCGGTGGGCCTGGGCGAGGGCTCGGAGCTGCGTCGCCCGCTGGGCATCGCAATGATCGGCGGGCTGGTGTTCTCGCAGAGCCTGACCCTGCTCAGCACCCCGGCGCTGTATGTGATCTTCTCGTGCCTGAGCGAGCGCTGGAAAGCACGTCGCGCACGCCGTGCCGAACGCGCTGCGGCGCGGCGTCCGGCGGCACAAGCGCACTGAGGGTTCGCCGCAATCGGTCGCACGGCCCGGTTGCGGTCTTCAGAGCGTTCGGCGCAGCCGCGCAGACGCGTTCGCCTGCGTGGTGATCCATGAGTGGTCTTCGCACGTATTTGCACGCAGACACATCCGCATGCGATCCGCCCGCGCAGCAATGTCATCGGCAATCGCTGAGCGCGGCCGGTGCGCCGCGCGTGTTCAAGCGATCGCGACTACTGGACATGGGCGTGCCGGGAGGTAGGCTGCGCTGGTTGCGGCGCATGCCCACCCCGGCAATGCACGCAGCGATCTCGACCTGCACCGGACCTGATGGCCGACGACATCGGCCTGCTATGGCTGGACAGAACCGCACGCAGCACTCCGCGCCGTAGCCCACCTGCTTCCAAAGGACTGCCGATGCACATTACGCCCTATCTGTATTTTGAAGGCACTTGCCGCGCGGCCTTCGCGCACTACCGGCACGTGCTGGGCGGCGAACTGATGCTGACCACTTACGCACAAATGCCGCCACACGCTGGATCTGACACGTCGATCGACGCTGCGGCAGCGGACCTAGTGATGCATGTGACGCTCGCTGGAGCGAATGGCCCATTGCTGATGGGTTCGGACATGCCACCGGGCCAGCAGTTGCAGGGCGCCAAACCGGTGTCGGTCGGGCTTGGTTTCGACGATAACCTTGAGGCCGAGCGCGCGTATGCGGCGTTGGCCGAAGGCGGTCAGATCCAGATGCCGTTTGGCGAAACGTTCTGGGCCGAAGGCTTCGGCATGTGCACCGACCGCTTCGGCGTCCAATGGCTGGTCAACGGCCGTGACCGGAGTCTGTGATGACCACGCCACGTCACGCCGCAGAAGACCCCGCATGATCACGCAAATTTTCGTCAACCTGCCGGTCAGCCTTCTTCACCGCCATGGGTTTTGCGTTCAACCCGGCCTATGCCGATGAGAACGCCACCTGCCTGATCCTGGGCGAGAATGTCTTTACGATGCTGCTGGTCACACCGTTCTTCCAGGGTTTCAGCCACAAAGGTATCTGCGATACGGCAAATGCTACAGAAACCATCACGACATTGGCGGTGAGCAGCCGCGCCGAGGTGGATGCGCTAGTGAGTAAAGCCCGCGCAACCGGTGGGCGGGCCGACGGCGAAGCGAAGGATGATGGCTTCATGTATCAACACGGCTTTGCCGACCCGGACGGCCACCTGTGGGAAGTCTTCCACAGCAGCGGCGCGCCGGGCTGAGGCGACGGTGAGGCCGCGCGCAATGCAACACTGCGCGCGGCGCCGGCTACACCAGCAAGCCCTGCAAGGACTCGCGCTCCAGCTGCGCATACAGCGCGAATTCGTCGTGTACCTGCGCACCGAGCGCCTGCTCGAAACTGCGCTTGCTCGAATGGGCGGCATAGGCGCGTTGCTCGGCACCACCGAGGTTGGATTGGAAGATGCCGGCCGCGCTGACCGGCAAAAAATCTTCGTAAATGATCGGGTCGGCGCTGACCAGGCCGAGCGCGATCGCGGTTTCTGCCGGCATGCCGGCCACCTGCGCGGGGTCGGCGCGGCCGGCATCGGTGAGCGCGTAGCGGAAATAGCCCAGCCCTTCCTGCCGCAGCAACGCCTCGTCGTCGGGGAAGGCCACGAAGGCAGTCTGCAGCCGGGTGGCGTAATCGGTGCCGGTGCTGCCGGCGCCATCGGCATCGCGCGCCTGCGCCAGCAGCGCGTCGTACAGCGCGCGACCCTTTGGCGTAAGGGCAAGGCCGCGCTGCTCGATCTCGCCGAAGCGTGCGGTATGCGTGCCGTGTTCCGGTTGCCCGCCATCGCCGACAAAACGCACCGGCTCTTCCAGCGCCTTGAAACTGGTCTGCCGCAACAGGATCGGTACGCGCCGACGCGGCGGCCCCTCGATCACCGCCTTGGCATCGATACCGGCGCGCTGCATCTGTTCCTGCGCGGCATCGATGTCCAGCGTGCGTGGCGTGAGGTGATTGATGTGCGGGCCGTGGAAGCTCACCACATCGGCAATCAACTTATGCGCCTGGCTCAGCGCGCGATAGGTCGGCAACGACACCGTGGCATCGCCATGCCAGCGGAAGGTTTCCAGCGCTTCGGCCACGAACTGCCGTGCCTGATCGGCATCCAGCCCGCCCTGCTGTTCGTAGCGCTCGATCAACTGCAAGGCGCCGGCGGTAAAGATCTGGCGCTGCTGCAGGATCTGCTCGGCCTGTGCGCGCAGGGCGGCGTCTTCGATCAGTTCCAGCCGCAGCAGCGAGGTGAACACGCGAAACGGATTTGCCGACAGCGCCGCCTCGTCGATCGGGCGGAATGCGGTGGAATGCACCGGCACGCCGGCCACCGACAGGTCGTAATAGCCCACCGGCTGCATGCCCATCACTGCGAACAACCGACGCAAGGTCGCCAGTTCGGCCGCCGTGCCGACGCGGATGGCGCCGTGCCGTTCCAGATCCAGCCGCGCGCGCTCGTCGTTGCGCTGCAGCCGCTGCGCCAGCGCCGGATTGGCTTGCAGCGTCTGCGCGTTGACCTGCGCCACCAGCGACATCAGGTCGCCATACAACGGCACCTCGGTGCGATACATGTCCGACATCGCCTGGGCGAACCAGCTGCGGATCTGATCGGGAGAGACAAAGGCGGTATCGCGCATGGGCTGGTCTTGGGCAGGTGCCGGCCGAAGGCCAGCGGTAGCGCATTCTCGCCGACCGCGGCCTGGGTCGACCAGCGGCACGGCAGCATCGCAGGCGACGTGTTGTTGCGCAGACAGCCGCGCCATGCCGGCAAGTGCATGGCGTAACGACGCAGCGACCGCGTCAGAGCCCGGCCTGCACCGCCGCTTCGGCCGCTTCGCTCGCCTGGCGCGCCGCTTCCAGGCGCTGCGCATGATCGCCGAGCTGACGCCGCAGCAACGCGTCCAGGGTGATCGGACGTTCCCAGCGGTCGTAGCTGGCCACGATGGCATGCCGCAGTGCACGCATGTGCAGGTTGTCCGGTGCCACCGACAGCCGCGTGACCACACCCTCCCAGCCATCGCGATGGTCGCGGCTGTAAGCGCGTACCGTGTCCCGGCACGACAGCTGCACGGTCTGCGCCCAGAAGCACGCGAAATAGATGTCGCCTGCATGCCAGCCGTGCACTTGCAGCAGCGCCTGCACATACGCGCGCGGCGTGCCGGTATAGCGCGCCACCTCATCGATGAAACTGGCCGGATAGCGCTGCGCATAACTGCCCATATCGGCCAGATGCTGGTCCACCCAGGCATCACCGGTGCCCGGGATCACCCTCGGCGCCGGTTCTTTCGTTGCAGCAGTTGCTGTGGAGACCGGCGAAGCCTGCGCGGCACCCAGCGCCGGCCACAGCAATGCCACCAGCAATGGCAGAGAGCGCAACACGAATGAGCGGGACGCAGGCATGCCCCGATGATGCCGCATGCGTGCGGTGCTGTCAGGCAACGGTGCATCAAGACCCGGTGGCGGGGGCGCAAGGCGAGCCGTGCGCTCAACGAGCGATGTCTGGCAAGGAAGCGCCGTTAGAGCGTCCAAAGTTCAAGATCCGGCACAGGTGTGCGCGCAATTCGCAGCAGGTGCCTCACTCTGATTTCAACCTACTGCTGTCATCAGAAACGGCGCGCAGTCTGTAGAGGTCTAGGCACCGTCGCCATCAACAGCAAGGTGCGCCGACAAGATAGTTCTGTGATATCTGCGCCCACACAATGCACGGATGCACTCCTTGCATGAGCGCGCGTTTCCGGCCCTTAGCGCAGATCGTAAACCCGAACTGGTAACCTCGCGGCAGCCGCTCAGAGCGCAGGAGCCGATGTAGCCGGGACCGACGTAACGCTGGCGCGCGTCGCGGTTTTGCGGGCTGCTGTGGGGATCCGGACCATACAGGCCATTGCCATAGTAAACCTGGCCATAGGGACGCTTGCGCGAGGCACCCAGGCGGATGGGTCCACCAAACCCTCGGTATCCCCCATAGCCCGCGTAGCGGTCGTCAGCATCGTAACGGTCGCCCATTAACTCGGCGCTGCGATCACGCCCGCTCGGTCGAGCCTGCAACCTGGCGATGCTCTCGCCCTGCGCATCGACATAGCCCTGCTCGCGATCGAAGCGCACCTTACGGAAATACAGACGCGTTTGCAGGCGCACGTAATCGCCGCCGTCGTCGTCGTAAGGCTGCCCGTCACGAAAGATGACTTCGCTCGGGTTGATGATTTCGTCTTCCAACTCGGCGGCAGCCGGCGGTGCGGCGCTCGTTAGCAGCCCGAGCAATAACGCCACACCGGCACGCTGGGGCAACGGACAACATGGTCATCGGCACTCCCTCCAAGCTCGGCCGCGCACGCATGCACAGCCGTCAACATCCTGTCGTTGGGCGCATGAGGCGCCCGCGCGTTGACGTATCAAGTTACCAAACCAGTATCGCCGCAACAACGGCGACCTAATCCAGCTTAGCGCTGCTGCGCCAACGCATCCAACCCATGCACTGCTGCCGGCCAGCCGGCGGCGTCGGGCACTTCGCGCATGCGCGGTTCGTCAGCGGCCACACCATGTTCCTGCTCGTGCGCCCAGGTCACGGCATACGGGGTGTAGATGCCCCAGCCGCCGATGGCCAGCACCGGTTCCACGTCCGAGCGCAGCGAATTACCGATCATGACGAACTGCTGCGCCGGCAGATCGAATTCACCGAGCACGCGCGCATAGGTCTGCGGATCCTTTTCAGACACCACTTCCACCCGCGGAAACAGATCCGCCAGGCCGGACTGCTGGATCTTCTGCTCCTGGTGAAACAGGTCGCCCTTGGTGATTAGCACCACGGCGTAATCGGCGGCAATCGCACTGACTGCCTCGCGCACGCCGGCAATTACCTCCACCGGATGCTGCAGCGTGGCACGGCCGATCTCGACGATGCGCTGGATATCGCTGGCTGCAATGCGCGCCTGCGTCAGTTCGATTGCGGTTTCGATCATCGACAGCGTCATGCCCTTGGCGCCGTAACCGAACACCTTGAGGTTGCGCCGTTCCACCGCAAGCAGATGCTGCTGCATGCGGCTATCGCCCAGATCCAGATAACCGGACAGGATCGCTTCGAAATCCGCTTCGGCAGTGCGGTAATAGTCCTCGCTTTTCCAAAGGGTATCGTCGCCGTCGAAGCCGACCAGTTGGATCGCCTGGCCGTCGCGTTGTGCAAGTGCGCTCATCGCGCAAGTTTAGCAGCGCACCGATCTGGCGCCGTGCTCAATCGCCTGCAGCATCGCCCGGCCCGGGCTGGTAGCTGGCGAATTCGTCGCGCGACAGACGCCCATCGCCATTGCTGTCGAAGGCGGCGACATTCTCGCGCAACACCGGATCGGCACTGGCCTCGGCCAGTGTCAGCGATCCATCGCCGTCGGTATCCAGGCTACGGAAACTGCGCGGCGCCAGGCTGCCGGCGGAGGGCGCAACGGATGCCTCGGCACCGCTCGTGGACCCGGCGGATCTGGGTGCGTCGGCAGGCAGCAAGGGCGTGGTCGCCGGTGCCGGGGGATCGATCGGCAAGGGCGACATCGCCGGAGCGGTGCCGCCAGCGGTCGTTGGTAAAGACGGTGCAGGCGTGGCCGGCCGCAATTCGGGCGGCGCGGCAACCGCACAGCACGGAATTGCCAGCCCGACTAAAAATGCAAGACGTGAGTGCGACATGTGGATAAGCGCCCGACGCGTAACGCATCACTTTAGCGCGATAGACGTCAATAAGACGGGAGCGACCCTGGCAGATCGCTCCCGCGTGACCATCCTGTTGTTATTGCGTACTACAGCGTGTGATCGAGCGTTGGCGTGGATCAATGCCAGCGCTCTCGAAGAAATACTTCCTCTCAGAAAGGCAGGGTGTATATCGAACAAACTATCTGCATTAATTACCCTGCGAGCCGCTTGCAGCTCCACCACCCTGCTGCTTGGCGACAAACGCCTTGTACTCGTCCGGGGTCAACTTTCCATCGGCATTGCCATCGGCTTGATCAAAGATTTGCGCAAGGCCGGCATTGACCTGCGCTTCCTGCTTGCTGATGGCGCCATCGCTATCGGTATCCACGCTGGCCCAGGTCTGGCCGCCACCGGATTGCGCGGAAGTGGCCGAACTACCCGACTGCGCCGCGGCATCCTGAGAGGTGCTTTGCGCCATTGCCGGCAGCGCCAGAGCGGCAGCAAGAGAGGCGGTTGCAGCGAGCAGCGAGGTGCGGTTGCGATTCTTCATTAGGGAGGTCTCCTTGGCTTGGGAATGCGCGGTGTCGCCGCACATGGCCTTACCCTACCCATCGCAAATGAACGTCCAACCCGGCGCAATTTTGCGCAAAACATTCTTTTAACCACAGCCTGAATGTTTGCGGTTAATCGCCTGTTAGGCATAGGTGAGTCAAACCGAAGCGACTCATTCAATGCATAAATTTTTTGCGACCTGAACCGCACTTTCACCGGCGATTTCACGCACTCGGCGCGTTATCGTCCCAGCTTCCGGAACTGAACAGTTTCCAACCGAGCACCACACCGGCAAGCGCACCGGCAACCTCAAGCACCACGCGCGAGCCCAATTCGTTGGGATCGTGGATCTTGGCCAGCGCCAAGCGGGCGTACAGCGGCGATTCCAGCCGCACGATACTGGTATAGACAAGATTCCAGATGTCGTCACCGGCGCCGATGGCCACGGTGAGCAGGCAGGCAATGCCGAGCGTCTGGCCATGGTTGAACTGCATACGCCGGGCGATGCGTTCCACTGCTGCAAAGACCAGCACCCCCAGGATGAGCGCGATCAGGCCAGCCTCCAGCGAACCGAGCAGGCCGAAGTGCAGGGGCAAATTCATCGTGACGATCCTGGCAGCAGGCGCATCAGTCTAGCGGCTGCTGCGTTTGAATCCGCGCGCGCGCCGCAACACGGGCGCTGCGAACGAACTGGATGCTAGCCGCGTCGATCGCAGCCGGGCGATGTGGAGATGGCAGGCGATTGCTGGCCTCAGTCCGCTACAGGGTGCAATGCCGTCGTGCATCGCGAAAACGGATTGGCAGGGTGCCGTGGCCGCGGGTGGCTCAGGCGTCGTCCTGCCCACGCGCACTCACCTGCGCCTCGCCCTCTTCATCCCAGCGCACGCTCACCGAAATGGGCTTGCAGCAGACCTGGCAATCTTCGATGTAGTGCTGGTCGCCGCCGGTCAAATCCAACGCCAGCGTGATCCACTCCCCGCAGTACGGGCAGGCGATATCCACAAAGCGTTCCGGGTCGGACATAGCGGTTCCTTGGATCTGTCGAAGCGGGTGATCAGGCGTTGCGGGCGACACCGGCGGGTGCGACGGCAGGCTGGCACTGAAGTGTACGACTGGCGCTGTGCTGGTGCTTGCGTTGTTGCCGGCGATGCGATGGCGACACGTACTGCCCAGAGCTGACGCATGCGCACTGCATTTCTCGCGCGTCCAACCTTCGGAAAAATTGCCGGCATCCAAGGTGGCCGCTTCCGCGTTGCAATGCACACCTGCCGCAAGCCGGCTACCGAGTGCGGGCACCACCTGATGGCCGAACGCCGACGCAGCTATTGATCGGTCGCCCGTCAGTCCACCGGAACATCGTAGGCGGTGTCAGGCCTGGGCTCGGGACGAAATGTGAAATGCCACCATTCCATCGGATAGTTGGCAAACCCTTCGGAAGCCATCGCACGCAGCAGGCGCTGGCGATGTGCGCGTTGCGCTGCACTGATGTCCGGCGCGTCGGTGTGCGCACGCGCATCGAAGAAATCAAAGCCGGTGCCCATGTCTACTGCGTGGCACGCGGCCGCCTTGCACTCCAGCAAGCCCAGATCCAGGGTCGCGCCGCGGCTATGTCCGGAGGTCGGGGCAATGTAATCGCCCAGCAATGCCCGCTTGTCCACCCGCGGGTAGTACTGTGCCTTGCTCGTCTGATCCTGCACATCAGCAGCCCAGGCCACGAATGCTTTCACAGACCGCACCGGCCGATAGCAGTCGAACACTTGCAACCTGTACCCCTCTGCCTTGAGCGTGCGCGCCACCCGCGCCAACGCTTCGGCAGGCGGCCGCAGCAGATAACACCGCGGCGCGTGATATCCCGGCACCACCTGCCCGGTGAAGTTGTTGCTGCTTGCATAACGCATGTCCAATGCGATGTTCGGCGCAAGAACATGCACGTCCACAAGGCCAGCCTCTGCGGCTGTCTTTACCGAGGACACATGCACGTCGCTGGCGACCAGGACAGATGGCGCCATGGCGATCATCAACAGGACGCCTCGAAGAAGAAGCTGTCGCCAGTAGCGACCTTTCCGAAACAGCAGGTTTCGTTTCATGTTTGTTTGCTTACAGAATGCAAAGTTCGCGCGGCGGATCACGCCGTGCCTCCTTCGCAACCATACACGGCGTGGCTTGATCACCATCGGCCTAGCGGCTATCGCTTTCGATTGGCTCAAGAGCCGGTCGCGGGCTAAAAGTTCTCGCGTCTTTGGTCAACGCAGCCAGAATGCGCAGATCATCGGCATCCAGCGTGGTGGCGCTGTTGCTGCGGTAGTGATGGTGAAACGCCTGCAAAGTGGCGGCTGGATCGTCGATGCTGTAGCCAATCAGGGCAAGCGCCTGCCATGGATCGAAACCGTCCGGGGCTGCAGGCGCGTCGGCCGCGGGCCAGCGGCCGAAGCCGGCTTCGGCCAGGCGCTTCCAGGGAAATAACGGACCTGGGTCGTTCTTGCGCGTCGGAGCAACATCCTCGTGGCCAACAATCTGCGTGCGCGGGATACGCAGGCGTTTACACAAGTCGTCCAGCAACACCAGCAGGCTGTCGATCTGTGCCGGCGCGAAGGGCTCGCTGCCGTCGTTGTCCAGTTCGATCCCGATCGAGGCGGAATTGATGTCGGTGATGGTGCCCCAGCGTCCGGCACCGCCGTGCCAGGCGCGCTGCGCATCGCTGACCAACTGGTAGCGCTGCCCGTCCTTGCCAATCAGATAGTGCGCACTGACCCGACCACCGCTGTTACGGCCGCGCAGCGTGCTCAGGCTTTGCTGCACCGAATGCTGGTCGGTGAAATGCAACACGATCAGGATAGGTCGCCGCGTGTCGTAATTGGGCGAGGGAACCCACTGCGCCAGCGGGTTGCGCTGCGGTGCGTGCGCACAGGCGCCCAGCGACAGAGCAACCAGGCAGACGGCTGCACGCAGCCAGGCCGATGACGAAAGAGGGACGCTGGGCAGCACGGATTTCTCCTGAAAAGGCCGGACGACCTGCGCAGCGTGTCCCGGCTCGGCCACGCTGCGGTCGCCGTACCATTATCCGCCGAGTTGATGCTTGCGCGGCCCTCCGCACAGGGGAGCGCCAGCAGCATGGTGGCTCGCGCCCTGAGCTGATATGGCGGCGATGGCCATTAGCGTGGCCGTGGCGAAGATGGTGGTCAACTTTCTGCACACTCCGCACCGCAAGGCCTGCACTTAGACTGCCAGCGTGCGATCGCATTGCGGCGAAAACGCATGGATGCGGTCTGCGCCGCATGCCACTATCAACGTTCCTTCGCAGCCGCCAGCGGCTGCCTTCACCCTGAGTTCTGCATGCCATTGTCGCGCCGCCTGCTGATATTGCTGCTGATCGCACTCGCCCTGCCCTGCAGCGCCGTGTCCGCACCAACCGGCGCGCCGATTGCACACGCGCCGCCTTTCGTCGTTAGCGATGCACAGCTAACCGCAGAGTATTGGATCAAGCGCAGCCGCAACGCGCTGACGCCACGGATGACTCCCGCGCAGATCGCTGACTTCAATGCGCGCCTGCTACGCGAGGATGCATCGATGCACGACATCGCGCAGTTGCCCGACATGCTGGCCGCAACCGAAGTGCGCGCGCGCATCGAGACCGTGTCGGCCACGCCGACACGGCCGCTGTACGACGCAGATGGGCGGCTTCTGGATGCTGCACGCTTGGCTGCATTGCGCAAGGCCTTGGCGTTGGATGCGCTTCCCACACAGGTGCCACCGCGCTTTGCGCTGGTCGTCACCCGTGCAGCATTGCGGACCTTTCCCACTGCGCAGCGTGTGTTCACCAGTACCGACGACCACGATATCGACCGCTTCCAGGAATCGGCGCTGTATCCCGGCACGCCGGTCACGGTCCTGCACAGCAGCGCAGATGGGGCGTGGAAGTTCGTGATTGCCGCAAATTACGCCGCGTGGATCGCAAGCGCACAACTTGCCGAAGGTAGCCGCGCCGAGGTGCTGGATTACGCACGACGCGGGCCGCGCGTCATCGTCACCGCTGCCCGCACGCAGACCGCCTACACACCCGAAAACCCACCGATTTCTGCACTGACGCTGGACATGGGCACCAGCCTGCCATTGCTCGGTGACTGGCCGCAGCAGCAGCCGGTCAACGGACAGTTGCCGCTAGCGGCCTATGTGGTGCAACTGCCACTGCGCAGCGCCGATGGCCGCTTGCAGCTGGTGCCTGCATTGATCCCACGCGCTGCCGATGTCCGCATCGGCGCCTTGCCCGCTACCAATGCCGCAGTGTTAAGGCAGGCATTCAAATTCCTCGGCGAACGTTACGGCTGGGGAAACGATTACCACGCGCGCGATTGCAGTGGCTTCGTGCTGGATGTCTATCGCAGCCTCGGTATCGCATTGCCCCGCAATACCGGCGACCAGGCGCGCAGCCCGGTGTTGCACAGCGTGCCGTTCGATACAGCTGCACCATTGCCGAAACGTTTGCGGCAGCTCGCAAGGCTGCAAGTCGGCGATCTGATCTATATCCCCGGCCATGTGATGCTGGTCATCGGGCATGCAGATGGCGCGCCATGGGTAATCCATGATGTGGCCGGTGCCAGTTACCGCGCGGCCGATGGCAGCGTGCAGCGCGCACGTTTGAATGGCGTGTCGGTGACACCGTTGCTACCACTGCTCGCCAGCGATGGCTCCGCATTCGTCGATCACATCACCCGCATCCAACGTGTTGCGCTAACGGACACCCCATGAAGATCACTGGCTTCCGGCTTGGCATGGTGCGCGTGCCGTTGAAAACGCCGTTCAAGACGGCCGTGCGCACCGTGCAGGCCATCGAGGATGTGGTAGTGCTGCTGCAGACCGATAGCGGCCATATCGGCCATGGCGCAGCGCCGGCCACCGCACCCATCACCGGCGATACCCATGGCAGCATCATTGCCGCAGTCGAGCACTGCATCGGCCCCAAACTGATCGGCCAGGACGTAGCCGATCTCAACCGGCTATGTGGCCTTGTGCAACACGCACTTGAGCGCAACACCAGCGCCAAGGCCGCCGTGGAAATCGCGCTTTACGATCTGTGGGCACAAGCGTTCGGCGCGCCGCTGTACCAGCTGCTCGGTGGTGGCACGCCGCGTATCACCACCGACATCACCATCAGTGCCGATGCCATCGACACCATGGTGACGCAAGCGCAAGCGGCGCTTGCAAGCGGCTATCGCGCACTGAAGATCAAGGTCGGCAAGGACATCGATTCGGATGTCGAACGTGTCACTGCGATCCATGCGGCAGTTGCTGGGCGCGCATCGCTGCGACTGGATGCCAATCAAGGCTGGACGCCCAAACACGCGGTACGCACCATGCGCACGCTGGAAGATGGCGGCATCGTGCTGGAGCTGCTGGAGCAACCGGTCAAGGCTGCCGATGTCGACGGGCTCGCCTTCGTGACCGCACGCATCGACACACCGGTGATGGCCGATGAAAGCGTCTTCTCGCCCGCGCGGGTGATCGATCTGATCCAGCGTCGCGCCGCCGACATCATCAACATCAAACTGATGAAGACCGGCGGGCTGTCCAACGCCATCCGCATCGCCGATATCGCCGCGTTGTATGGATTGCCGTGCATGATCGGTTGCATGATCGAGTCCAGCATCAGCGTCGCCGCTGCGGTGCATTTGGCGGTCGCCAAGGCCGACAGCATCACCCTGGCCGATCTGGATGCGCCCGCGCTGGGACAGTTCGATCCAACCGAGTGCGGCGTGCAGTTCGACGAGGCGCAGATCCACATCGATGATTCGCCGGGGCTAGGCATTCGCCGCATTCGTGGGCTGGAGCTGTTGCCGGATTAAGATTGGCTTAAAAATTTAGCGGACGGCCATCAATCGGGTGTGGACGGCGCAGAGGAGACGCAGTGTACGAGTGGTAATTGCGGATTCCGCGTAACGGAGGCACCTGCCAGGCAGCTAAGCGGTCATTCTGTTTGGCGCTCCTAGTGAGTGTGCCCTCACCGCTCGCGGGACACGCCGTAAACCCGCCCATGGGGCTCGATGGCGACATCCATGCTGCTAACGGTCCCGCAATTGGTAAAAACACCGCACCAGACAGTTGGCTGGTGGTTTATTGGAGAAGCGAGCATCGCGCGACCGTTACTGGTTGCTTGAAAATGCTGCGCACCGCTTGACTCGACTGGTCCTTGCCCGCTCACCGTCGCGGGCCTCTAGGCGGCATGGATGCCGCCACGGAGCGTACTTGCAGCGTGTCCTGCGAAGGTGGGCGGGCAAGGACACTGCAACCAGCGCAAAGATCAAGCACTCCGCGCTAACTCCTACACGAAACTACGCCTCAAAAAACGAAAGCAACACGAAGCAAGGGTGTTTCCCGCGATAAGCCGGCACCAACAGGGCGCATGGACATCAGACGCACATGCACCATGCAACCGCATTGCTGAGTACAGTAGCGACAACGCGGCATCGATCACACAGCACCACCGTAGCGCGCCGTTTCCAGACAACCGTGATCGCCCACAGACTCATCCCGCTCGACCCAACGCCCGGAGCCTGCATGCACCTTGCCACCGTGTTTCGATCCATTGTGCTGCTCGCGCTGGCAAGCTGTAGCAGCCTTGCCGTCGCTGCCGATCCAATCGATGCCTTGAATCAGGCACGCACATTGATCGTGGTGACCACCCCGGACTGGAACAGCACGCAAGCGCATCTGCAGACGTTCACCCGCGTGGACCGCAAATGGCAACCGGCGGCGCAGAGCTTTGCGGTCGCGCTCGGGCGGCATGGCAGCGCCTGGGGAGACGGCCTGCATCCGGCGCAGACGCAGGGCCCGCAAAAGCGCGAAGGCGATGGCCGCAGCCCAGCTGGCATATTCGCCATCGGCCCGGCCTTTGGCTACGCCCCGAGTATCGACAGCGTGATGCCGTACCAGGCGATGAGCGCCACCCACCACTGCATGCATGTGCCCAGCTCGCCGCTCGACAACCGCATCGTCGATGCTGCGCAAGTTGGCGAGAAGGCCGTCGCCGGCTCGACCGAACCGATGCGCCTGGACCAGCGCCACGCAGGCGATGTGCGCTACAGCGAGGGCTTCGTGATCGCGCACAATCCCAAGGCCATTCCCGAGCGCGGCAGCTGCATCTTCGCGCATCTGTGGCGCACGCCGGGCCAGTTCACCGCCGGCTGCACCGCCATTGCAGCGGCCGACATGCAACGCCTGCTCGGCTGGTTGAAGCCGGAGGATCACCCGCTGTTCGTGCTGCTGCCACGCGCCGAATATGCACGTCTGCACACTGCGTGGCACTTGCCCGCACTGACCGAGGAGGCGCCATGAGCACACCGCAGCCTGCACCGGATGCAACGGGTTTGGTTCGCGTGGTCAGCCGCTGGCAGATCGTCGGCCTGTCGATCAACGACGTCATCGGCAGCGGTATCTATCTGCTACCCGCAGCAACCGCCGCCCTGTTGGGGCCGATGAGTTTGTGGGCGGTGATGCTGGCCGGCCTGGCGGTCGCCTTGCTGGTGCTGTGCTACGCGCAGGCAGCGAGCTATTTCGATACGCCCGGCGGCAGCTATCTCTACACGCGCGAAGCCTTCGGCCCGTTCGTCGGTTTTCAGATCGGCTGGATGATCTGGCTCACCCGCATCAGTTCGGCGGCCGCCTTGAGCAACGGTCTGGCCGACGCTGTAGCGCGGTTCTGGCCCACCGCCACTACCGATACCTGGGCACGCTTGCTAGTGGTGGTTGGCTCGCTGGGCCTGCTCACCGCGATCAACGTGATCGGCGTGAAATCTGCTGCGCGCACCGGCATCGCGCTGGTGATCGGCAAGTTGTTGCCATTGCTGCTGTTCGTGGCAATTGGCTTGTTCTATGTCGATTGGTCGTGGGCGTTTGCCGGCACCACGCCGGATCTGCACGACCTGGGCAATCTCGGCGAAGCGGCCTTGTTGCTGCTGTTCGCCTACGCAGGTTTCGAAAACATTCCCGCAGCCGCTGGCGAGTACCGCAACCCGCGGCGTGATGTGCCCTTCGCCTTGATCACCATGATCGTCACCGTGACCCTGATCTACGCCGCAGTGCAGGTGGTGGCCCAGGGGACGCTACCGAATCTTGCCGCCTCGCCCACGCCGTTGGCAGATGCCGCAAGCCGATTCGGTGGCGAAGCGTTGGCACTGATTTTGACCGTGGGCGCGACCATTTCCATCCTCGGCACCACCAGCAACACGGTGATGCTGGGCCCTCGCTTCTTGTTTGCGCTTGCACGCGATGGGTATGGCCCGGCGTTTCTGGCACGCGTGCATCCGCGCTTCCACACGCCTGCCGCAGCAGTGCTTACTCAGGGCGCACTGTCGCTTGCATTGGCGTTGTCGGGATCGTTTACGCAATTGGCATTACTGTCGATGGTCACGCGCCTGTTTGCTTACATCGGCACCGCAGCGGCGGTGATCGTGCTGGCGCGCAGATACCGGCAACGCACCGATACCTTGCGCCTGCCTGGCGGCCCAGCCATCCCCATCGCCGCCTTGGTGCTGTCGCTGGGTTTGCTGGCCAGCGCCAGTTGGCAGAATCTGGCCGCTGCAGGCGTGGCGCTGGTAGTCGGCTGGGTGTTCTATCTATTTCCGCGCAAGCAGGTTGAGAACAGCTGAGAGCAATACGGTGTCGTTATCAAGCGGAGTGGATAGCGCGCAGTAACCACAGCGCGCGCACTGATACAACGCGTCGGACATTTGCCGCGCTAGGCTAGAGGCCACGTTCGCTCAACCACAACAAACCGTTTCGCAGCACGCTCGCGCAGCGCTCACGCACACCTAACTGCATGCGTCCAACGCTGCGGCTCTCACCTTATGGGAGCTTGCGATGAAACTGCGCCATGTCTACAGCACTGCCGATCTCGACAGCGCGCAACGCGTGCTGCAGGCCGCACGGGGTGCGGGTATCGATAATGATGCGCTTTCATTGATCGCCCGCTCCGATATCGAACTGCAGGATGTGCCCGACGAACGCAAGGACGCCAAAACCGATTTCCTCCCCGCGGCCGCACGCGGCGCAGCAACCGGCGGTGCGGCCGGCCTGGTCGCAGGGCTGGTTGCCATTGCCGTGCCGCCGATCGGGCTGACCTTGGCCGGCGCAGGCGTCATGGCATTGGCCGGCGCACTGGTCGGCAGCTGGTCATCGGCATTAATCGGCGCAACCGTGCCCGACCCGGTACGCCGTCAGTTTGAAGACGAAATCCAGGCCGGGCGTGTGCTGGTCATCCTCGATGCCGAGCAGGCGGCATTGCAGAACGCCGAGCCAGCCATGGTGGCCGCAGGCGCGACACCACTGCCATACGAAGCCGCCTCGGCGACTACCTGATTGCCTACCACAACACTATGCCCGCTGCACGACGCTGCAGTGATAGCACAGCCGAATGTCCTTGTACCGCTTGGCCCTAACGCCTTGATGTCCCACTCACTCGCTTTGGCAATGAAATTAACAGCAAGCGATCTACGGTAAACGCACATCCACCACGGAGACGCGCATGAACGTGCCGTATCAGATTCCGGGCCGTGCCCCGGACGAAGACCGCAGTCAGAACGTATCGACGTATTGGCGCGAACGCTTCACCGAAGAGCCGTATTACACCGAAGGCGATCGCTACGAAGATTATGAAGGCGCTTACCTGGCTGGTCATGAGGCGCGCATCCGCGACAACGCGCGCGCCTACGATCAGGTTGAAGCCGAGTTGCATCGCGATTGGGAAGCCAAGCGCGGAACGTCGTCCCTAAGCTGGAGCAAGGCGCGACACGCGGTCAGACGCGCCTGGGAAAACGCAGCCGATTTCGTGACTGGCGACGATACACACAAGCGCTAAAACAACAACGCCACCGCCACGGTGGCGTTGTTGCATCGCACGATCTGCAATGTATCAGTCGAGTGCCGGTGGCAGGCTATGCGCACTGCGCGGTCCGTCATTGATCTCCATCGCATCGCGGGTATTCTTCTGCACCGCAACCGCACCAAACGGACTCAGCGCATAGGCCATTGCGTAAAAACCTTTTTCGCTCAGCAACAACGTGGCGTTGATCAGGCCGATGGTCAGCAGCACCAATGCCGCGATCAGCGAAAACCAGCAAATGGCATAGTACAAGCCGGTGACTGGAATTCCATCGGCGCGGTCACGCACGCTCTTCTGCAATGACACCGATGCGAACAAACCGAACAGCAGCAGCGTGAAGTAGTAACCCTTTTCGTTGAGCAATATCTGGGCATTCCACAACCCGATCAGATACGCCGCACCGCCCAGCAACAATGCGGCCCAGGATGCGGCGATAAAAGCAGGCGAGGTTTTTTGCGTGGCCATGGAAACTCCTTTTCATGGTGAAACGATGCATGACATACAACGATGTGAGACGCGGACGTCTTGCAGACAGTGATCTGCAACAAGGGCGACCTCGGCGGCGTCGTGTAAGGTATTGAAACCCGACGCGGGACACGTTGCGGGAGGTCTGCAGCGTCACCGCGCCCTATCCCCAGGAGGACCCCATGTCTGTCCGACGTCTGCTTGCTCTGGCCTGCTCGGCCACCCTGTTCACTGCCGGCGCTGCAGTTGCTGCGCCCGCAGCGGCCCCCGCGGCCTCCATCCCCAAAGCACAGTGGCCGTTCCAGGCCACTACGGTCGCCGACTTCGACGAACCCTGGGCAATGACTTTCCTGCCCGATGGCACCTTGTTGGTGAGCGAAAAGCGCGGCGCCTTGATGCGGCTGGACCCCAAGACCAAACGCAAAAGCGCCATCACCGGCGTTCCGGCCGTCGCCTACGGCGGCCAAGGCGGTTTTGGTGATGTGCTGGCGCATCCGCGCTTCGCCAAGAACGGCCTGGTCTACATGAGTTATGCAGAGCCGGGCGAGGGCGACACACGCGGCGCCGCGGTAGCGCGCGCCAAGCTCACGCTGGATGCAACCGGCGGCGGCACGCTGTCGGACCTGAAAGTGATCTGGCGCCAGGACCCCAAGGTCACCGGCAATGGTCACTTCGGGCATCGGCTCGCGTTCGGGCCGGATGGCAAGCTATGGATCAGTTCCAGCGAACGGCAGAAATTCACTCCCGCTCAGGACATGAAAGTCAACCTCGGCAAGCTGATCCGGCTCAACGACGACGGCAGCGTGCCGGCCGATAACCCCTTCGTTGCGCAAGGCGGCGTTGCCGGGCAGGTGTGGTCGTTGGGTCACCGCAATATTCTCGGGCTGGCCTTCGACAGCAAGGGGCGCCTGTGGGAACACGAAATGGGCCCACTTGGTGGCGATGAGTTGAACCTGATCCAGCGCGGTGCCAACTACGGTTACCCCATCGTCTCCAACGGCGACAACTACGACGGCACGCCGATCCCGGACCACAACACCCGCCCTGAATTTGCCGCGCCCAAGATCAGCTGGACGCCGGTGATTTCGCCCGCAGGCTTTGTGATTTACAGCGGCAAGCAGTTCCCGGCATGGCGCGGCAATGGCTTTATCGGCGGGCTGTCGTCGATGGCGCTGGTACAGGTGTCGTTGGGCGACCAGCCACGCGAAGTGGTCCGTTACGATATGGGCGCACGCATCCGCGAAGTGGAGCAAGGCCCGGACGGCGCGCTGTGGCTGCTCGAAGACGAGGCCAGCGGCAGTACCGGACGTCTGCTGAAACTCACGCCCAAGAGCAACGCGGCGGTCGAGAACGACGCTTGACCGATTTCCGCTGCATAAGCCGGTGTATCTGACGCGATGCACAGACACGCGCGATGGCGACAATGGACCGTCGTCATTGCGCTCAAGCGCTACATCAACTGGTGCTTCGTGTTGTAGCAGTGGTCACCCGGTTCGCAGTGTCGCCCCGCGCTGTTTGAGCGCTGACGATCATAAGGATGAATGCTTCACCGGCGGGCGAAGATGCACGCCGGTGTTATCGATGCGGTGCGTTGATGCATCGCCCTAGTTGGATGGAGCACCCGCAGCTGCGGTGATCACTCCTCAAGTTGCCCAACTGCCAGCACCACCGCAACTAGCGGCTTTTGGCCCAGCTCCCGCCACTCGCTCGATAGCGCAGCTCAGGATGCAATGGCGAGCCGAAGCCCGCCGCCGTCAGCTGTCCAGCAACTCGAACGTCACTGCCTCGCCGCTCTTGGCCGACGCGCATACCCACACATCGAACAGACCCGGCTCCGCACCGAAGATACCCTTGTGATTGGTAAACGCCAATGCATCACGCGCCAATGTAAACACCACGTCCCGGCTCTCGCCCGGCTGCAGCAGCACCTTGTGGAACCCCTTGAGTTCGCGCACCGGGCGCACGCGGCTGGCCACGCGATCGTGCACATACAGCTGCACCACTTCCTCGCCTGCGACCTTGCCGGTGTTGGTAACGCGCGTGGTAATGGTCAGCGTGTCATCCCAACCAAGTTGCGCCGCGCTCAACTGCGGCTGTGCATACGCAAACGTGGTGTAGCTCAAGCCATGCCCGAACGGATACAACGGTTCGTTAGGCATTTCGCGCCAACGCGCCTTGTACTCGGACAGGGCGGGCAACTCCGGCCGGCCGGTGCGCAGGTGATTGTAGAAATACGGCTGCTGTCCGGTGACCTGCGGGAAGCTGATCGGCAAACGCGCCGACGGGTTGTAGTCGCCGAACAGCACATCGGCCACGCCGGTGCCGGTCTGCGTGCCTAGATACCAGGTCACCGCAATCGCGTCGGCATCGCGCACTGCACCACTCAAGGCCAGCGCGCGGCCATTGCGCAGCAACACCACCATCGGTGTGCCGGCCGCTGCAACCGCTTCAGCCAGCGCCTGTTGCGCCGGCGGCAGGGTGATCTCGGTGCGCGATTGCGCTTCGCCACTGAAGCGCTGCGGCTCGCCCAGCGCCAGAACCACCACATCCGCCGCCTGCGCCGCATCGATCGCAGCGGAGATACCGCCCGGCAGCGCTTCTTCCAGGCCGCAACCTTGCACCACGCTCAGGTCTTCGGTGCCGACCACAGCACGCACGCCCTGCTCCAGGGTCACGTAGCGCTCCTTGTCGCCGAACAAGGTCCAGCAGCCCTCGATGTTCTCGCGGTCCTGCACGAATGGGCCAATCAACGCGATGCGTTGGCCGCTCTTTTTCAAAGGCAGCAGTGCGCCTTCGTTCTTCAGCAGCACGATCGAACGCCGCGCCGCATCGCGCGACAGCGCATCGTGCGCTGGCAGATGCGCGGTGTCGGCTTCGCGCGCCGGGTCCAGCGAGCGATACGGATTGTCGAACAAGCCGATCGCTTCTTTCAGCTGCAGGATGCGCCGCACGCTGGCATCCAGCGTGGCCATCGGCACCTCGCCGCTTTCCACCAGCGACGGCAGATGCGCGGCATAAAAGCCGCTCTGCATGCTCAGGTCCAGACCGGCCAGGAAGGCCTTCTTGGTCGCATCGCGCTCGTCGGCGGCATAGCCGTGCGCGATCAATTCCATGTCGGCGGTGTAATCGGAAATCACCACGCCTGGGAACTGCCATTCGCCGCGCAAAATCTCGGTGAGCAACTCATGGTTGGCGCTGGCCGGCACGCCATTGATGTCGTTGAAGGACGACATCACGGTCAACGCGCCAGCATCGAAGGCGGCCTTGAACGGCGGCAAGTGCACATCGCGCAGGGTCTGCGGCGCAATATCGACGGTGTTGTATTCCATGCCCGCAGCCACCGCGCCATAGGCGGCGAAATGCTTTGGCGTGGCCAACAGCGAATCATGCGCGGTCAGGTCGCTGCCCTGGAATCCGCGCACGCGGGCGGCGGCAAAGGCGGCGCCCAGCAACACGTCTTCGCCGGCGCCTTCGGCACCACGGCCCCAACGCTGGTCGCGGGCAATGTCCACGGCCGGTGCGTAAGTCCAGTGCAGGCCGGCAGCGGTGGCCTCAATCGCGGTGGCGCGCGCGGTGCGCTCGGCCAACTCGGGCTCGAAACTCGCCGCCTCGCCCAGCGGGATCGGGAACACCGTGCGCATGCCGTGGATCACGTCAGCAGCCAGGACAACCGGAATGCCCAACCGGCTTTCTTCCAAGGCGACTTTCTGGATCTGCACGCCCAGCGCGGCGCCAACGCCATTGAACAGCGAGCCGACCCGGCCGGCGCGCACCTGCTGCAATACCTCGTCGGCATTGAGCACGTTGGCTTCGGGATTCACGTCCGGCGCGAAGGGGCGCACCATGTCGGCGAACACACCCAACTGTCCGACCTTCTCTTCGACGGTCATCCGGGCAATCAGGGTTTCGATGCGATCAGCAGCCATGAGATCCTTGAGAAAACGTTTACATGGCCGTCAATTCTAGCCTGACGCGCCTGCGGGGATGCAAGTTTTGAGGCCCGGGAGTCGGGATCGGCGATGTGTAGCGCCCGGTTGCGTCGCGCGTGGGTGCGCCGGATTGGTAACCGCGCGGCTCTTGCTCCAGCACGCCGTGGGTCTCCATGCAGCGAAAGTGGCCAGCGCTGCATGCAGCCGGCGGGGAATCAGACCGCCCGTTCCCGCTCGATGATCACGCCCACTGCCTGCGCGCCGCGCACCGCACCGGGCTTGCTCAGCTTCAACCGCAGCCAGTGCACGCCGAATTCGTCCATCACGAGCGCAGCGCAGCGCTCGGCAAGCGTCTCGACCAGCCCGAAGTCCGACGCCCGCACGAATTCGATCAGGCGCTTGCTCACCGCCTTGTAGTTCAGCGTATCGGCAATGTCGTCGCTGGCCGCCGGAATGCGGTTGTCAAACCCTATCTCCAGATCGAACCGCAAGGTCTGGCGAATGCGCCGCTCCCAATCGTAGATGCCGATCAGCGCATCGATGTCGAGACCTTCAATAAACACTTTATCCATGGGAGCCGGGATTTGGGATTGGGGAGTCGGGATGAGCAAGAGCAGAGCAAACAAGAAACCGGGCTACGAATCCCCACTCCCCACTCCCGAATCCCGCGCCGCCGCCAACACCGGCAAGCTCGCCATATCCCACCGCGGCGTCACATGCACCGCTGCATCGGCGCGCTCGCCGGCTTGCAGCCGCAGCGCACCAGCGAAGGCGATCATTGCGCCGTTGTCGGTGCACAAGGCAGGGCGTGGGAAGCAGACCCGGCCACCACGGCGCTGCGCGGCCTCCTGCAGGCGCGCGCGCAAGCGCTTGTTCGCGCCTACACCGCCAGCCACCACCAACGTAGTGCACTCGGCTGCATCCAGCGCGCGCAGGCATTTGATGACCAGGGTGTCGACCACCGCGTCCTCGAAGCCGCGCGCGATGTCCGCCCGGGTGGTGTCGGACTGGTCGCTGGACCGCCAGGCCAACAGCACCTGCGTCTTGAGCCCGCTGAAACTGAAATCCAGGCCCGGCCGGTCGGTCATCGGCCGCGCGAACGTGTAGCGCCCCGGCGTGCCGGTTTCGGCCAATACCGCCAGCTGCGGGCCGCCGGGATACGGCAGGCCCATCATCTTGGCGGTCTTGTCGAAGGCCTCGCCGGCCGCGTCGTCCAGGGTCTCGCCCAGCACGTCGTAGCTGCCCAGCGCCTTCACCGCCACCAATTGGGTATGCCCGCCCGAGACCAGCAAGGCCACGAACGGCGGCTCCGGCGGATCGTCTTCCATCAACGGCGCCAGCAAGTGGCCTTCCATGTGGTGCACGCCGATCGCCGGTACATCCAGTGCCCAGGCCAGCGAACGCGCCACCCCGGCACCGACCAGCAAGGCGCCAACCAGGCCTGGGCCGGCGGTATAGGCCACGCCGTCGAGTTCGTCGATACCCACCCCGGCCTCGCCCAGGGTCTGGCGGATCAGCGGCAGCAGCTTGCGCACGTGGTCGCGGCTGGCCAATTCAGGCACCACGCCGCCATATTCGGCATGCAGCGCAATCTGGCTGTACACCGCGTGGGCGCGCAGCGCCGGCACGCCGGACAAGGCGGTGTCGTAGACCGCTACACCGGTCTCATCGCACGATGATTCGATCCCAAGGACTTTCACGGCAGCTCGGCAAGCATGGACATGTCACTATTTTCGCAGTTTTTGCGCTGCGCAGATCGGCCGATGGCGATATGCTGCGCCGCCCCGCCGTCGTAGCCGTATCCGGCCCAAGCGCACGCTTTATAAGAGTCGTGCCAGGAAATTCTGCAGGGGGCTTGCAGGTCGTTGGCAAGTCGTTATAATGCGCGGCTAGCCGGGGCAACCCGGAAATTCCGTCACGCGAGTCCGCTCGCACCCGCCCGGGGCTCCCGGACGGAAATCCCATTTTCTGGAGAACACATGCCCAGCGTTAAAGTCCGCGAGAACGAGCCCTTCGAATTTGCGCTCCGTCGTTTCAAGCGCACCTGCGAAAAGGCCGGCGTGCTGGCCGAAACCCGCAAGCGCGAGTTCTATGAAAAGCCGACCCAGGAGCGTAAGCGTAAGGCTGCCGCTGCCGTGAAGCGTCAGCTGCGTCGTTCCTCGCGCGACGTCACCAAGCGCCAGCGCTTGTACTGATCGAACGCGGTTCCTTGCCGGTGGGTCTGCGCTGAAGGCGCGTCTCACCGGGAACGAACCCAAGAGCCGGCACGCGCAAGCGTCGCCGGCTTTTTGTATTGGTCTGTCATGCGGTTTCGCGTCAGCGACATCGAGCAGCCCGCGCAAGACGCGTGCCGCCCGCCGTGCGCATTACGACGCGCATGCGTGCCCTACATTTCGGCCGACGCACCAAGCCCGTTCCGGCGCCTCGGTCACCATTGAATACCCACACACTCAGGAGTCACCGCATGCCCCTCAAGCAGCAGCTCACCGATGACATGAAGGCCGCCATGAAGTCCGGCGACAAGCACAGCCTGGGCGTGATCCGGCTGATCAATGCCGCGATCAAGCAGAAGGAAGTGGACGAGCGCATCGAGATGGACGATGCCGCGGTGATCGCCGTGCTCGACAAGATGGTCAAGCAGCGCAAGGACTCGGTCACCCAGTTCGAAGCCGCCGCACGCGAAGATCTGGCGCAGATCGAGCGCGAAGAGATCGTGGTGATCGAGCGCTATCTGCCGGCCAAGATGGGCGAAGCCGAAATCGTGGCCGCCATCCAGGCGGCGATCTCTGAGACCGGCGCCAGCAGCCCGGCCGATATCGGCAAGCTGATGGGCGCGCTCAAGCCCAAGCTGGCCGGTCAGGCCGACATGGGTCTGGTCTCCACCCTGGTCAAGCAGCACCTGGCAGGCTGATGTCCCCGCAGTGCCCTGCGCTAAGGCCAGGGCACTGCGAACAGCGCGCGGCGGCGACTACGGCACTGCTTTGTGAAGCGCCGAACGAAATTTCCAGTTGAAGTCACAAACGTCCCACGGGCTGTGGTGCGGCATGCCGATCCTCCAGGGGCAAGGCAGTCGCACATCTGCGACACGAAGTACCACGTAAGAAGCGACATCACGTCCAATGCTCCCTGCAGCTGTGCAGCTGTGCAGCTGTGCAGCGAAAGCGCTACACCGTCTGCGAGGCTGTAATTGCGCGGGCGTTCGTGATTGCCAAGCGTGCGTCCTGATGCCTGTACGTACGCACCTTGTGCCCACACCTGCTGCCCGTTGAAGTCGCTGTCTATACAAAGGCACGCGATGCGCCCGGCCGCTGGCAGACCACCCACGCCGGCTGCACACCACACCTCTTCACTGCTCCACACATGCGTGCTTTCACCCTTCCTTCGATCCAGCCCTGTTAGAAAGATTGCGCCAGCGCAGGCATAGGCAAGGTCTTTCCGCATACCGACTTTGCTCTGAGCTCACCTGCGCGCACAACGGTATGCGCCAAGGATTCTCCCGCCGGTGACGACGCTTTCATCCGCCTATCTGCACAAGCATCTGAGCCGTCTGCAGCGCAGCGTGCCGATGGCATTGCTAAACCGCTTTATCGAGATCGACGTGATGACGCAGGCGGCGTCGTTGTCGTTCTACGCGCTGTTGTCGCTGGCCCCGCTACTGGTACTGCTGTTGTGGCTGACTGCATCGCTTTATCCACCTGCGCAAGAGGCGTTGGTGCAGCAGGTCGCGCAATTGGCGGGCGGCAGCGCTGCCGAAGTGGCGCAGACCATCATTCGCAATGCTACCGACCAGCCTGGGGTTGGCTCGCTGGCTGGCCTGTGGAGCACGCTGTTGTTGTTCATTGGCGCCACGGCAGTGTTTGCGCAGCTGCAGAACGCCTTGAACCTGATTTTCCGCACCGACAAGCAACGCTTGGACGGCCTGATGGCGTGGCTGAAAAAGCGGGTGTTCTCGTTCGGCGTGATCCTGGCACTGGGCTTTTTGCTGATCGTGTCGATGATCGCCACCACTGCACTGCAGGTGGTGTTCGCACGCCTGCCCTCGGTGTTGCCTGCGGTCGGTTATGTAACGACGCTGGCGTTGTATTCGCTGGCATTCGCGTTCCTGTATCGCTATCTGCCCGATCGCACCGTCGATTGGCGCCAGGCGTTCCTGGGCGGCGTCATCACTGCGCTGTTGTTTGCGCTGGGCCGCTACGCCATTGGCGTGTACATCGCCACTGCGGCGCCAGGCAGCGCGTACGGCTCGATGGGGACGCTGGTCATCCTGCTGGTGTGGATGTACTACGCCTCAGTGGTGTTCTTCGTCGGGGCCTTGATCACTGCGGTGATCGACGAGCGCGTGCGCTCGCATCGCAAGCTGCGCGAGGCCGGCGTAGACCCCGAGCATCCGCCAGTGATCGTGCCGCCTGCCGATGCAGCGCCTGTGGCTTCAGCGTCGGAGTCGGAAGCGCTGCCGCGCGGCTGAGGTTGGCTGCAGTTCCTGCATCGTTGGTGTCCCCAGCGATCCCCAGGACAGGGCGCCGGCAGGCCGCTGAGATATCCTAGTGGGATGGCCCGCATCCCCGACGCGTTTATCGACGAACTGCTCGCACGCACCGACATTGTCGAGGTGGTTGGCGGTCGCGTGCCGCTCAAGCGTCAGGGCAAGGAATATTCGGCGCGCTGCCCGTTCCATGACGAGCGCTCGGCCTCGTTCACTGTGTCGCCGACCAAGCAGTTCTATCACTGCTTCGGCTGCGGCGCGCATGGCACCGCGATTAGCTTCTTGATGAATTATGACCGCCTCGAATTTCTCGATGCGGTCGACGAGCTGGCCAAGCGTGCCGGCATGGACATCCCGCGCGAAACCCAGCAACGCACGCCGCAGCAGCAGGACGACAGCCGCGAGCTGTATTCGGCATTAGAAGCGGCGACCAAGTTCTTCCAGCGTCAGCTCGAGGGCAGCGAACGTGCCCGAGACTATCTGGACGGGCGCGGCGTGGATGCCGACAACCGCGCGCATTTCCAGATTGGCTATGCGCCCGATGGCTACAGCGCGTTGAAGGACACCCTGGGCACCGATGCGCGGCGCATGAGTGTGCTTGAGCGCGCCGGGCTGTTTTCCAAGAACGATCGCGGCCACGTCTACGACAAGTTCCGCGACCGGGTGATGTTCCCGATCTTCGACCGCCGCGGCCGCGTAATCGCTTTCGGCGGACGCATCATGGGCGCGCCGACCGATGGCCGCGACCCGGGCCCCAAGTACCTCAATTCGCCGGAAACCGCGCTGTTCCACAAGGGCCGCGAGTTGTACGGCCTGTGGCAGGTGCGTCAGGCCAATCAGAAGATCGAACGGCTGATCGTGGTGGAGGGCTACATGGACGTGGTCTCGCTGTTCCAGTTCGGCGTGACCCAGGCCGTGGCCACGCTGGGCACCGCGACCACGCCCGAACATGCCGAGCTGTTGTTCCGCAACGCGCCGGATGTGTACTTCTGCTTCGACGGCGACAACGCCGGACGCAAGGCCGGCTGGCGCGCGCTCGAGTCGGTGCTGCCGCGCATGAAAGATGGCCGCCAGGCGTTTTTCCTGTTCCTGCCCGACGGTGAAGACCCGGACACCATCGTGCGCAAGGAAGGTGCGCAGGCCTTCGATCAGCGCCTGAAACGGGCCACGCCGCTGTCGCAGTTCTTCTTCGACGAGATGTCGCGCGAGATCAACCTGCACACGCTCGACGGCAAGGCCCGCCTGGCCGAACGTGCGCGCCCGATGCTGGCGCAGATCCCGGAAGGCGCGTTCGGGGATCTGATGAGGCAGGAACTCTCGCGCCTGACCGGGGTTGGTGCGAGTGCGTCCGCGCAGCAATCCGCACCCAAGCCGCGGCCGCCTGCACGCATGGGCGCCCCCACGCAGAAACGCAGCCTGGTGCGTGCATCGATCGCCATCCTGCTGCAACGGCCGTCATTGGCGGCGAGCCTGGAGGGCGTTCATGACTTTTCCGGATTGCGCCTGCCTGGTATCGACCTGTTGATGGAGTTGCTGGATCTGGTCCGGCAACGCCCGGAAATCAGCACCGGCGCGCTGCTGGAGCACTTCGCCGAGCGCGAGGAGCAGGTCGCTTTGCAAAGGTTGGCGGCGCAGGAACTGCCCGGCGACGAGCACAGTTGGGCAATCGAGCTGCACGACGTCGTTGCACAACTCGACAAGCAGCTGCTGCGGCAACGTGTGGAAGAACTACAGGCCAAACAGCGCGCGCAGGGGCTGGACGACACCGATAAATACGAAATGCGCGAGCTGCTCAAGGCGCTCGCAGCGTTGTGATGCAGCGCTGCCTGGATGAGGGAGGCGCAAGGCAACTGTGCACTGTTGCGCTGTTTCAGGCCTAGCCCGTAGTGGGGATGCTACAGGCTTGGTCCACACGCATCGTAGAATGGCGCATATCAGGCGCATGATCGCGCGCTACCGTTGGACCTCAATGAAGAAGCTGCTGGCGCGGTTGCGCATTGACCCTTTTACTCTCGCGTTGCTGTGCACGGTCACACTGGCCTCGTTTCTCCCGGTCTCGGGCGCCGCCGCTGCGGTCATGGACGATGTCACCGATGTGGCGATCGCTGCGCTGTTCTTCCTGCACGGCGCGCGGCTGTCGCGCGAAGCGGTCAAGGCCGGCGCGTTGCATTGGCGCTTGCATCTGGTGATTCTGGGCTGCACCTTCGTGCTGTTCCCGCTGCTCGGGCTGCTGTTCAAACCACTCGCGCATCTGGCACTGACGCCGGAGTTGTATGTCGGTGTGCTGTTCCTGTGCGCGCTGCCGTCTACGGTGCAATCCTCGATCGCGTTTACCTCGATGGCGCGCGGCAATGTGCCGGCTGCGGTCTGCGCAGCCTCGCTTTCCAGCCTGCTCGGCGTGTTTTTCACCCCATTGCTGATGGGCGCCCTGGTCGGAAGCCAGGGTGCCATGGCGCATCCGGCCGAGGCGATCGGCAAGATCCTGCTGCAGTTGCTGGTGCCGTTTCTGGCCGGCCATTTCATGCGTCCATGGATCGGCGGCTGGGTCGAACGTCACCGCGCCGTGCTGCGTTACACCGACCAGGGCACCATTTTGCTGGTGGTCTACACCGCCTTCAGTGCATCGGTGAACGAAGGGCTGTGGCAGAAGACTCCGCTGCCTGCGTTGCTGGCGGTACTCGGCGCTGCAGCGTTGTTGCTCGCCATTGCGATGCTCTCGATCACCTTCATCGCGCGGCGCATGCACTTCAGTCGCGCCGACGAAATCGCCATTGTTTTTTGCGGCTCGAAGAAAAGCCTGGCCACGGGCGTGCCGATGGCCAAGGTGATGTTTGCCGGTGGCGGCTTGGGCGCGATCGTGTTGCCGATCATGCTGTATCACCAGTTGCAGCTGATCGTGTGCGCCTTCGTGGCCGCACGGTATGCACGCAATGCACCAAGCGAGTCGCAAGGCGCAACCGAGCGCCATCGATGACGGGCCGCGCCAACGTCCGGCGGCTGCGTATCGCGTGACAGCAGTTCGCCTCACCCGTAGATCCGGTTTCTAAGCAGATATACAACGGTAATCACGCACGTCCGTATCGGCGCACCAGCGCTCGCTAGAGTACGTGATCAACCTCCTGCCCCGGTGATTACCATGACGCTGTCGCTTCGACGTCCCTCCCCGTCCTTGCTTGCGCTGCTGGCGGTACTGTCCGCGCTCACTGCCTGCGACAAGCCCGCCCCGCCTGCGGCGGCTGCACAAACCAACGCCACGTCCACGCCGGCGCCTGCTGCCAGCATCGCCTGGCGCGAGGGCGATGTGGAAGACGCCTTTGCCGAAGCCAAGGAAAGCGGCAAGCCCATCCTGTTGTACTGGGGCGCTGCCTGGTGCCCGCCCTGCAATCGCCTCAAGGCCACGCTGTTCAAGGACCCGGCCTTTATCGCGCGCACCCAGCAATTTGTCGCCGTGCACCTGGATGGCGACTCCGAAGGCGCGCAGGCCTGGGGCGAGCGCTTCGGGGTCAAGGCCTATCCCACCATCATCGTGCTACGCCCGGATCGCAGCGAAATCACCCGTCTAGCCGGCGATGCCGATAACGCGCGCCTGGCCGAGGTGCTGCGGGTTGCGGCCAAGAGCACCAGCAGCGCGCAGCAATTGCTCGACAAGGCACTGCACACACCGCAACAGCTCAGCGCAGACGATTGGGCCGTGCTCGGCAACTATGCCTGGGGCACCGACGACCGGCTGGTCAAACCCGATGATGCCGCCCACGTGCTCACCCAGCTGTCGACAGCGGCACCACAACCGGCACTGCAACGCAGCTTCGCCCTGGCCGCCATTAGCGCCGCCGAGCACCCGCCTGCTGCTAGTACCGCCAATCGCACCTTGCTGGAAGCGGTGTTGGCCGACCCGGCAGAAGTGCGCGCCAATCTCGACACACTGAGCTATGTGCCCGCGCGTCTGATCACGGCGGCCAGCAACGATGCCGGCGTGCGCACCACGCTCTCCAACGCATTGAATCAGGCCTTGGACAAAGTCTACGCCGATCCGTCCTTGCCGATTTCCGACCGGCTTGGCACCGTATATGCGCGTATCCAGCTGGCACGCCTGGCACAAGGCCAGCCCACTGAAACCGAGGCCAAGGGCCCGCAACCGCCGCTGCCGAAAGACGTGGTAGACGTCGTGCATCAGCGCGTGCAGTGGGCGACGAACACGGCCAAAACCGACGAGGAACGCCAATCCACCATCAGTACCGCCGGCACATTGCTGAGCGAAGTAGGCGATAGCAGCGGGGCCGAGCAATTGCTGTTGGCCGAGTTGTCGCGCAGCAAGGCGCCGTACTACTACATGCCCGAGCTGGCGGATCTGGCCGAACATCGCGGCGACAAGAAGACCGCGCTGTCGTGGCTCAAGAAGGCCTATGACAGCGCACAAGGCCCTGCCACGCGCGTGCAGTGGGGCGTGATGTATGTGGATGGGCTGATCCGGCTCAGCCCCGACGACACCGTCGGCATCGAGAGCGCCGCCACGCAGGTGATCGGCGAGCTGGCCGGCCAACCGGATGGTTACCGGCAACGCACACGTCAGCGCTTTGCCACGCTTGGCGCCGCATTGAAGACCTGGAGCAAGCAGCACCGCCAGGACGGCAGCGCAGTGCTGACGCGCCTGCAACAGAAAATGCAATCCAGCTGCGACAGCAAGAACACCAGCGAATGCGCCAACTGGTTGAGTTGAGCCGACACCGCACTGCCAGCAACCGAGGAATGACTCAACCCGGCGAGGAAACGGAACCCGCGGCGTCTGCTGATCTGGACGCCGCGCAATTTACGTGCATGTCCGAATACACCTGTATGTCGGAGCAAGGCCTGTCATGTTCGCGCCAAGGTCGCGCGCGTGCTTGGCTGCGCGTTTCGATGGCCGACCAGCCTGCCGGCCACTACCACCTTCAACGCCACCTACCTAGTGCTGTTGAGCGATGTCGGCGCGCACCTTGCGGAAAAGCGCCCGTTGAGTCCCGCGCCTGTCAGCCGATGCACACTGCTGCGACTAGCGCACCCACGGCAGCAGCAGATGGTCGACCATCAGGAAGGCGAACAGCGCCATCAGATACACGATGGAATAGCCGAACATCTTCATCGAAAACAATTCGTCCGGCGGGTTCAGCATGCGCCACGCGTACCAGAGGAACACCGCGTTGAGCACGACCGCACCGCCCAGGTAAAACACCCCGCTCATGCCCACCGCCACCGGCAGCAAGGTCACGATGGCCAGCAATACGGTGTAGACCAGGATCTGCTTGCGCGTATGCGGCACGCCGTGGGTCACCGGCAACATCGGGATCGCCGCCTTGGCGTAATCGGCGCGGCGAAAGATCGCCAAGGCCCAGAAATGCGGCGGCGTCCAGATGAAGATGATCAGCACCAGCAGCGAGGCGTTAATCCAGTCGGCGCTGGTCGGCAGCCCGGTCACTGCGGCCCAGCCCAGCATTGGCGGCGTGGCGCCTGCCAAGCCGCCAATCACGATGTTTTGCGAGGTCGCGCGCTTCAGATACACCGTGTAGATCACCGCGTACCCGATCAGCGATGCGAAGGTCAGCACCGCGGTGATGACATTCACCCATACCACCAGAATGGTCATGGAGATCACGATCAGCGCGCCAGCGAACACCAGCACCTGCCATGGCTGCACCTTGCCCACCACCAGCGGGCGCCATGAAGTGCGCGCCATCTGTGCGTCGATCTTGGCGTCGAGCAACTGATTGATCGCTGCCGCCGCCGAGGCTGCCAGCCAGATACCCAGAAAGCCCAGCGCGCCCGTGCGCACCTGCAGCCAGGTCGGCATGTCGGGAATGGCCAGGAACATGCCCACCAAGGCGGTGAACACGATCAGTGCCACCACCTTGGGTTTGGTCAGATCCCAATAATCGCGTGCGCTGACAGCCATGCTCACTCCGGCGCGCGCAGCCGCGCCAGTAGCGAGACCAGCACGAACAGCAACGCCACTGCGCCGCCGTTATGCATGACCGACACTTCCAGCGGCAGCGCCAGCTTCACGTTGAGCATGCCCAGCGTCACCTGCACGGCCACCAGCAGCGCAAGCGCCGCAGCCCACACCCGCATCCCCGGCGAACGCGACAAGCGCCAGGCCAGCCACCACAGATAGAGCGCAGTCGCAATCGCCCACAGCCGGTGCGCCATCTGGATTGCGATACGCGCCGCACCATCCAGCACGCCGCCTTCGTAATCCACTCCAATGCCGCGCCATAGCGTGAAGCCTTCGCGGAAATCGTGCGGCGGCCACCACTGGCTGACGCAACGCGGGAAATTATCGGCCGACCAGCTGCCCCCCCCACACGCCAGTGCGGCGTAGTTCGCGCTGACCCAGCCACCGAGCGCGATCTGCAGGCCCAGCACCGCCACGCCCAGGCGCAGCAGCCACTTCAAGCGCGAGGCGTCGGCCAGGGTGATCGGCAGATGCGTCGCACGCCAGGCCATCCACACCAGCAGCGAGAACATCAGCATGCCGCCCAGCAGGTGCCCCATCACCACGATGGGCTTGAGCAGCAGCGTCACCGTCCACATGCCCAACAGCGCCTGGAAGATCACCACCGCCAGCGTCAGCACCGCCGCGCGCGCCAGATCGATGTTGCTCCAGCGCAAAGCCGCCAGCAGCAGGATGGCTTCGCCGGCGATCGCCACGCCCAAGCCCACTCTGTGCCAGCCGGACATGTAGAGCGGGATCGACAACGCCACCAGCACGGCGGCCGACACTACCTGGGCAATGCCCATGCGGCGGCGACGCACCGCCAGCAACGACAGCACCAGCACTTCCACCCCCAGCGCGCCGGCCAGGAAACGATGCACCTGCTCACGCCAGGCCTTGTGCGATTCCAGCGGGCGGATCTTGCTAGCCACATGCGTGTTGGCTTCGTCGGTGGTCTGCGGCCAGGTCACACGGCCATAGCAGGTCGGCCAGTCCGGGCAGCTCATACCGGCATCGGACAGCCGCACGAACGACCCGAACAGGATCGTGCTCGCAGTGAACAACGCGGCCAGCCAGGCCATGCGATGGAAGTGACGGAACAATGCCGGTGGCGCAAACAGATTCATCGAAACGGGCTCACATCAGTTTCAGCAGCTTGACCAGATCCGACCGCAAGCCGGCCGGGTCGAAGCCGGGGGCATAACGCAGGATCACGAAGCCATTGGGGTCGATCACATACACTGGCACGCCGGCGGCATCGTTGCCGCGCGGCAATGCCTGGCGCAGGCGGGCATCGTCGCGCAGCACGCGCAATTCCGGCATCGGCGGCAGCCCGGCCGGCGGCGCGCCAATCCACAACACCTCCACCTTGTCGGCGCGGTGCCCGAGCAACTGCCACACCTTGTCCAGCTCCGCGGACAACATCACGCACTGCTGGGTGCAATTGGCCGGCGGCGCCACCGCAATGCGCCAGATGCGCTCGCTCGGCGCCCACGCATACGGCTGCCCGTTCGCACGCACCGGCACCAACGCCCGCAGATCCGCGGGCGGCTTCAGCAGTTCGCCGTTATTGCGCATCGATGCCGGCTGCCATCCGGAGAAGCGCAGCACGCCGGCCAGCAACATCGAGCCGAAGAACAGCACTGCCAGGGCAATCAGCATCCTGCGGCCGCGTTTGACCGAGTGCGGCGTGGCCGATGTGGATGAGGTCATACCGGCGATTTTCTCATGCCGCAGGCGTCAGTGCCCGCGGCGGCGGCGGCGCCCAAGCCCTGTCAGCAGCGCCGCGGTCGCCAGTACCGCTGCGGCCAGCCCGAACCATTGCACCGCGTAACCCAAGTGCCGCGCGGGTGGCAGCGTATTCGGCAGCATTTCCAGATCGCGTGCGTAGCCAACCGGCAGTGCAGGGTCCAGCCGCAGGACCTGCGACGAAATGTCGCGCCTGCCAAGCGCGCTGCGTAAGGCCTTCGCATCCAGACGCGTGGCCAACCAGGTCTGCGGAGCGGCACCCGGCGCCATTGCCGGCCCGATCGCCAGCCCTGCCGACGGCGGTGCGCTCAAGAGTCCCTGCACGACCTGCACGCCAGTCAGTGCGGCGATGCTGGGCAACTTCCGATCCGCCGGTAAGGGCAGCCAGCCCAAATCGACCAACATGCTTGTCGACACGCCGTCAGGCAACGCCAGTTGATACACGCGCACACCAGCACGCCCGTCATGCAACTGATTGTCCAGCAAGACCAGCTGCGGCAAAAACCGCACTGGCCCACGCACCCATGCCAAATCGTGCGGCGTCGCTAGCGCCTGCGCCAAGGGCAGCGTGGTATCGCGCACATGCGCGGCACGATCCAACAAGGCTTGCTTGCTATGCATGCGCTGCAACTGCCAATGCCCAAGCGCCGCAAAACCCGCGCTCACCAGCAGCGCCAGACACCAGCCGAACACCGCCGTGTGCTTGCGCGTCATGACAAGCGACGCAAAAAGGCGTGCAATGTCATCACCACGCCGACTGCACCCGGGGCTGTTGTGAACGATTCACTCAAGACGCTGCTGATTGTCGCCTTCCTGATCGTGATTCTGTGGAACCTTGGCGCCGGCCTCTACTACCTGCTCACCGACCGCGGTGAGACCAAGCGCACCGTCAACGCATTGACCTGGCGCATCGGGTTATCGGTAGCGTTGATCGCCATCGTGATCCTCGGCATTTATACCGGCTGGATCAAGCCGCATGGCATCGGCCGCTGAGCGGCTGGTAATTGGGGATTCGGCATTAGGGATTGGTACGAGCAAACGCGGATCGCTCTTGCGAATCCCAAATCACTAATCCCGAATCCCTGCACTCAAAGGACATATACGAACAGGAACAGCGCCAGCCACACCACGTCGACGAAGTGCCAGTACCACGCAGCCGCTTCAAAAGCGAAATGGTTATCGCGTGTGAAGTGTCCCTTCGCTGCGCGCAGCCACATCACTCCCAGCATGATGGTACCCAGTAGCACATGCATGCCGTGGAAGCCGGTGAGCATGAAAAAGGTTGAACCGTAGATGCCCGAGCCAAGGGTGAGATTGAGCTCGGTGTAGGCGTGGATGTATTCCTCCGCCTGCAGGAACAGGAACACGCAGCCCAGCAGCACGGTCAGGCCCAGCCACAGCAGCAATGCGCCGCGGCGTCCGCCTTTGAGTGCGTGGTGGGCGATGGTCAAGGTCACGCCTGAGCTGAGCAGGATCAACGTATTGATCAGCGGCAGACCCCAGGCCGGAATGGTCTGGAACTGCCCACCAATCGTGCCCGGGCCATTGGTCGGCCAGGCAGCGGAATAGCCGTTCCACAATAGTTCGTTGGTCATCACGCCATCGCCTTCGCCGCCCAGCCAGGGCAGCGTCAGCACGCGCGTGTAGAACAGCGCACCGAAGAAGGCGCAGAAGAACATCACCTCGGAAAAGATGAACCACACCATCCCCATACGGAACGAGCCATCCACCTGGCGGTTGTAATGCCCGGCATTGGATTCGCGGATGACATCGCCAAACCACATGAACAAGGTCGCCAACAGCATCGCCACGCCGGCGAAGAACGTCCAGCGCCCCCATGCCGCGTCGTTGAGCCAGCTGGCCACGCCGATCATCATCACGAACATCGCGATCGACCCGACAAAGGGCCATTTGCTTTGGCTCGGGACGAAATACGCGTCGGCGTTGGGACTGTGATCGGCCATGGCGTTGTTTCCGTGTCGTGGTGCGTGTGGATGAAGAATCAGGGTGCGGCGCGCGGCGCGGCCGACGTGCCACCGCCCTGCAGTTCCGAGGTCAGCGCGTCGTTGCGATAGAACGTGTAGGACAAGGTAATCGTGGTGACTTCCGGCGGCAGTGCGGGGTCGACGATGAAACGCAGCGGCATGTCGCGCGTTTCGCCAGCCTGCAAGGTCTGCGCGGTGAAGCAAAAGCATTCGGTCTTGTTGAAATAGCCCGACGCTCGCGCAGGTGCAACCGATGGCACCGCACTACCCACCACCGCACGCGCGCCATCGTTACGCGCGAAGTACAGCGCCTCGTTGAGTTCGCCCGGCACTACATCCATCGTCATCTGCTCGGGATGGAAGGTCCACGGCAATCTGGAATTGACACCGCCATCGAACTCAACGCGCACCGTGCGCCTGCCGGCGGCGGGCGGTGCGCCCGCGTTTGCACGGCTACTGCCGGGCGCGCGCTCCATGCGAATTCCAAACACTTTTTCGCAGGCGATGCGGTACAGCGGCACCAGGGAGAACGTCAGCACGAACACACCCAGCACCACGCCCAGCAGCTTGAACAAGCCTGCCGTCGGTGCGTGTGTGTGCGGGCGTGCATTCACCGCCCGATGACTCCCGAAGCGATGAAGCCTGCATAGATCAGCAATGCAATGATGCCGACCGTGATTGCGGTGCGACGCACGGCGCGGCGCTGCTGCGCTTGCCGCTCGGCTGCAGATAACAGACGCGTCACCGCCGGCTCCGAGGCGGATTCAGTGACCGATGTCTTCATGCGCAAGATCTCCAGGCTTGATCAACGGCGGTACGGTGAAGGTATGTGCCGGCGCCGGCGACGGCACCGTCCATTCCAGGCCCTTGGCGCCTTCCCAGGCGCGCGCATCTGCCCGTGCGCCGCTGCGCAGCGACGACAGCAGAATCGCAGCCATCAGGAACGGCGTGGCGAACATGCCGAACGCACCGATCGAACTGACCAGATTCCAGTCGGCGAACACCACGTTGTAATCGGGAATACGCCGCGGCATGCCGGCCAAGCCAAGGAAGTGTTGCGGGAAGAACAGCAGGTTGACGAAAACCATCGTCCACCAGAAGTGCACCTTCGCCCAGGTTTCGTTGTACATCCGCCCGGTCCACTTGGGCCACCAGTAGTACACCGCCGCAATCAGCGCGAACACCGCACCGGTGACCAGCACGTAGTGGAAATGCGCCACCACGAAATAAGTGTCGTGATACTGGAAGTCGGCCGGCACGATCGCCAGCATCAGGCCGGAAAAACCACCGATGCTGAAAAGAATCACGAACGCCACTGCCCACAACATTGGCGATTCGAAGGTCAGCGAACCCTTCCACATCGTGCTGACCCAGTTGAACACCTTCACCCCGGTCGGGATGGAGATCAGCATGGTGGCGAACATGAAATAGATTTCGCCACCGAGCGGCATGCCCACGGTGAACATGTGGTGCGCCCACACGATGAAGCTCAGGAACGCGATTGCCGCGATGGCGTACACCATTGCCTGGTAACCGAACAGCGGCTTGCGGCTGAAGGTTGGGATGATTTCGCTGACCACGCCGAACGCCGGCAGGATCATGATGTACACCTCGGGGTGCCCGAAGAACCAGAAGATGTGCTGGTACATCACCGGGTCGCCGCCGCCGGCCGCATTGAAGAAACTGGTGCCGAAGAATTTGTCGGTCAGCAACATGGTCACTGCGCCGGCCAGCACCGGCATCACCGCAATCAGCAGGAACGCGGTAATCAGCCACGCCCAGCAGAAGATCGGCATCTTCAACAGATCGATCCCGGGGGCGCGCATATTGAGCACGGTGGCGATGATGTTGATCGCGCCCATGATCGAACTGACGCCGGCCACGTGGATCGCGAACACGCTGAAGGCCACGTTGTAGCCGCCTTGCAGCGACAGCGGCGGGTACAGCGTCCAGCCGCCTGCCGGCGCGCCGCCCGGCAGAAACAGCGTCAGCAGCAATAAGGTGAAGGCCACCGGCAGCAGCCAGAACGACCAGTTGTTCATGCGCGGCAATGCCATGTCCGGCGCACCGATCTGCAACGGAATCATCCAGTTGGCCAAGCCGACAAAGGCAGGCATCACGCCGCCGAAGATCATCACCAGTGCATGCACGGTGGTCATCTGGTTGAAGAATTCCGGTTTGACGAACTGCAAGCCGGGCTGCATCAATTCGGCGCGAATCACCACGCTCATCGCCGCGCCGATGATGAACATCACGAAGGAAAACAGCAGATATAGCGTGCCGATGTCCTTGTGATTGGTTGAAAAGAACCAGCGCTCGACGAAACCGGGCTGGTGGTGTCCGTGGTGATCGACTGCGGTATGGGCCATGACGGAACGACCTCTGCGAAGCGAGCGGTTGCGAGCGACTAAAGAGCGGCGGTCGGTGTTGCAACTGGGGCGGGCGCTGCGGCAGGCGCAGTGTCACCTGCCGGCGTTGCCGGTGCAGCCGAAGGCGGTGCGGCAGTTGGACCCGCAGGTGCCGCTGCCGGAGCAGTGCCTGCCGCGCTGCGGCGCGACGCCAGCCAGCGCTGGAATTCGGCCTTGGGCAGCGCTTCCACCACGATCGGCATGAAGCCATGATCCTTGCCGCACAACTCGGCGCACTGCCCGCGATACACGCCCGGCTGTTCGATGTTGGTCCAGGCTTCGTTGACAATGCCGGGAATCGCGTCCTGCTTCCATCCCAGCGCAGGCACCCACCAGGCGTGGATCACGTCGTCGGCAGTGATCACGAAACGGATCTTGGTGTTCACCGGCAGCACCAGGCGATTGTCCGCATCCAGCAGGTAATGTGGCTGCGAGGCCGCAGTCGGGCGCTCGCCGCTTTGCCGGATACGATCGGATTCGCGTGCCAGGCGACTGGTGAATTCCACGCCCTGGCCGAGATACTCGTATTTCCACATCCATTGATAGCCGGTCACCTTGACCGTCATTTCCGATTCGCGGGTGTCGTACATTGCGATCAATTTGGCCGTCGCCGGCCAGGCCATCGCGATCAGCACCAGCACCGGAATCACCGTCCACAGCACTTCAGCAGTGGTGTTGTGACTAAATTGCGCAGCCACCGCGCCTTTGGATTTGCGGAACTTGAAGATCGCATAGCCCATCGCGCCGAACACCAGCGCGCCAATCACCACGCACACCCACAGCGCCACCATGTGCGCCTCGTAGGCCATGCGCGCGGTCTGGGTCACCCCACGGCCCATGTTGAGCTGCCATTCCTTCGGATCGGCCGATTGCGCCCAGGCGGCCGGTGCGCTCAGCAGCGCAGCCATCGCCAGGCCCACGTGTATGTAAGTGCTCATCGACTTCCAGCTGCTGCGTTGCGTCATTGCCTAGACCCTTACGTCATCGGTGACGGCCATTGGCGGCCGCGAGCAAGCGTTTCAGCGTAGTTGCCAGTTCCACACGTTCGGCCGGCCCGAGAAAACTTCCAATCTCGATCTGCTTGCCGCTGCTGACCAGCAACACCCTGTCGTCGCGCTCCATGCATAACCGCACCCAATGCGGATGTGCCTGGAACGCTGGTGGCGCATGCCCGGACGGAAACACCTCGACAACGGTCTCCCCCACCCGGATCGCTTCTTCGCGCTCGCCACTTCGCCACAACGTCCGTAGCGCCAGCGCCACCACACCACTGTGCACCAAGGCGAACACCGGCGCGAACGCATTGCCGGTCCACCAGCCCAGGCCTGCAAACAGCCACATCATTCCTGCCAACACTGCGAACAGCTGCACAAATTGCCTGGCCGACAGTGCCCGCGGAGGCCGCAACCGCAGCTGCGTCCCAACCCCTTCGGACATCAACGGCAGCACTTCGATCATAAACAGCACGCAGCGCACTGCGGGAATAGCCCGATGGTAGACCCGCGCCAACGCATGCGGCAAGCATTTCCGGCGATCAAAAATTTGCTGCAGTGCAGCTAAAAATGCGCGTAAATCAATCACTTCCGAATTACCCCGTCGAAAGCCGTGCCGAAACCCTGCGGCGCGCACGCATGACAACGACATGCACAAAACGGCGGGAAAGCCGCCGCTTCCACACAAGTGCGCATGCCATGCGGCTCACTAGAATGAGCACGGAATCCAAGGCACCTTTCGCATGAACGCTCAGCTCGACCCGCTTGCTTCCACCTCAGTTGCGCGCGCGCTTCTGGCGCCCGAACTGCCCGCCGCACCTGGCGCATTGCGTGCTGCCATTACCGCAGCCTGGCTCAAGGACGAAACCGAGCACGTGCGTAAGTTGCTCGACCAGGCCCGCCTGCCCGCCGCTGAGCAAGCCAAGGTGCAAGCGATCGCTGCCGATCTGGTCACCCGTGTGCGTGCACGTGCGCAGGACCAGGGCGCCATCGAAGCCTTCATGCGCCAGTACGACCTGGGCAGCGAAGAAGGCGTGTTGCTGATGTGCGTCGCCGAGGCACTGTTGCGCATTCCCGACCAGGACACCGCCGACAAGCTGATCCGCGACAAGCTCGGCGATGCGGATTGGAAGAAGCACATGGGCGGCAGCGATTCGGTGCTGGTCAATGCCTCCACCTGGGGCCTGATGCTGACCGGCCAGTTGGTGCAGCTCAACGACCTCACCCGCGCCGATGTGCCGGGTGCCTTCAAACGCCTGATCGGCCGCGTCGGCGAACCGGTGATTCGTCTGGCCGTGCGTCAGGCCATGAAGATCATGGGCCACCAGTTCGTCATGGGCCGCACTATCGGCGAAGCGCTGTCGCGTTCGCGCAAGGGCGATAACGCCAACTACCGCTACTCGTTCGACATGCTCGGCGAAGGCGCGCTCACCATGAAGGATGCGCAGCGCTATCTGCAGGCGTATCGCGATGCGATTCATGCGATCGGCCGCAGCGGCAAGTTCGTTGGTACCGACGTGTTCGCTGCGCCCAGCATTTCGATCAAACTCTCGGCACTGTATCCGCGCTACGAGCATGCAAAGCGCGCCCGCGTGATGGCAGAGCTTGTTCCCGGCGTGCTGGAGCTCGCCCAGTTGGCCAAGTCGTATGGCATCGGCTACACCGTCGACGCCGAAGAAGCCGACCGTCTGGAACTCTCGCTGGACATCATCGAAGCCACCTTCTCCGACCCGTCGTTGGATGACTGGGAAGGCTATGGCCTGGCGGTGCAGGCGTATCAAAAGCGCACGCCGTACACGATCGATTTTCTTGCCGATCTCGCGCGCCGTGTCGGGCGACGTATTCCGGTGCGTCTGGTCAAAGGCGCGTACTGGGACGCGGAAATCAAGCGCGCGCAAATTGAAGGGCACCCCGGCTACCCAGTATTTACCCGCAAGCAAAATACTGACGTCTCGTATCTGGCCTGCGCACGTCGCATGTTCGCGCACAATGACGCGCTCTATCCGATGTTCGCCACGCACAACGCGCAGACCATTGCGGCGGTGCGTGCGATCGCAGCAGGCAAGACCTACGAGCATCAGAAACTGCATGGCATGGGCGATGACCTTTATGCCGAAGTGATTCCAGCCGATCGTCTCGGCCTGCCATGCCGCGTGTATGCACCGGTCGGCTCGCACGAAGATTTGCTGCCGTATCTGGTGCGCCGCCTGCTGGAAAACGGCGCCAATTCCAGCTTCGTCAATCGCATCACCGATGAAGATGTCGCCATCGAAGACCTCATCCGCGACCCGGTCGAGGCGGTGTCGTCGTTCACCTCCATCCCGCATCCCAAGATTCCACTGCCGGCCGATTTGCTGCGTAGTCAGAACCAGAACAGGAAAAACTCCATGGGCGCCAATCTCGCCAACGACAACGATCTGCGCCAGCTGGCCGAGCAACTCAACGCCGCCATCAAACCCTGGAAAGCGACGCCTTTGGTGCCTGGTGCGCTGATCAGCACGCCCAGCCAGGCGGTGTTGAATCCAGCAGATCGCCGAGAGACGGTTGGGCAGTGGCACCCAGCTGATCCGGACACCGTGCAGAAGTCGTTGGTCAGTGCTGCGGCCGCGCAACCTGGCTGGAACCGCACACCTGCAGCGAGCCGCGCCACCATTCTGGAGCATGCAGCCGATTTACTTGAAGCGCGCATGCCCGAGTTCATGACGATCTGCGTCAAGGAAGCCGGCAAGACGCTGCCCGACGCAGTGGCCGAAGTCCGCGAGGCTGTGGATTTCCTGCGCTACTACGCCGGCCAGGCGCGCGCGCAGTTTGGTGCGCCTGAGCGCCTGCCCGGGCCCACCGGCGAATCCAACGAATTGCAGCTGCATGGCCGTGGCGTGTTCGTCTGCATCAGTCCCTGGAACTTCCCGCTGGCGATTTTCCTCGGCCAAGTTGCCGCGGCGCTGGCGGCCGGCAACACCGTCATTGCCAAGCCGGCCGAGCAGACCAATCTGATTGGCTTTGCGGCAGTCAAACTTCTGCACGAAGCCGGCGTACCCGAAGCGGCTGTGCAGTTCCTGCCAGGCGATGGCGCCACCGTTGGCGCCGCGCTGACCAATGACCCGCGCGTCGCCGGTGTCGCCTTCACCGGCTCTACCGAAACCGCACGCATCATCAACCGCACCTTGGCCGCGCGCGATGCTGCCATCGGCGTCTTGATTGCCGAAACCGGCGGCCAAAATGCCTTCATCGCCGACTCGTCCTCGCTGCCCGAAGCAGTGGTCAAAGACGCCATCTCCAGCGCCTTCATTTCCGCCGGGCAGCGTTGCTCCGCCGCACGCGTCCTGTTCGTCCAGGACGATATCGCCGACAAGGTCATGACCATGCTGGCCGGCGCGATGGGCGAGTTGAAGATCGGCGATCCCAGCCTGCTCTCCACCGACGTTGGCCCCGTGATCGACGCCGATGCGCTCAAGATTCTCGACCATCATGCTGCACGCATGGATCGCGAAGCGCGCTTGATTGGAACCACCACGCTGGACGGCGGCACCGCGCACGGCAGCTTCTTCGCGCCACGCGCCTATGAACTGACATCGCTGGCCCAGCTACAGCGCGAAATTTTCGGCCCGGTGCTGCACGTAATTCGTTGGAAAGCCGATCAGCTTGACGCTGTTATCGACCAGATCAACGCGACAGGTTATGGCCTCACCCTGGGTGTCCATTCGCGGATCGACGAAACCATCGACCGCATTACTTCGCGCGTGGCGGTCGGTAACGTCTACGTCAATCGCAACCAGATCGGTGCCGTGGTCGGCGTACAACCCTTCGGCGGCCAAGGCCTTTCCGGGACTGGTCCCAAAGCCGGCGGCCCGCATTACCTGCTCCGCTTCGCGACCGAAAAGGTCGTTACCGTCAACACCACCGCGGCAGGTGGCAATGCCTCTTTGCTGACGTTGGGTGACTGATCCTGTCTGCGGTCCACTGATAGGCCGCACTACCGGAGAAGCAAAAACACCGCGAGAGCGGGTTTTGGTTTGAAGGGTCCGGTATTGAGCCGTGCGACTTGTGCTGAACAATCCAATTAAACAGGCACCAGATCCAGTACAGGCCAATCAGGTGACTTATTCGCCGCAGCATTTGACACGCGTTCGCCCCCGGCTCTGTTCTCTACGAGAATTACCTTTGGCACGCCGATTCCTGAATTTCCTATATCTGTCCACTGCTACCTCATGACGTACGCCGATCGCTGAGTTCTCAATCCAACTGCTCGAACAAAAGTTCCAAGCCTTATCAACGCGTCGTTGAATAATTTGCTGCTGAACTAAGGCTTCCGCTTTAGGTCTTGCGTTGTTACGAAGCCTATAGGCGTCACAGCGGCGCGCTGTGTGATCAGACGCCATGGATGCGTTGCGCAACCAGGTGCGGCGACAAGCCGCGCAGCGTAGTTTCAACTTCGGGCAACTCGGGCATTAGCGCATCCAAAGAACTGCCGGTTACGCACCGGCAAAGCAGCATAGGGAGGCCGATGAGCTCGAATGCAATCGGCACGTTTCTGCAGATACTCTGCACCCACTGCACCCACTGCTTACACCTGAG
>NZ_JSBW02000068.1 GCF_000772705.2 Xanthomonas vasicola
GCGCTGGCTGCTGCGCTGGATCGCGTTTTTGCGTGCCTGGATGCGGGCGATGGAATGGCCATCCTTTAGCCACGTGCCGCTGTCACAGACGGCACGGGGCGCTTGAAGGGGATTTTTCAGGGACAACCAGTTAGCTTCATTCGAAAGCTGAGCTGGCCGAGTGTGCGGTGCCCTCGCCGCTCGCGGGACACGCCGTGAACACTTCACCCTGTGGGACCGTTGGCGGCATCCATGCCGCCAACGGTCCCGCAATCGGCAAGGACACCGCACCAGACACTTGGTCGGCAGTTCTCATGTGCGAACGCGGTGCGGCTTCACTTGGGCGCAGCAGGCGACCGCAGCTAGTCACATAGCCAGCGAACGTTGCCTATCGCTTGCAAAGACACAACGACCATCTCGACTGGTGGTTGCCCGCTCACCGGCGCGGGACCTTGGCGGCATGGATGCCGCCAAGAAACTTACAAGGACGTACTTGCAGCGTGTCTCGCGATGGTGGGCGGGCAAAGACCCTGCAAATAAGCGGCAGAGCAGTCGCTCTCCACCAGACAGGCCTGCATCTTGCTAGACAAGCTGGCTGAACAGGCCGGCGCCCTGTCGACAGCACCTTGCCGACAAATGTCCGACTCTTGAGTAGGCGCCAAGCTCACCAGCGCAGAGAAAACTGCGGCGGTGTAGTTCCTCGCAGCCCAGCCACAGCAACCCACCCCGCCCTACGCCGGAATCCCGGCGCCATTTCGGCACGCCGCTTGCATCGGTGTGGATGCCTCCCTGGCTGACCGCACCCATGAGCGACTCCGTTACCTCCATCCTCTCGCAGATCCGCAGCTACCAGACGCAGATGGGCCAAGGCCCGATGGGCGCGGTGGGCGATGCGGCGCGCGGCAATCAGATCCAGGGGCTGGCCGGCGCACAGGGAACACCGGCGACCCAGGCACCAAGCTTCAGCGAGACCTTGCGCGGCGCCATCGGCGGCGTCAACGAGGCCCAGCAGAAGGCCGGCGCCCTCTCCAAAGCATTCGAAATGGGCGACCCCAGTGCCGATCTGGCACGGGTCATGGTCGCCTCCCAGCAGTCCCAGGTGGCCTTCCGCGCCACCGTGGAAGTCCGCAACCGTCTCGTCCAGGCTTATCAGGACGTCATGAACATGCCGCTGTAAAGGTTGACGACACATGGCACTCGCGATCAGCAAGGAAAACATGAACCAGAACGCCGAAAAGGCGGGGCAATGGTTCGACCGTGTCCGCAGCCTGCAGATCACCCGCAAGCTGACCATGATGGCGATGATCGCCCTCGCGGTGGCGGCCGGTCTGGCGGTGTTCTTCTGGTCGCAGAAGCCGGGCTATCAGTCGCTGTACACCGGCCTGGATGAAAAGGGCAATGCCGAAGCGGCCGACCTGCTGCGCACCGCGCAGATCCCCTACAAGATCGACCAGGGTACCGGCGCCATTTCGGTACCGCAGGACCGTCTGTACGACGCCCGTCTGAAGCTGGCTGGCTCCGGCCTCACCGGCAAGGAAACCGGTGGCGGCTTCGAACTGATGGAAAAGGACCCGGGTTTCGGCGTCAGCCAGTTCGTGGAAAACGCCCGTTACCAGCACGCACTGGAAACCGAACTCTCGCGCACCATCAGCACCCTGCGCCCGGTCCGCGAGGCCCGTGTGCACCTGGCTATTCCCAAGCCCAGCGCCTTCACCCGCCAGCGCGATGTGGCCAGCGCCTCGGTGGTGCTGGAACTGCGCGGCGGCCAAGGCCTGGAGCGTAACCAGGTCGATGCCATCGTCAATCTGGTGGCCTCCAGCATCCCGGACATGACCCCCGAACGCGTCACCGTGGTCGACCAGAGCGGCCGCATGCTCTCCATCGCCGACCCGAATAGCGACGCTGCCCAGCACGCCGCCCAGTTCGAACAGGTGCGCCGCCAGGAAAGCTCCTACAACCAGCGCATCCGCGAGCTGCTGGAGCCGATGACCGGCCCGGGCCGGGTCAATCCGGAAACCAGCGTGGACATGGATTTCTCGGTGGTCGAAGAAGCGCGCGAGCTCTACAACGGCGAGCCGGCCAAGCTGCGCAGCGAACAGGTCAACGACACCAGCACCACGGCCACCGGCCCGCAGGGCCCTCCGGGTGCCACCAGCAACAGCCCCGGCCAGCCGCCGGCGCCGGCCGCCGCAGGCGCACCGGGCACCCCGGCTGCCGCAAATGGCCAGGCCACCGCAGCGGCCGCGCCGACCGAAAGTTCCAAGAGCGCCACCCGTAACTACGAATTGGACCGAACCTTGCAACACACCCGCCAGCCGGCCGGTCGCATCAAGCGCGTCTCGGTGGCGGTGCTGCTGGACAACGTCCCGCGCCCCGGCGCCAAGGGCAAGATGGTGGAACAGCCGCTCACCGCTGCCGAGCTGACCCGTATCGAAGGCCTGGTCAAGCAGGCAGTGGGCTTCGATGCGGCACGCGGCGACACGGTGTCGGTGATGAATGCCCCGTTCGTACGTGAAGCGGTGGCCGGTGAAGAAGGTCCGAAGTGGTGGGAAGATCCGCGCGTGCAGAACGGTCTGCGCTTGCTGGTCGGTGCGGTGGTGGTGCTGGCGCTGCTGTTCGGTGTGGTGCGCCCCACCCTGCGTCAGCTCACCGGCGTGACCGCGGTCAAGGACAAGCAAGGCAAGGCTGGCAAGGATGGCACTCCACAGAGCGCCGATGTGCGGATGGTCGATGAAGACGATGAACTGCTGCCCCACATGGGCGAGGACACCGCCAGCATCGGGCAGGACCGCAAGACCCCGATCGCCCTGCCGGACGCTTACGAAGAACGCATGCGTGTTGCGCGCGAAGCAGTTAAAGCCGATTCAAAACGTGTTGCACAAGTCGTAAAGGGATGGGTTGCCAGTGAAGCCTGAAGCAGAACCGATGAGTGGCGTGCAGCGTGCTGCGGTGTTGTTGCTGTCGCTTGGGGAAAGCGACGCCGCCGAAGTGCTCAAGCACATGGACCCGAAGGAGGTGCAGAAGATCGGCATCGCCATGGCCACCATGACCGGCATCTCGCGCGACCAGGTCGAAAAGGTGATGGACGACTTCAACGGCGAACTGGCCGGCAAGACCTCGCTGGGCGTGGGCGCCGACGACTACATTCGCAACGTGCTGATCCAGGCGCTGGGCGCCGACAAGGCCGGTGGCCTGATCGACCGCATCCTGCTGGGCCGCAACACCACCGGTCTGGACACCTTGAAGTGGATGGACCCGCGCGCGGTCGCCGACCTGGTGCGCAACGAACACCCGCAGATTATCGCCATCGTCATGGCGCATCTGGACAGCGACCAGGCCGCCGAGGCGCTGAAGCTGCTGCCCGAGCGCACCCGCGCCGACGTGCTGCTGCGCATCGCCACGCTGGACGGCATTCCGCCGAATGCGCTGAGCGAGCTCAACGACATCATGGAGCGTCAGTTTGCCGGCAACCAGAACCTCAAATCGTCCAACGTGGGCGGCATCAAGGTGGCGGCCAACATCCTCAACTTCCTGGACACCGGCGCCGACCAAGGCGTGCTGGGCGAGATCGGCAAGATCGACGCCGACCTGGCCGGCAAGATCCAGGACCTGATGTTCGTGTTCGACAACCTGGTGGACCTGGACGACCGCGGCCTGCAGACGCTGCTGCGCGAAGTCTCTGGCGAGCGCCTGGGCCTTGCCCTGCGCGGCGCCGACGTCAAGGTGCGCGAAAAGATCACCCGCAACATGTCCCAGCGCGCAGCCGAAATCCTGCTCGAAGACATGGAAGCGCGCGGCCCGGTGCGCCTTGCCGACGTGGAAGCGGCGCAGAAAGAAATCCTCACCATCGTCCGCCGCCTGGCTGACGAAGGCGCCATCAGCCTGGGCGGCGCCGGTGCCGAGGCCATGGTATGAACGATGTGGTCACCCGCTGGCTGGCCCCGGACCTGCACCTGGCGGCGGCTGCGCCGGAAGCCGAATTCGACGAACCGGCCGTTTATGAGCCGGTGCTGCGTCCGCCGACCCTGGAAGAGATCCAGGCCATCGAAGACGCCGCTCAGCAGGAAGGTTTCGCGCGCGGGCATGCCGAAGGTTTTGCCCAGGGCCAGGCGGAAGTACGCCGCCTGACCGCGCAGATCGACGGCATCCTGGACAACTTCACTCGCCCGTTGGCGCGGCTGGAAAACGAAGTGGTCGGCGCACTCGGCGAGCTGGCCGTGCGCATCGCCGGCCAGTTGGTCGGGCGTGCCTATCAGGCCGACCCGCAGTTGCTGGCCGAACTGGTCGGCGAGGCGGTCGATGCCGTCGGCGGTGCCGGCCGCGAAGTCGAAGTACGCCTGCACCCGGACGACATCACCGCGCTGCTGCCGCATCTGGCGCCCAGCAGCAGCACCCGCGTGGCCGCGGACATGAGCCTGAGCCGCGGCGACCTGCGCGTGCACGCCGAAAGCGTGCGCATCGACGGCACCCTGGATGCACGCCTGCGCGCCGCGCTGGAGACAGTCATGCGCAAATCCGGAGCGGGCCTGTGAGCGCCCTGTTCGGTGCCACCCCGGCCGATTGGCTGGATGCGCGCAATCTGCGCCTGGCCACCCGCCTGGGCACGCTGGGCCTTGAGCCCACTGCCGGCCGCACCCTGATCCGTGAAGGCATCCTGCGCCGCGCAGTCGGCCTGACCCTGGAAGCCACCGGCTGCGAAGCGCCGATGGGCGCCACCTGCAAGGTCGAAGTCGACGGCGGCTGGGTCGATGCCGAAGTGGTCGGCTTCGCCGGCGAACGCACCTATCTGATGCCCAGCGCCGAACTGCACGGCCTGCTGCCGAATGCGCGCGTGGTGCCCTCGCGGCGCCGCGGCGGCGTGGAAGTGGGCGAAGGCCTGCTCGGCCGTGTCATCGACAGCGACGGCACCCCGCTGGATGGCAAGGGCCCGATCCGCGCCGAAGGCAGCGTCGGCATGGCCGGCGTGTCGATCAACCCGCTGGCGCGCGAACCCATCACCACCTCGCTGGACGTCGGCGTGCGCGCCATCAACGCCATGCTGCCGATCGGCCGCGGCCAGCGCGTGGGCCTGTTCGCCGGTTCGGGCGTCGGTAAATCGACGCTGCTTGGCATGATGACCCGTTTCACCTCGGCCGACGTGATCGTGGTCGGGCTGATCGGCGAACGTGGCCGCGAAGTGCGCGATTTCGTCGAAACCACGCTGGGCGAAGAAGGCCTGCGCCGCGCCGTTGTGGTGGCCGCCCCGGCCGACCGCCCGCCGTTGGCGCGTCTGCACGGCGCCTACCGCGCCACAGCCATTGCCGAATGGTTCCGCGACCAGGGTTTGAACGTCTTGCTGCTGATGGATTCGCTGACCCGCTTCGCCCAGGCGCAGCGCGAGATCGGCCTGTCGGTTGGCGAGCCGCCGACCACCCGCGGCTACCCGCCGTCGGTGTTCGCCAAATTGCCGGCGCTGGTGGAACGGGCCGGCAACGGCGCCAAGGGCCGCGGGTCGATCACCGCGTTCTACACCGTATTGACCGAAGGCGACGACCCGCAAGACCCGATCGCCGACGCCGCCCGCGCCATCCTGGACGGCCACATTCTGCTCTCGCGTCGGGTTGCCGACAGCGGCCTGTACCCGGCTATCGACCTGGAATCCTCGGTCAGCCGCGTGGTGCAGGACATCGCCGACGACACCTGGCGCCTGCGCATCCGCAAGCTCAAGCGGCTGCTCTCGGCCTACACCGCCAACCGCGACCTGATCGCCATCGGCGCCTACCAGCGCGGCAGCGACCCAGCCACCGACGAAGCGTTGGCGCGCTGGCCGGAAATCGTCGAATTCCTTGGGCAGGACGTGCACAAGGCATCGCTCCTGAGCGACAGCCTGTCCGCGCTGCAGCAGCTGGTCGAACCCGAGAATTAATTCATGATGCAGTCCAAACGGATCGACCCATTACTGCGCCGCGCGCAGGAACAGGAAGACAAGGTCGCTCGTGACCTGGCCGAGCGCCAACGCACCCTGGAAACCCACCAGTCGCGCCTGGAAGAGCTGCGCCGCTATGCCGAGGAATACGCCAACAGCCAGATGGCCGGCACCAGCGCGGTTGCGCTGACCAACCGCCGCGCATTTCTGGACCGTCTGGACAGCGCCGTGCTGCAGCAGGCACAGACCGTGCAAAGCAACATCGCCAAGGTCGAAGCAGAGCGTACCCGCCTGCTGCTGGCCAGCCGCGAAAAACAGGTGCTGGAGCAATTGGCCGCCAGCTACCGCGCCCAGGAAAACAAAGTGATCGAACGCCGCGACCAGCGTGAGATGGACGACCTCGGCGCGCGTCGTTCGCGACTGGCCCGTAGCCAAGATACACACGGAGAATCCGCATGAACCCCTTGTCCGCCTTCGCCGCCGGCCTAGGCGCGCTTGCCGGCACCGGCAAGAAATCCAGTTACAGCGACCCCTCGTCCGAACCGGATGCAGGCCAGGACCAGTTCGCGCGCATGCTCAATCCGGCCAACACGCCGCATCAGGCCCCGCCGCAGGCGCCCGAGCGCGTGCCCGCCAAGCAGGCCGCACCCAAGTCCAATCAGTCCGACAACAATCGCAACGACGAAGACAACCACGACGACGCGACCGGCGATGCCACCGCACGGCCGCGGGCGCAGGACGGCGATGCCAAGCCGGCCCAGTCCGGCGCCGCCAAGGACGCGGCGGCTTCCGACAAAAGCACCGCGGCCGCTACCAGCAAGACCGGCAAAAACACCAAAACCGCCACCGCTGCGGCCAGCGAAGACGCGTCAACAGAGGCAGCAGCTGCATCGGCGACCGACGCCGGTTGGCCGCCCGCGGGCCTGGGCGGCTTCGGCATGGGCTTGCTGGCGCAGGCGCTACCGGGCGGCGATGTGCTGGCTGCCGCAGCTGCGGCGCTGACTGCCAGCATGGCCGGCGCAGCCAACGCCGTGGCAACGGCCACCGCACTGCCTACCGATGCAACCGCAGCAAACGCCACCGCCAGCGCGGGTACCGCCCTGCCCGCGCTGGGCGCTCTGGTGCCGGCCGCTGCTGCAGGCGCCAAACCCACCTCGACCACCGCCGTGAGCGGCGACGCGCAGACCGCCGCGCTGATGGGCATGGCCGCCAAGGCGCTGGAACCGGCTGCCGATGACAGCGCCGCCACGGCAGCGCCGGACGCACCGGCGTTCGTGCTGCCGACCACCACCGCGCCGGCGCTCACCCGCCTGCAGGACGCCGCACCCATCTTCAGCGCCTCGCCCACCCCCACCCCGGATCTGGGCAGCGACAACTTCGACGATGCCATCGGCGCACGCATGAGTTGGCTGGCGGACCAGAAGATCGGCCATGCCCATATCAAGGTCACCCCGAACGAGATGGGCCCGGTCGAGGTGCGTCTGCATCTGGACGGCGACAAGGTCAACGCCAGCTTCACCGCCGCCAATGCCGATACCCGCCAGGCGCTGGAACAAAGTCTGCCGCGGTTGCGCGAAATGCTCGGCCAGAATGGCTTCCAGCTGGGCCAGGCCGATGTTGGCCAGCAACAGCAGAACCCGTCCGGCAATCGCACTGGCGGCAATGGCAACGGAAATGGCCTCACTCTGGACGATAGCCCGCCCGTCGGAATTCCGTCGGTGGTGTTACGCCAGCGTGGATTGCTGGACGCCTACGCCTGAGCTTACGCGCCGGGCACGCCCGGCGCAGTTGAAAAACGCGCCTCGGCTGAGTGCCGATGACGCCCCTTCACCCTCGCAGCACAAGGCTTGCGGGGGTTTTTCGGTTTCCACAGCGCCTGCGCCAGGAAACCGACGCCGTTTTGGCATGCCAATTGCATCGACAGGGTGAGCATTCCCCTGGAGCACACTGTGGCAGCGGCCGAAAAACCCAAGAAAACCGAAGACAAAGACGACAAGGGCGAGAAGAAGAAGGGCGGCAAGAAGCCCATTCTGCTGGTCGCCATCGGCGTGGTGGTGCTGGCGGCTGCCGGCGGCGGCGCCTGGTTCTTCTTCGGCCACAAGGACGATGAAAAAGGCGGCAAGCACGCCGCGCCCAAGGTCGCCGAAGTGCCCAAGCCGGCGCAGTACTTCCCGATGGACCCGGCAATCGTGGTCAACCTGGCCGATCCCGGCGATGGCCCGCAGTACCTGCAGGTCGAAGTGCAGCTGGTCACCCGTGACCCGGAAGAGCTCAAGCTCATTACCGAGAACGCCCCGGCCATCCGTGCGCACCTGTTGATGCTGCTGTCGCAGACCAAGGCCACCGACGTTGCCGACCTGGCCGGCAAGCAGAAGCTGCAGAAGGCCGCATTGGCCGAAGCGCAGAAGGTCATGACCAGCGAGACCGGAAAGAAGTGCGTCGAAGAATTGCTGTTCACCAGTTTCGTTACTCAGTAAGGCCCGCCCCATGAGCGTCAGTGATCTGCTTTCCCAGGACGAGATCGATGCCCTGCTGCATGGCGTGGATTCGGGTGCGGTCAACACCGAGCCGGAGCCGCTGCCCGGCGAGGCCCGTCAATACGATCTGTCCAGCCAGGACCGCATCATCCGTGGGCGCATGCCGACCCTGGAGATGGTCAACGAGCGCTTCGCGCGGCTGTGGCGCATCGGCCTGTTCAACCTGATCCGGCGCTCGGCCGACCTGTCGGTGCGCGGCATCGACCTGGTCAAGTTCAACGAGTACATGCACTCGCTGTATGTGCCGACCAACCTCAACCTGATCCGCTTCAAACCGCTGCGTGGCACCGGCCTGATCGTGTTCGAACCCACGTTGGTGTTCACCGTGGTGGACAACTTCTTCGGCGGCGACGGCCGCTATCACACCCGCATCGAAGGCCGCGAATTCACCGCCACCGAGATGCGCGTGGTGCAGCTGATGCTCAAGCAGACTTTCGCCGACTTGAAGGAAGCCTGGGCGCCGGTGATGGACGTGGACTTTGAGTACATCAACTCGGAGATCAACCCGCACTTCGCAAACATCGTCACCCCGCGCGAGTACGTAGTGGTATGCCGCTTCCATGTGGAGCTGGAAGGCGGCGGCGGCGAAATCCACATCACCCTGCCGTATTCGATGCTGGAGCCGATCCGCGAATTGCTCGACGCCGGCATCCAGAGCGACCGCAACGACCGCGACGACTCATGGAACGTGATGCTGCGCGAGCAGCTGGACACCGCCGAGGTGACCCTGTCCAGCGTGCTGGCCAGCAAGCGCATGACCCTGCGTCAGCTCACCGGTTTGAAGGTCGGCGACGTCCTGCCAATCGAGCTGCCCGCCCAGGTGCCGCTGTGCGTGGAAGACATCCCGTTATTCACCGGCGAATTCGGCGTTTCCAATGGCAACAACGCCGTCAAGATCACCGCCGTACGCCCGCCCGGCGTGCAAGCCCCACGCGCCGTTCCATCCCAGGACTCCAGCAAATGATCAATTCCGACATCCTCGACGCCTCGCCTGCCACCTTCGAAAGCCTGCAGGCCGAACACGACCAGAACGCCGCCGACCTCAATCTGGACGTCATCCTGGACGTGCCGGTGACCCTGTCGCTGGAAGTTGGCCGCGCGCGCATTCCGATCCGCAACCTGCTGCAGCTCAACCAGGGTTCGGTGGTGGAACTGGAACGCGGCGCCGGCGAACCGCTGGACGTGTATGTCAACGGCACCCTGATCGCACACGGCGAAGTCGTCGTCATCAACGACCGCTTCGGTATTCGCCTGACCGATGTAGTTAGCCCCAGCGAACGAATCCGGAGGCTGCGGTGATCGGCCTGCTGGCTACCGTTGCGCCCGTCGCGGCCAAGGCCACCCAGGTCGGCACGCAAGCGCCGTCCTCGCCCAGCCTGTTTGGCGCAGTCTTTGCATTGCTATTGGTGCTCGCGCTGATCGTCGGGCTGGGTTGGTTGCTCAAGCGCATGCCCGGCAGCGGATTCCGCAGCACCGAGGGCTTGCGTGTGGTGACCAGCCTGGCAGTCGGTGCCAAGGAACGTGTGGTGGTGGTGGAGGTGAACGGCAAGCAGTTGTTGCTCGGCGTGACCGCCAACGGCATCAGCACCCTGCACACCCTCTCCGAGCCGCTGCCGACCACGCCGGCCCCCACTCTGCCCAATTTCAAGCAACTCCCCAATTTCGCCCAGCTGCTCGCACAGAAGCTGCGCAAGGACCCGTGACATGTTGAGCCGTTGGAATCGTTGGGGGCGCAGTGTGCGCCTGGTGCTGATCCTGCTGGTGATGAGTTGCCCGATGCTGGCCGCGGCCACCCCGGCCGCGCTGCCGGCAATGGCGCAGGCTGCCGCGCCTGCGGCCACCCCGGCTGTGGTGCCGGCCGGTTCCAACCAGTTGCCGTCGCTGCCGAACGTGAGCGTGGGCCGCATCGGCGACCAGCCGGTGAGCCTGCCGCTGCAGACCTTGCTGCTGATGACGGCAATCACCCTGCTGCCATCGATGCTGCTGGTGCTGACCGCCTTTACCCGCATCACCATCGTGCTGGGCCTGCTGCGCCAGGCGCTGGGCACCGGCCAGACGCCGTCCAATCAGGTGTTGCTGGGCCTGTCGATGTTCCTGACCGCGCTGGTGATGATGCCGGTGTGGCAAAAGATGTGGGGCGCCGGCTTGCAGCCTTACCTCAATAACCAGATCGATTTTTCCACCGCCTGGACACTGACCACGCAGCCGCTGCGCGCCTTCATGCTGGCGCAGATCCGCGAGACCGATCTGATGACCTTCGCCGGCATGGCCGGCGACGGCAAATACGCCGGCCCGGACGCCGTACCGTTCCCGGTGCTGGTGGCCTCGTTCGTGACCAGCGAGTTGAAGACCGCCTTCGAAATCGGCTTTTTGATTTTCATCCCGTTCGTGATCATCGACCTGGTGGTGGCCAGCGTGCTGATGTCGATGGGCATGATGATGCTGTCGCCGATGCTGATCTCGGCACCGTTCAAGATTCTGTTGTTCATCCTGGTGGATGGATGGGTGTTGGTGGTGGGAACGCTGGCTGCGAGCTTTAATGCGTCGTAGGTGTGGACGCGCGGTGCGCGCGGTAGCGCTTGTCAGTGAGTTGAGTGTGTCTTGTTGAAGCCGCCGCAGCACAGCTGTAGTGCTCAGGCGCTTGCGGCCTCGTGCTTAGTTGTTGCTTGTTGCTTGTTGCTTGTTGCGTCTTGCTTTTAGGTTCTAGGTTCTTGCTTCTCCGGGGCCCCATACCGCAGCGGCAGGCCATTCGGGTCAAACCCCGCAGGGGCGGCGCGCATGGATGCGCGACGTTTTTCAAAGGGACATGGACGTCCCTTTGAAAAATTCCCGAACGGCCTGCGGACCCGGAGCGCCGCAGGCGCGGAGGGCGCGAGGACGGGGTGTGCTTTCTTTTGGTTACTTTTCTTTGCACAAGCAAAGAAAAGCGACTCGCGCCCGCAGGGCGTGAAAGCATTTGATCTGTATCCGGATCAAATGGACGAGCAAGAGCTACAAGCGAGTGCAAGGCTTTCGTCCCCCTTCGGGGGGCGAGTCACTTTCTTTGCTTATGCAAAGAAAGTGACCAAAGAAACACACCCCGTCCTCGCGCGCCTACGCGCCAAGGCGCTACGGGTACGCAGTCCACGTGGGAATTTTTCTAAGGGACATCCATGTCCCTTAGAAAAACGTCGCGCATCCATGCGCGCCGCCCCTTCGGGGGTTGACCCACGCGGCCTGCCGCTGCGGTATGGGGGATGAAAAGCGAACTGCAAAAGCCAAGCCAGAGCACAGCGACAGCGACAGCGACAGCGACAGCGACAGCGACAGCGACAGCGATCGACAGTGCAACACGAGGCAACTCAGACCCCGTTTCCCAACCGATCCCGAATCACGAATCTCGACTCCCCGCCCCTTTGGCATCCCACTTGCATCAGCACTCCCATGAGCCCTGAAATCGCCCTGACTGAATTACGTGGTGGCCTGGTCACCGTCCTGTGGATTGCCGGGCCGATGTTGCTGGCCGTGCTGGTGGTTGGTGTGGTGATTGGCGTGGTGCAAGCCGCCACCCAATTGAACGAGCCGACCATTGCCTTCGTGGCCAAGGCCGTGGCGTTGACGGCCACCCTGTTTGCCACCGGCAGCATGCTGTTGGGGCATCTGGTCGAGTTCACCATTGCGCTGTTCCAGCGCATACCGCATTTGATCGGCTAGCGGGCCAGCGCGGATGGATTCTGCAACCCAAATGGTGATCGACGGCCAACGCGCGTTTGCGATGGTCGGGGCGATCATGTGGACCATGCTGCGCACCGGTGCGTTGCTGACTGCGATGCCGTTGATCGGCACGCGCGCAGTACCCGGCCGGGTGCGGGTAATGCTGGCAGGCACGCTGGCGATGGTGCTGGCGCCGATCCTGCCGCCGGTGCCGGAGTGGGACGGTTTTACCGCGCAGGCAGTGCTGAGCATTGCGCGCGAGCTGGCGGTCGGGGCGAGCATGGGCTTCATGTTGAAGCTGATTTTCGAAGCCGGCGCATTGGCCGGCGAACTGGTGTCGCAGTCCACGGGTTTGTCATTCGCACAGATGTCCGACCCCATGCGCGGCGTAACCTCCGGCGTGATCGCGCAGTGGTTCTATATCGGTTTCGGGCTGCTGTTCTTCGCGGCCAACGGGCATCTGGCAGTGATCGCACTGCTGGTGGACAGCTACAAAGCCTTGCCGATCGGCACTGCCTTGCCCGATGCCGGCGCATTCGCAGAAGTGGCGCCGACTTTGTTCCTGCAGATCCTGCGCGGCGGGCTGACCCTGGCCTTGCCGATGATGGTGGCGATGCTGGCGGTCAATCTGGCCTTCGGCGCGCTGGCCAAGGCAGCGCCGGCATTGAATCCGGTGCAGTTGGGCTTGCCGCTGACGGTGTTGCTGGGGCTGTTCCTGCTGTCGAGCTTCGCCAGCGAATTCGCCCCGCCCGTGCAACGCATGTTCGATACCGCCTTCGATGCCGCCAGAGAACTGACTGCCTGATTGCGTACCGACTGCAGTGGCCGGAAGAAGCCAGCCAGCTAGCTGGCACACGCAATGCGTTGATCGCCCCGCTCCATCGTTACACCCGCACCACCGTGAATCGCCTCAAGTTTCTGAATGCGCAGCCGTCAAAGCCCCTGCACGATGACGCTGCGTATCGTCGTCCAACACAAGCCCACTCCACGGGAACCAATGCTCACTGTGTTTCCACTGTTGGCTCCCATGCGTTCGCAAGATGCTCGCCTGCGGGTACGGGCGTGGCTGCTGCTGGCGGCACTGTTGATCTGCGGCAGCAGCTGGGCGCAAACCTATAGCTTCCGTGATTACGCCCAGGCCGATGGTCTGCAGGGCATGACCATCAACAGCCTGCTTGAAGACCGCCAGGGCGTGGTTTGGGTGGGCACCGAGCTAGCGCTGCATCGCTTTGAACGCGAACGTTTCACCCCAATCGGCCAGCAAAGCGGGCTGGATGCGCGTTATATCCGCGCGCTTGGGCTGGATGCGGCAGGGCGGCTATGGGTGTCCAGCGCCAATGGCCTGTTCGTCCGCCAGGGCAATGACTTCGTGCAGGTACTGCGCGATGGCAAGCCGATCCGCGCCGACAGCGGCAATGTTGTTGCCGCCTACGCCGATGGCGTGGTGGTGGTCAGCGAAGACAGTCTGCTGCGGCTGTCGCCGAGCGCCGGCGGCGGCTGGTCGGTCCACCCGCTGCCCCTGCAACTGGCCGATGGCCGCATCTTGCCGGCCGGCAGGGCTTTGCTGGCTGACGGAACCGCGTTATGGGCCAGTTGCGGCCTGCACGTCTGCCGGATCGACACCGACGGCAAGATTACCCTGCTGTCCGAAGCCGAAGGCGTGCCGGAACGGCAATGGCGCGCCATCTTTCGTGATCACCTGGGCACTCTGTGGTTACGCGGCGGCGGGCTGGTGCTCTCACGTGCCGCTGACGAGCAGGTGTTTCGCAATCGTCCGGCGCCGGCAGGCACCCGATTCGATACCCTCTCTGGGGCCACAACGCTGTCGGAAGATACGCAGGGCCGTCTGCTGACGCGCTCTGACCGCGGGCTGGTGCGTTGGGAAGGCGACCACTGGCGCTACTTCGGCCAAAGCCAGGGGCTGCAGATCAGCCCCATGGTCGGCCCGCTGATGATGCAAAGCACCGGCCAGCTGTGGATCGGCACGCGCGGCCTGGGTGTGCAGCGCTGGCTGGGCTACGGCAACATCGAACACTGGGACGAAAGCCAGGGCCTGGCCGAAGCGCCGACCTGGGCCAGCCAGCGGCTGCCCAGCGGTGAGCTGCTGGTCGGCGGCGATGCCGGATCGAATGTGCTGGATCCGCGCAGCGGACGCATGCGGCCGTGGACGCTGGAAAACGGCCAACCCTTGCTGCAGTCCGTGTCCATTGCGCTCTCGCCGGAAGACGGCGCGGCCTGGGTAGCGCGCTCGTCCGGCGCCGTGGCGCGGCGCGACCCGCGCAGCGGCAAGACCAACGATGTGCTGCACCTCGACCTGCCCATCAACAAGCTGATGTTCGATACCGCCGGCACCTTGTGGATCACCACGCCGCATGGGCTCTATCGCGTGCAGCGCGGCAGCCCGCTGAAGGCCGAGCGCGAAGTGGCACTGCCGGCCGCCTTCGTCGGCGATATCGACCTAGACACCCACGGGCGGCTGTGGGCCAGCACCCGGGAAGGCCTGTATTTGCAGGCAAAAACCGGCGCATGGCAGCGCGTGCAGGTGCGCGGCGATCTGCCCAGCCAGGATTTCTTCCTGCTCGATTTCAGCGCCGACGGCGAGCTGTGGCTCTCGCTGCGCGATACCGGGCTATGGCATGGCCGGCTGCAAACGGACGGCGTGTTGACCCTTGCCGCCGTGGCCGACCCACTGGTGGCGCGTGTGATGCCCTTCATCCTGCGCCACGACAGCAAGGGCCGGCTGTGGCTGGGCAGCAGCCAGGGCCTGGATCTGTACCAAAACGGGAAGTGGTCGCGTATCACGCGCACCGAAGGCCTGTTGTGGGACGACGTGTCGGCCAATGCATTTTTCGAAGATACCGATGGCAGCATCTGGCTCGGCAGCAGCCGTGGCCTCACCCACCTGCTCGACCCGATGCGCGCATTCGCCGCGCCGCCGCTACGGGCGGAGATTCTGCATGTGCGCCGTGGCAGCCAGATACTGCTGCCGCAAGCGCGGACCGAGTGGTCGCAGGTGCCGCTGGACGTGGAAGTCAGCACCCCGGGCGCAGAAGGCGGCCCAGACCGTGTCAGCTTCCGGTATCGGGTCGAAGGCCAGCAGGCCAGTTGGACCAGCACCTCGCTCAGCCACCTCACCTATCCGCTGCTGCCGCCGGGCAATTACACGCTGGAAGTGCAGGCAATGGATGCTTATCAGCGCAGCAGCAGCCCGATCACCCGCTTCGATTTCGAACTGACACCGCCGTGGTGGCGGGGCGTGCCGGCCATCGTCGGCTACGTGCTGCTGAGTATCCTGGCGGTGATCGCGCTGCTGCGTTGGCGCACCGCCAAACTGCTGCGGCGCAAGCGCGAACTGGAGCAGTTGGTGGCCGAGCGCACCGCCGAGCTGGAACAGGACAAGCGCGAGCTGGAAGCCGCGCGCGCCGAACTCTCGCTCAAGGCTACCCACGACGAACTCACCGGCCTGCTAAACCGCGCCGGCATCCTGGCCGCGCTGCGCGAGATGCTGCTGCATGCCGCGCGCAGCGGGCGGCCGCTGGCAGTGGTGCTGATCGATCTGGATCACTTCAAGCTGGTCAACGATCAACATGGCCATCTGGCCGGCGACGCCGTGCTGGCCGGGGTCGGCCGCCGCATGGATACGCTGGTGCGCGGCGACGACCGCATCGGCCGTTACGGCGGCGAAGAATTGCTGGCGCTGCTGCCGGGGTTGAACCCGGATGCCACGCATCGGCTGGAAGCCCTGCACCGCGACATCTGCGGCGACTACCCCATCGATGGCGGCTGGCTGCACGTGACCTGCTCGATCGGTGTGGCCTGGTTCCAGCCTGGCGAAACGCTCGAGCAACTGCTGGCACGTGCCGACGCCGCGCTGTACAGCGCCAAGCGCAGTGGCCGCAATCGGATCGATTACGACCACGTGCCGCTGGATAGTTTTGACCAGGAGTGACGGCAGGTTTTGACGCTGGACCGGCAGCACCACAGGTGACGTAGCCGCGCGTTGCAATCCACCCAACGCAAACGCCTACGGCAGGTCAGCACTCACTACGCATCGTACTGCTACGCGCTTTTGGAAACTCCTGCAGGGATTGCGTATGGGTCAAGCGTGCGCACACACGTGACCAGCGCCGTACACCACCACCCAGCGAACAGCCGCGTTCGCCAGATCCTCACACCGTCATGCTTGCTGAAGCATTAAAGAAATACGCGTTAGCAGCCGCTAGTTGTTCCCATGCGGCCTGCTTTTGGGGGCTGCCAATGGCAAGCGTGAGACACCGCGCGAGGGGCGCGGACCGCATGCGCCGATGCGTGGGAGATTGCAACGTCCGTGGGGTTTCAGCAGCGCCAATGGAGGTCGTCGCACCGGCGTGCACCGTTTGCCGTGGTGTTGCTGTTGGCGTTGCTGTCGGTGGCGAATCTGGCTGGCGCGCAGAGCATCAGCATCCGGCGCTATGCCCACGACCAAGGCCTGCTCGGGCTTGCAGGCACCTGCCTGCTGCAGACCCGCGCCACCTTGCTGTGGGTGTGCACCGAGAGCGGGCTGTATCGCTATAACGGGCGCATCTTTCAACAGATTCAGCTGGATGGCCTGCGCAACGAGCCCACCACCTCGATGACCGAAACCGCCGATGGGCGGTTGTGGGTGGCAGGGTTCCAGGCCTTGTTCGTCGGCGACGAACACGGGTTCCGCAAACTGGCGCCGGATGAAGCCCAGCACCTGCAGGACGAGATGCAGCTCGCCAGCCTGCCCTGGGGCACGGTGCTGGCCAATGGCGGGGCTCTGGAAATCCTGCAGCCCCGCGCCAACGGCCACTGGCAGACCCAACCGTTGCTGGATACCGCAACCCGCGTGCGCGTTCCCGAGTTGTCCAAGGTGTTCACCCTGTCGGTGGATGGCAACACGCTGTGGGCGGGTTGCGCACGCAAGCTGTGCGCCATCGATGCGCAGCGCAAGGTGGAGGTGTTCGGGCCCGAACATGGGGTGCCGGACGACCGTTGGTACAGCGTGTTGCGCGACCACGACGGCGGGCTATGGGTGCGCGGTGCCGGCACCCTGCTCTATCGCGCCCCCGGGGCGACTACCTTCAGTGTTCGCTCGCTCCCGCTGCTGGATGGCAGCACGGTCGGGCGGCCGGCGCCGCTGGTGATGGACCGCGAGGGACGCGTGCTGGTGCGTCGTAACGACGGCCTGGTGCGTTGGGAAAACGGCCACTGGCGCAGCTTTGGCGCGGACAATGGGCTACCACCCGGCAGCAGCGATGCGATCGTGGTGGACCGCGACGGTGATGTCTGGATGACCGTCGATGGCGAAGGTCTGGTGCGCTGGGCCGGCTACGAATGGATCGAAAACTGGGACGCCTCGCAAGGCATGCCGGCCGCGCCGACCTGGTCGATCGCCCGCGACGTGCAAGGCGCGCTGCTGGTCGGCAATGAACACGGCATCGGCCGCCAGACCGATCCGGATGGACGCTTCGTCCCGGCCCTGCATAACGCCGGCATCCAGATCGTGGGCATGCAGCGCAGCCAAGACGGCAGTCTGTGGACCCTCAGTTCGGCCGGTTTCCTGCGCCGCACGTGGCCGGACGGGCACAGCGCGGAAATCGCCAAACTGCCTCGCGCTGGGCGTCGCCTGCTGATCGACCGCCAGGGCCGGTTGTGGATGCTTAGTGCCGGTGGCCTGTTCGTGATCGAGCACCCGCTCGACGGCGGCAGCATGCAGGCCGTGGCCGACATGCCTGCCATCGCCTGCACCGATGTCCAGCAAACCGCCGACGGAACGCTGTGGGTATCCACCGCCAACGGTTTGTTCCGATTGCAGAATGGGCAATGGTCCAAGGTCAAGGTCAAGGTTAACGGCGGCGCGCCCGAGCCATGGATCAGCAAGTTCCACATCAGCGACAGCGGTGAGGTGTGGCTGGCCTTCTATCGCCCCGGCCTGTGGCACGGCATGTTGTTGCGCGGCAGCCTGGACCTGCAGGAAATCCGTGATGATGCGCTGCGCGATGTCAGCGTCTACCTGCTGCGTGGCGACAGCGCCGGCCGGGTCTGGGTGGGCCATGCGGGCGGCGTGGAGGTCTACGACGGTGAGCGATGGGCGCATCTATCGCAGTCGCAGGGGTTGATTTGGGATGACGTCTCCGAGGCGGCGTTTGCCGAAGATCCGGATGGCTCGATCTGGATCGGCACCGCACGCGGAGTGAGCCACCTAAGCGACCCGGCGCGCCTGTTCGACGAGCGCCAGCCGAGCGTGCATATCGACAGCCTCAGCCGCGGCGGCATGCCCGTGCAGCGCGGGCAACTGCTGGGCTGGAGCGATCGACCCCTGCATATCGAATTGTCGACCATGGAAGTCTACGACGACCCCAGCCGCCTGACCGTGCGTTATCGCCTGCTTGGCCTGCACGACCAATGGATTCAGAGCGACAACCTGTCCATCGACCAGCCGCCGCTGCCCTCCGGGCATTTCCGCCTGCAGGTCCAGGTGCTGGACCGCTACCGTCGCACCGTATCGCCCATCGCGGATCTACCCTTTGCGGTTGCGCCCCTGTGGTGGCGCAGCCCGCCGGCGATCGCGTTGTATGTGTTGATCGGCAGCGGTCTGCTGATCGGCCTGTGGCGCTGGCGGCATCGCCATCTGGTAGCGCGCGAACGCATGCTGGCCGAATTGGTGGCCGAGCGCACTTACCAGCTGGAGCGCGAAAAACGCGAACTGGAAAGCGCACGTGCGGCATTGGCCTTGAAGGCCAGCCACGACGCGTTGACCGGCCTGCTCAATCGCTCCGGCATCCTGGAAGCGATGGCCGAAGAACTGCAGGGCTGCGCGCACGGCGAGCATCCACTGGCGGTGGTGCTGATCGATCTGGATCACTTCAAACAGGTCAACGATGGACACGGGCACCTGGTCGGCGATGCGGTGCTGGCCAAGGTGGGCGCACGGCTGACGGCCTGCCTGCGCGATTCGGACAAGGTGGGCCGTTACGGCGGTGAAGAATTGCTGCTGTTATTGCCGGGCATGACCCAACAGAGCCAGCACCGGCTGCGTGCCATCCACGAAGCGCTCAGCCTGGCCCCGTACGAGGTGGGTACCGCACGCCCACTGCAGGTGACCTGTTCGGTGGGCGTGTCCTGGTATCGCGTCGGCGACACTGCCGCTTCGTTGCTGGCGCGTGCCGACGAGGCGCTGTATCGCGCCAAGCGTTCCGGCCGTAATCGCATCGAACCGGAAGAACCGGAAAGTTCGGTGGCATGAGCCGCGCAGGCAGCTACCACGCCATGCCAGCTCACGCGCAAAGGATGTAGCGCACACGCTTCCAGTGCCGATATCCGGCACGCCGGCAGTTGAAACGCGCGAACGCGCTGTGATTGCGCATGTCGCCAGCGCACGCCGGTCGGCCGCAGCAGGTTCAAGCGTGCCGTATCCTAGTGGCAACGCACCGTTGATGACATCGGCCGCTCCCCTGCGCTCAAGAAGTTGCGCAAGGGGTCGCTAGGTCTGGGGCAACGCGTCTTTCGACGTTGGAATTGGATAGGTGGTCGGAACCTACAACCTTGGCATGGTGATGCTGTCGCTGGTGGTGGCCGTGATGGCCTCCTTCACCGCGCTGCAACTGGCCGCACATATGACCGCCAGCCGTGGCGGCATCGCAGCCGCGTGGCTGGTGGGCGGCGCCATTGCCATGGGAATTGGCATCTGGTCGATGCACTTTATCGGCATGCTGGCGTTCCGCCTGCCGATTCCAGTGGGCTACGACCTGGCATTGACGCTCTACTCGATGCTGGCGGCAATCCTGGCCTCGGCGCTAGCCCTCTGGCTGAGCTCGCGCGCGGATCTGCCGTGGCCACGGCTCGGCCTGGGTGCGCTGTTGATGGGGTTGGGCATTGCGCTGATGCATTACATGGGCATGGGCGCGCTGCGCATGGTGCCGTCCATTCGCTATGACTCGCTGCTGTTCGGGTTGTCGATCTCCATCGCCATCGGCGCCTCTGCCGCCGCGTTGTGGATCGCGTTCCGGCTGCGCCACCACGGGCGCCGCTCCAGCTTGCGCCTGATCGCCGCCTTGATCATGGGCGGGGCCATCGTGGGCATGCATTACACCGGCATGGCCGCCGCCCAGTTCGCGCCCGGCAGCATATGTGGCGCGGTCGCCGATACGCATCTGCCGTTGTCGTGGCCGGCGGTGGCGGTGGTGCTGGTAACTCTTGTCTCGCTGACGCTGGCTTTGGTCATCTCGTTGCTATCGGTCCGCTTTCAGCAGCGGACCGACGTGCTGGCGCAATCGCTGGCCAAGGCCAATGCCGACCTCGCCCTGGCGGCGCTTCACGACCCACTCACCCGCCTGCCCAACCGCGTACTGCTGCACGAGCATCTCCTGCAGAACCTCGAACGCGCCCAGCGCGACGGGCAGCGCTTTGCGGTGATGCTGATCAACCTGGACGGCTTCAAAGTGATCAACGACGGCTACGGCCATCAGCTGGGCGACCGCCTGCTGGTGGTAGTGGCCGAACGCTTGAACGCGCACCGGCGTGCGAACGGCAGCCTGGCGCGGCTGGGCGCGGACGAGTTTGTACTGGTGGCCGACATGGCCGACACGGAAGATGCCGCCGCGCTCGCTGCGCATGTGGTACAAGCCCTGGCGGTGCCGTTTCTGGTCTCCAACCACGAGTTGCGGCTGAGCAGCAGCGTCGGCATTGCGCTGTACCCGGAAGACGCCAACAGCGGTCCCCAGCTCCTGACGCATGCCGACGCGGCGATGAACCACGCCAAGCACGCCGGCCGCAACCGCTACAGCTTTTTCGAACGCTCGATGACGGCCACCACCCGCGACCGCCTGCAGTTGCTGCAGGAACTGCCGCGCGCGCTGGAGCTGGGCCAGTTCGTGCTGCATTACCAGCCCAAATACTGCGCCGAGGATGGCCGCCCGATCGGCGCTGAAGCACTGATCCGCTGGCAGCACCCCGAACGCGGCCTGGTGCCGCCGGACAGCTTTATCCCGCTGGCCGAACGCAGCGGCATGATCGGCCTGCTCGGCAGTTGGGTGCTGCGGCAAGCCTGCCGCCAGATGCGCGACTGGCGGCAGGCCGGGCACGGCGACTGGCGGGTGGCGGTCAACCTATCGGCCCTGCAACTGGCCTCGCCCAGCTTGCTGGACGAAGTGGCCACCACGCTCAGCGAGTTCACGCTGGCACCGGGCCAGCTCACCCTGGAAATCACCGAAACCATGGCCATGCGCGACGCCGAGGCCTGCCTGCGCACCCTGGGCCAGCTCAACGCGCTGGGCGTGCGCATCGCCATCGACGACTTCGGCACCGGCTATTCCAACCTGCTGTACCTGCGCAAGCTGCCGGCGCACGAGCTCAAGATCGACCGCAGCTTCGTGCAGGCCATGGACAGCAGTGCCGAAGACATCGCCATTGTGGCCGCCGTGGTGGCGCTGGCCCACACCATGCGTCTGCAGGTAGTGGCCGAAGGCGTGGAAACCACCGCCCAGCGCAATACCCTGGAACGGCTGGGCTGCGACCAGCTGCAGGGCTATCTGCTGGGCCGCCCGATGGACGCCGAACGCTTCATCGCCACCGTGGTCGCCCCGCGCGACGGCCCACGCCACCTGGCGAGCTGAGCAACAGACGGCGTCGAGCGACCGCCCACCCAGCCTCCAGGCTCAACGACGCCCTGGCCAGGCATCGATCTGGACTGCCGCAGAAACGTACCAGCTCCGATGCGCTGCCCTCCCCGCCAGGCAGCCCCCACACGCCGCAATTCCAACCGCAGCGATCGCTTTTCCGATTCCCAATCCCGATTCCCGATTCCCAGCTCCACAAACTGGAACGCCGCTTGCATCAGCTGGGCTAATCCCCCACCGGCACCTTCATGTCCGAGTCCGAAGACGGCGGCGAGCGTACAGAGCTTCCCACCGAAAAACGCCTGCGCGAAGCCCGTGAGCAGGGCAACATCCCGCAGTCGCGGGAACTGTCGACGGCGGCCGTGTTCGGTGCCGGCGTATTCGCGTTGATGGCGCTGGCCCGCGGTATCGGCGATCGCGCCACGGTCTGGATGAAGACCGCGCTCAGCCCGGACCCGACGATGCGCGCAAACCCGATGGCGCTGTTCGGCCATTTCGGCGATCTGCTGCTGCAGTTGCTGTGGGTGATGCTGCCGTTGATCGGCATCTGCCTGGCCGCCGGCCTGGCCGGCCCGCTGCTGATGAGCGGCCTGCACTTTTCCAGCAAGGCGATCATGCCCGACCTCACCAAGCTCAACCCGGCCAACGGGATCAAGCGCATGTGGGGCAGCAATAGCCTGGCCGAGCTGGTCAAGTCGGTGCTGCGCCTGTTGTTCGTCGGCCTGGCCGCCAGTTTCTGCATCTCCAAGAACCTGCCTGGTTTACGCTCGCTGGTGAGCCAGCCGCTGGAACAGGCGGTCGGCAACGGCCTGGACTTCACCAAGAGCCTGCTGTTCTACACCGCCGGCGCATTGGTGCTGCTGGCCGCCGTCGATGCGCCGTACCAGAAGTGGAACTGGATGCGGAAGCTGAAGATGACGCGCGAAGAGATCAAGCGCGAGATGAAGGAAAGCGAGGGCAGCCCCGAAGTGAAGGGCCGCATCCGCCAGATGCAGATGCAGATGTCGCAGCGCCAGATGATGGAAGCGGTGCCCAAGGCCGACGTGGTGCTGATGAATCCCACCCACTACGCGGTAGCGCTCAAGTACGACGGCGGCAAGATGCGCGCCCCGATCGTGGTGGCCAAAGGCGTGGACGAAATGGCCTTCCGCATCCGCGAATCCGGCGAGCAGCACCGGGTGGCGATCGTCACCGCACCGCCTTTGGCACGCGCCTTGTATAGGGAAGCGCAAATCGGCAAGGAAATTCCCGTGAGACTCTATTCCGTCGTGGCCCAGGTCCTTTCCTACGTCTACCAGCTGCGTGGCTGGAACGGCGGCCCGATGCCGGAATTGCCGTCGCTTGAAGTGGATGAGTTCGGTAAAGGAGCCAGCGCATGAGCGCCCGCCCCGCCCCGATGAATGCCCGCCGCGTCATGGAGTTGCTGCGCAACGGCCTGGGCGCCCCGCTGGCCTTGATGGCCATGCTCGCCATGCTGATGGTGCCGCTGGCCGCACCGGTGCTGGATGCGTTGTTCACCTTCAACATCGCCATCTCGCTGATGGTGCTGCTGGCGGTGGTGTACGTGCAACGCCCGCTGGAATTCACCATTTTCCCGATCGTGCTGTTGATGACCACGATGCTGCGCCTGGCGCTCAACGTCGCCTCCAGCCGCGTGATCCTGATCAACGGCCAGGACGGCCACGCCGCAGCCGGTAAGGTGATCGAGGCTTTCGGCCAGTTCGTGATCGGCGGCAATTACGCCGTCGGTATCGTGGTGTTCGCAATCCTGACCATCATCAACTTCGTGGTCATCACCAAGGGCGCCGGGCGCGTGTCGGAAGTGACCGCGCGCTTCATCCTGGACGCCATGCCCGGCAAGCAGATGGCGATCGACGCCGACCTCAACGCCGGTTTGCTGACGCGTGAGGAAGCCAAGGCCCGCCGCGAAGAAGTGCGCGAAGAAGCCGACTTCTACGGCGCGATGGACGGTGCCAACAAGTTCATCCGCGGCGACGCCATCGCCGCGATCATGATTCTGTTCATCAACCTCATCGGCGGCATGGCGGTGGGCATGCTCCAGCACGGCATGAGCTTCATGGATGCCGCATCCACCTACACCCTGCTGTCGATCGGCGACGGCTTGGTAGCGCAGCTGCCGGCCTTGCTGGTGTCATCGTCGGTCGCCTTGCTGGTGACCCGCGCCTCGCGTGCGCAGGACATGCGCGGCGCCATGATCAGCCAGGTGTTCGGCCAGCACCGCGCACTGGCAGTGGCGGCGGCCATCCTAGGCCTGGTCGGCCTGGTGCCGGGCATGCCGAACGTCGCGTTTTTGACGCTCGGCCTGATCCTGGGCGTGATCGCCTGGAAAATGTACAAGCGCAGCCTGGTGGTTGCCCCAACCGGCGATCCCGCGACCGACCCGAAGGCCGCCGCGGCCGCCACTGCCGCCCAGGCCAGCGCTGAACTGAGCTGGGACGAGCTGCGCCCGATCGACCCGCTGGGCCTGGAAGTGGGCTACCGGCTGATCCCGCTGGTGGACAAGAACCAGGGCGGCGAGCTGATGGCGCGCATCAAGGGCGTGCGCCGCAAGCTCACCCAGGACATCGGCTTCCTGGTGCCGCCGGTACACATCCGCGACAACCTGGAACTGTCGGCCAACGCCTACCGCTTGCTGGTGCACGGCGTGCCGGTGGCCACCGCAGAAATCTATTCCGACCGCGAACTGGCGCTGGACCCGGGCGGCGCGCTCGGCCAGCTCGACGGCATCCCCGGCAAGGACCCGGCATTCGGCCTGGACGCCACCTGGATCCAGCCGCATCAGCGCGCCTATGCCGAATCGATGGGCTACACCGTGGTCGACCCGGCCACCGTGGTCGCCACCCATCTGTCGCACCTGATCCGCGAACACGCCCCAGAACTGCTCGGCCACGAGGAAGTGCAGCAGTTGCTGGCCACCCTGGCCAAGACCGCGCCGAAGATGGTCGAAGACCTTACCCCGAAGGCGCTGCCGCTATCTGTGGTGGTGCGCGTGCTGCAGAACCTGCTGATCGAAAAGATCCCGGTGCGCCAGCTGCGCAAGATCGTCGAAGCGCTGGTCGAGCACGCCCCGCACAGCCAGGACCCGGCCGCTCTTACCGCCGCTGTGCGCACCTCGCTGGGCCGCTTCATCGTGCAGGAAATCGCCGGCATGTCGGCCGAGCTGCCGGTGTTCACCCTGGCCCCGCAGCTGGAACGCGTGCTGCAGGAATCCACCCAAGGCAATGGCGTGGCGCTGGAGCCTGGCCTGGCCGAACGCCTGCACCAGAGCCTGGCCGAATGCGTGGGCAAACAGGAAGCCCGTAACGAACCGGCGGTGGTGCTGGTGCCCGCCCAGGTCCGCGCCGCGCTGGCCCGTCTGGTCCGCCACAGCGTGCCCAGCCTGTCGGTGCTGGCGTATAGCGAAGTGCCGGAAGACAAGCGTTTGAAGCTGGTCGGTACGATTAGTTGATTCCCGCAGACGTCCAAACGTGTCCGTCAAGCAACACACACTTTAGAAGCGCACCCGGGCGCGTCGGGTTTTACCAGCAAGGCCTATCGTACCCAAGCGCGCTCCTACGACATGCTGGTAATCCAGCGACGCGTGGCCGCCGAGGGTCATCCCCTCGCCTGCCATGAGCCGAGATGTTGGCATGACCAAGCCATCCCAGAGATGCTGTAAGGTGTCCGTCGACTGGTGCACACCGCAGAAGCGCACCTGGGCGCGACCGGGCTTTGCCGGTAAAACCCGTCGCGCCCGGGTGCGCTTCTACGACACGCCGGTACCTGGCAGGCGTCACGCCGCCAGGACCGGCGACCGGACGGCAATCGACCACCACAGCCGGCGTCGGAAAGCCGCCACTGGTCTGGCGCTCCAATCGATTGCATGGCGCTGGCCATGCCTGAGGGCTGCAGGTGCCATACGGGTAAGACCGGCTCGCCCGCCAAATCTGCCCGCACGCTGCCGCCAGCGTTTCAATATCCTGGGAAAAAGCCAGTCAATCCAGTGACTTGAACCACCAGCCGAGCCGTACGCATTGCGTCGCCGCTGTCGCGACCCGCCCTCTTCCGGCGCCGGAAACCCAGCACGGCGCGTTTTGGCACACCGCATGCATTAGCTCTGCCGACACCGCAGCAGCAGCACCGCTCCGGAGCGAACGCAAGACTTGGAACAACGACCGGGACAGGCAACTCATGACGCTGGCAACACACCCACATTCATCGTGCACCCGTCCGGCGTCCGGCGGGTCCCGTTCCTGGAGGCACTTCGCATGAAAATCAAACGCTTCGTTGCCCCGGACATGCGCACCGCTTTCCGCATGGTGCGTGAAGAACACGGCCCGGACGCAGTGATCCTGTCCAACCGCCGTACCGCTGAAGGCATCGAGATCGTCGCTGCCAGCAACTACGACGAAGAACTCGTGCAGCGCGCCCTGGAAACCGCGCGCTCCGAGACGCCGGCCGCCGCACATCAAGAGCCAGCCCCGATCCAGCAGGCGCCTGCCGCGCAAGCCCCGGCCAAGCCCGCCGCACCGGTGCATGCGCCGCTCAAGCCGGCTGCCGATGCCAACGTGAGCCAGCGCAAGGGCATTGCCAGCGCCGCTGAAGACATGATCGCCGCGATGGCGCTGCGTCAGCCGGTCAACGTGCCGCGCCAGACGCCGGCCGCCGCCCCGGTGCGCACCGCTTCCATCCCCTCGCCGGCCGCCCAGGCACTGGCCCACGCGGTTGCCGTCACCACCGCACCGCGCCAGGAACATGCGCTGTCGGCCGTCCCGGAACAATTGTTCGCCGACTTTTTGACCACCGCTCCGGTGCAGCGCCCGGCCGTGCAGGCCGCCCCGGCGCAGGCTGCCAGCCCGGTCATGGCCGCTGCGCTTGCCGTGCATGCCGGTTATGGCCACAACGAAGACGAGCGCGACGACGAAGCCGACTTCGATCTGGATGACGCTCTGCCGCAGATCCTGCCGCCGGCCGCACTGCCGCCGATCGTGACAGCCCCGGTCGCCCTGGCCGCGGTGCCGGTTGCCGCCGCCCCGGCACCGCAGAACGATGAAGAACTCAAGCAGCTGCGCGGCGAACTGGCGCTGATGCGTCAGATGATCGAGCGCGAAATGAACCGCCTCACCGACGAGCGCCTGCGCGGCTCACCGGTGCGTGCCCAAGCTCTGGAGCTGATGGACGACTACGGTTTCGACGCCGGTCTGATCCGCGACGTGGCCCTGCAGATCCCGGCCGATACCGAATTGCACCGTGGCCGCGGCCTGATGCTGGGCTTGCTGTCCAAGCGTCTGCCGGTAGCCCCGGTCGACCCGCTGGAACGTGGCGGCGTGATCGCCCTGGTCGGTCCGACCGGCGCCGGCAAGACCACCACCATTGCCAAGCTGGCCCAGCGCTTCGCTGCCCAGCACGCCCCGCGCGACGTGGCACTGGTCACCACCGACACCCAGCGTGTCGGCGGCCGCGAGCAGCTGCACAGCTACGGCCGTCAGCTCGGCATCGCGGTGCACGAAGCCGACAGCGCCGAAAGCCTGCTGGAACTGCTCGAGCGCCTGCGCGACTACAAGCTGGTGCTGATCGACACCGCCGGCATGGGCCAGCGCGACCGCGCCCTGGCTGCCCAGCTGAACTGGCTACGCGCCGCCCAGCAGGTCACCTCGCTGCTGGTGCTGCCTGCCAACGCCCATTTTTCCGACCTCGACGAGGTCGTACGCCGCTTCGCCCACGCCAAACCTCAAGGCGTGGTGCTGACCAAACTCGACGAGACCGGCCGCTTCGGCAGCGCCTTGTCGGTGGTGGTCGACCACCAAATGCCCATCACCTGGGTGACTGACGGACAGCGGGTCCCTGACGACCTGCACCGCGCCAATGCCGCCAGTCTCGTTCTTCGTCTTGAAGATTTGCGGCGCGCTGCCGATAAGCCCTGTACTCCGGAGCACAACCATGCAGTCGCGTGAATACGCCAAGCTGACCAACGCCTTCCCCCTGTCGGCGACCCGTCCCGAGCCTTTGGGCCCGGTGCGCACCATTGCCGTGACCGGTGGCAAGGGTGGCGTGGGTAAAACCAACATCTCCGCCAACCTGGCCGTGGCGCTTGCCGACATGGGCAAACGCACGCTGCTGCTGGACGCCGACCTCGGCCTGGCCAACCTGGATGTGGTCTTGGGACTCTCGCCCAAGTACACCCTGGCCGACCTGATTGCCGGGCGTTGCACACTTGATGAAGTGATCATCGAAGGCCCCGGCGGCGTGCTGGTGGTACCGGCTGCGTCCGGTCGCCGCCACATGGCCGAACTGGCCCCGGCCCAGCACATCGGCCTGGTCAATGTGTTCTCCGAACTGGAACGCGACCTGGACGTGATGGTCATCGACACCGCCGCCGGCATCACCGACAGCGTGCTGACCTTCTGTCAGGCCGCCCAGGACACCGTGGTGGTGGTCTGCGACGAACCGGCATCGATCACCGATGCCTACGCGCTGATCAAGGTGCTCTCCCGCGAACGCGGCGTGGACCGTCTGCAGATCATCGCCAACATGGTGCGCGACCCCAACGAAGGTCGCCTGCTGTACGACAAGCTCTCGCGCGTGTGCGAAAAGTTCCTCGGCGATGTGTCGCTGAACTACCTCGGCCACGTGCCGCAGGACGACTGGTTGCGCCTGTCGGTGCAACGTCAGCAACCCGTCATCAAAGCCTACCCCGCCAGTCCGTCGGCGCAGGCCATCGCAGAAATCGCACGCCGTACCTCGCGCTGGCAGGCTCCCACCGTGCCGGGCGGCAACGTCGAGTTCTTTGTCGAACGCATCATTCAACGGGGAGTCGCCGCATGAGCACCGCTACCGCCACCACGGCCAGCGCGCAGTATCGCGCCGTGCAGCGCAACAACGCCAACGACGTGGTGACCCAGCACGCCGACCTGGTTCGCCGCATCGCCCACCATCTGGCGGCACGTCTGCCGGCCAGCGTGGAAGTGGACGACCTGATCCAGGCCGGCATGATCGGCCTGATCGAAGCCTCGCGCAGTTACGACTCCGAACAGGGCGCTTCGTTCGAAACCTACGCCTCGATCCGTATCCGCGGCTCGATGATCGACGAAATTCGTCGTGGCGACTGGGTGCCGCGCTCGGTGCATCGCCGCGCCCGCGATGCGGCTGCTGCCGTGCGCAAGATCGAACAGAACACCGGCCGCGCCGCCGCCGCCACCGAAGTGGCCGCCGCGATGGAAATGCCGCTGCCCGATTATCTGCGTCTGATGGAAGATGCCGCACGTGGCCAGGTGCTGAGCCTGGAATCGCGCATCGAAGATCACGGCGAGCTGGACACCACCGCCAAGGGTGGCCCCAACCCGCAGCAGATGATGGAGCGTGGCGAATTCGGCCGCGAACTGGGCAAGGCCATCGGCCAATTGCCCGAGCGCGAGCAGCTGGTGCTGTCGCTGTACTACGAACAAGAATTGAATCTGAAAGAAATCGGCGCCGTGCTCGGTGTCAGCGAATCGCGCGTCTGCCAGATCCACGGCCAGGCAGTGGTGCGTTTGCGGGGCCGCCTCAAAGTCTTCGAGCTGGCCGACGCCGGTGTCGAAATTGACGAATAATTTTTTCGCGTATTTTTCGTGTTAGGAGCTTGATGTGAACAAGAACATGCGGATCCTGATCGTGGACGACTTCTCGACGATGCGACGTATCGTCAAGAATCTGTTGGGCGATCTCGGCTTCACCAATACCGCAGAGGCCGAAGACGGCAACAGCGCCCTGGCGGCATTGCGTGCTGGCCCGTTCGATTTCGTGGTCACCGACTGGAACATGCCCGGCATGACCGGCATCGACCTGCTGCGCAACATCCGCGCCGATGCCAAGCTCAAGCACCTGCCGGTGATGATGGTGACTGCCGAAGCCAAGCGCGAGCAGATCATCGAGGCCGCGCAGTGCGGCGTGAATGGCTACATCATCAAGCCGTTCACTGCGCAGACGCTGGAAGAAAAGCTGGGCAAGGTGTTCGAACGTCTGGCGGCCACCGCCTGATGAACGCCACCGTGGAAACCAATGCCGAACGCGCCGCGTTGATCGACCGCCTGCAAGGCGCGCTCGACGCACTGGAAAGCGGTGACGAAGCAGCGTGGAAGCGCGAGGTCGATCACCTCGCCGCTCTGCGTACGCGTCCGATGATGCAGGGCCTGAGCCGGCTCGCACGCGAACTCGGCCAGGCACTGGGCGAACTGCCCACCGTGCCTGAAGAAGCCGGCGAGCTGGACGATGCCTGTTCGCGCCTGGACCACGTGGTGGAAATGACCGAAAAGGCCAGCCATCGCACGCTGGATCTGGTCGAAGAATGCCGCGAACTGGCCAACCAGTTGCGCGACGGCGGTCTGAACCAGGACCAAGGCGCGTTGTTGGAAAAGATGCGCCATAACCTGACCGAACTCTCGCTGGCGCAGAGCTACCAGGATCTGAGCGGGCAGATCATCCGTCGCGTGGCCGGCATCGTGCGGCGCGTGCATGAGGGCTTCGGTGCGCTCGGCCTGCCGCCGAAGAGCACCGAGCCGAAGAAAGACGACGGCGGTCTTGCCGGTCCTGCAGTCAAGGGCCTGGACCGTCATGCGGTGTCGCAAGACGACGCCGACGACCTGCTGTCCGGATTGGGGCTGTAACCATGAGTGCTGTTCCAGACGATATTGCTGCCGATTTCATCGTCGAGGCCCAGGAAATCCTGGATCGCCTCGGCGAACAGCTGGTGTCGCTGGAACAGGCGCCAGAAGAAGCCGACCAGCTCAACGCGGTGTTCCGCGGCTTCCACACGCTCAAGGGCGGCGCCGGCTTTCTGGCGATCAAGCCCATGGTGGAGCTGTGCCACGCCGCTGAAGAAACCCTCGGCATGGCGCGCTCCGGCCAGGCGGTGCTGCAGGCGCATCACTTCGATGCCGCGCAGCAGTCGCTGGATTATCTGCAGGCCATGCTGGATGCCATGGGCTCCGGCGAGACCGTGCCGCACGCGCCGGCCAGTTTGATTGCACAGTTCGATGCCAAAAGTGGCCCGCCAGCGGTCAAGGCCGCACCGCAGGCAACGGCTGCCAAGCCGGTGGCTGCCGCCCATGGCGAAGACGCGCATGCGCCCGCCCCCAAGGCGGCCGGCAAGGCCGCGGCCAAGAGCGGCGCTGAAGCCGAACAGACCGTGCGCGTGGACACCAAGCGCCTGGACGCAATCGTCAACTTGATCGGCGAACTGGTGCTTTCGCGCAACCGTTTGAAGACCTTGCGTACCCGCCTGCGCGACGAAGAACTCGACCGCGCGGTCAGCACGCTGGACATCGCCACCGCACGCTTGCAGACCGCGGTCATGCGCACCCGCATGCAACCGGTGAGCAAAGTGTTCGCCCGCTTCCCCAAGGTCGCCCGCGATGTGGCGCGCACCTTGTCCAAGGAAGTGGAACTGGAACTGATCGGCGCCGAAACAGAACTGGACCGCAACCTGGTCGAAGCGCTGGCCGACCCGTTGGTGCACTTGGTGCGCAACGCCATCGACCACGGCATCGAATCGCCGGCCCTGCGCGAAGCCACCGGCAAACCGCGTAGCGGCCATGTGCGCCTGTCGGCGCAGCAGGAAGGCGATTACGTCAGCATCGAAATTCAGGACGACGGCGCTGGCATCGACCCGGAACGCCTGCGCGAAATCGCACGCAACAAGGGCTTGATCGACGCCGAAGCCGCCGCCCGCCTGAGCACCGACGAGTGCTTGCACCTCATTTTCATGCCGGGCTTTTCGACCAAGGTGGAAGTCACCGACATCTCCGGCCGCGGCGTCGGCATGGACGTGGTGCAGTCGCGCATCCGCGAACTCAGCGGGCAGATCCAGATCCAGTCCGAACTGGGCCGCGGCAGCCGCTTCATGATCCGCGTGCCGCTGACCCTGGCGATCTTGCCGACCCTGCTGGTGCAGGCCGGCGAAGCGGTTTACGCACTGCCGCTGGCCCGCGTGGTCGAAGTGCTGCACGCACCGCAGACCTCGCTGGGCTGGTTCGACGGCCGCGCGGTGCTCGACCGCCGCTCGCATACCTTGCCGCTGATCGACCTGCGCCGCTGGCTGGGCGTACCGGCCGAACAACCGCCGCTACTGACCGTGGTGCTGCTGCAGGCCGGCGAAACCCGCTTCGGCCTGGTGGTGGACCAAGTCCGCGGCCGCGAGGAAGTGGTGATCAAACCACTGCCACGCGCCCTGCGCGGCCTACCCGGCTACGCCGGCGCCACCCTGATCGGCGACGGCCGCATGGCGCTGATTCTGGATGTGGATGGATTGCGCTCCAGCGATCATTGATTTTCGGGAATCGGGATTTGGGAATCGGCAAGACGATCCTGGCTGCCTGATCTAACGACAACGGCCGCGTACTGCGGCCGCTGTCGTTTCACTACCAGCCTCGCTGCCGATCTGCGCCACTACGCGCGCAGGCATGGGCGCGATGGTTTGGCGACGACCGGGGACAACGGTGCTTCGTTCGAGGCCACCGCGGTGATGGCGATGCTGCACTGGCTGGGCATCGAGCCCTCGTCCTCGCGCCCACGGGTGAGCGATGACAATGCGTTCGTCGAATCGTTGTTTCGCACGGCCAAGTATCTATCGTCCCGAGTTCCCGAACACAGGCTTTGCCGACCTGGAGGCGGTGCGCCAATGGGCGGCGGCCTTCGTGCAGTGGTACAACCACCACCATCGCCATAGCGGCACCGGGTACGTCAGCCCCGCGCAACGGCATGCCGTCCAGGACGTGGCCCTCTTCCAGGCACGCAATGCGCTGTATCAGCACGCCGCCAGGCGCATCCATCGTGCTGGAGCGGGCCGACCCGAAACTGAAAGCGGACCGGCGCGATTGCCTTGAATCTGGAGGAAGAGCGCCGTGGCAGCTGCGACACAAACTCAAATAGCCGCGTGAGACAGCCACAACTAGCGGGACATGCACCGGTTCAACCGGCGACCTGTCACCTTTAGAGTTCGAACGGCGCTACGCGCAACGAGGGTCTTGAGTGTCTACGGAACCCTGGGCGTATCACTCCTTAAGTTGCTCTTGGCCGCTCTAAGCGCTTCTCCGCCATAAAACTCCCGCGCGGAATTCTTGCATACGTCTTTGTAAAAAGCTTCAGCGTCCTCCACTGTGTAGCCAGCTCCGACAAAACACCCATGCGCAATTTCTCTGAGTGTGTGACGCTCGCTACTGGCGTTGTCGTAAACGGCGTTCAGGCATCCAACTATGGCAACAACGTCTTGCTTAGAAAGTCTATCTTCGCCACTTAATAGGCGCGCATGATTAATATACGCCGACACGTTGTATCCGGTAAACGAATCAGCCAAGCCGGAAGAATCCTCGAAACCGGAGCAATCATCACTCACTTTAAAATGAGAAATTGGTATATACTTCATCTCTCTTAATTTTTTAGACCTAAGATCGTTCATCGAGTCTTCGTCTTTTTTATAAATCGATTTGTGTATCGCCATGTTAAGCTCATGGAGAAGCGGCCCAGCGACGCTTGTATTACGCCGGGCAACTCCTTTTTCCATGTCATTGCGATTAAATGGCCTAGTTTCACCAAGACGCTTATTTTCACGGGAGGAAGCTAAGCCTTTTTCCTCGAGAAATGGCATCAGTACCTTGTGAGCATCACCCCAGGTTTTCGGGCTGCAGTACAATGGCCTAAGAATCAGCAGTGCCTGGCCGGCCCGGAACTGGGCTTCCGAGGTAAGTGATTCGGAATTTTCCAGCAGTGGCTGCAATCCGACGATGCATGCTTTGGGTGTCAAAGCCCGGTCACTGGTGATTGCTTGGGCGTGATGTTTTTCGCCCTTCTCAATAAAAGGGTTGGAAATAGATCGTGATGCATAACCGTAGGAGCCGCTGTCGTGGTTTGGAACGCCTGAAAGCGAATATTTGTTTTTAACTTCAAAATCACCCTCCTTGGTTATATCGAAATCAACGGGAGTTTGAACGACTCCATACTTGGTGAGTAGGGCGGGCTTTATGCGTTCACCAAGAATGCATGATATATTCAGCGCAATAGAATCACGAGCTTCCTTGGTTTTGATTAATTCCTTCGTGTGAACCTTGGTAGCCGAGCGAAAATCCAACATCGTGACGAAAGAATTTTCTCCAACAAGCTTTGGCCATAATGAAGTGCGCGCCACCTCGGCGTTTTCAGGGCATCCATGCGCATGATATTCGGCATAATTAGCCTCTGCCTTTTTCTCCGCTTCCTGCAGGCGAGCGTCACTGGTAAATCCTTGCTTACCATCATGCAGCGACGTTGTCGAAAGAAAGAATCGATTGGCGGTGTTGTCGTAGACATAAGCAGCACCGGCAGCTCCTGCAATATATTTCATGGCAGTCTTTGCAATACCTGCCAATCCTCGCGGATTGTTCCTGCTGGATGATGTGCGATTTGCATTCTTTGGAAAAGATGCCAGTCCTGAGAAGATTTCATTTGAACCATTCGCTCCACCTATCGTTTGGGCCGAAGTGGTGGCACTTTTGCTGGACTGATTCACTAGCAGTGACACAACGGGTTCCACATTTTTTTTAGCCACACGCATCACTAGCACCTCAATCTTTGAATTAATATGAATAGGAGTATCGGCGTGAATTAGTACAAGAATATAAATTTAGCCAAACATCTGGAAATTATCACTTATTACTTATCACTTAGTTATACCCATATCTGGCAAGCCTCAACTGATGAAGGAGCGTGTCGACAGGCAGCTTGCCGCCCGTGTAGGGTGTAGAAGTAGTTTGGCGCGGAACACTCTGATTCGCATCGCCTCACCGAAGGCATGTTTGGGACGACGAAGCATTGACGTGGGAGATTCCCGACCTTTCGCCAATCGGCTGATCAATTGCCTTTTTGCATTGCACCGGCTGCGATCCTGGCTGCCTGATCTAAGGAAACTCTGAACAACTCCCCTTGATCCTGCGACAATCACACAGACGCAACGGACAACGACGATGCAACTGACCTTCGGCGATGCGGAGTACAACGGCAAGCGCAAGCGGACGCGGCGTGAGGTGTT
>NZ_JSBW02000069.1 GCF_000772705.2 Xanthomonas vasicola
GCGCTGGCTGCTGCGCTGGATCGCGTTTTTGCGTGCCTGGATGCGGGCGATGGAATGGCCATCCTTTAGCCACGTGCCGCTGTCACAGACGGCACGGGGCGCTTGAAGGGGATTTTTCAGGGACAACCAATTACCAGGACGACATGGCGGCAAGCTAAGTCAAAACGCTAAGCCTGGCCCACGCAGCCGGCGATGCAGATGCGATCGGCAAACTGAAGAAGATCGGCGCACCGCCATGGACCAACCCGCGCAATTTCGGAATTCTGCGGCGTGTGACGCGCAAGTACGAAGCCCTGAGCACCGAGCCGGCACCGGAAGACTGGTTCACCTTCGCAGCGGAATACGACACCCCCGACTACCGCGCAGCCTTGAGGCCGGGGAACACTATTCCTTCCTGCAGCTCGTCGGGCTGGCAGGCGATGGTATGGGCCCGCAGATCAACCTGCGCACACTCGGTCCGCAGTTCGCCATGCCGGTCTACCTGATCCAGGGCGAACACCCCTGCCCAGATCAGCAAGGCGTATTTCGATGGTCTGTCTGCCCCGAGCAAGGAATTCCTGCTGCTGCCCCGCACCGGACACGATCCCAACCCGCCGATGATGGAGGCACAAGTGAAGGTGCTAGGCAGGATCCGCGCATCGGCGCTGGCCAACGACGCGCACTGAAGCACGCCACGCTTCCGTTGAACGATGACGCATCGCGCATCGCGCATCGCTCACGAGGCTCAACAAAAAAGCCGGCTTTCGCCGGCTTTTTCTTCAACGCAACACGCGAGGCCTTACAGCGCCTTGGCCGCCGCAACCACATGCTCTGCGGTGATCTTGAAGTACGCATACAGCCGATCGGCCGGCGCCGAGGCGCCGAAGGTGTCGATGCCGACGACGTCGCCATCCAGACCCACGTACTTGCGCCAGAAGCCGGTCACGCCCGCTTCCACCGCCACACGCTTGCGCACCGCGTTCGGCAACACCGATTCGCGATAGGCCGCATCCTGACGGTCGAACACATCGGTCGACGGCATCGACACCACGCGCGTCTTCAGCCCGGCCGCATCCAGGGTCTGCTTGGCTTCCACCGCCAGGCCAACTTCCGAACCGGTTGCGATCAGGATCACATCCGGCGTGCCGCCTTCGGCATCGGCCAGCACGTAGCCACCGCGTTCGATCAACTTGATCTGTTCGGCGCTGCGCGGCTGATGCTGCAGGTTCTGGCGGCTGAAGATCAGGCAGCTTGGGCCGTCCTTGCGGGTGATGGCCGCCTTCCAGCCCACTGCCGATTCCACCGCGTCGCCCGGGCGCCACACATCGTTGTTGGGGATGTAGCGCAGCGAGGCCAGGTGCTCTACCGGCTGATGGGTCGGGCCGTCTTCGCCCAGGCCGATCGAGTCATGCGTGTACACGTGAATCGCATGCGCCGGGTTCAATGCGCTCATGCGCACGCCATTGCGCGCGTAATCGCTGAACACCAGGAAGGTGGCGTCGAACGGAATGAAACCGCCATGCAGCGCGAGACCATTTGCAATGGCGGTCATGCCGAACTCGCGCACGCCGTAATACACGTAGTTGGCGTCCGGGTCGTCGGTGGCCACCGACTTGCTGGCCTTCCACAAGGTGAGGTTGGAATGCGCCAGATCCGCCGAACCGCCGATCAACTCGGGGAGCAGCGGGGCGAACGCTTCGATCGCCAGCTGCGAGGCCTTGCGCGAGGCAATCGTCTGGCCGTCTTCCTGCGCTTTAGCGATGTAGGCATCGGCCTTGGCGATAAAGTCGGCCGGCAGCTCGCCATGCGAGCGGCGGGTCAGTTCGTCGGCTTCACTGGCGTACTGCTTGCTGTACTTGTCGAACAGCTGTTCCCACTCGGCCTGACGCAAGGTGCCGGTACCGCCTGCACGCCAGCCGGCGTAGATCTCTTCGGGAATTTCGAACGGGCCGTACGGCCATTCCAGCGCCTTGCGTGCGCCTTCCAGTTCTTCCTTGCCCAGCGGTGCGCCGTGCGAGGATTCCTTGCCGGCCTTGGTCGGTGCACCGAAACCGATCTTGGTGCGGCAGCAGATCAGCGTGGGCTTGTCGGTGTTCTCCAGCGCGGTCTCGATGGCGGCCTTGATCTTCTCGGCGTCATGCCCGTCCACATCGCGGATCACATGCCAGCCATACGCCTCGAAACGCGCCGGGGTGTCGTCGCTGAACCAGCCGGCGGTGTTGCCGTCGATGGAGATCTGGTTGTTGTCCCAGAACGCGACCAGCTTGCCCAGGCCCCAGGTACCGGCCAGCGACGCGGCTTCGTGCGAAATGCCTTCCATCAGGCAGCCGTCGCCCATGAACACCCAGGTGCGGTGATCGACGATTTCCAGCTCCGGGCGGTTGTAGCGCTGCGCCAGCAATTTCTCGGCCAGCGCAAAGCCCACCGCGTTCGCAAACCCCTGCCCGAGCGGACCGGTGGTGGTCTCCACGCCGGGGGTTTCGCTGCGCTCCGGGTGACCGGCGGTCTTGCTGTGCAACTGACGGAATTGCTTGAGCTGCTCGATCGGCAGGTCGTAACCGGACAGGTGCAGCAGCGCGTACTGCAACATCGAACCGTGACCGTTGGACAATACGAAACGGTCGCGGTTGAACCACTGCGGGTTGTTGGGGTTGTGCCGGAAGAAATCGTTCCACAGCACTTCGGCGATATCGGCCATGCCCATCGGCATGCCGGGATGACCGGATTTGGCGGCTTCGACCGCATCTGCGGCAAGAAAACGGATGGCGTTGGCCAGCTGGCGGCGGGTGGGCTGGGTCATGGGCGTCTATGGAAGCGGAGGGGAACACCGCTGGAAGCGGAGCCGCTTATTCTCCCACACAGTGCGTTAGGGGAATCGGGAGTCGGGAATGGAGAATCGGATGCAGTGTTGCCGGTTGGTCGGTGCGATCACCCGCGCGCCCAGCCACCGCAGCGATGCGGCAAGCCTTACCGTCACACCCAACGCCCGCAACAGCCTGCTTTAACGATTCCCTATTCCCTATTCCTCGCCCTTGGCCACCAAGGTCGTCAGTGCCAGGTCCCCGGTCACGTTCAACGCCGTGCGGCACATATCCAAGAAGTGATTGACGCCCAGGATCATGCCGATGCCGACCGGGTTCACGCCGACCATCGCGCAGATCAGCGCCACCACCGGCAGCGAGCCGGACGGCACGCCGGCGGTGCCGATCCCGCCCAGGATGCAGACCAGCATCACCATAAATTGCTGGCCCAGGCTCAGATCCACATTGAAGAACTGCGCCAGGAAGATCACCGTCACGCCTTCGAACAACGCAGTGCCGTTCTGGTTGGCGGTCGCGCCCACGGTCAGCACGAAACGCGACACGCGCGGCGGCAGACCCATCTCGTCGGCACACGCAAGGCAGTCGGCAGGGTGGCATTGCTGGAGGCGGTCGAGAACGCCATCACCGTCGCTTCCTGGGTCTGCCGGAAAAAACCCAATGGAGAGCGCCCGGCGAACTTCACCGCCATCCCGTAACTGACCACCATGTGCAGGCCGAGCGCCAGCACCACCACGCCCACGTAAGCGCCCAGGCGGATCAGCAGGTCGAAGCCGAACAACGCGGCCAGGTTGAACATGAAACAGGCCACCGCATACGGCGCCAGCCGGATCACCAGCCCGATTAAGGTCATCGAAATTTCGAAGATGCCTTCTATACCGCGCCGCAGCGTGGCGACCTTTTCATCGGCAGTCAGCACCATGCCTACGCCGAACATCACCGCAAAGAAACATCAGCGACAGGATCGCGCCATTGCTGGACGCTGCCGCAATCACGTTGCTGGGCACGATCGACAGCAGCATGTCCATGCCCTGCGGCTGAGTGCCGGAGCTTGAGATGATCTCGCGGGTGCGTTCGGCGTTTTCCTGGATCAGCTGGTTGGCCAGTTGCGGGTCCACGCCCGCGCCGGGCTTGAGCACATTGACCAGCACCAATCCCAGCAGCACCGCCACACCGGACAGCACCACCGTGTAGCCCAGTGTGCGCCACCCCACCCGTCCGAGCGCGCGGATGTCGCCCATCTCAGAGATGCCCATGACCAGCGCCGAAAACAGCAGGGGCACGATCAGCATGAAGATCAGATTGAGGAAGATCTGCGAAAACGGCGTGGTGACGTACTTGGTCACCAGACGCACCCAATCGGCATCGCTGCCGGCCAGGTAATACACAGCCAGACCCAACAACAGGCCAACGGCGAAGCCAATTCCCATTTTCCAATGCAAGGGCAGGCCCGGGCGGCGCGCGGCTGAGGATGCTGTCATCTGGTCAGGCCTTGGTGGACACAAAGACCGAGCTTAACAAACGCCATCAATGCGGCCAGCTACCCGGGGGCCCCTGCGCACCTGCTGCGGGTAGCTTCACGATGTCGGGTGAGGCCAGCGTTTCCCCGATGGCTGTAGACCTTGCTGCTTAGGCACAAAGACAAGAGCCGGCATTTCGAGTCGTCGCGACGGCTAAGTGTCATCAGATGCTTTTCGTCGAGCCCCTTGTGTCGATTGCGCGATGCCCGCACCGCTCGCGGGGCACGCCGTAAACCCCTCCATGGTGGCTCGATGGCGGCATCCGTGCCGCCAACGGTTCCGCAATCGGCAAGGACACCGCTCCCAGACAGTTGGTCGGTAGTCGGGCGAAAGACTTGATGTTGCCTGGCGGACGATGGGCAGCGGATCAGACGTACCGTGATCCGAACAACGGCTTAGCCAAGCCCGCTTACAACCACGCACAACGACCAACTTGAGTGGTCCTTGCCGCCCACCATCGCGGGCCCCTTGGCGGCATGGATGCCGCCAAGGGGCTTACAAGCACGTACTTGCAGCGTGTCCCGCGATGGTGCTCGGGCAAGGACCCTGCAGCAAAGCCGCAGCGCCAACGCTCTCGCTCACCGCCGCATAGTTGGCAGATCACACATATCCAAAATCAACGTGTTATCAGCGCTGCAAGGCAGTGTCGCCGCTCAGAGCGTGCAAAGGCGCCCCATGAAACGTGACGAGCGACTGTTACGTGAGTGGGGAGGGCAACCGAAGAATCGAAATACCGTTAATTTCAAACCATTACTGGCGCTGAGGCACTTGTGCAGGACTGCGCAGAAGGTTGTCAGTCGTTCAAAGCCGCCCTCGATACAACGCGGTCAATCAAGGCGCAGAGGGATACAACGGCGCCAGCACCTCCGGCTCGGCCGCGCTCGCATGCCGCCAACGCGGCCCCTTGGCGAACGCCTCGCGCAAGGCGGCGCGCGCGCCGGTCACATCGCCGTCGCCGCCCCAGCGCGCGCGTTGCATACGCGCAACAGCTGCCCGCTGCGCCGGATCTGCCAATGCCGCCAACACTGCTTCGATATCGGCAACACCGGCCATGCCGCAGAGCACCGCCGCCACATCGTCCATGCCGCCGGTATCGAGCGCGCGGCGCAACTCGGCCACGCCGTGGGTCGCGCGTCTGACCGCAGCGGGCACCGCGCTACCATTACCGTCATTGCCGCTTGATCTACCGCTCGGAGCACCACGCCAACGCAGCAATGCCCACACCAGCGTGACGACCCACAAAAACGCAAACCCGATCGCCGCAGCAATCCAGCCCCATGGCGGTCGCGCAGGCGATGGTGCTTGCAGAGCGAGCGGCCGCGTCGTCGGCGCCGATTGATCGGGCGCCGGGTTCGCAGCCGATGACGGCGCAGGTGTCGCAAACGCACCGCTGCCTGCCGCGACATCCAGCGTCAGATCGGGCAGTGACGCAGTCTTGGCTGCGCCTGCGGCCACATCCCACCACGCCACCTGCAACCCAGGGACCACCAACGGACCGGCGCGGTTGGGCACGATCGAATAGCGTCGGGTCAATCGCAGCTGCGGCGAGCCGTCCACGAAGCGTTCTTCAAACTGCGGCGGCTCAGCGAAGACCTGCGCGTCGGGCACGCTGGGTGTCGGCAGTTCGGGAAACTGCGCCTGGGTGGCGCCGCGCGCACTGGCTTCCACGACAAATTGCGCGGCCTCACCGGCGGTCGCCCGCTGTGGCGTGGTCGTGTAGCGCAACTGCAGGCTGCCCAACGGCAGCCACGGCTGCGGCGCGTTGGCCGGTTGCGCGCGTACCTGCAACGGAATGCTGGCACTACGCGCACTTAGCTCACCGTTGCCGCGCCCGAAGTAGTCGTCGAAAAACCCACCCACCGACCGCCCGTTGAAACGGGCCGGGGGCAGCAGCAGGCGGCCGCTACGCTCGGGCACCAGCAGATAGCGCCGCTCCACCACGTTGTACTGGCGTCCATTGAGCACCTTGACCGAGCTGACGTCATCGCCGACGCGCTGCATCGATGCACCATCGGGCGCCTCAAGATCCAGTTCGCCCGATGCCAGTTGGCTGGCGAAGTACAACCGCACCACCACGCCCACGCTTTGCTGCACGTAGGGCTGTGGGTCGTCTACCCGGGTTTCGACAAAGGCTTCTTCATTGCCCTGCGCTGCACTCGGCGCGCCAGCAGCGCTGCCGGAACTGCTGGCGGCGTCGTTCGCCGAGCCACCCACCTGCAAGCGCAGCGGCTCAGTGCGCTCGTTGCCCACGCGGATCGCCGGCACGATCAGTTCGCCACTCTTGCGCGGGGTCAGCACCACACCGAACAAGGCACGCACCGTCACCGAACCATTGGTCACCTGCATCTGCTGATTGGCGCTCTTGGCACCCAGCGAAAAATCGCTGCGCAGTGGTGTGTAATCCGGGTCGACGCCGCGTTGATCGGTTTCGATATTCAACATCACGACGTCACCGGCATTGGCGCTGTCGCGATCCAGCCACGCGCGCGTAACAGCCCCCGCCGGCGCGCACGCCAACACTGCTACGCTGGCCAGCATGCCGATTGCCGCGCGACGCAAATGGTGTCTGCCGATCATCGTCCGTCCCGTTGCCTGCGTTCGTATTCGAGCCTGAATTTGGTACGCAGCAGGCTGCCCGGATCGTCCGGCACCCGCCGCAGCCACGCGTCCACCGCCTGACGTTGCTCGCGTTGTTCCGGCGTCTCGCCGGCGACTGCGGCCTCCTGCTTGCCGCTGGTACCCGCCTGCTTGTCGCCCGCCTGCGCCATGGCCTGCTGCATCTTGCGACGCTGCGCCTCGTCGGCCTGCTGCTGCGCCTTGGCATCGGCAGACTGCGGCGGCGTGTCCTGCTTGCGTTGCTCGCCCTGCCTGTTCTTGGACTGCGCATCTTGCGACGTGCCGTCCTTCGGCGGCGGCGCATCAGAGGGCGTGTTTTTGCCGTCCTGCTGGTTCTGCCCATCCTGGCCGGATTGCTTGTCTTGTTGATTCTGGCCCGACTGCTGTTGCTCCTTCCCGTCCTGACCAGATTGTTTCTGATCCTTGGATTGGCCTTTGCCATCCTTGCTGTTCTGCTGCTGACGCTTGCGCGCCGCATCGACCGCCGCGCGATTTGCGATGGCATCCTGCTGATTCGGATGTTGCTTGAGCGCGCGGTCGTAGGCTGCGATTGCCGCGTCGTACTGGCCTTGTCGCGCCAGCGCATTGCCCAGGTTGTACAGCCCCTCATCGGTTGGCACCGCTTCGAACGCTTTCTGCGCCGTCGCAAAATCGCCTTTGCGATACGCCTGCACACCGGCATCCAGACGCTGTTGTTGCACCTGATCGGCACGCTGCCACAAGCTGCCATCGGCCGCGTGCGCAGGCTGCGCCAGCGGCAGCACGCAGACCATCGCCAACACTGCCACCACCGCGCGGCGGCGAAACGCCAGCAGGGCCAGCAGCATCACCGGCAGCACCAGCCAATAGCCTTCGTCGAGCCAGATATTGCCACCGTCGGACTCGGCGGTTTCATCTGCCAATGGCTGCTGTGACGGATCGAGCACGCCCAAGGCACGCAAATCCGCATCGTCCGGTGCGATGCGTGCATACCGTCCACCGCCCTGCCCGGCCAGGTCGCGCAGACTGCCTTCGTCGAGCTTGGCCTGCGCAATCTCGCCGCTGGCCATGCGATACGCCGCGCCGCGCTCGCCGCCAACGCCAAGCGCAGAAACGGTGAAGCCGCGCGACCGCGCCGTGCGCGCGGCACTTTCGGCGGAACCATCCGCGCTATCGCTGACCAGCAGAATTTCGCCTTGCTTGAAGCCCGCTTGCTGCAACAACTGAGCGGCCGCATCGATGCCCCGGTCCGCACGCTTGCCGTCGACCGGCATCACCGACGGCGACAGCGCATCCAGAAACAAGGCTACATTGGCACTGTCTTCGGTCAGCGGCGCAACCGTAAAGCTCTCGCCTGCATAGACCAGCAACGCCACCTCGCCACCGGCGCGCTTACGCAGCAGCGTCGCCAGTTTCGCGCGCGCCTGCAGCAGGCGCGATGGCGGCAGGTCGGTTGCGTTGGCACTGGACGATAGATCCAGCACCACCACCAGCGGCATGCTGGATTGATACACCGGGCGCTCGGTCTGGCGCCAACTCGGTCCGCTCATCGCCACCACGGCCAGCGTATACGTCAATGCGGCCAGCACGAATCCCAGCCACCCGCGCCGGCCGCCGGAAACCAATAATTTCGACAGCAGATGCGCATCCACGCTTTGCCGCCAGACATCCGCATCGCGGCGACGCCAGTGCCACAGCGCTCCCGCCGGCACGATCGCCAGCAGCGCCCACAACAGCAGCGGACGCATTAAGTGTAACGCCTGCAGCGACCCGGCCAGCTCGGTCAGTGCATTCATCGCCACCTCCGCGGCAGCACATACGCCAGCAGCGCAATGACGATGGCCGCGCCTAATGGCCAGTAGTAACGCTCGACGCGCGGCTGCACCGAAGGCCCAAGCCCCTTGACCGGTTCCAGCCGATCCAGCTCGGCATAGATGCCGGCGAGTTCTTCAGTGTCGCGGGCGCGGAAGAAACGTCCTCCGGTCTGCTGGGCAATCTTGCGCAGCCCTTCTTCATCGATATCGTCGTTGCCGCCGGCCGGAATTGGAACGCCGAACAAGGAATAGCCGCCACTGCCACCAAACGCGATGGTGTGTACGCGCACGCCTTCGGCCTTAGCGAGTTCCGCGGCTTTCAACGGATTGAGCACGCCAGCGGTATTGACGCCATCGGTAAGCAACACCACCACGCGCTGGCCCTGCTTCTGTTCGCGCAGGCGCTTGACCGACAACGCGATCGCATCGCCAATCGCGGTTTCGCGCCCGGCCAAGCCCACCACGCTATCGCGCAATTGATCGCGTACGGAAGTCAGATCTGCAGTCAACGGTGTCAGCGCATACGCGCGTTGGCCGAACACCAGCAATCCAACGCGGTCGCCGTCGCGCCGATCCAGAAAGTCCGACAGCACCGCCTTGGCGGCAGTGAGGCGGTCCACCACCTTGCCGCCGAGCACCATGTCCGGCTCGCTCATGCTCCCCGACAGATCCACCGCCAACATCATCTGGCGCGCCTCGCGCGGCGGCTGAATCACCTCGCCCAGCTGCTGCGGACGCGCCAGTGCGGCGCACAACAGCAACCACCCCAGCCATGCCAGCCAACGCGGCATCCGCAACGACGGCGCACTTTTCGCCTGCGCCACCGCCTGCAACTGCTCCGCATACGGCACGCGCAGCGCAGCCGCATCGGCGCGACGTTGCGGCCACAACCACATCAGCAACGGCAGGGGCATCAACCACCACGCCCACGGCCAGGCACAGTGCGCCAGCGCATCCTGCCACTGCGACCACTGCAGCCAGTTCATCGCCGTCCCCGCATCAGCGCCACGAAGCGCTGCCGCGCCAGCGCTTCGATCGCAGGCAGATCGCTCACCACGGGCGCACGCTGGAAGCCGCCTTCCAACACGGCGCGACCAGGGCCTTGCGAAAACCCGTGGTCCTTGCTTTTGCGACCATCCAGAAACTGCAGCCACGCATCGCCCTGCAAGCGATCGGCCTGCGGATCGACGCTGCGCCCCGCACGCCGCAACAGCATCGACACCGCCGCCAGACGCTGCGCCGGCGTAGTGGCGCGCTGTAATTCGGCATCGAAAGCAGCCAACCAGCGACTCTGCCGCTGACGACCGCGCCACCACCACACCCAGGCGCCGCCTATTACCAGCACGATGACCGCAATCACCAACCACCAGCCAGGCGCCAGCGGCCACCACGATGGCGACGGCGGCAGATGGACATCACGCAGCGGCAGCGATTGCGGCGACATCGTCAGCGACTCCGCACGGCGGAGCTGCCGCTCAACCAGGCATCGCTGGCATCGTCCGTGGACAGTCGATGCAAGCGCACGCCGCGTGCCTGCAAGAGCGCGCTCAAATGCTCCAGTGGCGCGACGAATTCAGCATGCCAGCGTGCTCGCCCGGCCTGAGTAGACAGATCGATTGCAATGCGCTCGCCACGCACGTCGAAGGTCAGCGCCCGCGCCGGTGGCGCCAATTCCAGCGGATCCACCAACACGATCACCACCACCTCGTGATGCAAGGCCAGCCCCGACCAACGCGTGGCAGAAATGGCGCCGGCACTGCGCGCATCGGCCAGCACGGTCAGGCGCGCGCCAGGGCGCAACAGACGCGCAGCGTGGTCCAGCGCCACATCCAGCCCCGCATCACCGGACGGCGGCTGCGCATACCAACGCGCCAGTGCATCCAGCACCGGCAATACGCCACGCTGCCCGGAACGCGGCGCGATCGGTGCCTCGTTGGCGGTGCCGCGCAATGCGGCGATCCGGTCACCCTGTCGCTGCGCCAGCCATGCCGCCACCGCGCCGGCGCGCGCAGCCTGCACCGACTTGTAACGCACGCGCGTACCGAAGAAGAGCGCAGGCGAGGTATCAGCCACGATCAGGCTCAAGCGCTCGCGCTCGGCCTGAAATAACTTGGTGTGCGCCCGCCCGGTTCGCGCGGTGACGCGCCAATCGATATGCCGCGCGTCATCGCCAGCCACGTACTCACGCGACTCGGCGTACTCCATGCCGCGCCCGCGCGTGGCGGCAGGCACTGGTCCCACCAGCCCATGTCGGCCGCGTCCCGGCTGACCGCGATGAACTGCAGTGCCGCGCAGCGCAATCAATTCCGCAAGCGTCGGGCGCAGCCCATCGCCAGCGACAGGCGACGGAGCATTTGCAGGTAACGAGAACGGCATCGAAGACATCGGCGTCTGGCGAGAGGGCGGCATACCTCAGCGACGCTACCCGATCAGGGCAGCGGAATCTTTTCGAGTAATGCGGCAACCAGGCGTTCGCCATCCCAGCCTTCGGCCGTAGCCTCGTAGCTGGGCAGCACGCGGTGCCGTAGTACGTCGGGGGCAATCGCGCGGATATCGTCCGGCGTGACGTAGTCGCGCCCAGCCAGCCACGCACGCGCACGCGCGCACCGCTCCAGCGCAATCGAACCACGCGGGCTGGCGCCCCAGGCAATCCGCCGCGCTAGTGCAGGGTCATAACGCTGCGCATCGCGCGAGGCCAGCACGATTTCGATCAGATAGCGCTCCAGCTGTGGCGCCAGATGCACGTCCAGCACCACACGGCGCGCGGCGAAGACATCTTCCAACGGAATCTTCTCGGGCACGGTCTCGTGCTTTTCCAGCGTATCGCGGGCCGCCTCGCGTGCGAGCCGCAGGATTTCCGCCTCGGCGTCGGCCTGCGGATAGCCGATGCGCACATGCATCAGGAAGCGATCCAACTGCGCCTCGGGCAACGGGAACGTGCCCTCCTGCTCGATCGGGTTCTGCGTCGCCATCACCAGGAACAGCTGCGGCAGCGCATAGGTGTGCCGGCCGACCGTGACCTGGCGCTCACCCATCGCCTCCAGCAACGCGGACTGCACCTTGGCCGGTGCACGGTTGATTTCGTCGGCCAGCAGAATTGGGTGGAAGATCGGCCCGGGCATGAACTCGAACCGGCTGTCCTGTGGGCGCCAGATCTCGGTACCGGTCAGATCGACTGGCAGCAGGTCAGGAGTGAACTGCACCCGCGCAAAATCCGCCTCCAGCCGCGAGGCCAGCGCACGGATCGCGGTGGTCTTGGCCAAGCCCGGCGCACCCTCGACCAGCAGATGGCCGTCGGCGAGCAAGGCGATCAGCAGCCGTTCGACCAGCGCTGACTGACCAACGATACGCTGCGCCAGCGACTCGCGCAGCAAGGTGAATTGACGATGCAGCCGGTCCTCGGCGGGCGCGGCAACGGCTTCGGGGGGTAGCAGCGGCGGTGCGTTCATAGACCCAGTGTGACCGATTCGAACGCGATTGGTTCACTTGCCGATAGCCAAAATTCAGTAATTGCGAACCTCTGCCCTGCGTCACGAACACCACAGGCCTGAGCACCCCGCATCCATGCAGGCAAATATCGTAGGCACTTCTTGATTTGCCTACTCAGGCAGCTCAGCCAGCTGTCCCCAATAAACGATCAGACACAGCTCGCGTGAAACGGAACGACTATGCAACACTGGCGCAGGCGATCGCCCAATCACCGGCCGGCTGCCGTCGAACGTCGATTACCAACCAACTCACAGTGCGGCGATACGGTGAGACAACGGCACCATAAATAGTTGTCCCTGAAAAATCCCCTTCAAGCGCCCCGTGCCGTCTGTGACAGCGGCACGTGGCTAAAGGATGGCCATTCCATCGCCCGCATCCAGGCACGCAAAAACGCGATCCAGCGCAGCAGCCAGCG
>NZ_JSBW02000070.1 GCF_000772705.2 Xanthomonas vasicola
CGGCGCTCAAACAGCGTCTGCATGCCCGCGGCAAGCACGGCAAGCAGATCGTCTGCGCCGCCATGCGCAAGCTGCTGCATCTGGCCTACGGCGTGCTCAAATCCGGCACTGCATTTGACCCGCACAAAGCTCTTGCCAGATAAGGGGCAAGACGGTATCTACGCAGCGCTGCCATGCCGGCCGATGCACTCAGCCGCGCAGGCGTTCCAACTGCGCCTGCAATGCGGTCACCTTGGACTGCAGCGCGGCGTTTTCGTTTTCCAGTTCGGTGACGCGGCGCTGCAAAGCTTTCATGTCGCGGGGTTCGACTTGGCCACCTTCTGCCTCGTCGGCCCTGGGTTTGCGCCTGGCATCGCGCACGCGCTTGGCGGCCTGTTTGAGTTCTGCCTTGCCGGCCTGCGCGGCGGCGCGCTGCTCGTCTTCTGACAGTGTTGCCACGGCCGCGGCGGCGCTGATCGAAATCTCGCCGGCCTTGACCGCTTGCACCACTTCCGGCGCGGCCTGCTTATGGATACGTTCGATCATCACCACCTGGTTGCTGCTCAGGCGTGCTTCGCGTGCCAGCTCGGCGCGGCTGACCGGGGTGGAAGTCTCTTCCCACGGCGGGCTGTCGCTGTCATCGGCGGTGTGTGCGCTGCTGTCGTCCAGGCCGGAAGCGGGCTGATCGCCGGCCACTACTGGCGCTTCGGCAGCGGCGTCGGCGTCGCGTTGGGTGCGTTGGCGTGCGGCGAGGATCTCGCGCTTGCGCAACGCCAGCACGCCACGTTGGAAGTCGGAGACACTGCGCCGGCCCAGGTGCTGCTCGATCATCCACAGGTGCACGTCCTGCATGGACTGGAAACGCGGGTTCTGCACGGTCTGGAACGGCAGGCCGTGCTTCTGGCAGATGCCGTAACGGTTGTGGCCATCCACCAGCACATCGCCCCACAGCACCAAGGCATCGCGGCAGCCTTCGGCCAGCAGGCTGCGTTCCAGCGCCTCGTGCTCGTCGGGCGTCAACGGGTCGATATAGGCCTTGAGTTCTTCTTTGACAACGATGTTCATACGGCAACTGCTGGGGTACGGGGCGGGCATTGTAGTGAGCCTGCCTCATCCTGTCCGCTGCGGCGCGGGCAACGCCTTCCAATGTGAGGGCGCCGGAGGCAAACTACCGTTCAGCTAGACTGACGCCAGAACGTCCAGATAATTGGCGAAAGGATGATGTTGGTATGGTAGATCCGGTCGATCAGGCAGCTCTCGACTATTGGCATGGCGTCGAGTTTTTCAACATCTACGATCTCGACGAGCAGTTGGAAAAGGCCCGCAAGCACCGGCCTGTGCATCTGCTTGGACCGGAACAGATGATTGATGGTACCTGGGACTCGGCAAGCGTTGCTCCAAGGCTGCTGTATTTGCTGCCGTTCCCCGCAACGGAGGCGACCAGGATTGTAGCAGCGCAACTCTCAGAGCCAGAGGCTTCGTCCATTGTCAATGCGCGTGACAGTGAGTTGTGTGCGGACGGCTTCACATGCTTTGCGAAACTGAAGCTCAGTGCCAATGGACGCCCCAACTTTGACGCAATCAGCTTCTCTGCATTGCCATGGGCAATGGGTCAGTTGCAGGCAGGATCGTTGGATCGGCTGTCGATGCGGCAGTTCGAGCAGGAAACCACTGCGCTCAGGTTTGAGCTGATACAGGAATGCGGTGCCTCGACCCCGGAGTTCGATGGAGCTGCGCTATCGGCATTAGTGGAGCGGCTGGTGCAGTGGGCGGGCTATCGGCCACCTGCCGGGAGTGCATGGGCGTGGATGGAGGTGCTGCAGGAACCGGATACAGCTGCCGCGTCCGCAGCTGTATCCGAGGCCGCCGCCATCGAAGGCGATGCCTCTGGTGAAGACGCAGCGGAGGATCTGCCGATACTCAACAGTTTCTTCGTCCACGACCTCAATCAAGCCAAGGGTATGCTCAGGCAACCAGCGCCGCCGCGTGCATTGCAGGCCTATCTGGCTGGCATCGACGTGCCAAAGCTTGATTTGGACAGTGGGCAAGGACATTCGCAAATCCTGCAGACTCTGCGACCCACCAGCAGCATTGCCGGGCGTTGGCCATCGCCGCCAGACCAGTGCCAGTCGTTGATGCAGCAGTTCGCTTTGAACAAGATGAAGGCGCTCGAACCGGGCCAGATCCTGGCGGTCAATGGGCCGCCGGGAACCGGCAAAACGACACTGCTACGCGATCTGATCGCGCATCTTGTGGTGGAGCGTGCTGGCGTACTGGCAGGGCTGGCCGATGTCAGGCAGGGATTGTCGAGCGAGACATTGGAAATGCAGGTCTTCGGCAAGCCGATGTACAAATTGGCTCCTGCGTTGATCGGCTATGAAATTGTGGTCGCTTCCACCAACAACGGTGCGGTCGAAAATCTGTCCTTGGAGTTGCCGCAATGCAGCGGCATCGATCCGGCGTTGCTCGACTCCTTGCGATATTTCCAGCCGGTTGCCACCAAATATGCCGGCAGTCATGTCAGTAAGCCCTGGACAGCCGCGCAACTGCCGGTCTGGGGTTTGGTTTCTGCTGCGCTGGGCAAAAAAGCCAACTGCACACGTTTCAACGACATCTTTGGTTATCGAGCTGCCACGCCTGACAAACCGCCGGAAAAGTATCTGGCAGATGCCAAGGTGGATCATGCAGCCTGGGACAACGCCAATGCCCAAACGTATTGGCGTTACCGCAAACAGCTGAATGCGCCAATGCCTTTCAAAACCGCGCAGGAAAAATTCATCGATGCGCGGGCTGCATACAACAAGGAACATGCAGTCCTTGTCCGTCTGGAGGCGTCGCTGACACAGCTGCATGCCGATTGGGAGCGCGCCGGTTTCTTGTGCGAGGCCCTGCCAGCGTTTGATTCACTGCCCCTAGCCGAACTTGCAGCTGCGGCGGGCGCTCTGGCGCAGCGGTCGCAGGAAGATGCAGACGGCCTTGAGCGCCGTCTGCTGCCGAAATGGTTGCGCTGGCTGTCGCAGATATTTGACGCCAAGCGCTATCAGCAATGGTGCACCTACTGCGATCTTGCCTCAGCGTTGCGGCGGCTTGCGCAGGACACTGAAACGCTTGCGCAGCAATGCGCGGCTGCCGATGTTGCGATCTGGGATGGTGGCTCCCTGGACAGTCATGCCAATCAGGTCATCGCATTCTGGCAGGGACCCCGCCTGAATCAGTCGCGCAATGCACTTTTCGCCGCCGCCATGGCCTTGCATGAGGCGTTCTTCCTCAATGCTCAGCCAAACATCTGCTCGGCGATCAACGATTTCCTGTCACGTCCGTCCGCATCCGGCAACGATGCAACGGCGCTTTGGCAATGGCTTTTCATGCTGACACCGGTCGTGTCGACCACGTTTGCCTCGGTACGCCGCCAATTTGCCGGCGTTGGCAGCGAGGAGCTGGGCTGGCTGATAGTCGATGAGGCCGGCCAGGCGCCGCCGCAGGCTGCGGTGGGCGCGATGATGCGGGCGCAACGTGTTGTGGTAGTTGGCGATCCACTACAGATTCCTCCGGTCGTGCCGCACGGCACCCGCTTGCTTCAGTTGCTTGGCAGCCACTGGTTGGGACAGCAGTACGCCAGGTATGCTGTCGACAAGAACTCGGTGCAGACCTTGGCTGATCGGGCCTACGCGTTTGGCGTACGCCATCCTGCCAGCCCGGACAGCTTTATCGGCGTGCCGCTTGTCATGCACCGTCGCTGCGATGCTCCGATGTTCGGGATCGCCAATCAGATTGCGTATGCCAATCGGATGAAGCATGCCAAGAATGGGATTGCCACTCTTCATCCGACGTTGGGTCCGAGCAGTTGGTGGCATGTCGACGCAATCAGCGGGAACGGCAGCAAATTTGTGCCTGCGCAGGCGCGGCGCCTGTTCGCTGCGCTGGTGGACTTATACGTCAGTCAGGCAAGCGCGTGCGATCGGCGTCTGCCTGATGTGTTCGTGATCACGCCGTTTCGGGAAGTCAGGAGCGGCTTGTGCACGCTGCTTTGCACGCGCGCCAACTGGGAGCAGGCGCTTGCCGGTAGATCGATTCCGGTGCCGACGAAAGCAAATCTAGAGAAATTTAGGTCCAACATCGGCACAGTGCATACCTTCCAGGGCAAGGAGTGCGACATCGTGTTCTTCGTGCTCGGCTGCGATTCAAGTCATTCAGGGGCGATCAATTGGGCCAGCGTGGAACCAAATATCCTCAATGTCGCGGTCACGCGCGCCAAGAAGCATCTATATGTGATCGGTGATCGCAACCTCTGGGGCGGCAAACCCTATTTCGATACTGCGCTCGCCATGTTGAATGAGTTCCATGCTCGACATGCCGCTTGATTTCGGCATGGTGTAGGGCAAGACGCCTTCACAATGACGTTGCTGGTGACCGTCACCGATTCACGCAGTGCTGCGCAGGATGTTGCCCAGCGTCTCCACCATCTGCCCGATCTGCTCGGGCGTGACGATCAGCGGCGGTGACAGTGCGATGACATCGCCGGTGACGCGCACCAGCAGGCCGCCGTCATGGAAGCAGCGCTCGAACACCTCGTAACCGCGCGCGCCTGGGGCGCCGTTGCGCGGTGCTAGTTCAATCGCACCGATCAGGCCGATGTTGCGAATGTCGATGACGTGCGGCAGCCCGCGCAGGCTGTGCAATGCGTCCTCCCACTGCGGGCCGAGCGCGATTGCGCGCGTGAACAGGTCTTCTTCGGCGTAGGTGTCCAGCGTGGCGATCGCCGCTGCGCAGGCCAGCGGGTGGCCGGAATAGGTGTAGCCGTGAAACAGCTCGATCGCGTTTTGTGGCCCGTGCATGAAGGCGTCATGGATCGCATCGGCCACCAGCACCGCACCCATCGGCACGGTGCCGCTGGTCAGGCCCTTGGCGGCGGTGATGATGTCCGGGGTGACGCCGAAGCGCTGCGCGGCGAACGCGTCGCCCACGCGGCCGAAACCGGTGATCACCTCGTCGAACACCAGCGCGATGCCGTGGCGGTCGCAGATGGCGCGCAGCCGCTGCAGGTAGCCTTCCGGTGGCAGGATCACGCCGGCCGAGCCGGACACCGGTTCGACGAAGACCGCGGCAATGGTGGAGGCGTCGTGCAGGGTGATCAGCCGTTCCAGATCGTCGGCCAGTTCCGCGCCATGGGCAGGCAGTCCGCGCGAGTAAGCATTGCGCTGCAGATCCAGCGTGTGGCGCAGATGGTCGGTGCCGGCCAGCAACGGTCCGAACCACTTGCGGTTGTTGGGCAGCCCGCCGATCGACATGCCGCCGAAACCGACCCCGTGATACGCCTTCTCGCGGCCGATGAAGCGGGTGCGCTGACCTTCGCCACGCAGCCGGTGATAGGCCAGCACGATCTTCATCGCGCTATCCACCGCCTCCGAGCCGGAGTTGGTGAAGAACACATGACCCAGACCGGGCGGGGCGATCGCGGCCAGGCGTTGCGCCAGCACGAATGGCAGCGGCGAGCCCATCTGGAAGGTGGGCGCGAAATCCAGCGTGCCGGCCTGCTCGCGGATCGCTGCCACGATGCGCTCGCGGCTGTGGCCGGCATTGCAGCACCACAGGCCGGCGGTGCCGTCCAGGATCTGACGGCCATCGACATCGCGGTAGTACATGCCCTGCGCCGAGGCCAGCAGGCGAGGGCGTGCCTTGAACTGGCGATTGGCGGTGAACGGCATCCAGAAGGCATCCAGCTGCGCCGGTGCCTGAAGCGCATCGGCTGCATCGCGGGGAAGGTGGTCGGGCATGGCAGGCTCCGTCGCTCGGGATCGCCCGACTGTACGCAGCTGGCGCGTCGGCCGTCACCCCGATACAGGCGGCGGCACATCATTGGCTGGCACATCGTGCGTGCATTGATCGATGCGATTTCGTTATCGGACGCTCGCCGCAGCACTGCAGGAGCTTTTTTCGCGACACGTTTGGCGAAGTGCACGCAGACTAGTCAATTAGTCGCAGCTACGGACGCTAACGCCAATGAGCGCTTACGCGGCATGGGTGTTGGCGGCGCTTTGCAACACTGCAAGGCGCTGGCAAGCATTGCAAACAGGCAGGGATCGCCGATGATGCGCCAGACGACCGCCAGCTGGGCCTGGTCGGTGTCGCTGCCCATATCGCAACGCGTTGTTTGATTGCAGCTATCAATCGTATTCGGAACGGCCGACAGGACGTCGCCATCGCCCACCTGGCGTTGCTGTGTCCTGTCAACCGTGTTTATCGCAATTTATCGTTGGTTTTTTGGGGGAACGAGAATGACGCAAGGGTCCACCGTGGCGACAGCCAGCGGCGCAGACGCCGGTCTACTGTCCAAGGAGCGCATCATTGCGCGGCCGGGGTTCAATCGTTGGTTGGTTCCGCCGGCAGCATTGGCGATCCATTTGTGCATCGGCATGGCTTACGGCTTCAGCGTTTTCTGGCTGCCGTTGTCCAAGGCACTGGGCATCACTGAGTCGATTGCGTGCCCGGCCGATATGGGCCTGTTCGCGCGCATGGTGGCCACCACCTGCGACTGGAAGATCAGTGAATTGCAGTGGATGTACACGCTGTTCTTCGTATTGCTGGGCTGCTCGGCAGCGATCTGGGGCGGTTGGCTGGAACGTGCCGGCCCGCGCAAGGCCGGTGTGGTCTCGGCGCTGTGCTGGTGCGGCGGCCTGGTGATCTCGGCGGCCGGCATCCACTTCCATCAGATCTGGATGCTGTGGCTGGGCTCGGGTGTGATTGGTGGCATCGGTCTGGGCCTGGGCTACATCTCGCCGGTGTCTACCTTGATCAAATGGTTCCCGGACCGCCGCGGTATGGCGACCGGCATGGCGATCATGGGCTTCGGCGGCGGCGCGATGATCGGCAGCCCGCTGGCCGATGCGCTGATGCGCCATTTCGCCACCCCCACCTCGGTGGGCGTGATGGAAACCTTCCTGGTGATGGCGGCGCTGTATTTTGTCTTCATGATGGCCGGTGCATTTGGTTACCGCGTGCCGCCGAGCGGCTGGACCCCGGCCGGCTGGACCGCACCGGTGGCCAGCAACAACGCCATGATTACTGCTAACCACGTGCACGTGAGCAAAGTGTGGGGCATTCCGCAGTTCTGGTTGCTATGGGGCGTGCTGTGCTTGAACGTCTCGGCCGGTATCGGCGTGATCGGCATGTCCTCGCCGATGTTGCAGGAAGTGTTCGGCGGCCGCCTGATCGGCGTGGATGTGGGCTTTGCTAGCCTGGATCCGACCCAGCTTGCCAGCATCGCGGCCATCGCGGCCGGCTTCACCGGTCTGCTCAGCCTGTTCAACATCGGTGGCCGGTTCTTCTGGGCCAGCATGTCCGACAAGCTCGGCCGCAAGAACACCTACACGCTGTTCTTCGTGCTGGGTATCTGCCTGTATGCAGCGGCCCCGTCGGCTGGCGGCATTGGTGGCATTGCGCTGTTCGCGGGCATCTTCTGCATCATCCTGTCGATGTATGGCGGCGGCTTTGCCACCATCCCGGCCTATCTGGCCGACCTGTTCGGTACCCAGATGGTTGGCGCCATCCACGGCCGTCTGCTCACCGCCTGGGCCACCGCTGGTATCCTCGGTCCGGTGGTGGTGGGTTACATGCGTGAATACCAACTGGCCCACGGCAGCCCGCCGTCACAGGTCTACAACACCACTATGTACATCCTCGCCGGCATGCTCGTGCTCGGCCTGATCTGCAACCTGTTGGTGCGCCCGGTGGCCGCGCGTCACTTCATGACGCCCGACGAACTGGCACGCGAAAAGCAGCTGGCGCACGAGAAGGTCGACCGCACCGGGCACGGCGTGATCCCGCCGGAGCAGTTGGCGCGCATCGGTCATGGCGGCAACCCCGCAGTGGTCGCGTTCGCCTGGTTGGCGGTGGGAATCCCCATGCTGTTCGGTATCTGGGTCACGCTGCAAAAAGCCTTCGTGCTGTTCCATGAGATGCGATGACCAATCCGTCTTCCCGCTCCGTGCGTCCCGGTAGTGTGGTGCGCACGGTCCGTCGCCATCGCGGCGGCCGCAGCGCCACGGTGCAGGACATGGTGGCGGCCGAAATGCCGGTTGCCTTCATCTACAACGGCGTGCCGTTCGCGGTGATGATGGCCACGCCGGAGGACCTGGAAGATTTCGCACTCGGTTTCTCGTTGAGCGAAGGCATTGTCGATCACGTGCAGGATCTGCGCGTGATCGCGGTGGAGACGTTTCTGGAAGGCGCTTCGCTACAGATCGAAATCCCGCCCGAACGGGCCGCCGCGTTGCATCAGCGGCGGCGCAATCTGGACGGGCGCAGCGGTTGCGGGGTATGCGGTAACGAATCCATCGAAGCGGTGCTGCGTGTGCCGCCGCTGCTGCAGTCGTCCTTGCAGATTGATGTGGATGCCTTGGCGCATGCATTGGACGCGCTGCACGCACGGCAGCCCATTGCCGCGCAGACCGGTGCCGTGCACGCGGCCGGTTGGGCCGACGCGCAGGGCAATGTGCAACTGGTCCGCGAAGACGTGGGCCGGCATAACGCGTTGGATAAATTGATCGGTGCATTGGCGCGCGCGCGCATCGATGCATCGCAGGGGTTTGCGGTAGTCACCAGCCGCGCCAGTTACGAAATGGCCATGAAAGCCGCGCAGGCCCGGATTCCGCTGCTAGCAGCGATTTCGGCACCCACCGCGCTGGCGATTAGCCTGGCCGATAGTGCGGGACTCACCCTGATCGGGTTTGCCCGCAATCACGATTGTGTTGTTTACAGCCATCCACAACGCCTTGATCTGGGCGTTGCCGTGGGAGAGCCCGCATGAGCAAGAAAACCATCCAACAGTACGACAATCCCGCGGGCGGCTGGGGCGCATTGCGCTCGGTGGCCAAGCACCTGATGGAACAGGACATCGCCGTGCAGGGCGCCAAGACGCTGCTGCATGCCAACCAGCCGGACGGCTTCGACTGCCCCGGGTGCGCGTGGCCGGATCGCGATCACACCTCCACGTTTGAATTCTGCGAAAACGGCGCCAAGGCCGTAGCGGCCGAGTCCACTGCGCGTCGCGCTGGGCCGGAACTGTTCGCCTCGCATAGCGTCAGCTTGCTGTCGCAGTACAGCGATTACTGGCTGGAAGGACAGGGCCGCCTGACCCATCCAATGCGCTACGACGCTGCCACCGATCACTACGTGCCAGTGAACTGGGACGATGCCTTCGCGCAGATTGCCGGGCATCTCAACGGCCTGGCAACGCCGGATGAGGCGATCTTCTACACCTCCGGACGCACCAGCAATGAGGCAGCGTTTCTATATCAGTTGTTTGTGCGCGAGTTCGGCACCAATAACTTCCCCGATTGCTCCAACATGTGCCACGAGCCTTCGGGCACCGCGCTGCGTTCGCAGATCGGCGTGGGCAAGGGCACGGTGTCGCTGCACGATTTCGAGCTGGCCGATGCCATTTTCATCTTCGGGCAGAACCCGGGCACCAATCACCCGCGCATGCTGGGTGAGTTGCGTAAGGCCTCCAAACGCGGTGCGGCGATTGCGGCGTTCAACCCGCTGCGTGAGCGCGGTCTGGAAAAGTTCGCCGACCCGCAAGACAAGCTGGAGATGTTGCATAACGGCTCCACGCGCATCGCTTCTGATTATTTCCAGCTCAAGATCGGCGGCGACCTGGCTGCGGTCAAGGGCATCATCAAGCATGTGCTGGAGCGCGATGCGCAGGCACAGCGCGATGGCACGCCGCGCCTGCTGGATCTGGAATTCATCGAGGCGCACACCGCCAATTTCGAAGCGTTCGCCGCCGATGTGCATGCGGAAAGCTGGGACACCATTGTCGAAGAGTCCGGTCTGGACGAAGCGGCACTGCGCAAGGCCGGCGAGATTTATCTCAACGCCGAGCGCGTGATTGCCTGCTGGGGCATGGGCATCACCCAGCACAAGCATTCGGTGGCGACCATTCACATGATCACCAACCTGCTGCTGCTACGCGGCAACTTGGGCCGGCCCGGGGCGGGCGTGTGCCCGGTGCGCGGGCACAGCAACGTGCAGGGCGACCGCACGATGATGATCTACGAAAAACCGCCGGCCGCGTTTCTGGACAAGCTGCAATCGGTGTTCGGTTTCGCGCCGCCGCGCGCGGACGGGTTCGATACCGTCGGTGCGATCGAGGCGATGCTGGATGGGAGCGGCAAGGTGTTCTTCGCAATGGGCGGCAACTTTGCTGCGGCTACCCCGGATACCGATGCCACGCACCGCGCGCTGCGCAATTGCGACCTCACCGTGCATGTCACCACCAAGCTCAATCGCAGCCATTTGGTGCATGGGCGCGACGCGTTGATCCTGCCGTGCCTGGGGCGCACCGAGATCGATATCCAGGATGCCGGCTCGCAAGGCGTGACGGTGGAAGATTCGATGAGCATGGTGCACCTGTCGGCCGGTATCAATCCGCCTGCTTCGCCTGATTTATTGTCGGAGCCTGCAATCGTGGCGCGCATGGCCGAAGCGACATTGGGCGCGCGCAGTGCGATCCGCTGGCGTTGGTTGGTGGGCGATTACGACCGCGTGCGTGATCTGATCGCACAGGTGTTCCCGGATTTCGCCGGCTTCAATGAGCGCGTGCGCACGCCAGGTGGGTTCCGGTTGTCGAACACCGCGCGCGATCGCCAGTGGGTGACGCCGGAGCAACGTGCGGTGTTCAAGCCACACGCGGTGCCCATCGATAACCCGATCCACCGCGCCCGCCGCAGCCATACTGACCAGATGGTGTTTACGCTGGCCACCACGCGTTCGCACGATCAATACAACACCACCATCTATGGCCTGGACGACCGCTATCGCGGGGTGTTCGGTGAGCGCCGCGTGCTCTTCATCAATGGTGCGGATATCGCGGCGTTGAACATGAAGGCCGGCGATTGGGTGGACCTGGAGAGCCTGTGCGAGGACGGCGTGCACCGCGAGGCACGACGTTTCCTGCTGGTGGACTACAACATTCCACGTGGCTGTCTGGCCGCGTATTACCCGGAAACCAATGCGCTGGTGCCGTTGTCCAGTTTCGCCGATGAAGCGCGGACACCGACCTCCAAGTCGATTCCGGTGATCGTGCTGCCGCACCGTGCCGAAACCGCCGATTCAGCGCCACGCGACATCGGGGCGGTGCTTGTCCGCTGATCCGCAGCTCTCCGCGCAGCTATTGCATGCGCTTGCCGACGCGCCCGATGGTGTGTCGCTTGCCAGGTTATGTAAGCACCTGGGGGTGCGCATGAGCGTGTTGCTACGCACGCTGGCCTGGCTGGGCACTGCACATCTGGACGGCCAGCCTGGCCCGGGTTGGGTTCGCGTGGAAGAGCGTGGTGAACGGCAATTTGCGGTGCTGACACCTGGTGGTTTGGCGGAGCACCTCCAGCGTTCAACGGTACAAGCGCCGCAGGGCGGCTGATTGATCTTCTTGACTGCGCTGATTGAAGATCTAGCGGCATTTGCATCTGGGGTGCGCCGCATCCAATGCGGACGAAGGTCAAACGTCTGAGCCAAAAGCTTCGTCGGTCGAATGCGCGGCAAGGGCACCGCACCAGGGCGGTGATCGTCGGTTTATAAAAGCTGTTCGTGATGCGAAGGAGTGCTTCGCGCTTGGGTCCAGCAGCAAACGCGAAGAATCATGAGTGCGCGGTGCCCTCACTAGTCGCCCCTGAAAAACCCCAACCACCCAACGACCGCAAGGCCTTGATGTCTGCACCGGCGTGCTAAAACTACCAGTGTTCGCTACGCTGAAGGCTGGTTTCTTGCAATTTCCGCCCATGCGTACACGCCGTCCTGCTGCCGAAGACAGACCCGCCGACGAGTTGTTCCGTTCGCGTCTGGAGAATCAGATCGATCTGCAGCATCCGCTGGCGCAGCTGAGCCAACGGATGCCGTGGACGGCGTTGGAGCAAGCACTTTCATCGCGCTTGCCGGCCACCCCGGCCGGTGGCGGTCGGCCGGCATTGCCGGTGCGGCTGATCGCTGGTTTGCTCTACCTCAAGCACGCCTACGACCTGTCCGATGAAGCGGTGTGCGAGCGTTGGCTGGAAAATCCGTACTGGCAGTTTTTCACTGGCGAGGTCGTGTTCCAGACGCGCTTGCCGTGCGATGCCAGCTCGCTGACGCGTTGGCGGCAGCGGCTTGGCGAAGCGGGGATGGAAGAGTTGCTGGCGCACACCATCAACGCCGCGCATGCCATGCAGGCGGTGGACG
>NZ_JSBW02000071.1 GCF_000772705.2 Xanthomonas vasicola
GTGTACGCATGGGCGAAAACTGCCAGAAACCAGGACGTAGCGTAACGAAAACTGGCAATTCCAGCACACCGATAACGCAGATGAAGCCTTGCAATGGATGTGGTCTGGGGTTTTTCAGGGGCGACTAGGTAGAGGTTGGCGAACAGGATGTTCTTGGCATCAAAGCGCCATACCGCACCCGGCCCTGCATAGAACGCGCGCTGACGGCTGTCCGGCACGCGCTCGTCGTTGGTGCGGTTGTCGCGGAATTGGGCTAGGTAATACGCGTTGACGCCCAGCCGCAGCTTCTGCGTCAGTTCCCAGGAGGTGGCGAAATTGATCCAGCCTGCATCGCCTGCCTGACCGCTACGGAAGTCGAAGCCGGGCGACACGTTCGGACGACGCTCGCTGCGAAAGTTGTAGATGTAGTTAATGCGTGCGCTGACTTCCCAATTGGGCGTGGGAAGCACCGTGAATGCGTAGCTGGGAATGAGCGACCAGTAACCGGAGCCCTGGTTGAGATCGCGGTCGCGGTCAAACTTGCCAACCGGCGCCACGGCGTCGAATTCGAATCGCTGCGAGAACACCGCTCGCCCGTTGCGTATCACCGGCGGCATTTGCAGATATGGCCCGAATGTCACATCGCCCAAGCCGGCGCCGTTGTCGCGCAGCGTGGCAATACTGTTGCGGCCGAACGAGGTCTCCAAATTGACCAGCGGCACCAGTGCAGTGACGCCCAACGATCCGCCGAACAATTTGTAGGGCGTGACGTAAGCGAACTGGGTCAGCAGCACGGTGGAATCGATACGCGGGTTGTCGAACACCGGTACATCGTTGCCACGGGCGTCCTTGATTGCATCCAACGCGTTATGCCGCAGGTAGGTGATGACCGCCAACCCGGGTGTGGTGCTGGTGAACCCGTCCAGAAAGCTGGTGCCACCGGTGTTGACGCCATTGGTCAGCGACGCGCTCTGCGGTACGCCCTGCGGCGCGCTCTGCGCCAGTGCCGCGCCTGCTGCCAACCCTCCCAACACACCGAGCAGCGCGCGGACCTGCCACGTTATTGCCATCCCAGCGCCACGCATCACCGATGATCGAATCACTGCAGACATCTCCAGCATTCGGAGGGATTAGCGGCACGTGTCACATTACGAACGTCAGCCATGCGCATGCGCCGCGCTGCGCACAGCACATGCCATCGAAACCTTCGTTGAGAGTCGCTGCCGGGCGACGGCAGACCGACGGAGCCGCGTTACGGTGTGTCCAGACGATCCAAGCGGTCCAGGGCGCGCAACAGCGGTGCTTCGCTGGATCCGAGCACAGCACTGAGTTGCTGTTCCATGCGCAGCACTTCGGCTTCGGCGGCGGCCAGTAGCGCGGCACCGGCCGCGGTCAGCGAAAGATGCTGCATGCGCCGGTCCTGCCGCCCGCGCACCTGCCGCAGCAGGCGACGCTTGACCAGCCTGGCCACCACGATCGCCAGATTCGGCGGCGATACGTGCAGCACATCGCCGATCTGGCGCTGATTGATGCCCGGGTTGCCATCCACCAGCATCAGCAGCGAGAAATCGACCGGCTTGAGGTCGAACGCTGCCACGCACTCCTGAAACATCCGCCGGATCAACAACTCGGTGCGGGTGATGCGATACCCCAGCAACCGCAGCAGGCGCGCCTGATCCACCGTGGTGACGGCATCGGGCAAGGGCGCAGCAGGGGCAGTGACGGGCATGGCAGCTCTCACAACAAAGGCAGCGGGCGGACCGGTACGCGCGATGCGCCCCATCCGCAACGCCGATCCCCGGCGTGCACCGTATTGTAGACGCGGCCAGGCCTGTCGATGTGGACATCCACGCCGCCGATGCATGCGCTGTCCGCATATCCAGCACGCCGCCCTTCCGCACACGCGCCTTGCAACGGCGGCATAGCGCGGCAGCTGGTGTGGGACGGCAGTGATCCAGACAGGACTGGGACATGATTCCGGGCGGCAAGTGATTGCGTTTCGGATTATTTATTTATCATAACTACATTGCCAAGCTGCAGCGCAGCATGGTCGCGCTCGCTAGCCGGGAAGCGCTCTGTGGGCTGCTGGCTGCTGGCTGCTGGCTGCAGCACATGCTGGTCGCAAGCCGCAAGACGTGCGGCTGGGATATCTGCTGAAGGTGATGGCACGGCGTCGGCTTGCATGGCACAAGCACGCCACTGCCGCGGCGCCTGTCAGCACAGCGCCTATGCCGCCCACTTACGGCAACCAGAGTTTTTCAAGATCGCGGAAGCCCCACTCGCTGGGGCTTTCCATCTGCGCAATGCGGTCCTGGCAGTCCGGGCGCGACAGGTCGATGTCCTGCACCAGCACGTGGCTGCGCAACTTGGCCGAATAGAACACGCGCACCTTGGGCTTGAGCAGCGAATCAGGGCTCTGCTCGATCACCACCGCGAGTTTTTGCGATTCCAGCCGCACCAGCGAACCAACCGGATAGATGCCCAGCCGGCGTACGAAGGCCTGGAAAATCGTCGGGTCGAAATGGCCCTTCCAGGACGCCATCTGCTTGAGCGATTCGGCCGGATCCCAGCCGCGTTTGTAAGGGCGGTCCGAGCTGATGGCGTCGTAGACGTCGCACACCGCGCCCATTCGCGACATCAACGAAATATTTTCGCCGACTAACTGATTCGGGTAGCCGCTGCCATCCATCTTTTCGTGGTGATGCAGCGCAATTTCCAGCACCACGGCGTTCTGCACGCCGCCAGCCACCAGCAGCCGATGGCCGTCCAACGGATGCTGGCGCATGACATCCATTTCTTCGCTGGTGAGCCGGCCGGGCTTGTTGAGAATCTCCAACGGCGTCACCGCCTTGCCCATGTCGTGCAGCAGGCCGCCCATCGCTGCTTCCACCACTTGCGATTCGGGCAGGCCGAGCTGGCGCGCCAGGCCGCTCATCAGCCCGGCCACGGCCATCGAATGCAGATAGGTGTAGTCGTCGGCGGTCTTGAGCCGCGCCACGCTGATCAAGGCCTGCGGATGCCGCAGCACCGAGTCGTTGATGGCTTCCACCAGCGGCATGGCCGCTTCCGTGTCGACGGTGCGCCCCAGCCGCACATCGCGGAACATCGCCTCGACCATGTCGCGGCCGTCTTCGAAAATACGGCGTGCGCGCACCACCTCGGCTTCGATGCCGACCTGCGCGGTGACGCTGTTGGTACGCACGCTACGCGGTTCGGCAGCAGGCTCCGGCGGTTCAGGCGCCGCAGGCGCCGGACTCGGCGGTACGCCCGGTTCGGCAGACGCGCCAGAGCTCGTGGGCGCCTCCACATCCACCCCGCGCGCGGTGTCGATTACCAGCTGCTCGATGCGGCTGTCATGGATCTTCTCCACATCGTCGGAATCGACCAGAAACGACGTCTTCCAGAACGGATGGTGCACCCACGCGCCCAGCAGCTTGTAGACATACATACCGGGGCGGAGTTGATCTGAGTCGATGGTTCTGAGCATGCCGGCGCTGGTCTGCACAATGTCCAGGGAAAGTTCGCCACGGCTTGGCGGTCTGCGGTGTTATCGGCACATGGCACGATTTCTTTGGCGCGCGACCGGGTCGACGAAAGGCCTGGATGTGACGCCGGACGCGGCTGTAGGCGGGCCGCTCAGCGGTTCGGCAGCCGCATCCCCAGCACGGCGACGACGGCGAACAGCAACGGCACGCTGCAGGCCAGATACAACATGGCCGGCGACCATCCGGCGTCCAGCAGCACCCCGGCGCAGAACGGCGACAGGATCGCACCGAAGCGCCCCACCCCGATCGCCCAGCCCAGCGCAGTCGAGCGCACCGCAGCGTTGAAGACGATCGGAACAATGGCGTACATGCCGCCCACCGCAGCGAACATTGCTGCCCCGGTGAGTAAGGCGACAGCGAACGCCCAGCTCAACTGCGTCGTGCACAGGCCGGAGGCCAGCATCGCCAGGCCCATCAGCAACAGGGATCCGATCGTCAGGCGCGACAGCCGCACGCACGAGGCCAACCCACTGAACAGCACGCCGCCGCCGATGCCTCCAAGATTCAACAGCACCCCGCCCGTGACGCCCTCGGTGGCCGACGAGCCAGCGGTCACCAGCAGCTTCGGCGTCCAGCTGATCACGAAGTAGAACGCGAACATCAGCGAAAAAAAGCCAAGCGCGATCAGCAGCGTGTGCCGCCGCATGGCAACGTCAAACAGGGCCCGATAGCCTTGTGCCTGCGTGGCAGACTGCGGCGGTAGCGGCGGCAACGCGTCGTGCGGCGGCATTCCCATCCGCGCCAGCACGGCGTTGAAGCGCGCGACGGCATCGGGTGGCCGGCGCATGATCAGGAACTCCAGCGACTCGGGCAGGAATGCAAACACCAACGGCACACAAAGCAACGATGCCACTGCCCCGAGTACGAACACCGCAGGCCACGACCATTGCTGCATCAATAGTTCGGCAATCATGCCGCCCAGCGTGGCACCGACCGGGTAGCCGGTCACCTGCAGCACGATGGCAGTGTTGCGCCAACGGGGGCTGGAAAACTCCCCTGCCGTGACCGCAACGCAGGCCAACATACCGCCGATCCCCAGACCGGTCAGGAGCCGCAGCGCCCCGAGCTGCCATGCAGTGCTGGCCAGTGCGGACATGCCCATGCCGATGGTCAGGATCGCCAGACATGCCAGCGTCAGCGCGCGACGGCCGATGCGGTCTGCCAACGGCGCCAACCCCAGCGCGCCAAGCGCCATGCCAATCAGGCCCGCGCTGAAGAGCATACCCAGCAGCTTGCCCGACAGCTGCCAGTCCGCCGACACGTGCGGCGCGGTGAACGCCATGGCCATCACGTCGAAGCCATCGAGCATCGTCAGCAACACGCATACCGCAACGGCCCTCCACTGAAACGGTGTCATGCGCTCCAGCACGAAGTGCCCAAACGATGCAGTGTGCTGACGCATTGGCATGCCCTGTAGTGTGAGAAAGGAATGGTCCGAAGGCGCTGCAGTCGCCGTTGAACGGCGCAGTGCGCAAGGCCGGGCTGCGCGGCGGAACAGCGATGCGTGCGATTACCCATGCATAGTGGCTTGCCACCGCCTGCACACGCTAGCCGATTGCACCGCCGGTTCAAGACCGATGACCGCAGCGCTGTGCGCTTATCGGAAAATGCGCCAGCGCGCTTGGCCAGCGCTGCGATGTCTTCGGATGCATCGCGTGACGTGCTGTCCGCGGCTTTGGCGTAGCTGCCGTCGCGGCACAATCCATTGGACCTCGTCCCACCTGCTGACGTCTGGCAGCGGCCTCGCACGCATTGCATCCGCCCGTTGAGTGCTGCGGCGCACTGCCCTGCTGCTGCCCCGGCGGCAACCGCAGCGCAGGTATCATCCGCAGCGTGTCCGCAGTAGGCGGCACGCTGACTTGACGGAGATGCTGTGACCCCGATCCGCCCCTTCCTGGACCACACCCCGCAGCTGGGTGCCCGCGTTTACGTCGATCCTGCATGCACCATCATCGGCAAGGTAAGCCTGGGCGATGACGTCTCGGTCTGGCCGGGTACCGTAATTCGCGGCGACGTCAATCATGTGCAGATCGGCGCGCGCACCAACGTGCAGGACGGCACCATCATCCACGTCAGCCACCACAGCCCGTTCAACAAGGCCGGCTACCCCACGGTGATCGGCGAGGACGTCACCGTCGGCCACGGCACCATCCTGCATGCCTGCACGATCGAGGACCTGTGCCTGATCGGCATGGGGGCCTGCGTGCTCGATGGCGCAGCGGTCAAACGCTATGGCTTCGTCGGTGCCGGTGCGGTGGTCGGCCCGGGCAAGGTGGTTGGCGAAGCCGAGTTGTGGTTGGGCAATCCTGCACGTTTGGCGCGCACGCTCAGCGACAAGGAAATCGAAAGCCTGCATTACTCCGCGCAACATTACGTGCGGCTCAAGGACCAATACCTGGGCGCCTCGCCCGCCAGCTGAGCCGCAGCGCCATCAGCGCGCATGGCGCGGGCGTGACGGCTACGGCTGCGTGGCGTGCTCCAGTGCCGTCAACGTGGCCAGCGCCTGGGCGCGCGATGTACCGCACATGTCCTGGGACGGACGCAGGCGGGTGCAGACCGCTGGCCGCGTCGGCAGGCCGAACAGGCGGCAGCGGCCCTGCCCGTCCAGTTGCACGCACGGCACCCCCGCCGGCTTGCCATGCGGCATGCCGGGAATGGCCGAACTGATGGATGGGGCGATACAGCAGGCCGCGCAGCCAGCGCGGCAGGGGATGTCCAGGTGCATGCCGCAGTGTAAACCGCCGCCGCCTCCCGGCAGCGGCGGCGATGCCGGCTAGCGGGGCGGAACGTAGCTGGACAGGCGCACGTCGAAGAAGGCCTGCACCGCAGCCAGGTTGGCCTTGGCCTGGATGTCCGCACCCACGTCGCGGCTCATGCCCAGCACGTCGTCGTCCGGCCACCCGGGGCCAAAGCACCATTGCGTGCTGGGAATGTTGTAGGCCCGCAGATGCGCCAGCATGCGCGTGGTGGCGATCTCCGCGCTGCGATTGCCGGCCGGATAGCCGTGCTCACCCAGATAACCGCGCTTGCCGGCCTGCTGCAGCGCTTCGATAAACGGGCTGACCATGTTGATGCCGGTATCCGGCTGGATCACTTCGTTGCGCCCACCGGGCCCGATCCAGTTACCGCCCCCGCTGCCGTTGCTGTCGAGATAGTTGTGCGCCTCGTACACGATGCGATCGTATGGGTCCGGGATGTCGAACAGGTCCATCGAATCGTCCTGCCAGCGCCGGGCGCTGGCATAACCGTTGCCGCACACGAAGACGAAATGGTTTCGATCGCGGTCGATGATGGCCTTGGAGCAGGCGGTGGCGGTCTTCTGCCAATGTGCGGCCATCGACAGCACGCTGCCATCGGCGTTGCGCTCGGCGCCCTGGTACGGCTCGTTCATGACGCCCCAGCCGAACACCGCCGGATGCTGCTTCAACCGGTTGACGATACGCGCCCACAGATCCGACAAGCCGGCGTCGTTGTAGAGCGTGCACCCCGGCGTGCCGATCACCCGGTATTCGTAAAGCTTGAGCAGCTGGTCGCGACTGTCCAGATAGCCCGCGTAATTGAAGTTGTGCAGCGGATAGGTGTCGGCCCACAGCTCAGCCGCCGCCAGATCGCCGACGCGGTTGCCACGCGCATCGACGAATGCACCGCTGGCATCGCGCCGATATCCGCTCTTGGCAGCCACCCGCTGCGGCAGCCGCATGTAATCGTGCAACTCCACGATGTCGCGCTTGCCGCGCGCAGCGATGTTGTCCAGCGCGTCCTGCACCTGCTTGCAGTAGCTCTCGTTCAACGGCGCACCCTGCCCACGCGTGAAGCGCGCGGCGGTGGTCGGCAGACGGAAGAACGGGCAGTTCCCTGCCGCGGCCAAGTGATGGCGCGGTAATGCGTGCCGATCCCGGCGTTCTCCACATAGCTATTGGAGGCCAGGCCGGACAGGTTGAGGCCAGCGGACGGCAGGCTGGCGCTTTGCGCGGCTGCGCGGCCTGCCCAGCCGGTGGTGGCCACGACCGCGGCGCCGGCCGCACCTTGCAGGACACGACGGCGGGTGATGCCGCCGGCGACCGGTGGCGTGGTGGAGTGGGGCAATGCCGCTGGTGCACGGCGTGGAGATGGATGGTCGGACATCGGGGCGCCTCCTGCGGTGCCGTTGGAAAGATCCTCGCCGGCGCAGCTCCCCTCGGCCGCACCGGTCCGCTCGATGGTGACCGTGCCCCAGCGCCCGGATCTGGGCGCCGGTTCGCACTCCTGCCACTGCATGCCCGGGCGCATACGTTTACATCGCATTACATGACAGGCCAACGACGCCGCGCACGTGCGGGCTCGCAAGGCGATGGCGAACGAGCGGCATCTGCACGGCATGCCGGCAGCGCCCACCGCTGCACGGCAGGTGCACGCCGGCGTGCGTGCTAACGTGCAGACCCTGCGCGTGCAGTGACGGTTGCAGCAGCAACGGTCACGACGCGTTCTAATTGCCAGCCACCGCTCGCCAATCAGCCGTCGAATTCGCCATGCCCGAGTACCGCTCCAAGACCTCCACCCACGGCCGCAACATGGCCGGCGCCCGCGCCCTGTGGCGTGCCACCGGCATGCGTGATGGCGACTTCCACAAGCCCATCATCGCCATCGCCAACTCGTTCACGCAGTTCGTGCCCGGGCATGTGCACCTGAAAGATCTTGGTCAGCTGGTCGCGCGCGAGATCGAACGCGTCGGCGGCGTGGCCAAGGAGTTCAACACCATCGCTGTGGACGACGGCATCGCGATGGGCCACGACGGCATGCTGTATTCGTTGCCCAGCCGCGAGATCATCGCCGACTCGGTCGAATACATGGTCAACGCGCATTGCGCCGACGCGCTGGTGTGCATCTCCAATTGCGACAAGATCACCCCCGGCATGTTGATGGCCGCGCTGCGGCTCAATATCCCCACCGTGTTCGTCTCCGGCGGCCCGATGGAAGCCGGCAAGACCAAGCTGGCCGAGCACAAGCTCGACCTGATCGACGCGATGGTGATCGCCGCCGACGACACCGCCTCTGATGAAAAGGTGGCCGAGTTCGAACGCAGTGCCTGCCCCACCTGTGGCTCGTGCTCGGGCATGTTCACCGCCAACTCGATGAACTGCCTGACCGAAGCGCTGGGCCTGTCGCTGCCGGGCAACGGCACGGTTGTCGCCACGCACGCGGACCGCGAGCAACTGTTTCTGCGCGCCGGACGCGTGGCGGTGGAACTGTGTCACCGCTGGTACGGCGGCGAAGATCCCACCGCCCTGCCGCGCGGCATCGCCACCTTCGAAGCCTTCGAAAATGCGATGACGCTGGATATCGCCATGGGTGGCTCGACCAACACCATCCTGCACCTGCTCGCCGCCGCGCAGGAAGGCGAGGTGGCCTTCGGCATGCAGGATATCGACCGCCTGTCCAAGCGCGTGCCGCAGCTGTGCAAGGTTGCGCCGAACACGCCGAAGTACCACATCGAAGACGTGCATCGCGCCGGCGGCATCATGGCCATTCTCGGTGAACTCGCACGCGGCGGCCTGCTGCATACAAATGCTGCCACCGTGCACGCACGCACGCTGGCCGATGCCATCGCGCAATGGGATGTCACCCAGACCGACGATGAAACAGTACACACGTTCTACAAGGCCGGCCCGGCCGGCATTCCCACGCAGATCGCCTTCAGCCAGGCCACGCGTTGGGACAGCCTGGATACCGACCGCAGTGACGGCTGCATCCGCGATGTTGCACATGCGTTCTCGCAGGAAGGCGGCCTGGCCGTGCTGTACGGCAATATCGCCCGCGACGGCTGCGTGGTGAAGACTGCAGGCGTGGACGAATCCATCCACGTGTTCGAAGGCACTGCCCGCGTGTTCGAGAGCCAGGATGCTGCTGTGAAAGGCATCCTCGCCGATGAGGTGGTCGCAGGTGATGTGGTGGTGATCCGCTACGAAGGCCCCAAGGGCGGCCCCGGCATGCAAGAAATGCTCTACCCCACCAGCTACCTCAAATCCAAGGGCCTGGGCAAACAATGCGCCCTGCTCACCGACGGCCGCTTCTCCGGCGGCACTTCGGGGCTATCGATCGGCCACGCCTCGCCAGAAGCCGCCGCAGGCGGCGCGATCGGCCTGGTGCGCGATGGCGACAAGATCCTGATCGATATTCCCAAGCGCTCGATCGACCTGCTGATTTCGGACGAGGAACTCGCCCTTCGTCGCGCAGAGCAAGACGCCAAGGGCTGGAAGCCGGTGGAAGTGCGCCCGCGCAAGGTCACTACGGCGTTAAAGGCGTACGCGTTGCTGGCGACCAGTGCGGACAAGGGTGCGGTGCGGAATAAGGCGTTGCTGGACGGCTGAGGCCGGCGAGCGGGGCGAAGCGAGCTGGCTTCGGATGGCCGGCGCGATGCAACGCATCGGTAGGCCATGCTGTGCAACGCAGTCATCGCAACATGCGCGCGCCGAGACTGTCAGTTCCCATCCGGCAAGTCATTGCTGCGGAATAGGAATTCAGCCTTCACAGATATCCGGGCTTAGTCGATACTTGGCGCAACGCCGCTTTTAGGCGGTCCAATAGTAGTTAGTCCGCAAGGGAGATCGCGTGGAAGGCCCAACCAACAGGCTTCTCATCGTCGGCGGCGCGCTGAGTGGCGTTGCAGCACTAGCACATCTTGCATGCTTGGTAGTGGGCGCACCGCTCTTCCGCCTCTTAGGCGCCGGAGAGCAGATGGCGCAACTTCACGCTGGAGGCAGCTGGTACCCCAAAGTGGTCACGCTCGCGATCGCCACCGTCTTGGCCACCTGGGCTGCCTACGCACTCTCGGCCGCGGGCGTATTCCGGCCGTTTCCGCTACGTCGAACAGTCCTCGCGGCGGTTACAGGTGTTTACATCGTTCGCGGTGTAGCGTTCGTCCCGGTCATGGCCTACTTCCCTGGCAACAGCCCACGTTCTGGGTCGTGAGCTCGGCCACCTGTCTCGCCATTGGTCTAGTACACTTTGTAGGGCTTCGCCAGTCGTGGCGCAGGCTGCATCGGCTTGCGGCCTAACAATTCATTCAAGCCGAAACCGCTACGCGGTTCGGCTTAACTCAGGTGTTAGGGCTCATGCGTGGAGCAATGTCGCCGCTTGAAGCGAAGGTGCCACCTCCTGTCCTTGTGGCCCTATGGCGGTCATCGTTTGGCTCCTGCCTAGGACCCGTGCCCAGTCAGTGGTGCTCTCGTGTGTCGGGGCAGCGCTGATCGTGGCGGGTCTCGGCATCAACGCGTGGCCCAAGATCCTGTTCCGGCATGCCGGCACCTCGGTCAGTCCGGTCCAGCCGGAGCTCGCGTCCGCCCTCACTCATGGGCCGTACCGCTTTTCCCGGAAACCCATGTACCTGGGCTACGCGGTTGCGCTGCTCGGCTGGGTCACCTGCTTGGCGCAGCCTTGGGGGCTACTCGCGGTCGCCGTCTTCTTGGCGTACATCACCCGCTTCCAGATCCTGCCGGAAGAGCGGCACCTGTCCTCCCGCTTCCCGGCGCAGTACGCTGCCTACAGCAGGGCGGTCCGTCGCTGGGCCTGAGCCCTAACAATTCGTCCAAGCCGACGCCGCTTCGCTGCGCGGCTTAACTCAGGTGTTAGATGGATAGGGGAGTTGCATGAAGCCACCAAAGAAGGAAGCTCCAGCGCGTCTGCACAAACTTCCATCCGGAAACGTGCTGGCCGTTTCCTCGGCGGAGCTATAAGTTCTGGGCGTGGCTAAACGAACGGAGCTGGATTGATCTATCAATAGATGCGCTTTCACTAGGGCCTGTTAACACTAATGGCTCGGGCGATTAAACTATTGGACATGGAGATCACGCCAGCACAATTTGCCCTCATCGAACATTGCTTACCTGCGCAGCGCGGCAATGTCAGCATGACCAATCTGCAGGTGGTCAACGCCATCCTTTACGTCGCAGAGCACGGCTGCAAATGGCGCGGTCTGCCCAAGCGCTTTGGCAACTGGCATACGGTGTACACACGCATGAACCGTTGGGCTAAGTCCGGTGTGCTGGATCGGATGTTCGCCCAATTGCAGACCT
>NZ_JSBW02000072.1 GCF_000772705.2 Xanthomonas vasicola
CGCTGGCTGCTGCGCTGGATCGCGTTTTTGCGTGCCTGGATGCGGGCGATGGAATGGCCATCCTTTAGCCACGTGCCGCTGTCACAGACGGCACGGGGCGCTTGAAGGGGATTTTTCAGGGACAACTAATTGCGCGGCGCGCCCGTCGTCATCGCAATGACGACGGGCATTCGACAATGCGCGGCTCAGCGGCGCGCGTAATCCACGAATGAAAACGCATAGGCGTGCCGGTCATCGGCAGCATGCAACTCACGCTTCACAGGCGACCACACCGCCGGATCGATCGGCGGAAAATGCGTGTCGGCATCGTCTACTGCCGTGTCCACTTCGGTCACAGCCAGCAGATCGGCACGTTCCATGGTCAGGCGATACATCTCCCCGCCACCGATCACGCAGAGCTCCTGCGCGCCGTCTTGCACGGCACGTTCGATTGCCTGCTCCACCGATGCCACCGCCTGCATGCCGTCGAACGGCACCTGCCCCGAACGCGTCAGCACAAGATTCAACCGCCCCGGCAATGCACGCCCGAGAGACTGCGCAGTCTTGCGCCCCATCAGAATCGGCTTGCCCAGCGTCAGCGCTTTGAAGCGCTTGAGATCATCGGGAAGCTTCCACGGCAGATCGTTATCGCGGCCGATGGCGTTGTTGCGGTCGAAGGCGACGATCAAAATGATTTTCATACGTCAGCATACAGCGCGCACTAATCGCATCATGCGAGCAATGCTCAGACCGCCACCGGCGCCTTGATCGCCGGATGCGGGTCATAACCTTCGATGGCGATGTCTTCGAAGCGGAACGCGAACAGGTCGGTGACGTCGGGATTCAGGCGCAAGGTCGGCAGCGCGCGCGGTGTGCGCGTCAGCTGTTCACGCGCTTGATCGAAGTGATTCGAATACAGGTGCGCATCACCCAGCGTGTGCACGAAATCGCCGACGCCCAGTCCGGTGGCCTGCGCCACCATGTGCGTCAGTAGCGCATAGCTGGCGATATTGAATGGCACGCCCAGAAAGATGTCGCCGCTGCGCTGATAGAGCTGGCAACTGAGCTTGCCGTTCACCACGTAGAACTGGAACAGGCTGTGGCACGGCATCAGCGCCATCTGCGGCAGTTCGCCGACATTCCAGGCGCTGACCACCAGCCGGCGCGAATCCGGATTGCGCTTGATCTCGTCCACCAGCCACTGCATCTGGTCGATTTCGACACCGTCCGGGCCGGTCCAGCGTCGCCACTGCTTGCCGTAGACAGGGCCGAGGTCACCGTTGTCGTCGGCCCACTCGTCCCAGATGCGCACCTGGTTGTTGCTGAGATAGCCGATATTGGTGTCGCCCTGCAGGAACCACAGCAACTCGTGGATGATCGAGCGCAGGTGTAGCTTCTTGGTGGTCACCAACGGGAAGCCGGCATTGAGATCGAAGCGCATCTGCCAGCCGAACACGCTGCGCGTGCCGGTACCGGTGCGGTCGGACTTCTCCGCACCGTGTTCCAACACGTGCTGCAACAGATCCAGATACGGCTTCACTTGGCAGCCTCCACACCAGCGGGCGTCGGCAGCACCGGCTGCAACACCGGGGCGCGGCGCGACATCGCCAGCAACACCAGGCCAACGGCAATCAACGGAAGGCTCAGAATCTGGCCCATCGTCAGCCAGTTGAAGGCCAGATAGCCGATCGGTGCATCGGGCACGCGCACGAATTCAACGATGAAGCGGAACACGCCGTACAGCAGCGCGAACACACCGGAGACCGCATAACGTGCGCGCGGCTTCATCGAGAACGTCCACAACACCACGAACATCACCACCCCTTCCAGCGCAGCTTCATAGAGCTGCGAGGGGTGGCGTGCGAACTGGTTCAACGCGCCAGCGGCGTACTGCGCCTGGATCTGCGCCGGCAACTGGTCCGCCAGTTCCGGCGCATGCGGGAAAATCACGCCCCAGCCGGCCTGGGTGAACTTGCCCCACAACTCGCCGCCCACGAAATTGCCGAGCCTCCCGAAGCCAAGACCCAGCGGCACCAGCGGTGCAACAAAATCCATGACATCGAAGAAGTGCAGCCGGTGCTTGCGCGCCCACAGCCAGCAGGCGATCAGCACACCGAGCAGGCCGCCGTGAAAGCTCATGCCGCCTTCCCACACCTTGAACAGGATCAGCGGGTTGGCCAGGAAGGTGTCGAACGCATAAAACAGCATGTAGCCGATGCGCCCGCCCAGCACCACGCCGAGCAGGCCGTAGAACAGCAGGTCGGAAAATCCGTCCATGTCCACGCCGGGTAGGCGGCCGCGCAGGATGCGCGAGCGTCCCAGCGCCCAGGCGGAGAAAAACGCCGCCAAATACATCAAGCCATACCAGTGCACCTGCACCGGGCCGAGCGAGAAGGCGATGGGGTCGATGGCGTGCAGATAGATCATGCGGACCGCGGATCACGAAAAGCGAGGCCGCTATTCTGACACCTTGCGCGTCTGACAGCTTGCGCACGCTCAGCCTAGGAGTTGCGGGCGGTCAGGTAGCTCGTCTTCATGCCGCGTACCGTCGGCGGCCGGGAAATGCTCGGCCAATAGCTCGGTCACCGCCTCGATACCGGCCAGGACCGCCGCTTCGTGCTGGCCTTCGCGCAGGAATTGCTGCATGCGTCGGCACACCTCTACCCAGCTCTCTTCCGGCACCCGACTGCGCAAGCCGCGGTCAGCCACCACCTCGATGGCGTGGTCGGCCAGCAGCAGGTAAATCAGTACCCCGTTGTTGGCCTCGGTGTCCCAGGTGCCCAACTGCGCGAAGGCCTGCTCGGCGCGTTGACGGGCGCTATGACCATGCCACAACGCCTCCAGCGGCAGATCGGCCTCGACTGCGACCATGATCTGGCCGGTGTGCGAGCGCTCGCTGGCCGTCACCGCCGCAGCGATGGCGTCCATGCACGCGGCTGGAAAACGACTCTGCGCCGAGGGCGCGAAAATATGCCTGAGCCACCGCATTACCAGCTCCCCGAGGCGCCACCGCCTCCTGATGACCCGCCGCCACCGCCCCAGCCACCACCGCCGCCGAAACCGCCACGGCCACCGCCGCCAAATCCACCGAAGCCGCCACCCCAGCCTCCGCCACCGACGAAGCGACCCGGCGAGCCAGAGGCAAGGCCGGCCAGCAAGCCGATCACCGCCGCGCCCGCGCTGGCGAACAGCAACGAGGTAAACAGCAATGCCGCGCCACCCGCGGCAACGCCCGTCAGCAAGGCGCGCAGCGGGCGAGGTAACGCGCCCAGGATGCCGCGCGCAACCATGGCCACCACGAAGCCGATGAACAGCGCCATGATCCAGCCGCCGCCGCCCGCACCGTTACCGCCATCGGCATGTCCACTGACTGGCGGCGGCAAGGCCTCACCCTCGATCAGGCCGGCCAACGTTGCGGTTGCAGCACTGATGCCGCCGGCGTAGTCGCCCTCACGGAAGCGCGGCGCCAGATACTCCTGGATGATGCGGTTGGCGGTGATGTCGGGGATGGCGCCTTCCAGGCCGTAACCAGGCTGGATGCGCACGCGGCGGTCGTCCTTGGCCACCAGCAGCAGCACGCCGTCGTCAACGCCCTTGCGGCCGATCTTCCACTGGTCGAACACGCGCTGGGTGTATTGCTCGATCGCTTCCGGCTGCGTGGTCGGCACGATCAGGATCTGCAATTGCGCGCCCTTGCGTTGTTGCAAGGCAAGCGCCTGTTGTTCAAGTTGCTGGATCTGCTCCGCATCCAGCGTGCCGGTGACATCGACGACCGGCGAGCGCAGCGCTGGGATGGCAGCCAAATCCTGCGCCAGCAGTGACGCCGGCAGCAGCAGCAACGCCATCATCCACACAACTTTCAAATACGTTCGCCACATTGCCAACTCCTAGCTGATGCGCGCTGATCGTCGATCAGCGCTGGATTTTGCTATTCCTTCTCCCTGCGGGGCATTGGTCTCCTTCATGGGGAGAAGGTGCCCTGCAGAAGCGGATAAGGAAATGCAGAGCTACGTGCAGTCGGGACGACTACGAGGCTTCGCGGCGTAACCTCACCCCAACCCCTCTCCCGATGAGAGAGGGACTAGTTATCCGCTCCGGCACGTTTCGCATTCACACGCGCTGGGTTGATGTGTTCCACCGATTTTTACTGAAGCGCTGTTTGGCAGTGGCATTGCCTTGGCGCGTGCTGTGCGCTGTTCGACATCGCGCGTACCGCACTTGCTACCGACTACTGCACTTCACTCAACCCACGGCACATCATTCGATGACCTTGCCTCACCCGAGGACCATGCAATACGCGACGACTGCACGGGCACCGCAAACGCACAACAGCTGATTACTGGGCAGGCTGCGGCGCAGGCTGTTGCTGCGGCATTTGCTGCGGCGCCTGCTGATTACCGAAATCCACCTGTGGAGCGCGCGAGATCTGCGCTTCGTTTTCGACGCTGAAATTCGGTTTGGGCTGATACCCAAACATCTTCGCCGTAATCACCTGCGGGAACGACCGGATATACGTGTTGTAGTCCTGCACGGTCTGGATATAGCGGCCGCGCGCCACGGTGATGCGGTTTTCGGTGCCTTCCAGCTGCACCTGCAGATCGCGGAACGACTGGTCCGACTTGAGCTGCGGATAGTTTTCGCTGACCACCAATAACCGCGACAGCGCACTACCCAACTCACCTTGCGCCTGCTGGAATTGCTTCAGCGACGCTTCGTCATCGGCATTGACCTGGATCTGGCCCACGCGCGCACGCGCATTGGTCACTTCGGTCAGCACCTGGCGTTCCTGCTGGGCATAGCCCTGCACGGTGCGCACCAGATTGGGAATCAGATCGGCGCGGCGTTGATACTGATTAAGCACCTCCGACCAACCGGCCTTGACGCCTTCTTCCTTCTGCTGGATCGCGTTATAGCCGCAACCGGACAGCGAAGCGGTCAGGATCAGCAACACCAGGGCGCGAATCAGGACTGGCATGCAGGCGATTCCGTTGAAAGAGAGCCGAGCATGCCATGGGCCAAGTCAAGCCCGCATGCACATGGCCCTGCCCAGCGGTCCAGCCGCAGCGCTGCCTCAGAACAGCCGCGGCAGCAGGATCAATCCCCAGCACAGCAGCACATTGATCAGCAGCACGAACACCGCGGCCGAGCCCATGTCCTTGGCGCGCCCGGCAAGCACATGATGCTCCGGACCGTAGCGTTCGATCACCGCCTCGATCGCAGAATTCAGCAGCTCGGCAGCCAACACGATCAACAGCGGTGCGATCAGTGCAATACGTTCGAGTCCCGACTGCCCGAGCCACAGACCGAGCGGTACCAGCACCACCGCCAGACAGACTTCCAGCCGGAACGAGGATTCGTGCAGCCACGCCGCGCGCAATCCCTGCCACGACCAGACCGCCGCCTTGAGCATACGGCGCGGGCCGCGCGGGACGTGCCCCAATTGATCGGCCATACGTCAGCGCTTCCTGCCGCAAGGGCGGAGATGGGAACAACTCGAACGCATGGCAGGGTCGCTGCTGGGGAAAGTGCGAATCTTGCACCGTGCCGCTGCGCCCCGCCAGTTACCGGCCGGTTTGCCCTCAGCTTCCAGCATGTCGCACCATGGCAGCCCGCTTCATTGTTAAAGGTGCCTGCATGACCCTCTATCGCCTGCGCACGGTGCTGTGCGCCCTCGCCCTGATGTCCGGCCATGTGTCCGCCGACGCATTGCACACCGCTCCCGCTGTGCCGACGCAGGTCTCAAACGCCGCTTGGGAAGAAGACATGCAACGCTTCGCCGAAAGCGACGCGCGTCAGCCGCCTCCCAAACACGGCATTGTCTTCGTCGGCAGCTCGTCGATCCGGTTCTGGGAAACGCTGGCGCAGGATTTCCCGGGCAAGCCGGTCATCAACCGTGGTTTCGGCGGCTCGGAAGTGCGCGACAGCACGTGGTACGCAGACCGCATCGTGATTCCGTATGCACCGCGCCAGGTGGTGCTGTATGCCGGCGACAACGACCTCAACAGCGGCCGCACACCCGAGCAGGTGCGCGATGACGTGCTGGCATTCGTGGCGCGCGTCCGCCGCGATCTGCCCAAGGCACGCATCAGCTACCTGTCGATCAAGCCCAGTCCGTCACGCGCGCAGCTGCTGCCGAAGGTCATCACTGCCAACCGGCTGATCAAGGAAGCGCTCGCGCCGCTGCCGCGCGTGGATTACGTGGATGTTTACACGCCGATGCTCGATACCGGCGGCCAACCGCGCGCAGAACTGTTCCGCGCAGACAGGCTGCACATGACGGCCGATGGGTACACGATCTGGCGCAAGGTCGTGGCACCGGTATTGGAAGAACGCTAAACGCAATGCAATCGATCCGGCGCCCGGCGCCGGATCGGCCGGTGCGCAGGCTGGCGTTTCATCTGCAGCGCGTCTGTCGGCGTGGGGACAAAGCGTCGAAGTCGCTCACGCACGCCGCTGAATTAGGTCTCTGCTTCTGCGCACGCAGCAACCATCGCATCGCTGTGCGCGAGATACGGCTGCAGATGCTCGACCATCTATAACGTCGCTAAGAGCCGTTACAAGAACGTCAGCGTCGGGCGCGCTGCACTGATCGCACCGACGCCTGCACTTTGCCGCAGATATGCCGGATTACCTTGGCAGTGGTGGGCCGTATCTGCGCGCTCTATCGGTGGCCGGCGAGTGTTAATCGAGACGGCTGCCAAGCTGCTCAATTTGGCCGTCGACGCGGTGATCGAATCCCGTCGGCAGCAGCCGTGCGTACGCTTCTCTGGTATCTGCAGCCTCGTCACTTAGCCGGCAGCACCACGCAATCAGCCAGCGCCATGCCTACCGATCGCTACCTCAGGCCACCACCACCGCCACCGAGGTCCCGACGCTAGGTTCGCTGTGCAATTCGATACGCCAGCCGAAGCGGTCGCAGAGCCGGCGCACGATCGACAGACCCAGGCCGGTGCCTTGCGGGCGGGTGGGGTCGGCACGGAAGAACGGTTCGAACGCGCGGGCGCGCGCTTCCTCGCTCATGCCGATACCGGTATCGCGCACCACGATGCGGTCGTGCGTCACCTCAACATCGATGCTGCCGGTATCGGTGTAAGCGCAGGCGTTACGTAACAGATTGCTGAGTACCACCCGCATCACCCTGGGCGGTGCGAACATCTGCAGACTGCGGTCACCGACCATGCGCAACGACACTGGCTTGTCGCCGAGCAAATCACGCGCGCTCTCGACTTCTTCTCTGGCCAGTTCGGCGACATCGAAGTTTTCGCTTTGCGGATCGATCTCAGCTTCGCGTGCCAGGATCAGGAACGCATCGATCACCGCTTCCATATCGTGGCCGGCGCGCTGGATGCGACGCAGGCTGCGCTGGGTGCGCGTCGATAATTCGTCGTCGGCCAATGCCATGTCACTGGCCACGCGGATCACCGTGAGTGGCGTACGCAATTCATGGCTGGCATCGCGGGTGAAATTGCGTTCGCGCGCCACATGCTCGCTGACGCGTAGCCCTAACGCATGCAAGGCGGCAGCAAGCTGGCGCGTTTCGCCCTGCAATTCGGCAGGCAAACGCTCTGGAGCCAATTCCTCCACATCCGGGTTACGTGGGTCCCACTGCGACACACGCCGCGCCAGCCAACTGATCGGCGAGACCAGACGTTTGGAGACACGGTAGGTAAACCAGGACACGCCATAGATTGCCAGCAACACCACGATCGCTGGCACCACGCCGAACCACAGCGTCAGATGTGCCGCACGCGAGCGCGGGAATACCAAATACAGCCGCCCCTCCGGGCGTTGATCGACATACACCAGCGCATCGGCGGCAGCCACTTCACTGAAACCGGGCGGCAGATGACGCAACGCTGCTGGCGCACGCTCGGCAGCAGTGCCGGCGGGCGAAAAATACCCTTGGATGTTGCGCGTATTCGGCGGCCGATTGTCAGGCACGCTCTTTTGCATCTGCCAAAAATGCACAGCTTCGTCGGCGAGCACGGTGCGCACCAGGCTGTATTTGATGACGAACGACACCAAATACCCGGCCAGCACGAGGGCCAGGCTCGCCAACGCGACCTGCAGCAGGAAGGCGAGACGTATTTTTCGCGGGAGCCCGTGTGGCATTGCTGCATCCAGGGGAGAGCGCCGGAGTATAGGCAACGCTTCCGTGAGTCCGCCGTGCAACCAGCCGGCAGCACAGGAAAACGATCGGCGCGTGGGCGCCTACACAGCAGCCGGCCGCCAGAACGGCGACCGGCCAAGGACATCACGCCATCGGTTGGGCGATGTCGGCGATGCGATAGCCGGCGCTCTGCACGGTGTGCAGCAGCGGGCGGTCGAACGGCTTGTCGATGATCTTGCGCAGGTTGTACAGATGGCTGCGCAGAGTGTCCGAATCCGGCAACCCGTTGCCCCAGATCTCGCGCTCGATTTCCTGGCGGGTCACCACACGCGGCGATTCGCGCATCAGGATGGTCAGCAGGCGAAGGCCGATCGGCGAGAGCTGCAGCTCAGTGCCGGCACGGGTGGCGCGCATGCTCACCGGGTCGAGCACCAGGTCGGCGACCTTGAGCACTTCCGAGCCCACCTGGCGACGCTCGCGACGGATCAGGGCACGCAGGCGTGCTTCCAGTTCCTGAATCGCGAACGGCTTGGTCAGGTAATCATCGGCGCCGAACCCTAAGCCGGTGAGCTTGTCGTCCAGCGTGTCGCGGGCGGTCAGCATCAACACCGGGGTGGACTTGCGTGCGTCGTTACGCAGGCGGCGACACACCTCGATGCCGTCCAGGCGTGGCAGCATGAGATCCAGCACGACCACGTCGTAGCTGTTCTCGGCAGCCAGACGGTAACCGTCCAGGCCGTCTTGCGCGTAGTCGACCTCGAAGCCACGGCCTTCCAGGTACTCGCCGATCATTTCTGAGATATTGCGATTGTCTTCGACGACCAGCACGAGGCCGGACGTTTCCTTGGTCTGACGCATGGACTTTCCTCGGTCTTCAGCTTTGTGAAACATGCCGGATCGACGGTGGATAGGGCGTGAAGACTGAATAACTTTTGCGCTGCTCGGCCTTCAGCGCCCGAGCAGCGGGCGCAACGCCGGCCACACCGTCTCCAGCACCTTCGGCTGCGCAGCGGCGGTAGGGTGCAGACCGTCGGCCTGCATCAGGCCAGGCTGCAGCGCGACCTTCTCCAGGAAGAACGGCACCAGCTCGGTTTTGTACTGCTTTGAGAGGTCGGCGTAGGTCGCCTTGAGCCGCTCGCGGTAGGCTGGGCCATAGTTCGGCGGCACATCGATCCCGAGCAGCAGCACCTTGGCGCCGGCCTGCTGGCTGAGCTGGATCATCTTTTCCAGGTTGCCCTTAAGCTGGTTCGGGGTCAGTCCGCGCAACGCATCGTTGCCGCCGAGTTCGATCACCACCACGCCGGGATGGTGCTTTTCCAGCAGGCCGGGCAAGCGGGTCAGCGCGCCGGAGGTGGTCTCGCCGCTGATGCTGGCATTGACGACCGGCGGTGGCGTCGCCATGTCACGTTTCAGGCGCTGGTCCAGTAACGTCACCCAGCCGGAGTGCACCGGGATGTTGTGCGCAGCGCTCAGACTGTCGCCGACGACCAGGATCGGCGCGGTTGCGACCGGACTTTTGGCAGAGGCAATCCCCGGCGCAAGCAGGGAGAGTGTCAGCAGCCACAGGGCCAGCGCCCCATATCGCAGTGTTCTTTCACGCATTCGGAGATTCCTCATCGACAGTCTGGCCCCCCGCTCCAGCACCCGCACCGCCATCGACGTCCGCGAGGTCGGCAAGTCCGTCAGTGGCCCGGAGGGAACACTCCACATCCTCGACAACGTCAGCTTGACGGTCAGTGAAGGCGACAGTATCGCCATTGTTGGCGCCTCCGGTTCGGGCAAGACCACCCTGCTCGGCTTGCTTGCCGGTCTGGACCTGCCCAGCCGCGGCAGCATTGCGCTCTCGGGCCAGGACTTGGGCCAGCTCGACGAAGAAGCCCGCGCCGCGCTGCGCGCCCGCGAAGTGGGCTTCGTGTTCCAGAGCTTCCACCTGCTGCCGGCGCTAACCGCCGAAGAAAACATCGCGCTGCCGCTGGAACTGGCCGGGCGCGAAGATCCTGCGCGGGTGCGCGAAGTGCTGGAGGCAGTGGGCTTGAGTGCACGTGCACGGCACTACCCGCGCCAGCTGTCCGGCGGCGAGCAGCAACGCGTGGCGTTGGCACGCGCGTTCGTGGCCAGGCCGCGCATCCTGTTCGCCGATGAGCCCACTGGCAGCCTGGACCAGGCCACCGGCGCGCAGATCAGCGACCTGCTGTTCGCGCTCAATGCCACCAGCGACACCACCCTGGTGCTGGTTACCCACGACATGACCTTGGCGCAGCGCTGCCACCACATCTACCGCATCGATAGCGGCCGCTTGCACGCACAAACCGGTTCGGCCGCATGAACGTGGTACGCCAAGCCGCGCGCGCAGTGCGCCGCGAATTCCTGGCCGGCGATCTGCTGACCGTATTCGCCGCACTGGTCTTGGGCGTGGCGGTGATGACGGCGGTGGGTACGCTGGTCGACAGGGTCACCCTGGCGCTGACCTCCAGCGCGGCCGAAGTGCTCGGCGGCGATCTGGGCGTGACCGGGCGGCAGGAAATCCCCGCCGACTTTGCCGAAGAGGCCAAACGGCGTGGCTTGCAAAGCACGCGCATGGTCAGCTTCCCCAGCGTACTGTTCCATGGCGATGCCAGTCAGATGGCCAACATCCGTGGTGTCGGAGCGGGTTACCCGCTGCGTGGGCAGCTGTTGGTGTCCAGGGACGGCGCCGGGACGGAAGGCAGCGTCGCCAGCGCACCGCCACCGGGCCAGGCGTATGCCGATCCGCGTCTGCTCGAAACCCTGGGCCTGCGCGTGGGCGAGCAACTGGAATTCGGTGCCGGCCATCTGACCATCACCGGCGTGTTGCGCGCCGAGCCGGATGCCTCCGGTGAACTGATGCAGCTTGCGCCGCCGCTGCTGGTCAATCGCGCCGATATCGAAGGCGCTGGCCTGCTCGGCCCCGGCAGCCGCGCCTCCTATCGGCTGATGTTCGCCGGCGCGCCGGATGCGATCGCCGATTTGCGTGCCTGGCTGAAGCCACGCGCCAGCGAGTATCGCTTGGTCGGTATCGAAGACACCCAGCGCGGCATGCGTGCGGCGTTCGATCGCGCCGGTCGCTTCCTGGCGTTGTCGGCATTACTGGCGGTGCTGTTGTCCGGCGTGGCGACCGCCCTGGCGGCGAATCGGTTTGCGATGCGGCGCATCGACACCGTGGCGATCTTGCGCTGCCTGGGCGCCCGCCAGCGCGACATCCTGGCGATGCTGTCGCTGCAGTTGCTGCTGACTGCCATTCCGGCCTGTTTGGTCGGTATCGGGCTTGGCATGCTTGCGCAGGAAGGCCTGGTGCAGGCACTGGGTAGCCTGATCCCGAATCGGCTGCCGCTGCCGCAGGCTACCCCTGCCCTGGCCGGTGCAGGCATCGGCCTGGTGCTGTTGCTGGGCTTCGGCCTGCCGCCGCTGCTGCGGCTGCGCAACGTGCCGCCAATGCGCGTGCTCAACCGCAGTTTTGCTGCGGTGCCGCCCAGCTCGTTGCTGGTGTATGGCGCGGCCTTGGCCGCCACACTGGCGCTCACCGTGTATGCCACCGGCAATCTGGTGCTGGCCGGTTGGGTGCTGGGTGGCTTGGCCGCGCTGGCACTGGTGGCGATGTTGCTGGGGCTGGGCTTGCTGGCCTTGCTGCGGCCGATCCAGCACCGCCTGCGCGGTTCCTGGAAGCTGGGCCTTGCGTCGCTGACGCGGCGCCGTGGGCTGAGTGTGGTGCAGTTGGTCGGGCTGTCGCTGTCGTTGTGCGCGCTGTTACTGCTGGCGGTGGTCGGCCCGGGCCTGCTTGGCCAGTGGCGCGACCGCCTGCCGGCGGACACGCCGAACTACTTTCTGATGAACATCCAGCCCGAACAGACCCAGCCGGTGCTGCAGACCCTGCGCGGCCTGGGTGTGGAAGGGGCAGCAGTGGAGCCGTTCTCCACTGGCCGCCTGGTCGCCATCAACGACAAACCGCCGGTGCGCGACGATCGAGACCCACAGGACGATGGCGACGGCGACAACCGCCCGGTCAATTTTTCCTGGCGGCATGCATTTCCGCCGGCAAATACGCTGCTGCAGGGCAAATTCTGGGCAGCCGACAGCACCGCAGCGGAAGCCTCGGTAGAGGAAGGCTGGGCGCAGCGTTACCAGCTCAAACTGGGCGATCACATCACCTTGCTGCTGGGCGAACAACAACGCACATTCACCGTGACCAGCATCCGCAAGGCCGACTGGGATTCGTTCCGGGTCAACTTCTTCCTGCTGCTCAACCAGGGATCGGTCGGCGATGCGCCGTACAACCTGATTTCGGCCTTCCACCTGCCGCCCGGCAATGCGTCCAAGCTGGCGTCATTGAGCCGCGACTACCCGAACATTTCATTGCTGGATATCGACGCCATCCTGGGCCGTGTGCGCGAGGTCATCGACCAGGTGGCGCAGGCGGTGCAGTTGGTGATGGGCTTCAGCCTGCTGGCCGGCGTGCTGGTTCTGCTGGCCGCGTTGCAGGCCACCGCGGGCGAGCGTCGTTACGACAGCGCGGTGTTACGCACGCTGGGCGCACGCCGTGGCCAGTTGCGCGGTGCGGTGCTGGTGGAATTCGGTGCGCTCGGCTTGCTGGCGGCGACGCTGGCGGTGACCGCTGCGGCGGTGATCGGCGCGGTGGTGGGGAAACAGGCCTTCGAGATTGCGTTGACGCCGGATTGGCCGCGCCTGCTGATTGGCGGTGCATTCGGGTTGGCCTTGAGCCTGCTGGCGGGTTGGTCGGGCACGCGGCCCATCCTGTCCACACCACCGGCGTTGGCATTGCGTAGCGAATAAGCGCAGCTACCCAGACTGCTGCGCAGCCGTCTGACGACGGCTCGCTACGTGTTGGTGGGCCGCTTAAGCGCGCGGGAACGCAGCGCATGCTGGCGACGGCATGCGCTGCGTCGCCTGACGGCGGAGGCATCAATCAGCGCAACAGACGTTGCGGCGCGCTTGCATGCGTCGACCGCCAGCCGGGTGTGTATATACCGGCAGCGCATAAGCACCTTGCAAATCGTACGTTCGCAGCGGCGACACGACTGCCTAGAGTGATGTGTCAGGTCGCCGGCCCCGGCGGCCTTTCGTTGCCGTCGAGGTGCCACGTCATGGCCAGCATTACTTCCGAAGCGCGTGTGCAGACGCCGCGCGATGCGGCTTCCACCCTGCAGAGCTCCAGCGTCCGGATTGTGCCGTTCGATGGCCCGCTGGGCGCAGAGGTGATCGGCCTGGATCTCTCGCAGCCGCTGGATGCCGACACCTTCGCGCGCATCCATCGGGCGCATCTGGATCACCACGTGCTGGTGTTTCGCGATCAACGCATCACCCCGGCGCAGCAGGTGGAGTTCAGCCGTCGCTTCGGGCCGTTGCAGATCCATGTGCTGCGCAATTTCCAACTGCGCGGGCACCCGGAAGTGCTGGTCGTGTCCAACATCAAGGAGAACGGGGAGCCGATCGGCCTGGGTGACGCCGGGCATTATTGGCACTCGGATCTGTCGTACAAGGAAACGCCGAGTCTGGGGTCGCTGCTGCATGCGCAAGAGCTGCCCAGCGAAGGCGGCGACACCCTCTTTGCCAACCAGCATCTGGCGTGGCAAACGCTGCCCGAATCGCTCAAGCGCACCGTGCAGGATCTGCGTGCCGAACACAGTTATCTGGCCAAGTACGAAGAGTTGCGCGCCCGCAATCCATGGCGCCCGGCACTGATGCCCGAGCAGATTGCCGAAGTGACGCCGGTACAGCACCCGGTGGTGCGTACGCATCCGGAAACCGGCCGCAAAGCGCTGTTTGTCAGCGAGCATTTCACCACCCGCATTGTCGGCCTGCCCAAAGACGAAAGCCGCGCGCTGCTGCAAACACTGTTCGAGCACAGCACGCGTGCTGCGCTGGTGTATCGGCATCGCTGGCAGCCGCACGACATGGTGTTCTGGGACAACCGTTCGGTGATGCATCTGGCAGCAGGCACGCCGGATCATCTGCGTCGTCGACTCAACCGCACCACCGTCGAAGGCGATGCGCCGTTCTGAGCATGCACCTGCTCCCTCCCCCTTCCTCACTGGAGCGCCGCATGCGTTTGACCGTTACTTCTCACACGCCTTCGCCGCGCCGGCGTTTTTCGCGGCGCATCGCGCTGCTGGTATTGGCCGCGCTGCCACTGCTGCATAGCGCGCATGCGCAGGCAGAAGGCAAGCTGCGTATCGCCAAGCAGTTCGGCATCGTCTACTTGCTGCTGGACGTGGCGCAGGATCAACAGTTGATCGAACAGCAAGGCAAGGCCGCCGGTGTGGATATCGACGTGCAGTTCCTGCAGTTGTCCGGCGGCGCGGCGGTCAACGATGCGTTGTTGACCGGTTCGATCGATGTCGCCGGTGCCGGTGTCGGGCCGTTGTTCACCATCTGGGACCGCACGCGCGGCCGCCAGAATGTGCGCGGTGTGGCGTCGCTGGGCAATTTCCCCTACTACCTGATCAGCAACAATTCCCGCATCAAATCCATCGGCGATTTCACGCCAAAGGACCGCATTGCGGTGCCGGCAACGGGTGTCTCGGTGCAATCACGTTTCTTGCAACACGCCTCACAACAACGGTGGGGCGACAAGGGCACCCATCAGCTCGACGCACTGCAGGTTGCGTTGCCGCATCCAGATGCCGCCGCGGCCATCATCCGTGGACGCACCGAAATCACCGCGCACTTCGCCAGCCCGCCGTTTCAGGAACAGGAGCTGGCGCGTAATCCGGCCGCGCATATCGTCACCAGTTCGTACGAGATCGAAGGCGGTCCGTCGTCGGCGACGGTGTTGTACGCCACCGAAAAATTCCGTAGCGACAATCCCAAGACCTATCGCGCGTTTGTCGCGGCACTGGACCAGGCGGCGAAGTTCGTCACTGCCCATCCGGAGCAGGCGGCCGATATCTTCCTGCGTCGCAATGGGTCGAGCATCGACCGTGCGCTGGTATTGCAGATACTCAAAGACCCTAAGGTGCAGTTCACCGTGGCACCGCAGAACACGCTGGGGCTGGGCAAATTCATGCAGCACAGCGGTGCGATCAAGCAGGCGCCGGGCAAGGTGAGCGATTACTTCTTCGACGACCCGCTGATGACGGGCGGGAGCTGAGCGATGTCGGCCCCCTTGCTGCAAGTCGATCACGTCAGCCTGGAATACGCCTCCGCGCAACGCGTGGTGCGGGCCACCCATCGGGTGCGCTTCGATGTGCATGAAGCCGACCGCTTCGTGCTGCTGGGGCCTTCGGGCTGCGGCAAATCCACCCTGCTCAAGGCGGTTGCAGGTTTCGTTGCACCGCGCGAAGGACAGATCCGTCTGGATGGCCATGCGGTCACCGGGCCTGGGCCAGACCGGGTGGTGGTGTTCCAGGAATTCGATCAGTTGGCACCCTGGAAAACCGTGCGCGAAAACGTGGTGTTTGGCCTGCGCGCCGCGCGCAAGCTCGGACGCGCCGAAGCACGCGAGCGGGCCGAGGAAAGCCTGGCCCAGGTCGGGCTGAGTGCATTCGCAGAGGCCTACCCGCACACCTTGTCCGGCGGCATGAAACAACGTGTGGCAATCGCACGCGCCCTGGCGATGCGTCCGCGCGTGTTGCTGATGGACGAACCGTTTGCGGCACTGGATGCGCTGACGCGTTCGCGCATGCAGGAGCAGGTGCTGGAATTGTGGGAACAAGCGCGCTTCACGCTGTTGTTCGTCACCCATTCCATTGAAGAGGCGTTGGTGGTCGGCAATCGGGTCTTGCTGTTATCGCCTCATCCGGGCCAGGTGCGCGCCGAACTCAATGCGCATGCATTCGGCCCGCACAGCGCCGGTAGCGTGGCGTTCCAGCAAACCGCGCAGCGCATTCACCGGCTGCTGTTCGATCTGCCCGATGAGGCGCTAGACGACGAGAAGGTGGCACCGTTACGCCGCCCAATCGTGCGCCAACGCAAGGCGCTGACATGAGCCGCAGCACCGCTACCGCAGTGCCGCCGATTCCGCCGGTGCGTCCCGAATACGAAGTGGCGTTGACACCGCTGGACCCGGCCCTGGTCGCCACCGCGACGCCCATGGGCTGGCAGGCACCGCCGTGGCTGCGCAAAGCACTGGTGCTGGTGGTCTTGGTCGCCGTCTGGGAAATCGCCGCGCGTGTGGTCGGCGACGATCTGATGCTGCCCAGCGCACTGCAGACTGCGCGCGCGTTCTACGACGGGTTGCTGTCCGGCGAGTTGCTGCGCCGTGTCGGTGCCTCGTTACGGGTGCTGGCGCAGGGCTATGCGCTGGGCGTGTTGCTGGCCTTCGTGCTGACCGCGCTGGCTGCCTCCACGCGCTGGGGCCGCGATGTACTCGGCACCCTGACCGCCATGTTCAACCCGCTGCCGGCCATTGCGCTATTGCCATTGGCCTTGCTGTGGTTCGGGCTGGGCACCGGCAGCCTGGTGTTCGTACTGGTGCATTCGGTGCTGTGGCCGCTGGCGCTCACCACCTACGCCGGCTTCCAGGCGGTGCCGGAGACGCTGCGCATGGCCGGGCGCAACTATGGCCTGCGCGGGCCACGCTATGTGGCACAACTGCTGATTCCGGCCGCGCTGCCGGCGATCCTGTCCGGGCTAAAGATCGGCTGGGCGTTTGCCTGGCGCACCTTGATCGCCGCCGAGCTGGTGTTCGGCGCCACTTCCGGCCAGGGCGGTTTGGGTTGGTACATCTTCCAGAACCGCAATGAGCTCTACACCGACAAGGTGTTCGCCGGTCTGGCGATGGTGATCGTGCTGGGGTTGCTGGTGGAAGGCCTGGTGTTTCAGGCGATTGAGCGGCTGTCCGTGCGCCGTTGGGGCATGCAGCGCTAGAGCGGCCTCGGCGGCACGGTCGCGTGCGCTTAACGGAGTTGGCTTATGCTTCGGCCCCCATTCTCTTCCGCTCGCCGCCGCCATGCCCACCGTCCCCTTTACTGCCTACATCTACCCGGTCCTGCTGTTGCTGGCCAGCAACGTGTTCATGACCTTCGCCTGGTACGGGCATCTGAAGTACAAGAGCACGCCGCTGATGATCGCGATCCTGGTCAGCTGGGGCATCGCGTTTTTCGAATACTGCCTGCAGGTGCCGGGTAACCGTCTGGGCAGCGCGGTGTATTCGGCGCCGCAGCTCAAGGGCATGCAGGAAGTCATCACGCTGCTGGTTTTCGCCGGCTTCTCCACGTTCTACCTGGGGCAGTCGTTGAAGTGGAATCACTGGGCGGCGTTCGGCCTGATCCTGGTGGCCGCATTCTTGATGTTCAAGGAGTAAGGCTAATGCCCCGTAGGGGCGCGCTGGCGCGCGATGAGGCGCTACCGATAAAGCCTCAATCGCGCGCCAGCGCGCTCCTACGACATCCGGGTGCCTAGTTCGCTACCTCCACCCACTGCGTAAACACCGCATCGATTTGCGCGTCCTTGACGCGTTTGCCCTGTTGCACTGAATCGGCCTGCTCGAACATCGGCATGATCATCGCCATGCCATCGGGCTTGGTTTTCAGATGCAGGCCCGGTGGTGTTTCCAGAAACGTGGCCCAGCGCGTGCGTACCTTGGCCCAATACCCCTGCGTGCCTTTCCAGTACGCATAGGCCGGGGCGAACTCTACCTCGGTGGTCTTGCGGTAATCGTTGATGCCGAACTCACGCGCAATCGCTTCCTGTGTGCCGTCCGGCTTACGCAACACCTTGGTGTTGAATTGTTCGTGGGTCCAACCGCTCGGTGTGAGCGTGTGGCGGTTGATCACCGACAGCGCGTTGTAGTCGCTGCGCTTGGTGTACTCGCGGCGCGGTAACGGGCGCCAGCTCAAATCGCTGGTCCAGGTCGGGTGACCATCTGCGTAGTCCCAACGGCCGGTGCCGCAATAACGCGGCGCGTCGCTGACTTCATACACGCATTGGGTCCAGGCGCCGCGGGTCACGGCCGGCGCCAGCGCGTGCACCGTCCAGGTTTGCTCGGCGGTGAATTCGAAACGCTGCGGTGCCTCGTAAATCCAGTCCTGTCGCCAATGCTTGGTCACGTGCTTGGTCTTTTCGTCGACCAGCAGATGCTGCAGCACCAGCTTGCGCGCTGAATCTTCCACCACGATGACCACTTCGCTGGCGCCGCTGCGCATCGCCGAGGCGCGCTCGTAACCGGGCTTGAGCAACACGGTTTCGTCGAAGGCGAAGTCCACAGCGTATTCGCCCTGCATCGCCAGGATGCTCTGGCGATCGCGCGGGGCATCGGCGGCGGCAATCAATGGCAACAGGCTCAGCGTGGCGGCAATACAGCGGGGCAATCGTCGGCTCATCGGCAGTCTCTTTTGGGTACGTCAGCGGCGCAAGCGCAGCAGCGACGTCGTCATGTCGGTGGGATCGGAACCGCGTGCGTTCGCGGCGGCAGTACGCAGGGCCGCAGCGCGGGCGCAGCAGCAATCGTCCACGGCCACACGGCCATCGATACCCTCTTCGCGTGCCAGCCGTGCAGCAACCTCCGCGCCCAGTGCCGAGACGGTGGCCAGGCTCGCGGCGATGGGGTGATCGTGGCTGGCCGCAGGCTGCAAGCGTAGTGCGCTTAAACGCCAGGTATCGCCGCGCAGGCGTCCGGCCAGGCGGCGCCAGAGCCGTTCGCCAAGGCCCAGCTCGTGCGTGTCCGTTGGGAGTGGTGGCAACCGCGAGACCAGGTGGTCCCAGCTCAGGAAATCGCTGTCTGGCAGCAGGCAGAGCCGCCAGCAGCAGTGGCCCGCGGCATCGAAGAACCAGATGCTCTCGCGCATGCCGTCGCTGTCGACCTGCCGGTATGCGGCGGCAGCAACCGCATGCTGCCAGCCATTCAGTTCGTTGCCCAATGCGGGCCGGTACAGGCACAGCACCGTGCCCAGAGCAGCCAACTGCTGCGGTCGCGGCAACGCCGCGCGGGTGGCACGTGCCTGCGAAGACAACGGCAATGCGCGGATGTTGGGCATGGCCGCTACCAGCTCACGGCCAGGCTGACCGAGGCAGTGCGCCCAGCGCCGGTGAAGCGGTCCAGTACGGTACTACTTGCCAGCGTGCCGTTAGGCAACGCGTTCCAGTCCACGTAACGGCGATCGGCCAGATTGAAAATGCCGGCAGTGACCTTGGCGCCGGGTGCGAATTCCCAATGCCCCATCAGATCCAGCGTGGCATAGCCGCCCGGTGCGTAATAGCTGTCCAGCCGCGGGCGCCGTTTGCGGGCCACGAAGGTGCCGATCAATTCCGCGCCCCAGACGTCGCTGTCGAAAACCACGCCCAGCGTGCCGCGCAATGGGTCGACCGAATTGAGCGGGGTGCCGTCGGTGAGGTTGTCGCCTTCCGAATAGGCAACCGCACTGTTCAACGACCAGCCCTGCCAACCAGCAAGCACGCCTAGATCGATCCCGCCGCGCGCTTCGGCACCCTTGATCACCACATCGTCTACGTTGCGCGACTGGAATAGCATCAGCCCTTCTGCGTTGAAGCCGGCCGGCGCATACGATTCGATGAAGTTGCGGTAGTCGGTGTAGTACAGGGCCAGCCCGAGGTAGCCGACCGCAGCGTTGAAGCGCAGCCCCAGTTCGCCACCGCGGCTGGTTTCCGATTTCAGGTTTGGATTGGCGATGGCGGTGTAGCGCGCCTGCAGATTGGTAAAGCCGATATTGACGTCGTTGTACGGCGGCGCGCGGAAACCATGCGCATAGTTGGCGTACGCCGACCATGCATCGGAGAACCGCCACACCAGGCCGAACTTCGGCGAGACCTGGGTTTCGTCGAGGGTCTCGGCAGCCACACCCGGATTGTCTTCGCGGAAGATAGCGTCCACCTGCGGCGACAGGCGGAAGTCATCCACACGCACGCCGGGCGTTAGCGACAAGCGGCCATCGAGCAGGCCGATTCCGTCCTGCGCATACACCCCGAGCTTGGTGGTTTCGCTCATCGGGAAATCGCGCACCGGAAACACGTCCTGGCCGACGCGGTTGCTCACCACGCCGTTGGCTAAATTCACCGAATAGCCATCGCGCTTGGCGCGCGTATCGGTCCAGGTGCCATCCAAGCCGTAGGTGATCTCGTGGCCGAGCATGCCGGTATTGATGGATTTGTGCGCGTTGACCAGCAGCCCGTAAACGCGCTGATCGAAAGTGTGCGCGTTATGCCGGCGCGTATTGTTGCCGCGCAACTCTTCAGTGCGCTGCAAGCTCTCGCTGTCCTGGCGATACAGCTGCCACTGCAGATCGTCGGCCAGTGCAGAATCCAGCGCATCGATTTCATGCCGCAGCGAGACCCGCGCACGGGTCTGATGATCGCGGCCTTCCTGCGACAGGATGCGCAGCGAGGCCGTCGGGCTACGCGTGTCGATACCGGTCAATGCATCGATACTGCCGTCGTCTTCGTTGCCTTCGACGGTGAGTTTGAAGCGCTGTTGCGCGCTTGGCGCGTACACCAGTTTGGCGAGCACGCTGCGGCCATCGATGCGCTGCGGATTGGCCGCGGTGCGGGTGAAATCACGGCTGCGGTTATCGCCTTGATTCTGGGCCTGCTGGCCCTGGCGATGACTCACCGCCACCATGCCGCTCCAGTGCTCGCCGCCAAACGCACCGGTGGCACCGGCGAACAGGCCGTTCCAGTCGCCTTCGTAACCGAACTTCAGGCCGACGTAGCTGTGCTTGTCGGCGCTCAGATAATCCGAAGGATCCTTGGTGACGAAGGCCACCACGCCGCCCAGTGCATCCGAGCCATACAACGCGCTGGCCGGCCCGCGCACCACTTCAACGCGCTTGAGCGTTTCAAGATCGACGAAGTTGCGGTTGGCGTTGAGGTAGCTGCCGAAACTGAAGGTGTCCGACACCGGCACGTTGTCCACCAGAATCGCCACGCGGTTGCCATCCAGCCCGCGGATACGGATGCCGTTGGCACCGGTGAAGCGGCCGCTGGTGCTGGTGACCGAAACACCCGGGGTGTAGCGAAACACATCCTTGAGTTCGCGCACCAGTTGGTTGTCCAGCTGCTCGCGATCGATCACATCCACCGTGCCCGGCACATCCACCAGCGCACGTTGGGTGCGCGTGGCGGTGACCTGCAATTGATCAAAGTCGTGCACTTCACGCGCGGTCTCGGCGCCGGCATCGACTTCGGCAGCGTGGGCAGACAACGAAACAACAGGCAGCGCAAGCAACAGCGCGACCACCAGCGGATGCAGGCGCATCATCAGAAACCTTTATGGAAAAACCCTCGACGGCGCGCAACGCGGCACACGCCGCTGATGGCAAAGGGTGGAGCGTTGAGTGGCGGGCGGCGGCGGCAGCGCCCGCTGCGTTCTTCCGGCACGCGCGCTGAGCGAGTGCGGTGATATCAAATGCAATGGCGACCGAGCGTTGCGTGCGAAGGATCGCTTGAGCGGCACTCGGGGTGCGCGTGCGATTGCCTTGCAACAGCGGCTGCACCCACTCGGTGGTGCGCAGCCTTAGAGCGGCTAATAAAACGTAGCGAGCAGTCGCCAGGCGGGTGTGGACGGCGCACTCAGAACCGCAGTGTAAGAGGGGTACATGCCGATTCCGAGCACCGGCCGCGCCCGCATGGCGGTGAACGCAGTCGTTTCGTTAGCTACGCTTAGTGCTCTTTGCTGGACTTACTTGGTCAGGATCAGCTTGTCGTTGCTGGTGTGGCGCAGGCGATAGACGCGGTCGCCGTGCTGGATCAGCACTTCGCGACGGCCCTTGAGCAACGCCTCGCTGCTGATGAGGTCTTCGGCGGGCACAGCACGCGGTGTGGCGCGGTCGCGCAGGTTGACCGGTTCGGAGCGGAGCAGCACGGGGTGAGCGGTCATGATCTGGATCTCCAGTCGGTTGGCCAGGCAAATAATAACCATTCTCATTTAATTATCAAGAGCCATTCTCATTTGAGAGGCTTGATGTTTGGATCGCTTACCGAATTTCGATTGAAATAGCCAATCAAAATGCACACAGACGGGCTCGGGCACTGCGCAAACCGCTCAATGATTCGTCGCCGCGCGCGCGAGGCACCTGCACCCGCTGCCAGCGCAAAACCGGCACGTAGCAAATCCGCTGCCAAACGCCGGCACCACCAACCACAGCGCGCGATCCCGCCGCCGCTGCGCACTGCCCAGCAGCGTGGAGGACGCTAACAGCCGACTCCGAGTTGGTCGGCTGGGGCATCGCTCCACGACCCGGCAAGCGCACCCACGTGGATGACGAAGGCCGCATTCACACATATCAGCCTGGTAACACGCCGGGCGACTCAGCGCGTGCTCGCCTCCACGCGCGTCCAATCGGCGGCATCGACCTGATTCAAGGTCTCCAGGGCGCCGAGGTTTTCCTCCAGCTGAGACACCCGGCTGGCGCCCAGGATCACGCTGGAGACATGCGGGTTGCGCAGGCACCAGGCGATGGCCAGGCGAGCCGGCGACTGTCCAAGCTCGGCGGCCAGCGCACAGAACGCACGCGCGCGCTCGAGCCGACGCGCTTGCGGTGCGCCCAGTACTTCGTCCTGCAGCCATTGATTGCCCGGCTGCCCCAGACGGCTGTCGGCCTCCACACCGGCGTTGTACTTGCCGGTCAGCAAACCAGACGCCAGCGGCGACCAGATCGTGGTGCCCAGCCCGCCTTCGCACAGTGGCGCGTATTCGCGCTCCAGCCGCTCGCGGTGGAGCAGGTTGTACTGCGGCTGCTCCATCGCGGGCGCATGCAGGTACTCGCGCTCGGCAATGGCGATGGCCTCGCGCAACTGCGCCGCGCTCCATTCGGAGGTTCCCCAGTACAGCACCTTGCCCTGGCGGATTAGCGTATCCATGGCGCGCACGGTTTCCTGGATCGGCGTGTCCGGGTCGGGCCGATGGCAGTAATAAAGATCCAGGTACTCCACGCGCAGGCGCTTGAGTGCGGCGTGGCAGGCATCGGTGACATGCTTACGCGAGAGGCCGCGCTGGGTCGGACGCGGGCTGTCCACCGCACCAAAAAACACCTTGCTCGACACGCAGAAGCCATCGCGTGGCAGACGTAGATCGGCGATCACATCGCCCATCACTTCTTCGGCGCGGCCACGTGCATAGACCTCGGCGTTATCGAAAAAGTTGACGCCATTGTCCCAGGCAGCGGCAATCAGATTGCGCGCTTCACTGCGCCCGATCTGCTTGCCGAAGGTGACCCAGGCACCAAACGACAAGGCCGATAGCTGCAGCCCGGTGGAACCCAGACGACGGTAAAGCATGGCGAACTCCCGCAACCTCCAGGGCACCTGCCCCGGACCGGCGTGCGCAGTGTAGGCCGTGGCGTCGTGTAGGCAACAGCGCGTGGCCTGTGCTGCGCTGCATAGCCGCGTGGGCAGCCGCACTCTGCAAAGCGCGATGTCGCCCCCGGAGACGGAAGCGTGTGAGTACCGAGCTCCTGCGAATGGATTGGCGGCTTGTCCCGGTGCTGGATGTGGTGCCGCGCGTCGGCGCTTCCTCAACTCAACCTTTGCTCAGCTCAACGTCCCCTAAGCTCGACGGCTGTTCGCAAGGCACATGCATCGTGATCTGTATGCCTGTCTGACTTAGGTTTTCTGCTGACGTTTCTGTGCAAGCGCTTGGGTCTCCCGCGGGCGCTTGCGCGCATACCGGCGTGGGACACGCCGCAGGTACGCCCATGTCATCTCTTACGCGGCATTTAGGCCGTAAGGTTCCACGCCCGTACGCGTGCAAGCACCACCGTTCGTTGTCGGCAGTTGCAGAAAAAGTGGTGTCCAGACAGATAGTCGTACTTCTCCATGCGCTTCTGACATGGTGGTAGTTGCAGAGCAAAAGTGATGCAGCAATATCCATTGGAGAGCCCACAAAGGATGGTCTGATCAACGCGACCGGGAAACCAAGCAAACCGCATCCGCCGCGCTGAGGGCGCTCAAATCGCCGATTTTTTGCCGGTTTCGGCCGTTTGCGGGGTGTTGCCTGGGTTACAGGCACAGCTTCCCCGCAGCAGGCATTAACGCTTTGCGCGTCAGC
>NZ_JSBW02000073.1 GCF_000772705.2 Xanthomonas vasicola
CCGCTGGCGCACGCCGTTTGCGTCACGTCGTAGGTATAGGTGACGTTGAGGCTGGTGGTGGGGTAGGTGACCTTGGTCAGGCGATTGAGCGCGTCGTAGCTGTAGGCGGTGGTGTTGCCGCGCGCATTGGTCTGGGTGGCGCGGTTGCCGGCGCTGTCGTAGGTGTAGCTGGTGACGCCAGTGTCCGGGCTGGTGAGCTTCACCAGATCGCCGAAGCCGTTGTAGTCGTAGGTGGTGTCCAGGCCCTTGGGGTCGGTGACCTTGGTCAGGTTGTCGAGCGCGTCGTAGGCGAACTTGGTGTCGGCCTTGATGCCGGCAACATCCTGCAGCGTGCGCGAGAGGCGATTGAGCGGGTCGTACTCGCTCTGCGTCGCGGTTGCCAGCGCATCGGTCACGGTGGTGGTGTTGCCGTTGGCGTCGTACGCGAAGTCGGTCGGATCGCTGGCCGCGGTGGCCTGCGTCTTGAGTTGGCCGAGCTGGTTGTAGACACGCGAGAGCGTGCGCTTCAACGTGCCTGACGCATCGGTGGTGTCTTCCTTGATGCGATTGCCGGCGTTGTCCAACGTGTAGTGGACGGTATTGCCCGCGTTGTCGGCGATGTCGGTCAGCCGATGCGCCGCATCGTAGGTGAAGGCAGTGAACGCGCCATCGGGTTGGGTGACCTGCTTGACCAGGCCGGTGGGCCAATAGTCGATGCGGGTGATGCGGTCATCGGCCTCGCTGGACGCATCGGCCCCACGCACCTTGGTGGCCGTCAGCCAACCGCGCGGATGATAGGTGTAATCGGTGACGATGCCGTTGGCGTCCTTGATGGACAGCGGGCGGCCAGCGCCGTCGTAGGCGAGGTATTGGGTGGTTTGGCCGAGGGCGTTGGTGACTTTCCATAGGTCGCCTTTGCGGTGCGGGCAGCTGCTGGTGGTAGGAGCGCAGCCTGCGTCATCGGCCATGTAATAGTTGAAGCGTGTGGTTCGCCATAGAGCATCATCGTAGTGCTGAGCGCTCAGTTGCAGCCCGATGCGTGGGCAACTAGAGCCCGCATCAACATCTGATTGTTCGCAGAAGCTGTTCATATCCTTCCTGACAGCGCCGGTCTTGCCATCCGTAGTGATGGACGTCAAGGTCTGTCCACGTTGGTTGAGCGCCCATTCCTGCTTTTGATAAAGGTCGCCAGTGCCAGAATAGATCGATCTGGCGACGGGAGTGGGGAGGGTGGGATGCCAGGCGACTGCAACTGTTTTTATGGTCAGGCCGTCGCGCGATGTTGTTTCCAGAGTGCGAAGCCCGCGCGCGTTGTAATCTTCATCTACCTTCGTGCCATTGAAGTACTGCTTGACATTGGCATAGCCCAAGACATCGTAGGTTTGGCTCTTAATGCTCTGCGAGGTACCGCAGGCAGGACAATTGGCAGTTGCCGACGCAAGTTTGGCTCGCCCGTAGCTGACGTTCATGGCAAACGAAGAGGAAGCGCCTAGCGCGCTTGTTACCGTTGCCGAGCTCTGGTCATAGGCGATCTTTGTGTCATCCACCGGATCCGAGGCTGCGCCATGATAGCTGCGTGTCCCGCGACCTGACTGATCATATTCCCAGGATGCGAATCGGATGCCTTGCTCATCGACGATTCCCGTCAGGGCGCTGGGGAACTCCTTGTTCTGGTAAATATATGATCTGACTGAGCCGCCCTGCGTTGAAGCACTTTGCAACCGGTTCTTATCATCAAAAGCATACGTCAGCCTCTGCCCATCCGGTAGCGTGATAAATTCTAGATGCCCATATTTGTATGCAAAGGCAAGGCTCCGTCCCGCCGCATCAGTCACTGTTGAAATTTTTCCGTCCGTATAGCGAAGGGTTACAAAATCGCCGTCAGGGTAGTCAATTTTCTGCAAGTTGCCAGCTGCATCAAACTCCTCAGTGGTCTGATCGGGAGCGCGCACGCGCCAGCTCACCAGTGCCCCATTCTCTCTAACTTCCTCAAGTAGGTAGCGCACGTCACTTTCTGCAGGCCATTCACCGCTTCCCTCGTCCTTAAATAAATAAGAGTTGCCGCTTGGTCTTGTGAGTAGAACGGTTCTTGCGCCCGACGTTAGGTTGGCTCTGATGGATCGCATATAAGAATGTCGCCACTCGACGCCCAGCTGAGAGCCTGCATCAAGTCCAATATTTCCGCTGGTGTAAAAGCGCGTAAATTGGAGTTTTGTCGAGGGTGCAAAGAAATCTATATCTTTCTGTAGCTTAGCACCCGTGAAAAAATTGACCGGATTTCCTGCGGTGCAAGAGCCAGATGTTGGGGCATCACATTCGTTGTTCTTGCCTGGATCCATTGGCCGACGAATGCATGTCATGAAGTTGTTTGGATTGGGATCAAATCCAGCTGGGCATTGCCAATGTTTTGCCAATAATATAGGGAAATAACGGCTGCTTGAAGGTTGGCACGTGGAATTGTCCGTGGTGCAATTATTTTCTGCTGAAAATCCAGCCGCCGTGTATGGACGAAGTTCTGGCCCTTCCGGCCCCGTATAGCTCATAACTACGATTGATGCGGGTTGTCCATTCCATAGCCCATTGCCTTGTCCTCCACATTGAAGAATTCGGCAGCCGGCTCCATAATTGTCAATCTCAGGATTGAATTCACCGGGTAGTGGTGGGATTTTGCTAACCTCAAACTGCTGGGCAGCCGAATTTTGTGTGACCAGGAGTAATGAAAAGATAAAGGAAATTATTGCTGCTTTTATAGGCGGATTTAATGCGTGTTGTTGGCTAGTCTGGAGCCCATTTGCTAGGGGCTTAGCCTCTAAATTAAGCCATCCATTGCTCATCAATAGTTCCTAAATATGTGTTATTCAATAATTTGCAGAGATGCCCATTTGGTGAATTCTGGCTTTTGGCTGGAACTATCAATGGCATGGAGCCTCGCGGCTCGCGAGATATCTTGCGAGCTTACACTGAATCCCCCTTCATCGTCCAATTTTCCATGAAGTGATTTCCTGCACGTCACTTTGGTGGTGAATGCGTAGGGAGGTCTGCCAAGAAATTGTTGAGCTATTTGCTTGTCGCTTTGCTAGCATTGATAAACGTATCGGCTAGCTCTCTGTGATGGCTGGATATCTAAGGAGTCGCCCCTGAAAAACCCCAACCACCCAACGACCGCAAGGCCTTGATGTCTGCACCGGCGTGCTAAAACTACCAGTGTTCGCTACGCTGAAGGCTGGTTTCTTGCAATTTCCGCCCATGCGTACAC
>NZ_JSBW02000074.1 GCF_000772705.2 Xanthomonas vasicola
CCTCGGCCTGTTTGAGCACGGCGATGATCTGGCTGTCGGTGAAGCGGGATGTCTTCATGGAACCTCCTCGGAAAAGGGTACGAGAAAATTCCACTTCTGGCGTCAGCTAACCTGCGGGGGGATTACCGGCCAAGCGCTGGGAGCACACCAAGGCCAGCCTGCGTGCGAAGGTGGAACACCCGTTTCGGGTGATCAAGCGTCAGTTTGGTTACGTCAAGGTGCGCTATCGCGGTTTGGCGAAGAACACCGCACAGGTGCTGACGCTGTTTGCACTGTCGAATCTGTGGCTGACGCGCAAAGCGTTAATGCCTGCTGCGGGGAAGCTGTGCCTGTAATCCAGGCAACACCCCGCAAACGGCCGAAACCGGCAAAAAATCGGCGATTTGAGCGCCCTCAGCGCGGCGGATGCGGTTTGCTTGGTTTCCCGGTCGCGTTGATCAGACCATCCCAAGGCGAGGTCACGTCCGTCGTCGAGACATAGATTTTATACGGCCCTTTCGTCAATGTCGCTGGTTGGGTCCAAGCTGCATTTTTTATCGCGGCCCGAGGCTCACGTATGCCTTCCACAAAAGCATATTTTTTTACGATTTCGCTATATCTTTCACAGCCTCGGGCTTTTTTGTCAGCAGAAATTACAGCTAGGGCACCTACTGTCCAAGCCTGAGAGCTTTCGTCACTGCGATGAACGCCAAAGCTCAACGCTGTTACCTGTGACTTCCGATCGTTCAATGAAACTCGATAGTGACGACGAAGGGGCTCGTTCCTGACAATCTCGGCCTTGTCAGCCGTAATTAATTTGTTGACCTGAGCCTCTTCAACAGTAACGCCGCTACTGAATAGCGAGACCAGTTCGTCAAGCACTTTTTCTGAACCATGGGCGTCATCACAGAATGTGGCGGATACTAAAATAGAAAAGGCCACGATAGCTGAGGACCGCACACTACTCATATAAATTCTCATTACAGCCCTCATTGTATTTAAAGCGCTTCAAGTGTTGTCCTGAAGCCTGCTTAGGTATCGGCTCAGATTAGCACTAACCAATTAGATGCCTAATTGGCTAGCACCAGTGGACCTCATTAGTCGCCCCTGAAAAACCCCAACCACCCAACGACCGCAAGGCCTTGATGTCTGCACCGGCGTGCTAAAACTACCAGTGTTCGCTACGCTGAAGGCTGGTTTCTTGCAATTTCCGCCCATGCGTACACGCCGTCCTGCTGCCGAAGACAGACCCGCCGACGAGTTGTTCCGTTCGCGTCTGGAGAATCAGATCGATCTGCAGCATCCGCTGGCGCAGCTGAGCCAACGGATGCCGTGGACGGCGTTGGAGCAAGCACTTTCATCGCGCTTGCCGGCCACCCCGGCCGGTGGCGGTCGGCCGGCATTGCCGGTGCGGCTGATCGCTGGTTTGCTCTACCTCAAGCACGCCTACGACCTGTCCGATGAAGCGGTGTGCGAGCGTTGGCTGGAAAATCCGTACTGGCAGTTTTTCACTGGCGAGGTCGTGTTCCAGACGCGCTTGCCGTGCGATGCCAGCTCGCTGACGCGTTGGCGGCAGCGGCTTGGCGAAGCGGGGATGGAAGAGTTGCTGGCGCACACCATCAACGCCGCGCATGCCATGCAGGCGGTGTACC